>NZ_LT891970.1:0-26719 GCF_900186505.1 Enorma phocaeensis
CGAAGCAACGACAACGGTAGGCCGAACGGGATGGTCGGCGTGCCCGCGCTCAGACCCGAAACTTTTTCGCGCTCATTCCCGAAAGATCAACGCGCCCAAATCCGCAAGACGGAGACTATCAAATACAGCCGTCGTCGTTCACGCCTATGGCCACCACCACGGCCACGTTCTCGTAGCTCCCGCCCCAGGACCTCTTGAGGCATATCCCGTCGACGTAGACGTAGGGGTACGCCCGGTCGAGCGGCCTGCTGCGCCACTCCTCGACCGACGCGAACGCCTTCTCGTTGAGGTTGGAGACGGTCGACGCCGAGACGCTCGAGCCCCAGAGGATCTCGGAGACGTCCTCGATGCGCCTGGTGGAGACGCCCGCGAGGTACATCTCTATCATGGCCTCCTCGACGCTCGTCTCGCGGCGCCGGTAGCGCTCGATGGCCGCCGTGGTGAACCGCATGCCCTTGAGCTTGGGCATGCGGATCGTGACCTCGCCGGACGTCGTCGTGAGCCTCCGCTCGTAGTGGCCGGCGCGGTACGCCTCGCGCCCTGCCGTCCGCTCGTAGCGCTCGGCGCCCACGAGGTCGTCGGCCTCCTCGTCCAGGAGGCCGTTCAGCATCTCCTCGACGGTACTCCTGACGAGCTCGCGAAGGTCGGTCTTCAGGCTCTCCTCGTTGAATGTTACGATTGGCTCGGGCATGGTCCACCTCCAGCATGTTTCTTGTCTAGGCAACTCGAATCATACCGGGGCGGGCCGTGCCCTCCTTCCTATCTGGACGCTATTCCGCTGTCAAAGTGCGCAAGAAATTGTACGTTACCATCTAGGCAACTCGAATCATACCGGGGGCGGGCCGTGCCCTCCTTCTTTATCTGGACGCTATTCCGCTGTCAAAGTGCGCAAGAAATTGTACGTTACCCAGCTCGACGTAGGCCCCATATCACCCGTTTCCTAGACTGTTGGAAATAGTTGTCAAATACTGGATAAGGGCTACCGGGACTGACGACGGTACCCGCATCGTGGGAGGCCGGTATCGCCTCTCGTTATGGGGCGGTACCGTTCTTGTAGAACAGCGCTACTAGCTGAGTGCACTACTCACGATAGCCGATGGCATCAAAGGGGTTGATGCCTAGTCAGACTATCCTCTGGTACTTTTCGAGCACTTACTTTATACGTAGAAAGACAAAATATGCTACAGCCCACCGTCCCAATTACTGCAGCTATAACTCCAATATAGGCATTGGGAGGTGTATAAGTTGCATTTAGGGTGTGTTCGCCGCTATCCACGGTAAAACCTATGAATCCATAATTTGCACGATAGGTCTCAACCTGCTCGCCATCGATCTCTATTGTCCATCCCGTTGTATTAGGTATGGCAAGGCATACGACAGTGTTATCTGCTAACGCAGTAAAAGAACCGGATATTGCGTTGGCACACGCATTTTGGGTTAACGAGACGTTTGGCTCGTTGATGATCAAGCGTCCAGAGCTTTCGATAGCGTTTCCGTTGTAAGTGGTATTTGGATTTTGCGCAGGTGATGCTGCAATGCTTTCAGCGATGTGATCAGGCACGATGGCGGAAGCAGAGAGAAGCTGCTCGCGTGCTTCCGGAGTAAAGGACTCTGCGACTGATTCGGAAATCGCGCCCGCGCTTAACGTAAGGAGCGTATTGGTGTTGTTGACCTGATAAACATAAACATTTCCAAAAGTTGCAATCTCCTCGCACCATGAAAAGGCGAGCTGATCATGGCTAAGAATATATTTGACACCTAGTAAGCGTAATAATGTAGGATGCTCGGGATCATTGAGATATTCCTGATAGGCACTGTCGCCTACGAGAATATTGGGCCATAAATGCTGATAGAAATCAATTACATCGCTATCGAGGGTCGAGTTATATGATGAAATGCCGCAATAGTGCTGAATGAGACTATCGTTTAGTCTTGTCCAGTCAGAGTAAAGCTTCTCGATACGATAAATGCCATCATCCTGCTCCTTAATCCAGTTCAAAGCTGTCTGTGTGTCAGCATCGACAGGGGAGTGGCTTGCGTAGGGAAAGTTTAGACTTGTTGTTGTATCTCTGCCGTTCGTTATGAAGAAGGCATCGATGATAGATGAACTCACAACGCATCCGAGCGTAATGCAAAGAAGCACTCGTAAATTAATGCCAGATAGGTTGTTTATAGCATAGAGAGCTGCGGAAATTGCAACAGTTAATGCTAGATATGAGAGGCAGACAAGGCGTCCATTAACGGTATTGATGAGAGACCACACAATAACGACGATAGTTATAAAGGAACATACCGCCAAATTAGTTTTTGATATGGTACGGGAATGTATGCGGTGTTCCCAACCACAAGCGAGGGCGATACATACGGGTATTGCCAGCACGAATGAGCTACGGTATTTAGGATCAACGAATACATTGAAAAGAGCGGGCAAGAAGAAATTAAAACAATAAAGCAAGCAAAGCAGCGATGCGATTATTATCAGAACTCGATCGCGGGGGTTTATATCACGTGCTACCCAATTTGAAAACTGACCGAGAAGAATAAAGCAACCTGCTGAGAAGCCGAGTTGAATAAACTCGTAAACGTTGACGTATGCAAATGAATCGGTGGGCGGAATCAGAGAAGCGGGGATATCAGCGCCAATGCTTAAAAGCCCATTGCCGAGCATACGGCTGAAAATTGGGAGTACCCAACGGATGGGCACGAAATCTGTAAGGTATCGCACCGCGCTTTGAGCGATCGACTCTCCTCCTGAGACCCGTGAAGATTCGCCAAGAAGCAATGTTGCATACGGTATGACCGTTAGCAGTGATATCAACACGCCGCAAGCTACGGGGACGGCGAGAGGGACGAAGAATGACAAGAAGGAGCGGAGGGATTTGCAGTCAGACAGATGTATGGTGCGTAAGACAGCATAGATCGTTGCATAAACCATGACCATGAAACCAGAATACGTGCTCATCATAATGGTTGCCGCAGTAATTATCGTGACGAGCAGAATTCTAGGAACGGTTCGTTTCGACATTAGGCCTTCTAGAGCGGCCGTGAGCGCAATGGCCATGACCAGGACGCTTCCCAGCCAATAATGTTGGCCCCAAAGCATGAGAAAACCGCAAAATGCGAACAGGATAGAACCAAGTATGCGAGATAAAGGTATTTTACAGTAGTGCAGAAGGACGTAATCGAATAAGAGTGCGCAACAGAGCACCTTTAGGGATTGTGCAATCGTTAAGATAAGGCTGAGCGACTCATTGCCGAACAATAGTCCTAAAGGAATAACTATCAGATTGAATGGATCTAGTGTCCATGATTGATAGGACATAAAACTTGAGCCCAGTCCATACTCGAAATTCCAGAACCCAAGCGTTTTGCTTCGGATGCTATCAAGTAGGTTGATGTAGTAGGGGACGTATTGCTCTGCCGTATCCGATCCGACATCGAAATAAGAAAAGCAGGCTTTACCTAAGTAGAAGGCACCATATACCACAGCGATTCCTAGGCACGAGAGGACGAGAAGAGCAATGATCTCCTGCGGCTTAATCTTGTCAGACGGCACCATTAGCGATTCGGAAAAACGCACTGTGAGATACAGGGCAACAAGAGCTGCTATACATAGTCCAATTAAGTAGGTGTACTGCGACCAGTCCATAGTGCTCCTCAAGTATTATGATGGACAGATATGTTGCTCTCTGCGTTACTGAGTATTCTCATTAGTGTACCGTTAGAGATGATGGTTTGGAGTTATTGCTATGGCCGCGCCGGTGGATATCATCGATTTCAATATTCCCCCTTACGTGGGGACTGAGATGGAATATGCTAGAGAAGCCGCTGAGGTTAATCATAAGATTTGCGGAGACGGGCCTTTTTCCCATAGATGCCATGAATGGATGGAAAAGCGGTTCAATGCGCACAAGGTTCTATTGACGACAAGTGGCACTGCTGCATTGGAGATGGCGGCTGTGCTCTGTGATCTACAACCTGGTGATGAAGTCATTCTCCCGAGTTTCACCTTCTCGTCGACTGCGACCGCATTTCAAGCTATGGGCGCAACGCTAGTATTCGTTGATATTCGTCCGGATACCATGAATATCGATGAGGGTAAAATCGAGGCCGCTATTACAGATCGAACACGGGTTATCGTTCCCGTTCATTATGCAGGCGTCGCTTGCGAGATGGACGTAATTTTGAATCTCGCGGAGCGATACGGGCTGTTGGTGGTTGAAGATGCGGCACAGGGTGTCATGAGTTCCTATCATGGCCGTGCTCTGGGTACCATTGGCACATTCGGATGCTACTCGTTCCACGAGACCAAGAATTACTCCATGGGCGAGGGCGGCGCTTTGGTCATCAACGATCCCACGTATGTCGAGCGTGCTGAAATAATTCGTGAGAAAGGCACGAATAGGCAGCGTTTCTTTCGCAAGCAGGTTGATAAATATACTTGGGTAGATCGAGGAAGTTCCTATCTGCAGAGTGACCTGAACGCTGCATACCTTTGGGCTCAGCTCGAGCGTGCCGATGATATTAATGAGAGCCGACTTGCGGCATGGGACGCATACTATGAGGGCCTGAGCGCTTTGGAAGAGCGCGGAGTACTGGAGCTGCCGGTCGTTCCAGACGGGTGCATTCATAACGCGCACATGTTTTATATCAAATGTTCGGATCTTTCCGAGCGTACAGAATTGATCGATTATCTACGATCCCATGGAATCTGTTCTGTTTTTCATTACGTTCCGCTGCACAGCTCGCCTGCGGGGCGGAAGTTCGGTCGGTTCCAAGGCGTAGATGAAGTCACTACGCGCGATAGCGATCGCCTGCTTCGTCTTCCGATGTACTACGGATTATCGCTTGAGAGCGTCGGGCGTGTGGTTAACACAATTAGGGAGTTTTATGGAAGCCGTTAACATGGTCGCTGGAGATGGGCCCCAGAGCATTCTGCTTCTTGGTGGCTCAAAGCATCAGGTACCCGCCATCGAAGCGGCAAAACGATTGGGATATCGGACCGTGTTGTGCGACTATCTTCCCGATAACCCTGGGCAATATGTTGCGGATGTATTCTATCAGGAGAGTACAGTCGATAAAGAGTTGATGCTGCGCATCGCTAGGTCTGAAAACGTGTTAGGGGTTCTCGCGTTCGGGACTGACGTTGCTGCCTCAACTGCAGCTTATATTGCTGAGCATATGGGCCTTCCAACTAATCCTTTGGCCTCTGTAGAAATATTGAGCGAAAAGCAGCTTTTCCGAACCTTTTTATCGGATAACGGCTTCCCATGCCCTGCTTTTCAAGAGCTGTCGATTGATGCAACTGCGTTGGATGTCGTTGATACGGCCAAGACTATGCGTTTGCCTATTGTGTTAAAGCCCACTGATTCATCTGGATCAAAGGGGGTTACTATTCTCCGCTCCTTAGACCAGCTTAAAATCGAGGGGGCTCTTGCTGAGGCAAAAGCATTTTCACGCAACGGAACCCTGCTGCTCGAAGAGTATATAGAATCTGGTTTCCCTCGCGTTATCGGTGGTGATGTGTTTGTTGTAGATCAACAAGTCGTCTTTTGGGGCATTATGAGTTGCTTGCGCGACCAGCAGCTGGGCGGTTTGGTCCCGGTGGGCGAGCGATGGCCATCGGGCTTAGATGAAGCCCAGCTTGCCTCGGTCCATGATTGTATTCAAGCGCTTGTTTCTAAACTTGGAATACGTTTCGGCGAGCTCAATGTTGAAATCATAATCGCGGAAGACGGAACGCCGTATTTCCTTGAACTTGCTGCTCGCGCAGGTGGCAACATGATTCCCAATCAACTTTCAGATATTGCCGGTATCGATCTTGTTGAAGCTAACGTTCGTTTCGCTATGGGCGATACTATGGACGTGGCGTTTGATGGCGCTTCTGCATCCGGCTGTTATGCCACGTATATGTTACACGCGAAGACAGACGGTGTTTTTACCGGCCTAGATCTTTCATCGGCGATTAGGCCACATGTGTATCGCCAAGTGCTTTATTCTGAAGAGGGGTCGCGCGTCGCCGCTTTCGATAACGCTAGCAAAGCAATCGGCGTATTGTTTCTGCGCTTCGATGATGAGGAGCAGATGATGGCCATGTTCGATACGATTGACAAGCATGTTGTGCTTTCAATTGAATAGCTGATAGATGGAGCTGTTACATGTCAACTGAGCAGGGGGAATCCACTCTCATTTCCATAGTTATTTCTTGTTATAACTCGGAGCGCAGTATTCGTAGCGTTGTTGAGTTGACGCTTGAGGTTTTTAAGAGCCTTGACGGCTACGAGTGCGAGTTCATTTTGGTAAATGACTGTTCGCGGGATGGGACGTTCGATGAGATCAAGTGCCTTGCATCCGAGTATCCCTGCGTGCACGGCGCTTCGCTGATGCGTAATTTCGGCCAGCATAACGGTCTTATGTGTGCAATGCGCTATGCAAAGGGCGATTTCATCCTGGGCATGGATGACGACCTTCAAACACATCCATCTCAGATACCACTGCTCATCAATAGAATCGAGCAAGGATATGACCTCGTGTATGGGTGTTATCGTGAGTCCAAAAACGGGGCACTCAAACGATTCTCCAGCTGGCTAAACAAGGTTACGTCTAGCGCCCTATTAAGCAGACCTTCCGATATCCGTGCTAGTAATTTTTGGATTATTACGCGTGCGGTGAAAGACCAGGTTATTAGATATACGAATTACAATCCTAACGTTGATGCTCTGTTTACGCGCATGACTAACAATATGGCAAATGTGACCATTGAGCATCATGAGCGCGAGTTTGGCTCGTCTGGATATACCTTAGCCAAATTAGTCAAGTTATGGCTCGCCTACTTTAACTACACGGTCTTGCCGCTGAGGGCTGTGTCTGTACTGGGTGTCTGCACAGCGGTCGCTGGGTTCGTCTTTGCAATCGTCACCATCATACGTAAGCTTATCGACCCAACGATGCTTGTGGGGTGGTCTTCAATCATCTGCTTGCTGTTGTGCTTTTTCGGCCTTACGCTGTTTACGCTCGGTATTATCGGAGAGTATCTTGGAAGTATCGTGCTTTCAGTTAATTCAACGCCGCAATATATCGTTCGTGAATGCGTAAATCTGGAGATGAAAGAGGGGTAACAAATGATGACGAACACGCTCGAAGCCCTGCTCAAAGATGGCTTTGCTCGCCCTCGCGCGGAGGAATACCTGTCTATTCTTCAAGAGGAGCGTAACTGCCCTGAGTTGTTCGATCCTGCATACACCGAGTGGGCTCATGCACGCGGTTTTTTTGCTAAGCAAGCGTACGCATATGATCTCAACGATGATAACATCGCGGATTATATGACCGACTATGACTATCATCGAGTCTGGCCGCTCAATAGTTGGCAGCGCATCTGGATCAATGACAAGATGACGTTGAAGTATATGTTTTCTGGAACCACGCTCGACCAGTATTTTCCTGAGTATTACTTTTATACGACGCCCCAGGGACTCATTCCCATGCCTGAAGGAGGAAGGCGCTCAGATGATGCCGCTTTTCTGGCGGTTTTACGAGAAAAGGGAGAATTTGCCTGTAAACCGTGCAACGGTGCTCGCACGGTAGGCTTTCACAAGCTGTCATATCATGATGGCGAGTACTCGGTAGATAATCTTCCCGCAACGGGGGAGGATATTATCGCGTTCATGCGCACGCATGTGAACTATCTGTTCACTGAGTTCCTTCATCCCTCTGCGCAGATGGGCGCCATTTCTCCCATTATCAACAATCTTCGCCTTATGGTCTTCAATCCAACGGGCACCAATCCTGTAATCGGCGCTTCGTATTTCCGTTTTGCCACCGGAGTCGGCGATGATGACAGTAAGTCGAATTATCGTTATCCCTCTGAGCAAGATGCCGGGAATTACAACGTTTGGTTCAACTGGAAAACCGGTTGGTTTGGTGGCGGAAAGGACATCTATGCCAATCGTGTGATTGATTCCCCATGCCATCCTGAGACTGGAGTTCTTGCCGAGGGCACGCTTGAAAACTGGCAAGAGGTTTGTTCGCTTGCACTTGAGATGTCCGAGCGAATCAACCCCCTCGAATATCTTGGCTATGACATTTGCATCACTGATAAGGGACCTAAAGTTATCGAGATCAATTCCCATTCCGGAAGCAAATACGTCCAGTTTTTCCATCCGTTTTATAAAGATGAGTTCTTGGGTTCCTACTTCAGATCAAAGATTGAAGCAATTGAATCTTTAGATGAGGACGGCATCCGCCGTCGCAACGCTATCCTTCGTTAAGGAAGCTGGAAGTGATGAAGAAACTGGCCATTATTGGCGCGGGCCCCATGGCAAGCGTTTATGCGATGCGCGCTCGTGAGCTCGGTATCGAGACGCATTGTTTTGCATGGAAACAGGGGGCGGTCGCACAAGAAGATGTCGATGTCTTTCAGGATATTTCTATTTTCGACATCGATGCTATTGAGGAGATCTGTCGAAACGTGGGCATAGGGGGAGTTCTCCCAACCACGGAATTGACGATTCATCCAGCTGCCCTTGTGGCAAGTCGTCTCGGACTAGTTGCAAACGATCCAGAGGTTGCGGCGCGCATCACCGATAAATATCGCAATAGAGAGTTGACGAAATGCGTGAGCGGTTTGTGTCAGCCAAGATACGCGCTTGTGAGGAACTCCAGCGATATCGAGACGTTAAACATAGCCTATCCGGTTGTAGTAAAACCGACGGCAGAGGGTGGCAAGCGTGGAGTAACCGTCGCCTCCAATCCCTGTGAGTTAAAAGCTGCGTTTGCATATGCCCAGGACGAAAAGAAAGACTCTTCCGATGTTATCGTGGAGGAATATCTTGAGGGTGGTGCAGAATATTCGGTCGAGAGCCTATCTTTCCGTGGGGTACACAGCATTATTCAAGTGACGGAGAAATGGAGTTCGGGTGCTCCGCACTGTGTGGAGCTAGGCCATCATCAACCAGCAGCTCTCTCCTTAGAGATGCGTGCAAAAATCGAAGATGTCATGGCCTGCGCTCTGACAGCAATCGGCATGCAGCAT
This sequence comes from Enorma phocaeensis, assembly GCF_900186505.1. Classification (GTDB taxonomy): domain Bacteria; phylum Actinomycetota; class Coriobacteriia; order Coriobacteriales; family Coriobacteriaceae; genus Enorma; species Enorma phocaeensis. The sequence goes on from NZ_LT891970.1 coordinate 9,032, forward strand.
GGATGCTGCCACACCGAGCTCAAGATTATCGATGGCAAGCTGTACCTGATTGAGTTCAATGCGCGCCCAGGTGGGGATCACATTTCTTTTCCGCTCACCGAGCTAAGCACTGGTTATCCGTACATTACGGGAATGATTGAAATCGCATTTGGTGATTTCCAAATTCCTGATACGAGTCAATTCGACCACAATTATGCCGGGATCTGTTTCATCACTGAGCAGACAAGACAGCTCAAGCGGATTTTCGATAACTGTGAGCAATATAGCTGGTTATATGAGAAGCATCAGGCGACTTCCAAACTCGAACGGCTGACTCATAATCGCGGATACGATACGAATTACTTCATCTATTATTCGCGGGACTCGAAGCCGACTTTCCTTGCTGAGATTAATCTCGATTAAGATATCCCATCAACTCGAGTAGAACATCGCACTCGTAATCCATATCTTCGAGAGTGTATCGTTGATCGATGGGGAGTGGCAGAATATCGCGTGCAAATCTGCCGGCATAGCCATCATAGCACGCCGCCTCATTCCACAGCAGGGAGACATAAATCTTGTGCTCTTGTAGTTGTTTCCGTAGCTTGTCCCCGTTGCTTGTGAGGAAGGGATACATGAACGATCCAGTAGAAGCTATGGGTTTCAACTCATTGAGTTCGTCCAAGCGCTTGGAAAGATGGCGAAAATTGTCGAGACGAAGTTGCCCAACTCGGTCATAATCGATTGCGCGAAGTATATTGTGGGTAATAGGGCTCATCCATTTGATATCTTCATCTGCAAATCGCTTGTTATTTTGCGCCGACGCTGGATAGAACACATTTGAGTCGCACTCGCACCTTCCAAGTACGAAATCCATATGAGCATGAGATTTATCCACCTCCAGCTCGCGCTCGAGAGTCGCATCGGAGTACAGGTATGCTCCGTCTGCTACACCAAAGAACTTTCGACAAGAGTAAATCGTATCGATGCCAGGAATTGGCATACGGAAAAACGCCATCACCTCGTCCAAGATCAGGCGCCCGCCACACGCGGCCTGAACATCCAGAATAGACTCATCGGAAAGCTGTCCGTAATAATCGACGAGGTACAGGTAGTCGGAAGGGGCCCACGTTATTGAATTCCATGCGGGAAGGAAGTCGGATTGTGTCTCGTATAAGTTGCACTCGATGCCATATTTACATGCAACATTTCGAACTGAAGCGCATAGATACTTGGGAACCCATATTCTCGTGATGTTACGCGCTTCAATAAGATATGCAAGACAATTGCGCGCGCAGTTGAGTGCTAGCGCTTGAGAATGGTATTCCTCGCCGTAAAAATGCTCGAATTCGAAGTAGCCTCCAATTGAACGATCGTTTTCTTCCACTGCCCCTCCAAAGACACTATACCTCTGCAAGGATATGGTACTCGCTTGAAGCGTTTCGAACAAAGTATGCGCCTCAGTGTAATCGTGGTGTTTGGCCACCGTGGACGGGGACGCATGATACTATTTTATAGAAACCAATGAAACGGAGTAGTGCAAGAGATGCAAGACCAGGTAGAATCGTGTAACTTTGTTTTTTCTCCAACCTCCATTGAGGGGGTTGTCATCATTGATACTGCCATATTCGGTGATAAACGCGGCTCTTTCATGGAGACCTACAAGCGTTCCGATTTCTCTAAAGCTGGTATAGACGCGCAGTTTGTTCAGACCAATGAGTCGAGCAGTACCCGTGGTGTGTTGCGGGGGCTTCATTTTCAAATTAACCATCCGCAAGCAAAGCTCGTTAGAGTCGTATCTGGCGAAGTGTTCGACGTATGCGTCGATCTTCGACCGGGTAGTCCGACGTTTGGCGCGTGGGAAGGAGCTGTTCTATCTGACGAGAATCACCGACAACTTTTTATCCCGCGTGGTTTCGCCCATGGTTTCTACGTCCTGTCGGAGACCGCCAAGTTCAGCTATCAATGCGATGACGAGTATCACCCGAATGATGAAGGCGGCATTCGTTGGGACGATCCGGAGATAGGTATCGAATGGCCTTTGTTACCGAGTGCTGAAGTAGTGCTCTCTCAAAAGGATCGCTCTCATCCCAAGCTCTCTGAGCTCCACATTTTTTAGTGATTGCCTGTATTGGGTGCTAAAGAAGGCGTTCGAATGAGTCCTAGTTCTGGTAATGGGCATCTGATGTTAGGCTTGCACCTATTGCTTGCCGTCTTTTCTTTCAGCGGCATTATGAGCAAGCTTGCGTCAGGCTTTCCGTTCATGAGTTTAGAATTTATCGCCTGCTACGGAGGCATGATTGCAATTCTGGGCGTGTATGCAATAGGCTGGCAGCAGGTAATTAAGCGAATTCCCCTTACGACTGCCTACGCCAACCGAGCCATAACAATTGTTTGGGGCATCGTATGGGGATTCCTTTTCTTCGGTGAGGATATATCCGTTTATAAAATTGTTGGCGCCGGTATTGTTTTGGCTGGCGTTCTGGTATTTGCGCTGGCTGGGAGCGAGGAAGCGGAGAACGCGGATGGAGGCGCACGATGAGTGAGCCGCTGATTACATGCGTTGGCATATCCTTGTTTGGCGTGTTTATAGGTGGAATCTCGCAGGTGTTATTGAAACTGTCTGCCGTAAAGAAACATTGCAATCGTGTCGCCGAATACATTAATCCGCTCGTCATGGGGGCTTACACTTTGTTCATCGCATCAACGCTGCTCTCTACGTTGGCCTATCGGGTGGTCCCACTCTCAATGGGGCCAATATTAGATGCGACTGGATATATCTACGTAACAGTTTTTGGAGTGCTCATTTTTCATGAACGCCTAGATCGTCGTAAGGTTATCGCGCTAGGACTGATATTGACCGGTATCGTGATTTATTCCTTTGGATTGTAGGTTTGCTGATGGATAGCGGCTTGAAAAAAAAGACCATTACGTCGCTGTTCTGGAAACTTTTCGAGCAGGGTGGCGCAGCGGCAATTACCCTTATCGTTCAAATCGTTATGGCGCGTCTACTGGCCCCTGCGGAATTCGGCCTGCTTGCAATCATGTTGGTGTTTGTCAACTTAGGGAATGTCATAGTCCAGTCTGGACTTAACACCGCAATTGTCCAGGGCGCTGATATCGAAGACGATGATTGTTCAACTGTATTCTGGATGTGTCTCGCAATTTCGTTCGTACTGTATGCAATAGTTTTCTTTTTCTCTCCCGCCATTGCAGGCTTCTATCGTATGCCCCAGATTATCTGGCCGCTTAGGATCCTCACGCTTATATTCTTCATCAATGCGTACAACTCAATTCAAGAAGCCATAGTCGCTCGTGGTCTGCAATTCCGCAAGACGTTTCGGGCTACAGTGGTTGCTGGTATCGTGTCGGGGGGCGTTGGAATAACAGCCGCTCTATTGGGGTCGGGTCTTTGGGCGCTTGTTGTCCAGCAGTTGCTTTATCAGCTTTGCAAATGCATCGTTTTGGCATCTCAGGTGGCCTGGAAACCTCGCATGGTTATGAATGTCGCGCGAGGTCGACATATGATGGCGTTTGGCTGGAAGCTGCTGGCATCGGGGCTCCTCGACCAAGGCTATCAGAGCATCTCAGATCTGATCATCGGAAAACTGTTCACCGATGTTGATCTCGGTTTGGTTTCTCAGGGCAAGAAGTATCCACAAGCACTCGGAGTTACGCTAGACGGAGCGATTCAGCCGGTTATGCTTTCCGCTGTTGCTCATGTGCAAAAGAGCGCTCATGAGGTAAAGCGTCTCGCTCGGCGTGCTCTTAAGACCAGTACGCTGCTGATAGTTCCGGCGATGACGCTATTCGCTGTTGTTGCAGAGCCTTTGGTGCTTGTGCTGCTGGGCGAGCAATGGCTTCCGTGCGTTCCGTATCTTCAAATGTATTGTTTTGTGTATGCCCTATTGCCCATCCATACAACTAATCTCCAGGTCCTCAACGGAGTTGGTCGTAGTGACTTATTTTTATTGCTTGAAGTGATAAAAGTCGTCGTCAGTTTGGTTATCCTGGGTTTTACGGCTTTTGTACTTGGGAATTTGCACGCTATCGTTGCAGGATATGTTCTCAATGGTATTGTCTGCACATTCATAAATGCATTTCCGAGCAAACGTGTAATTGGTTACTCATATTCCGAGCAAATCAGAGATATCTGTCCGGCGTTCATCTTGTCGGCCATCTCAGCTGCTATCGCCTACTCACTGACGGCCTTTGAGCTCCCGGCATTTTCAATGGTGTGCTTGCAATCTGCGGTAATGTTATCGATATATGTGATTGTCGCACGTGCACTGCGTATCGAGGCATTCATGTATTTACTGAATACGGTAAAAGACCATATCATACGAAAGTAGGGTGATTGGCGGCTGCCAGTTTTAGAGCTTGGCGTGCTGTGCTGGTCGCAGTGCTGGTAGGGAGTTAACATTGTCTGATGAACCTATATTGGTGGCACGGTCCTCGATGCCCCCCTTGGAAGAGTACGTTCGAGAGATCAGCCCTCTCTGGGAATCACATTGGCTGACCAATATGGGAGAGAAGCATCACGAACTCGAGAATCAGCTCAAACACTATCTTGACGTTGAGAACATCGCTCTCTTTGTAAACGGGCACAATGCTTTAGAGTGCGTAATTGAGGCGATGGGGTTGCATGGGAAAGTTATCACCACCCCCTATACGTTTGCCTCTACAACGCACGCTATCGTGCGCAAGGGTTTGACTCCCGTGTTCGCTGATATCCGGTTTGACAACTACACCCTTGATCCTGAAAGGATTGAAGAGATCATCGATGAGGATACGTGTGCGATTATGCCCGTGCACGTTTACGGCGGTCTTTGCGATGTCGATGCGATTCGGGATATCGCACAGCATCATGGACTAAAAGTTATCTACGATGCAGCGCATGCATTTGGGGTTAAGTTGGGAGAGACCTCTGCGGCAGCTTTTGGCGATGCCTCTATGTTCTCATTCCATGCTACTAAAGTCTTCCATACCATTGAGGGCGGAGCCGTGTGCTTTAGAGATCCCGCATTGCGTAAGCTGCTTGATGATTGGAAGAATTTCGGCATCACGGGCCCCGAGGACGTTGAGTACGTAGGCGGTAACGCCAAGATGAACGAGTTCTGCGCTGCAATGGGGATCTGTAATCTAAGGCACCTAGATGGTGAAATTGCCCGTCGCAAGCTTGTGTGCGAACGCTACTGGGAGCGCCTCGAGGGTTATCGTGGAATTAAACTCACCAAACCGGCGCAAAACGTTATCTCGAATTATGCCTATATGCCCGTTGTATTTGAAGATTGTTTTGGTGCAACACGTGATGACGTGTTCGAAGCACTCAAACAGAATAATGTCTTTGCCAGAAAATATTTCTATCCACTTACTACCGATTTTGCATGCTATCGCGGTCAGTTTACATGCAATACGCCTATTGCGGAGTTCGTATCCTCGCACGTGCTCACACTCCCTTTGTTCGCTGATTTGCCTGTTGCGGAGGTCGACCGCATCTGCGATATCGTTCTCGGGTGCGCGCGCAAATAAAGGGGGAGGAGAGCAGTGGAGAACCCTGTCATTTCGATAATCGTCACTGTGTATAACCATGAGCGCTATATTGAGCGTTGTCTGCGAAGCATAGCGATGCAGGAGTGCGAGTATCCCTTTGAAGTGTTTATCGGGGAGGATTGCTCTCCCGATAACACGCGAGCGGTCATGAAGCGTATCGAGCCTGAATTTCCCGGTAATTTTCACTTCCTATATCGCGAACATAATCTCGGCGATGATAACAATACTGACTTGTTGCGCCGATGCACGGGAAAGTATCTTGCCATTTGTGAAGGGGATGACTTTTGGACCGATAAACGCAAACTCCAAAACCAAGTATCGTTTCTCGAGGGGCATCCTGATTACATCGCCGGCTTTCATCACTGCACGGTCGTAGGGGAGGACTCCCTTCCAAATGGTGAAAAGTATCCTGATTGTCTTAAGGATGACTACTCGTTCAAGGAGTTTTTCTACTGCACGATGCCAGGGCAAACTGCCTCTTTTATGGTTCGTCGCGTGAAATACGAAACGGAAAAAAAGAAGTTTCTCGCGTGTAAGCAATTCGATCGTTATCCCGAAGACCGAAGGAATGCTTTCATCCTTCTCGCGAACGGCAAAGTAAAGGTATTTCAGGAAACGTGGAGTGCGTATCGCCATGTTGTTACCGGTGGAACGAGTTATTCCTCGCGAGTAAAGGTGAATGAGGCCTATGCTCGCAACGAGGTGATGTTCGGAAAGACGCTCATGGACTATTCAGAGATCGTTCATAACGATGAGGCTTATAGAGCCGCTCGAAGGTTCTATTATCGAGTCCTTTTGAAATGGAGCGTCGGGTCGGTTAGGATTTACCCGCTCTCACATTCGCTGCTCGAAGTTCTGAGGCAACGCGATGCCATCATGCTTTTGCTCGGCGTTGTTCAGTGGTACGCCGTCTTGGGCATGCGTAGCTTTCTTGGGCGTGGGGTAACCTTGTAAATTCGGTACGTGAAGTATCCTTTCCATAGGATGCGCTCTTTTCGAGCATTTGACTCAAGTACAATTTTCTTAGTTTGGTTGTATTCAGATCGGGGGTAGAGATGAAGCTTAATAACGAGAGCCCCTCTTTGGGAATCTTAAGACCGTTCTTTTTCGTATTCGTTCTCCTGGCTATGGGCGCAGCGCTGTTATCGACGGTTGCTCCTCGAAACGCGTGTGCCGAGGAGCTTGTTTCGATTGAGGATGGTGTCTACGTCATTAAATCTGGGGTAGGAGATGGCAAAGTACTGGACATTAGTGAAGCCGATACGTCGAATGGTGTAAATGTTCAGATTTTCGAAGATACCGGCTCTTTAGGTCAGTACTGGCGAATCGAAGCGCAGGGCGAGCATTATCGAATCGTAAATTCCATGACCGGTATTTCTTTAGATGTATATGCAGCTCTTCAGGCTAGTGGTACCAACGTTCAGGTTTTCCAATGGAATGGATCCGAAGCTCAGCTTTGGGATTTTATAATGAGCGATGATGGGTCCGTTTCGATTCGCTCCGTATGCAACGGTTTAGTTCTTGACGTGTATGCAGGGCTAGACGCAAACGGAACGAACGTTCAGGTGTTCGAGAGCAATGGTTCTGCGGCACAAAGATGGACCCTTTCTCCCGTGACCCAAACAATACCGGATGGTCTTTACAGAATCAGCTCCGCCCTCGATATCGATTTGGTTTTTGACGTGCCCGCTGCGGCTAGGTCTAACAGTGTTGGGATTCAACTTTGGAATTCTAATTCGTCACTTGCTCAAACGTGGAAGCTCTCCTTTGATGAGGAAACTGGATTTTATACAATCGTTTCGGCAGTTTCAGGTCGAAGCCTTGATGTTCCGGCAGGTATTGGCGCTAATGGGACCTTGCTTCAGCAATTCGATCAAAACAATTCTGCCGCTCAGTGTTGGAGTATCGTCGGTGACGATGAGTCAGGTTATGCTATACGTTCGGCGCTTGGTTTTACTATTGATGTCCCAAGCGCAATCGCTGATTCTGGGGTGAAGATTCAACTTTGGGAAAGTAATGGAAGCACCGCCCAGAAATGGATTATCTCTGAAACGAACATTGATATTAGTGGGTTATATTTACTAGCCAGTTCGCTTGACGAAGGAATGGTTCTCGACGTAAGCGCTGCTTCAAAAGAAGAAAATGCGAGAATTCAGATATGGTCGAGCAATGGCACACTTGCGCAAAAGTGGCAAGTATCTAAGCAGGATGATGGCAGCTATGAGATCCGGAATGCCAATTCGGGGCTTTATCTATCCGATAACGGGGGTACTCAGCTTGTCAGCCTTAATCAAGCTGAGAGCGATGAAGCATCGTGGTTGGTTTCTGTGGGACGTGGTGGATTAATGTTTATAAACAAGAGTACCGGACGTGCCCTTGACCTGTCTGCTGCGTGTACTGAAGAGGGAACATCAGTCGGTCCGTTCAATATGAATGGGACGGAGGCGCAGTCTTGGATTCTCTTGTCAACTACGCTCATCGAGGAAGGTTGCTACATTCTGTTCAATAACTCCGGTAGCTCTCAGGCACTTGATGTTCCGGCGGCAACTACCGAAGATTCCATTGCGTTGCAGACTTATGAATCCAACAATACGTCAGCTCAAAAGTGGATTGTGGAGAGTACGGGCGATGGTTGGTACGAGATCACTAATGTTAATTCTGGATTAGCTCTTGATGTCAGAAACGGCTCTGCTCAACCAGGGAATGCCGTTCAACAGTACGCCAGCAACAATTCTGCTGCCCAACGCTGGTCTTTCGAAATTGCTCCGGGTGGCGGAATTCAAATAAAGTCGAAGCTTGGAAACTATGCTGTAACAGTTGATGCTGAAACTGCAGTTTCCGGTTCTCAGGTGGTTATAGATGCGCCTCGTGAATCCAGCACGTATTCATGGACGTTTGTGGAGACGAGCTATATTCAGGAAGTTGATGATATTTGGGGGGATTCCTCCTATATCAATCAAATGCGATCAATTGCTCAACGGCAGGGAAGTAGGACAAATTGGATTGCAATCGCCGATAAGAGCAGGAATCGCTGCACCGTCTTTTATTATACCGGCGGCGAATGGGTGCTTGCTAACTCTATGGATGTGCTAACAAGCGGAAATACATTCACGGGATCTCATGAAGTCTATATTCGCGCTCGTGGCTACTGGAAGGAGCCAGATTGCTACGATGTTAACGATTGGTATATCGGATTCGTTGAAGACTGGTGGAGCTCGCCCAGCTCGAGTCATATGCGCTATGTCGAAGGCATGGGTTATGACGAAGGCCAAGGTTTCCATTATGGTTTCGCTGGTTCAGGTTGTATCTGCATTCCCGACTACGAGAAATCTCTGTGGCTCTATAACAATATTGAGATTGGCTCAACGGTTTATATCTTTTAGCCTTGCTTGAGCTGAATGAGATCTTCTAGTTATTATGGGGTATCGGTTTCCGGTACCCCTTTTCAATCGGGAGGCAAAAGGAAATTATGAATTCGACCGATATTACCGCCACACCCAAGGTGGCAGTAGCTATGTCTGTTTACAATGGCTCATCTCATCTTCAAGAACAGATTGACAGCATTCTTAATCAAGTTGGCGTAGCGGTCTATTTATTTGCGCGGGATGATGGATCAACTGATGAATCGTTAGATGTGCTAACGCGTTATGAAGCGCGGGGCTCACTTGAACTATTGAGGGGAGGAAACGTTGGAGTTGTCAAATCTTTTTTATCTCTGATTGCTGCCATCGACACATCGTTTGACTATATTGCTCTTTGTGATCAAGACGATGTCTGGCGTAATGATAAGTTGGCACGAGCCGTCTCATTACTTGTTGATAAAGATCAGTCTATACCTCAATTGTATTGCTCGGAATACATTTTCTGTGATGCGAATATGAATGAAGTTGCACCGTCGCATCTTAATCAGAATGGTGTGAATTTCACCAAGTTGCTCTATGAAAACGTGGTTTCAGGAAACACTATCGTGATGAACCGGTCTCTTGCTAATGCTGTAATAAACGCCGGAATGGATGATGTGTACTGTCATGATTGGTGGATTGCTTTAGTTGCTGCGGCGCTTGGAGAGTTGACCTATGACGAATATCCTTCGCTGTACTATCGTCGTACCGGGGCAAATGTGAGCCCGACAGGAAATTCGGGAATTAGTCTTTTGAAGTATCGACTCAAGACGTTCTTCCAAGGACGGCAATTATCATGTATTACACATCAGCTTGAAAAGCTAGACAGCGTTTTCGGTTCAGCCATATCATCAAATAAATCCGATGTATTGAATAGCTTTTTACATGGCAGGAGAATTCATAAAGCATGCTATCCCCAACGGCTGCGACAAAAAATGTCAGAGGAGATAGCGTTGAGATTACTGTTTCTCATCGGACTTCTGTGACGATTTCTTCTCTTCAGTCACTTCTCTCCTCGTTAAGGCTAGCTCTTGCGCCAATTCGTTAATTCGCCCTTTGAGTAGGGAAAGATCGGCTGATAAAGTGAAAACTTTCCATAATAATAATGCGATGACAACAAGATAGATGAAGTTAGCCGGGGATAGGAAGCCTAGTAGCGTTGAGATGCAGACTGCAACATTAGGGAAGATGGCGAGAAGAACGAGAATACATGCTGCCACGATCCAATAGACAGCATCTTCAATGAGAAGTTTTGAGTGTTTGATTTTTGAGCCCACAACCCACAGAGCAAGAAGTGTGCTTGCTATCAATATGGCTCTCAACTGGATAGGCAACATAATTATCCTCACCTAAGGAATCTCAGCATAATGATTGATAGGCATGTCCGCGACATGTACCTCAAGATATTGGCGACCTTAAGATAGCTTTGTCCACCCTGCCTTTCCCGCATGGTCGCCTGGATCTCGATAACTGAATGTCTTTTACGAGCCACTAGCGCGATAATATCGGGCTCTGGTGCGAAATCAAGCTCTTTAGAGAATGCTTCAATCAATGAACGACTGTACATTCGCATTCCGCTTGTTGGGTCCGTGACAACTGCTCCCGTAGTGAGTTTTATACATAAGGAGATGAGTCGGGAGCCCAGTCCACGGGCGCCGCTAGGCTTAACCGTGCCGTCGAGGAAACGCGATGCGATTACGATATCGGAGCCTTTACGAATCATAGTGTCTGCCATTTGTGGTATGTAGCACGGCAAATGCTGACCGTCCGCGTCGAATTGGACCACAGCATCATACCCATTGCGATACGCATATTTCATACCAGTTTTGAATGCCGAAGCAAGTCCTGTATTAATGGGTAAGCACAGCGCGTTGAGGCCATAACTCTCGATGACATTCCAAGTATGATCTGTTGAGCCATCATTAATGATGATGTAATCAACTTCAGGGCACTCTTCAATAAGTTCAGAAACGGTATTGAACAAGCACTCTTCTTCGTTGAACGCTGGTATTACTGCGAGTATCTTCATTTCAACGATTCCCAATCGAGGTTTGTGTAGACAATCGATACCGTATGCCGACTACCGATTAATACGGTACACCTTCAACGTGCTGCATTCATAGACAAGAGTGAAACCGGGGGTATCTTCAGTTATGGAAGATATGCCGCTAAAAAGCGTCTCATCGTAATCTTCGCGCAAGTTGATGAAGCCTGCGCGGTCAACGCCTCCATTCAATACGAGAACATAGCGCGCATCGATGGCATCGACAGCGGCCTGGACCTCAGGATCACTCGCATAGTCACAAAGCCGCTCGCGGATAATGCGGCTTTCTGGAGTTTCGTTTTCTCCGCCATATCCAACAAACTTTCGATAATAAACGCGGAGTCCATTGGCGCCATAAGCAAGAAAACTGCCATCCATGGGATTGTTGATTACTAGTTCTCCCTGGGGGATGATGCCTGTCGAAGAAATATGATCAAGGAAGGCTTGCTCACTCGCGTCAAGAGGATCAGACCAAGAATACACGGTTCTAATTTCGCGTCGGTAGTCACCGAAGGTTGTGCGAATGCTCTTCGGCCAATCATAAGGGCTGACATCTTTATAGGCTGCAATATCAGCATCAGTGTATTGATGGTGAAGGCCGGGTAAGTTGAATTCTGGGATGAAGTTGACAAACAGGAATAGGCAAGCAGATATGGTGGCAACTGCTTTCAGATATTCAGCGGCATGTTTGTTTGGGGCGTGCGCGTTGGCACGTCTTTCGATAACCCCATATAGCCAAGAAAGGCCGACTGTTGCTAGGGGTATCGCGGAGATGGCTGCAATGGCGGACAATCTCATAGGGTCCGTATACCAGAATCCTGAAAGAAATTGCTTGAGATAACCTTCGCGAGAGGCACTTACAATAATAATGCAGCATATAAGCGCATAGGAAGCGGCAAGCCAGCGGACGCCGCATTGGTGGATAACACAGACGATTCCGAATATAACGACAGCGCCAAGGAGTAGTTGCGCCCCCACCTCGTAGTTGAAGCCGAAGTTATAGCAAAGGGTAAGAATATTAATAATCGCTTGTAGCGAACTGGTATAGCTTGGCCAAACATGGTTGACGGTGTCCTGGAAGATGGGGAGATGGAAGCAAAGCAACCAAAAACCAATACACACAAAGACGAACGCAAGGCAAGCTATTGCTTTCCGCAGGGTTGACCATTCCTGCCGGTTGGAAAAACAACAAATTCGGGAGATGCAGTAAGGAGCGAGAAAGACTATGCAAGTAAAGATAGTGTTGGGATGGCAAAGTGCGATACCCACGATTGTTATAAGCAGGATTGATAAGATTTTTACTCGCTCAGAGCAGGCATATCGATCTGCAATTAAGAAAATGAATAGCGCCATCGCGCTTGGCATAAGTGCGAAACCTGCAACATTTGCATAGATGGGACCAAATGTTAATAGGCTCCAAGGGAACGCGACAAATGCCAGGGAGACAAGTGAGGCGCAAAGTTGCATCCGTGGTGAATCGCCAAAAAGTGCTGAAATGAGTGCGATTATGTTAAGCGGAAAAACGATAAAACAAATTACAAACATAGAGGAATTAATTACCAACGGTACGGAGAGCTGAGTTGCCTGTACCGTGAGCGCACAAAGAGCATGCCAAGCGGCAGGATAGAAGCCATTGTAATGAAGTGGCGCAATTGCTCGATCCGCCGCAGTGAGATAGGCGCTCGTATCAAATGAGGAAAGGATGCCGGAGTCTGCCATGGCGCGAATCAGGTAAAGATGCTGGGTAACATCATAAGCTTGGAATAAAGCATCGGGCTCGCCTATACGCGAGAGAAAAAGGTTGTATCCCAGCGCTATCCCCAAGATAATGCAGACCGCTGGTGCAAGTGGAGATATTCTTGGCAGAGCGACAACGCGGATCTTTTGACGCATCAAACAATATAAGGTGATCGAAGGAAGTAAGATGGCACCAAAAATGGTAATGGGTGACGAAGGGATATGCGCAAGGGCAAATACTTGGCCGACAATGGCGATTAATGAGAGACTAACAAGCGGGGAAAGCAACAGAGACCATGAGATCTGGACCCCAGTCGCTCTAAGCACGCAAAATCCTGGGAGAACTAGAAATGCTGTCAAGATGAGCGCTGATGAAGCGAATTCCAGCCACATACTAAACTGACCTCGTAATTCTATCTAGTATCCGCAGAGAGCGAAAATAATATGCGTTTACTATAGCTGAATTACCGACAGGAACAGCGCGTGACAAGGCACATAAATAAGCGGATGCCGATCCTTCTCATATAGTTTTTCTCGAACGAATATTAAATTGAATCATTGTCATATAGAATTACTCTGTTCGGTTCTCTGTAGGAGTGTTGTCATGAATTTTAAGATTATGAACGTACTGATGTCCGATGCGTCTCAGTTTGTCCTTGCTCCCTCGTTGCTTTGCCGTGCGACACGACCTTTTCATATAATCAATGGTGACGCTTGGGTGCTGGATGGTCCGGGCACCTTTGATTTCACGACATACTTCAATGCGCTCTCCATTCAAAAATGGAAGCAATATACTGTCGCAAATAAATTCTATCTACACGTTGAAGTTAAGGGAGCATCGGCAAGTGTGTGGCAGACGCGAGCGGATTCCTTCTCTTTTTATTCTGAGGAAATTGAGGGAACGCGGCTAAGCATTAACTCTTCAGATGAATGGCAATGTTTGGATATCGAGCTCGTTGATGGGGAGCGAGATGTCATCACTTCGTTTGCCTTTTCGAGTGATGGACCTTTGCAGCTTCGTAATGGATATTACTACGTTGCAGTTGATGAGGACAAAGTGCGAAATGTAGAGCTTGCCCTCTGCACAACTACATTTAAGAAAGAGGAATATATCCTTCGTAATATAAATGCGGTAAGAAATGAAATAATAGAATCCGATGATCGTATTTCTGATCATTTTACGATGCATGTTGTTGATAACGGACGTACTCTCGATGTAAAGAGTCTTTCTGATGGGAAGGTTATAGTTCACCCTAATGATAATGTGGGTGGTGCGGGAGGATTCGCTCGGGGCATGATTGAGGCGATGGAGCAAAAGCCTCGCGCGACTCACGTGTTGCTGATGGATGATGATGTAGCTATATCTGCAGAGAGCATCATTCGCACTTTTAACCTTCTCTCACTTGTTAATTCTGAATACGAAGGTGCTTTTGTTTCTGGCGCAATGATGAATCTAGACGAGCCTAATATGCGTTGGGAGGAGATGGGCTTCGTAGGATTTGACGGAGCGTTTCATCCGGTGAAACCTCCTGCACGCATGGATGTGCTGCACGATGTAGTCGCGAGTGAGGCATATGATATTCCAAGTTACATGCCACGCTGCGAAGACCAGGAACAGCACTATGCGGCATGGTGGTATTGCGTCATTCCGATGTCTCAAATTGATGAGTATGGGTTGCCGCTCCCGTTGTTCGTTCGCGGCGATGATGTTGAATATAGTCGCCGCTGTAAGCCGAAATTCATAACCATGAACGGCATCTGTATCTGGCATTTATCGTTTCATATGCGATATAACGCCGCGCAGGAGCGCTATCAAATGACGCGAAACTGCTTTATTGATCAGTTTGCGAGCGATTTTGCTCCACTCTCCGATTTTCTGGGATGGCTTAGGAAAACGTTTGAGCTTGAAATAAGAAAGTTTAATTACGCGGATGCCGCTTTGCTTTTAGACGGCTTCGAGGATTTTCTCAAAGGTCCTGAGTGGCTTATAAGCAATGAGGCGCGAACAGCCTTTATCGATGCGAATAAACGAGCGGCAAAAACCATTTCGTACGAAGAATTGTGTCATGAAGCAATGGCCATGGGTGTCGATCTTTCCGATTTGACAGATTGGAAGGTTTATCGAGACTTGCCCTATGGACGCGCATCGAAGATAAAAGATCTCTATTCACTTAATGGGAATAGGGGTGTCGATGTGATGACGGAGAGGGGAAAGGTTGCGATTATTGACAATGTTGGCTGGGCGGATCCACGCGGAAAAATAAGGGCTGCTGAAACGATTGTCTCTATCGATATTCCCGGTCGTAAAGGGGCGATTAGAAAGCGCGATCGAGAGCGCTATAGTGCGCTCAGCAAGCGACTTTCAGCTGATCTAAAATACTTCAAGGACCATAAGAAGCGACTTGAAGCAGATTATAAACAAGCTTTTTCCAAATTAACATCAGTTTCTTTTTGGAAAGATTATCTAGGATTGTGACAACTTCTACGTTGAGGGCATTTTAAATAGCGATGTCAACTGGAATGCGCGCATTGTGGTATACAGGATTCACTGCGGGGCTTTTGGCCCACTTGGTCTCGTCTCTATCCTTGATCGATATATCGCTGAGTCTCTGCTGTCGCCTAGAGGAAAGCTGGTAGTCGAGAAAGTATGGGTTGAATTTCAACCTTAGCGAAATGCTTTGATCCGGGGCGGAGTTCCCGCACCTAGTCGAATGGGCGAAGGAGGCCGAAAGGCCCCTGCACTTTTGGTCTCCGCAGGTATAGGCTTGGTGCGCGGGTGTCGTGCTGACTCCGACGGCCATGCTCCGCCATCCCGCCGCGCCCCCCCAGGCTCAGCGCGACGGGTGCTCCGGGGCGTATCCGATTGTCCCGAGACGGCTATTCGGCCAGCGGCGCGTCACCCCTTTCCGCCCGCGCGCGCTCGACGCACCCGGGGTACCGTCAAGATTCTTGCGCACTTTTCGACAGCCCCCTAGGCCCGCCCTCCGATGCGGCTACCCCTCCAGCAGAGTCACGTCTAGGTAGCGACGGGAGCCCCACTCGCTCTCGGCCACGTACTTGAGCCTGGCGGTGACGAGCATGAGCGCGGACCTCCCGTCGGGGAAGGTGCCGACCGCGCGGGTGCGCCTGCGTATCTCCCCGTTCAGGCGCTCGATGGCGTTGTTGGTGCGTATGCGCCTCCAGTGCTCGCGCGGGAACCTCGTGTAGGTCAGGGTCTCCGCGTATCCGTCGCGCACGGCCTTGGCCGCCTCCTTGAGCTTGGATTCCTTGAGCTCTGTGTTTAGTCAAGTAGTTTTGAGCAGAAGGGACTGCGGTGGGAATCCTGGACCAAGGCGGGACAGGAGGAGAACCGCATGTACAGCCAGGGGCAGAGGAAGCGCGCGATAGAGACCTTCATCAAATTCGACCATAGCTACGCCGACACCGTCGCAGAGTTAGGATATCCGACGAGAGCCTGCCTGCGTAACTGGTGGAACGAGTACAAGAAAACCGGTGAGGTGCCCGAGAGCAAGTTCGCCACCGATCCGAGGTACACCGCAGAGATGAAGCAGCGCGCCGTCGAGCACTACCTCGAGCATGGAAAGAGCCTGGTGAGGACGATGAGGGCGCTGGGATATCCCAAGAGCCGCGAGGTGCTCGGCGACTGGATCGACGAGATAGCGCCCGGGCAGCGCAAGTATAGGGGCCCGAACCCAAAGACGCCGCCGATTCCAATCGAGAAGAAGGTGCAGGTGGTGGCGGAGCTGGAGGCGAGGACTGGGCCCGCCGCGGTGATAGCCGAGCGTCACGGCGTGTCGAGGACCGCACCCTACTTCTGGCGCAGGGAGATGATGGGCGATAATAACGGGGGACCCGAGAAGAAGGGAGAACCCGTGAGCAAGGAGTTCGACGACCTGCCCGATGACATCGAGCAGCTTCAAGATATGCTGCGAGAGGCGAAGATGCAGCTCAGAAAGGTGCAGCTTGAGCTCGACGTACGCCAGGCGACCCTCGAGATGGTAAAAAAAGACCCGGGCGCCGACCCGGACCGCCTGGCCAACGCGGAGAAGGCGGCGATGGTGACGGCGCTGAGGACCAAGTATAAGCTCTGCGAGCTGCTCCCCGTGGTGGGCATGGCCAAGAGCAGCTACGAGTACGCGAGGAACGTGCAGCTCAAAGGCGAGACCGAGGAACACGCGTCCGCCAGGGAGGCGGTAATAGCGGCGTTCGAATCCAGCGGCGGCACCTACGGCTACAGGCGCATCGTCGCCGAGGTCAACGCCGGGTCTGGATCTGAGAGCCGAGTCGGCGAGTGGACCGTGCGTGCCATTATGGCCGAGGAGAACCTGGTCGCATGCGCCGCCAAGAAGAAGCGGCGCTACAGCTCCTACGAGGGCGAGACGTCCGCAGCGCCTCCGAACCTACTGCTAGACGAGCGGGGAAAGCACCACTTCCGCGCCGACAGCCCGAACGAGACATGGATCACGGAAGTCACCGAGTTCCGCATCCCCGCCGGCAAGGCCTATCTCTCGCCAATCGTCGACTGTTTCGACGGAATGCCGCTGAGCTGGTCGATCTCCACGTCTCCCGATGCCGAGATGGCGAACTCCTCGCTGCTCGGAGCGTGTGAGTGGCTCGACGAGGGCGACCACCCGGCCGTGCATTCGGATAGAGGCGGTCATTATCGCTGGCCAGGCTGGATAAAGATATGCGAAGAGAACGGCCTGGTCAGATCGATGTCGAGGAAGGGCTGCAGCCCCGACAACGCGAGGTGCGAGGGCTTCTTCGGAAGGCTCAAGGTGGAATTATTTTACGGACGCGACTGGGATGGGGTTACAATCGAGGAGTTCATCACCATGCTCGACGCGTATCTGAGATGGTATCGTGACATCAGGATCAAGAGCGACCTGGATTACAAGAGCCCCATGCAGTACCGAAGGGATTTGGGACTAGTCGCATAGGATGGATTTGGTCCAGGATTCCCACCGCAGTCCC
>NZ_LT891970.1:28688-999098 GCF_900186505.1 Enorma phocaeensis
CGCTGCCCGCGGCGCCGTTCGCGTGCGTCACGTGGATCACCCGGAAGTGCGACAAGCAGGGCTCGTTCAGGGCCGGCGGCGAGCACCGCTACTCCGCGGGCCCCGCCAACGCCTCCCGCGAGGTCGCCGTCGCGATGGGCGCCTTCGACGTCACGGTCGTCGGCGCCGGCGGCGAGGTCGTCGCCGAGTACCCGCGCGAGTGGGGCGACGCGCCGACCGACTCCGCGGACCCGACCCTGCAGCTGAGGCTGCTCGCGATCCGCCCGGGCGGCTGGCGCGACAGCGTCGTGCGCGGGTCGCTGCCCGAGGAGCTCGTGGCGTTCCTCGACTCGGAGGCGCCCGCCGACCTCGGAGCCGACCTCAGGGCGCTGCGCGACGTGAGCGCCCGCCGGGGCTGGGCCGCGACCGTGGAGGGCGCGCTGCGCTCGCTGGGGGCCACCGGCGGCGTGGACGCCGCAACCCTCGAGCTCGCCGCCGCCAGGGCGGCCGCGGGCGACGCCGTGGTCTCCTACGACGAGCCGGTCGACCTCGCGGGGTACGACCGGGCCTTCGAGCTGCTGGAGGGAGGTGCCGCGAGTGCCTAGGCTGACCGACGAGGAGCGCGAGGAGTTCTCCTCGCGCGCCAGGTCGCTGTTCATATCGAGGGCGACGGTGGCGTGGTTCCTCGAGACCGCGACCCCGGGGCAGCTCGCCGCGTGCTCGGGGATGCTCGCGCGCGAGCTCGAGTCCCGCGAGCGGTCGAAGCGGGCGAGGCTGCTGCGCCAGGCCAGGTTCCCGGTGCCCAAGGCCGTCGACGGCTTCGACTGGTCGAACGTGCGCTTCCCCGAGGGCTGGGGGCGCGAGGAGATGCTGTCGCTCGACTTCGTGGGGCGCGCCGAGGACCTCGTCTTCCACGGCCCGACCGGCCGCGGCAAGACGCATGTCGCCACCGCGCTCGGCATCGAGGCGACCCGGCGCGGGATGCCCGTGCGGTTCTTCCAGACGGCGACGCTGGTGCTCCAGCTCGGCAAGGCCAAGCGCGAGGGGACGCTCGACAGGCTGCTCGCGGACGTCGGGAGGGCCGACCTGCTCGTCCTGGACGAGTTCGGCTACGTGCCCTTCGACGTGGACGGGGCGAGGCTCCTGTACCAGGTCATATCGGACAGCTACGAGAGGAGGAGCATCGTGTTCACCACGAACGTGGAGTTCAGCCGCTGGGGCACGGTCTTCGCGGACGACAAGCTCGCCGCCGCGATCGTGGACCGGGTGGTCCACCACGGCAGGCTCGTGGAGTTCGGCGGACCCAGCCACCGTCTCGAGGAGTCGCTCATGCTGGGCAAGTCAGGAAGCTAGCGGCGTGCCCGCGCCGAAAACCGAAAAACTTGCGTGACGAAACCCGAAAGAAAGGCTCGCTCTTTTGGGACTGCGGTGGGAATCCTGGACCAAGGCGGGACAGGAGGAGAACCGCATGTACAGCCAGGGGCAGAGGAAGCGCGCGATAGAGACCTTCATCAAATTCGACCATAGCTACGCCGACACCGTCGCAGAGTTAGGATATCCGACGAGAGCCTGCCTGCGTAACTGGTGGAACGAGTACAAGAAAACCGGTGAGGTGCCCGAGAGCAAGTTCGCCACCGATCCGAGGTACACCGCAGAGATGAAGCAGCGCGCCGTCGAGCACTACCTCGAGCATGGAAAGAGCCTGGTGAGGACGATGAGGGCGCTGGGATATCCCAAGAGCCGCGAGGTGCTCGGCGACTGGATCGACGAGATAGCGCCCGGGCAGCGCAAGTATAGGGGCCCGAACCCAAAGACGCCGCCGATTCCAATCGAGAAGAAGGTGCAGGTGGTGGCGGAGCTGGAGGCGAGGACTGGGCCCGCCGCGGTGATAGCCGAGCGTCACGGCGTGTCGAGGACCGCACCCTACTTCTGGCGCAGGGAGATGATGGGCGATAATAACGGGGGACCCGAGAAGAAGGGAGAACCCGTGAGCAAGGAGTTCGACGACCTGCCCGATGACATCGAGCAGCTTCAAGATATGCTGCGAGAGGCGAAGATGCAGCTCAGAAAGGTGCAGCTTGAGCTCGACGTACGCCAGGCGACCCTCGAGATAGTAAAAAAAGACCCGGGCGCCGACCCGGACCGCCTGGCCAACGCGGAGAAGGCGGCGATGGTGACGGCGCTGAGGACCAAGTATAAGCTCTGCGAGCTGCTCCCCGTGGTGGGCATGGCCAAGAGCAGCTACGAGTACGCGAGGAACGTGCAGCTCAAAGGCGAGACCGAGGAACACGCGTCCGCCAGGGAGGCGGTAATAGCGGCGTTCGAATCCAGCGGCGGCACCTACGGCTACAGGCGCATCGTCGCCGAGGTCAACGCCGGGTCTGGATCTGAGAGCCGAGTCGGCGAGTGGACCGTGCGTGCCATTATGGCCGAGGAGAACCTGGTCGCATGCGCCGCCAAGAAGAAGCGGCGCTACAGCTCCTACGAGGGCGAGACGTCCGCAGCGCCTCCGAACCTACTGCTAGACGAGCGGGGAAAGCACCACTTCCGCGCCGACAGCCCGAACGAGACATGGATAACGGACGTCACCGAGTTCCGCATCCCCGCCGGCAAGGCCTATCTCTCGCCAATCGTCGACTGTTTCGACGGAATGCCGCTGAGCTGGTCGATCTCCACGTCTCCCGATGCCGAGATGGCGAACTCCTCGCTGCTCGGAGCGTGTGAGTGGCTCGACGAGGGCGACCACCCGGCCGTGCATTCGGATAGAGGCGGTCATTATCGCTGGCCAGGCTGGATAAAGATATGCGAAGAGAACGGCCTGGTCAGATCGATGTCGAGGAAGGGCTGCAGCCCCGACAACGCGAGGTGCGAGGGCTTCTTCGGAAGGCTCAAGGTGGAATTTTTTTACGGACGCGACTGGGATGGGGTTACAATCGAGGAGTTCATCACCATGCTCGACGCGTATCTGAGATGGTATCGTGACATCAGGATCAAGAGCGACCTGGATTACAAGAGCCCCATGCAGTACCGAAGGGATTTGGGACTAGTCGCATAGGATGGATTTGGTCCAGGATTCCCACCGCAGTCCCTTTCCGAAAGCAAGACTTGACTAAACACAGACGGCTTCCGCGAGGTCATCGGCGCCGCCGAGGGGTTCACGGAGTCGGCGGAGTGCTGGCGGGGGTTCCTCTCGTGGCTCAAGTCGCGCGGGCTGCGCGGCGTGAGGATGTTCACCGGGGACAAGGCCGCCGGCATGGTGGGATCCATCGCCGAGGTCTTCCCGGGGGCGGCCTACCGGCGCTGCACCGTGCACTTCTACAGGAACGTGCTGGCGAGGGTCCCGAAGTCGAGGAGGCCGAAGGTCGCCGCCATGCTCAAGGCGGTCCACGCCATGGAGTCGCGCGAGGCGTCCGAGGCCAAGGCCCTCGAGGTGGCCGACGAACTCGACTCCATGAGGCTGAGGGAGGCCGCGAAGGTCGTCAGGGACGGCTACGCGGAGACGCTGGCCTACACGCGCTTCCCGAGGGAGCACTGGAGGAGGATCAGGACCAACAACGCCATCGAGAGGCTGAACCGCGAGATCCGGCGCAGGACGAGGGTCGTGGGCACCTTCCCCGACGGGAGGAGCGCCCTCATGCTCGTGACCGCCAGGCTCAAGTACGTCGCGGAGAGCGAGTGGGGCTCGAGGCGCTACCTGGACGTGACGCTGCCGGGCGAGTAGCCGCACCGGAGGGCGGGCCTATGGGGCTGTCGGAAAGTGCGCAAGAATCTTGACGGTACCGACGGGAGGTCCGCGCTCATGCTCGTCACCGCCAGGCTCAAGTACGTGGCCGAGAGCGAGTGGGGCTCGAGGCGCTACCTGGACGTGACGCTACTGGACGAGTAGCCGCACCGGGCGGCGGGCCTATGGGGCTGTCGGAAAGTGCGCAAGAAACTTGACGGTACCTTACCGTACGCACCCTTCATCCAAAAAGAGTGATCTACTTCCATCCGTTCATAATCGTTATGCGATTCGACTACTCACTATAGTTGCCCGACTACCCGTCTATTAAACTGGTTTAAGAAAAGAGGGAAGGAGTAGTTCCTTCCCTCACACTATTCGTTAAAACGCTAACCTATGCACTCGGATATATATAAACCAACGTGCCTAAAGGAATAAAATCATAAATCCACTTTGCATTGTCGAGCTCCAAGCGGACACAGCCATGAGTTTCTGCATGTCCGATCGTCGTATCATACGGAACGCCGGGATATCCCGTTCCGCGATAATATCCAGTCGAATGGAAGCGCTGACCTTCACCGTCAGGACTACCGCTGGGAATGAAAAATTCAGTCCAGTAATAATAATCTGGATCATTACCCATGATATAGCCTTTGCCCAAGACCTCAAAAACGCCACGAGCAGTTATTCCATAAGTTGGATCATGCTTGTTAGTTGTACCGACACTGCAAATCCAGTCTTTAATTGGCTCCCAGTTGCCTGCGGATCCCTTAAAGACAATCGTGCGGAAATTATCGTTATCAACGCAAATCAGATAATTCGTTTTACTTGTCCAATTCTGAATCGCTTGATACGCACTATACGCAGCATTCGAGAAAGACTGCGACGTCCCATCTTTATAATAGAAGAACCAGACACCATCACGAGAAACCCAGCCGTATCCCTGCGTGACTTCAATAGTCCATGCTTGAGAACGAGAGAAGCCCTCCTCAAATTCATCTTGGTATACGTTATTGTTTTGAGCTACCGTAAGCGCGAGACCGGATCCAACATTGAGGAACGCAATCCCTCCGCCATCGGCAATATCCGCATTCCAAAGTTGCGCATTAGAGTGATTCATCTCCCATTGATGAACGTTTGCACCGGCTATTTGGGATCCGCTATCCACGTCAAGCACTTTCTGGGATACAAAACTCTTAATAATATAGCTGTTGCCGTAAGAAATAATGTAAAACTTCTGAGCTACAGAATTGTTGTCGGTATACACTTGCACATTTGCGCCAGAAGCACTTGATCCAGCTACAATATCAAATTTTAAAGAAGAATCTTATCCAGAATGGATCTCATAAAGGCCATCCGCGATAAGTCGTGTAGAGAGGAACAGGAAATGCTGTGACGAGGAACCGTTCATATCAGCGATTGTGAGCCCCGCTCCGTTTGCGGTCCCGGCTGCACCAAGAGAAATGACAAGGCCATCCCGATTGGCGAGCGAGAAAAACGTTCCGTTCCAAACAAGCTTCCATCCATTCGAAGTATCTGCATCAGACATCGAACTGCCCACTTGGATAACGGAGCTGCCGTCAGTGGCAATTACACCACCAGAGGCCGCAGTCCGAATCCAATATGAATCGGTCTCACGATTGTAGATAAGCTTGAATCTCTGTGCCAAGGTATTATTCGAGTCGTAAATCTGTATGACCGCCCCACTTGCGCTCGACCCGGCAGCAACATCAAAAACTTTATTCGGATCGGTAACAGGGTTAATCGTATAGATTCCATCGCTGAATGCTGCAATTTCCTTAAGCCAGAACTTCTGTGAAGCGCTCCCATTTGGGAAGAAGACCTGAAGATTCGAGCCATTCGCAAACTGCCCGTTCGCAACATCAAGTGCAAGCCCGTTCGCCTTATTAATGATGGTGTAGGATCCATCCTCATTCTCGATAAGAATCCACTTCTGGGCATCAGAACCATTGTTTTCCCATTGTTGGACATTGGTTGTAGCAACGATATTGCCATCTTTGACATCGAGCACTTTTCCCGTTCCTACAACCGTAATGCTGTAAGTTCCATCAGCATTCTTATTGAAGTAATACCTCTGCGCTCCCGATTCATTCTTCTCGAAAATCTGTGCATTCGCTCCGTTGCCAAGTGAACCCGCGGCGATATCCGCCACGTAGTTACCGCCAGGCGCCGACCCGGCAACAATCAAAAATGAACCCTCAACATCTGTAACGCCTTGCGGTAAATCGGAAACAAAGGGACGCAGGTAAAACCTCTGAGCAACGCTTCCGTTCGCGGAGTAAACCTGGACATTCGTCCCATTAGTCACTCCCCCCGCAAAAAGGTCGATAACGAGATCAGGGCGAATTTTAGAGACGAGCATGTAAGTGCCGTCCTTCTCCACCAGTTTCCAGAGTTGAGCATCAGAACCATTGGCAGTAAAGATATGAACATTAGCGCCATCTCGGACACTCGCGGAATCGACATCCAGAACCTTATCCGTCCCGCTCAAACCAATCGTGTAGTACTCGGAATTACCGTATCGTGTAAAAGTCCATCGTTGAGAACCGGTCATGTTGCTCTGATAAATCTGGACGTTTGCACCGTCGTTTTTCAATCCATTGGCAACCTCAACAACCATCACCAAATTTGAAGACGACTCAATGACGTACTCTCCGTCTTCGATGATTGTGCCGGAGCCTGCCGCAGGGTTATCGCAAAGTCTCAGCCAAAACTTCTGAGCAAGACTCCCATTGGCTGTATAGGTCTGAATATTCGATCCATTAGCGAGTAATCCACCGAAGATATCGAGAGCCTGGCCGTTTGCGGCATTGATAAATGAATAGGAGCCGTCATCGTTCTTATGCAAAGCCCATTTCTGCTGAAGAGTAGCATAAGCATCCCATTGCTGAACGTTAGCACCTGGAATCATATTTCCATTAGAGACGTCCAGGGCTTTTCCAGAAGAGATGGAGTAAATCGTGTAATACCCTTGTCCGTCATACTTGAAGTAGAATTTCTGGGCATTCGATCCATTGTTTTCCCAAAGCTGAATATTCGCACCGTTCTGCGTAGAGCCGGCGGAAACATCAACAACCGTGTTACCGTTCTCGCTTCCGGCAACGATAA
The DNA here is from genome assembly GCF_900186505.1 of Enorma phocaeensis. Lineage (GTDB taxonomy): Bacteria > Actinomycetota > Coriobacteriia > Coriobacteriales > Coriobacteriaceae > Enorma > Enorma phocaeensis. The sequence continues at coordinate 35,518 of NZ_LT891970.1, forward strand.
TGTAAGAACCGTCTTCAGGAAGCTCCTCACCGGGAGCGACCGGCTCACTGAGTTCAGCTAGAACGAGATGGAACAATTGGGCATTAGATTGATTCGCAGTCCAAATCTGTACATTGGTTCCGTTCCCAGTACCGCCACCAAAGAGATCAAGAACAAGATTCGGATTAAGCTTCGAAACGAAAATGTATGCGTTGCCCTGTTTGATGATATGCCACAGCTGCGCATCGGTACCGTTGGCGGTCCAAATCTGAACATTAGCGCCATCGGCTGCAAGAGCTCCAGCTACATCCAGAACCTTATCAGTGCCAGCAAGATGAATCGTATAGAATCCGTTTTCGTATACAAACTGCCACTTCTGGGCAGCGCTCATGTTGCTCTCATAAATCTGGACATTGGAGCCATCTGAGGTTGAACCACCCGCAACATCCAAAACTTGGTTTCCATTCACGCCGGACTGAATGATGTAAGTCTTGTTGCTATCAATCCCCTCAACTGGTGGAGCAACTTCCGGCTTCTCATCCGGTTCAACATCGCCCTGATCACCAGTGGCGCTATCCCCTTCTTCGGGTTTCTCGATTGTTTCAGAGCCATCGCCGGTGGTTAGATCATCACTCGCATCAAATGATTCCTCAGTGCCCTGCTCCTCCTTTGAGTAATCTCCCTCTTCTGCTGAAGAATCCTCATTATTTGACACGTTCCCGAACTCAGACTCCGACGTCATATTGTCGCTATCTCCGCTATTACCGGAAGCGTCCTCGTCATCCTTATGAACTGACTCTGCATTATTATCATCCGCATTCAGATCGGAATAATCGGACTGAGAGCCACCTACATTCGTAAAGTTATTGCGTTCGTATATCGAATCGCCGCTCGTGTCGACGTCTGAGGCGTCATTCCATCCAAGATAATCGCTATCAGAACCACTGTGTTCAGGATAAGCGGGGAGTCCTTGGACAACACTAGACCCGTTATCATCGTTAGGGGTCACGCTGACGGCAAACGCAGGAGAGGGAAGAGCCAACGCGATGAATGCCGTTGCTGGAACCAAAAGCTTCAGGAACGCACGCCAACAATTAAGATATTTCGTCATATTGAAGCAGGCCCCCTATAGAACTCAACTCATAGACTATCGTATATTGTAGCGTTTTCAGTAGAACGGGCCAAGCCGTTTGAACACAGCCTGACTGTCGAGCATCTTACTGGCCAAGCTTCAAGTTGGCAAAATAACTGTCAAGCGCCAAATTCCATGGTCTCATTTTATCGCCAACAGTCTCTTCCAAGTGCTTGTTTTTTAGTGCCGAATATCTTGGACGGCGGGCGGCCAAAGGATGGGCGGCGGCATATTCATCCGATGTGCAGGGCGTGACAATGGCGGGGTCAAACCCTGCGCGCTCGACAATGGCTTTGGCGAACTCTGCCCACGAGCAGATGCCCTTATTCGTGCAGTGGTAGATACCGTACTCCTCAGTAGTGAGGAGCTGCAGGATCTCATAGGCGAGATCATTTGCCGAAGTGGGATTACCCATCTGGTCGTCGACAACCTCCATAGCTCCGAGCTCATGTGCGAGGCGCAACATCGTCTTCACGAAGTTCTTCCCCACATAACCGTAGAGCCAAGCGGTACGCACCACAAAAGTCCTGGTGTTCGCGGCGAGTGAAAGCTCTTCACCGGCAAGCTTGGTTCGACCATAGGCGCTGATAGGACCAGTCACATCGGACTCGATGCGCTCGCCGGGTTCATCGCCGGGAAACACGTAGTCGGTTGAAACTTGAACAAACTTGGCACCCTGACGGGCGGAGGCCCGGGCGAGATTCTCAGGGCCAAGTGCGTTCACGCGGTAGGCAGCATCCTCCGCCGTCTCGCATCCGTCGACGTTCGTCATTGCCGCGCAGTTGACCACCGCATCGAACGAGTCGTCGACGAAGAACGCATCGACGGCATCGCGGTCGGTGATATCGAGCTCGTCGACGTCGACGAAGTGGGCCTTGACCCCCGCATAGACGTCCGGCACGGGGCCGATCTCGGCCGTGCCGGTCGCGAGGAGGCGCCTGAGCTCGTTGCCCAGCTGCCCCTTGCTGCCCGTAACCAAAATGCGCATGCTCGGCCTCCCGCTTCCCTACTGTCCTTGTGCGGCGTACTTGGCCTCCGTGGCGGCCTTGGCGCCCTCCCACCAGGCGCGGTTGGCGGTGTACCACGCGATGGTCTGGTCCAGGCCCTCGGAGAAATCGGTGTGGCGCGGCTGCCAACCCAGCTCGCGGCGGAGCTTGGTCGAATCGATGGCGTAGCGGCGGTCGTGACCGGGGCGGTCGCGCACCCAGTCGAAGTCGTCGGCATCCTTGCCCATGCGCTCCAAGATGGCGCGGAGCACCTCGATGTTCGACTTCTCGCCGTCGGCGCCGATGAGGTAGGTCTCGCCGATCTTGCCCTTGGTGAGGATGGTCCACACGGCGCTCGAGTGGTCGTCGGTGTGGATCCAGTCGCGGACGTTCTTGCCGTCGCCGTAGAGCTTAGGCCGGATCCCCTCCAGGATGTTGGTGATCTGGCGCGGGATGAACTTCTCGATGTGCTGGTAGGGACCGTAGTTGTTCGAGCAATTGGAGATCGTGGCGCGCACGCCGAAGGTACGGTGCCACGCGCGCACCAGAAGGTCCGAGCTCGCCTTCGTGGAGCTGTACGGGCTCGAAGGGTGGTACGGGGTCTCCTCCGTGAAGCGCGCCGGGTCGTCGAGCGCCAGGTCGCCGTAGACCTCGTCGGTCGAGATATGGTGGTAACGCACGCCGTACTTACGCGCGGCCTCGAGGAGGCAGTACGTGCCCTCCACATTGGTGCGCAGGAACGGCTCGGGGTTGGCGATGGAGTTGTCGTTGTGGCTCTCGGCCGCGTAGTGCACGATGGCATCGTGCCCGGGGACGAGGCGATCCAGGAGCTCGGCGTCGCAGACGTCGCCCACCACGAGCTCGACGCGCTCGGCGGGCAGCCCCGCGATGTTCTCGGGGTTGCCGGCGTAGGTGAGCTTGTCGAGCACCGTCACGTGCACGCCGGGGCAGTTGTTCACCACGTAGTGCACGAAGTTGCTGCCGATGAAGCCGCAGCCTCCCGTGACGATGATGTTCGTGGGCTCGAAGATCTCTTCTGACATGGTTCTCCTAGACTTCTGGTTGTTCATGCGTGGAGCAGGACAATCGTCGGGACAAAGGCTTTCTAATCCACCGGCCGCTTGATGAACATGCCGTCGGCAACCTTCTTCAGGTGCTGGCCGTAGACGCTCTTTCCGTAGCGCTCGGCACATACTAGCAACTGCTCCCGCTTGATCCAACCATTCTCAAAAGCTATCTCCTCAAGGACGGAAACCGGCGTATCCTGAGCCCGCTCAACAGCGCGAACGAACTCCCCAGCCTCGTATAGACTCTCCATGGTGCCCGTGTCGAGCCACGCATAGCCGCGACCGAGAGTCACCACCGAAAGCGAACCGTCCTCCAAATACATCCTATTGAGATCCGTTATCTCCAGCTCACCGCGGGCTGATGGAGTTACCCGCTTAGCAAAATCACAAACTCTGCCGTCATAGAAATATAGGCCGGTAACCGCATATGAACTCTTGGGGTGCTCTGGCTTCTCTTCTATGGAAACAACGTTGAAATCACGATCGAATTCGACAACACCGAAGCGCTCCGGATCGTTCACGTGGTATCCGAACACTGTTGCGCCACCGTTCTGCTCGGCATTTTGAACAGCGCGGCGCAAATGCCTAGAGAGACCATTCCCGTAAAAGATGTTGTCGCCCAGCACAAGCGCGCAAGGCTCACCGCCAATGAAATCTTCGCCAATAATAAACGCCTGCGCCAAACCGTCAGGCGATGGCTGCTCTGCGTAAGACAGGTTGATTCCAAAGTCAGATCCGTCACGCAGCAAGCGTTCGAAATTCGGCAAATCCGTTGGCGTCGAGATGATAAGAATATCTCGGATGCCCGCCATCATGAGCACTGAGAGCGGGTAGTAGATCATGGGCTTATCATACACAGGCAGTAGTTGTTTGGATGTAACAAGTGTGAGCGGGTACAGCCTCGTGCCAGACCCTCCTGCCAAAACGATTCCCTTCATGCGACGACTCCTAACTCCCGCCATACTAGACAATGGCAACACCCATCAGTTTATTCAACAATGGAAAACCGCTGTGCGTCGCTGTAATTCACCGTGTAGATCCAGGCGTTAGCATAATCTTGAATAACGCCGCCCTGGACATCGAGAACAAGACCATTGCCAATTGCCGAGAACAAGACGATTGATCCATCATCCTGACGAACGGGCAGCCACTCCTGCGCTATCGTGCCATTGCTCTCATACTGCCAAACGTTTGACCCACTGACCGTCGCACCGTTTGCAACGTCGAGGCATTTTCCAGAATTCACGTTGGTTATCGTGACAAATCCATTGGGTAGGTTCGTGATCTGCCATTCTTGAGCACGCGTACCGTTCGCTGTGTAAATCTGCACATTCGAACCGTTGTCCTTGCCGCCTGCAGAGACATCAAGGGCGTAATCGTCATCGTGCGATGAAAGGATTCGATAAACACCGTCCTCAACCACTACACCCTGATCAGAAGCAATCGCTTCAAGCTCTTCTGTCGTCCCAGGAGTGCTCGAGTGATTGAATTTCCATGCCACCGCGCGACTATCGTCAGGCGCAACCATAATCAACTGGTCGTGGTCCGACAGGCCAATCACGAGTCCATTGGAAGTGTTGTAGATGAGATAGGTTTCATCATCTATGCTCTCGATAGCCCAATGACCTTGCAACGCATTAACAGCCGATGCGCCCGTTTGCTGCACACCAGCGCCGGGAACAAAGGAGCCGTTAGCGACCTCAAGGACCTTATCTGAAGATAACGAACTGAAGGTATAGCTGCCTAGCGAGTCATCATATGTAACGACAAAGCTCTGGGCACTAGTCCCATTCGCTTCATATACTTGCAGCTGAACTCCATCTGCTGTTGACCCCCCAGGAATGTCGAAGACTTTGCCTGAAGGGGCTACGATCTCGTAAGTACCGTTCTCCAAAGAATCATCGCTTTCCGGAACATCTAGTGCAGAGAAAAGACGGAACCGTTGAGCGTCTGAACCATTATTCTCGAACAGGTTCACATTTGTGCCATCGCTTGTCGAACCGCATGAAAGATCAAGCACCATGTTCTCGGCGAGGGCGGAATACAGCGTAATCGCCCCATTGGAGTCCCTCACGGCGATCCATTTCTGAGCGTATGAACCATTAGATTCGAACTGCTGAATGTTAGTGCCGTTGGTCTTTGCGCCGGCATTAACATCCAGTGCCTTCTGGGAGCCAACGTTCGTAATCGTCAGATACCCGTCTTCATCCTCGGAAAAATGCCAAAGCTGAGCTCCGCTCCCATTAGAGAGATAGAGCTGCACATTTGCGCCATTAGATTGTGAACCTGCACTCACGTCGATAACTCGCGTCTGATCCATTACCGATGCAATTGCATAAGTTCCCTCAACCACGGTACCACGGTTTTCCTGAGCAAATTGATCGATACGCTCTCGCGAGGTTGGATATTCTTCGATCATCCAGCTTTGAGCGCTTGAATTGTTCCTGCTAAAAATCTGTAACTGCGTAAAATCAGCGGCTACTCCTGCAGGAACATCGAGCGCTTTGCCTGTATTGCAATTGATGAACGTCAGCAAACCATCCCCGGTATCGAGTATGCTCCAATGCTGAGATAGAGTTCCGTTTCTTGAGTACTGATTGACCTTTGCACCGTCACCGGTTTGGCCGCCTCCCACTTCGATGACTTTACCAGTTTCAACACTCTCTATCTCATAAATCGCATTGCCGACCTCGCGAAATATGAAAAGTTGTGCGTCGGTCTGATTCCATGAATACAGCTGAGCTCTAGCCCCGTCGTTGCGAGATGCTCCATCGATATCAATAACCTTTGCATTGTCCAGCGAACTCGAAATGCGCAAAGCGGTGTCAGTGGGGACCGAGGAGGGTGCCGCAAGCATGAATCTCTGTGCAGCTGATCCGTTAGGTGAATAAAGACGTATAGACGTGCCATCTGAAGACATGCCCGCCTCGATATCGAGCACCCAATTTCCCAGCTCGGATTGCAGGTAGTATCCATTTCCGCTATCACGTATAAACCAACGTTGAGCGGGGGTTCCGTTGGGCTCATATTGTTGAACAACAGCGCCGTCCTGTGCAATGGCAGATTGCACGTCGAGGGCTAAGCCAGAAGCCTCGTTGGTTATTACGTAACTACCATCATCTTGACGAGTGAACAGGAAGCGCTGCGATGCAGAATGATCATAAGACCACAGCTGAGTTTGTGTCCCCGCCTCCAGGCTCCCGCCCGGTATTGTCACGCCCGACGAATCTTTAAGATGAGCGTTGATGTAATAGGTGCCATCATCCAAATCGACAAGAGGCATTTCTTCAACATTTACGAAATCCCAGTTGGTGAAAGCGCTAATATCGGCATTACCGTTAATGCCGGGAACAGAACCGGATGCGGTGTACTGCCATCCCCGCTGTCCAACGTAATATGGATTATCAATACCGATCGTCCGTGTATAAGCGGCAATCCATGAGGTCCGCTCCCAGATGCTCGGCTTATTCAGCGCTGTTTGCAGATAGGCGCGATAGCTATAAACGTGGACGTTCGAATACCCACGCGAGGCCATGGTGTCACAATACGCATTGACAATCGCCTCATACTCATCGGGATCAGTGGGCGGATAGTATCCAGTCCACACGAATTCCTCGAGATCGTAATAGATCGGAAGCTCCATACCTTCCGTGCCGTAGCGGTCGAGCAGCGTAGCAGTCCAAGCGGCCTCCCTTGCTGCAAAATTGGAATCATATGCATAGCTATACAGATATATTCCGTATGGAATACCCAGGCGTCGAACCTCAGCGAGATTTCGCTCAAATTGACCGTCCTCGTTACCGACGCCATATCCGATGCGGAGAATCACCGCATCGACATCAGAATTCTTGACCTCTTCCCAATCAATAATTCCCTGATGGACCGAGACATCGATCACCTTGATCGCAGGATTCGCATACACAGCACCATTTGCATCGTAGAACACTTTGTGCCCGTCAACGGACCCCCAATAGGGAGAAGTGCTTAGCAATGAGGGGACATCGCTGAATAGGGAAATACCGCTATCACCGCTCCACATATGCTCAGGATCAGGCATATCCTGCAAATAGGTGTCAGCATAGTCTATGAACTCTTCGTAGGAGGCATCAAGAGGAATATCGGGATTGCTGCCCCCATTTGAATCAGTCTCTGCGTGAGCATCTGCATCAGTTGTATCGGCATACAAAACTTGTGAACTGAAGCTGATAAGAGCGATTACTCCAACCAAGAAGAACCGAGTTAGCAGCTTGAACCAACGAGACTTCATCACTAACTACTCCTTCGATACAGCAATCGTTTGCAGGGAAACTAACTATCAGCGCTTGAGGCCGCCGCGCTCCTCGATGGCATCCCAGAAGGCGCCGCTGAAGCGTGGATCCTCGGCGGCCATGAGGGCGTTGGTGGCCATCCAGCCGGAAGGGGTACCGGTGTCGTAGCCGCTGAGCGGGTCGATGACGACGGCGTACATGTTCTCGCGGTCAAGCGAGCGAGCCATGGCATCGGTGAGCTGCACCTCGCCGCCGGCACCGGGCTCCTGGTCGGCGAGCAGATCCATGACCAGCGGGCTCAGCAGATAGCGGCCGACGATGTAGAGGTTGGAGGGCGCCTCCTCGGCTGCGGGCTTCTCCACCAGACCGGAGACGCGCCACACCGCGCCCGGCTCGCAGTCGGCGGCGTCCTCGGAACCCGGCAGCGAACCGGCGCGCTCGCCAGCGATGACACCGTAGCGAGAGACCCCCTCGGGCGCGCAGGGCGCCACCGCGATCACGCTCGCGCCGCCGTGCGCCTGCGAGACATCGAGCATCTTCGTGCAGATGTCGCGCCCAGGGACGACGTAGTCGCCGAGCAGCACGAGGAAGCTCTCGCCCGCCACGGCATCGGCGGCAGAGCGGATCGCATGGCCGAGGCCGCGCGGCTCGTACTGATAGCGGAAATCAACGGGCATGGAGCCGGTGGCAGCGACAGCGTCGGCGTAAGCCGCCTTGCCGCGCTCGCGCAGCAGACCCTCGAGCGAGCGATCGGGCTGGAAGTAGCTCAGGAGCTCGGGCTTGCCGGGCGAGGTGACGATGATGACATCGTCGACGCCCTCGGGTTCGAGCGCCTCCTCCACCACATACTGGATGACCGGCTTGTCCAGCACCGGCAGCATCTCCTTGGGAGTGCACTTCGTGGAGGGGAGGAAGCGGGTGCCGAGGCCCGCTGCGGGGATGATGGCCTTCATGGGCGGATGTTCCTTTCGACGCGCCGGGCTGCCCCGCCCGGCGTTGCCTTGCTGGCACAATTATCACTGCGAGCAAACATTTCTATCAATTCGAAGTGTACGCCATTGAGTATCTATACACAGTTTTTCAAAATGATCAGCGATTGGCGTTCCCTAATCCTTGGGATGCTTCTTCGCCCCGTGCACTAAAATCCATACCCTCTTTAGGAAAATAAACGGCCCATCGATTCGAACGGTCTCTGCCGTCTCATGAATAAAGTGGCTGAACCTCCCATTCATCGGAATATTCGATGTGTCCAAGCCCATCGCCTCAAGATACCGGCGTTTGCGAGTTTTGTTGAGCTTGGGATTATTCAGCACGTACTCCTTTTTCATGTGTTGGAAAACTTCATTGGTCTTCTTCACCACGATGGGATTATCTTCCCCATCGTCATAACGGGCACCATCGATGTAGTTGAATCCCCTGAGGTAATGGGATTGCCATACGCCAAGATCCTTTACGCCGATGCGCTCCATTACTTCCGTCATATCAATCCACCGGTCAAACGGGCGAGCGATAGCGTCCTCGCTTTTATGGTTTAACGTCGAGTCGGGCAAGTCCGCTCGATAGTAGTAATAGGGTTTATCGAGATAGATAATCGCCTTCGCTTGGCAGAGCGTTTCAACCAAAAACGGGTTATCAGCCCAACCAGCTCCCGGATACTCAGGGAATCGGATGCGCTTCTCCCCAAGGAAGCCTTTGCGATAGATTGCCGACCAAATCCCAGGATGGATCTCGATGAGAAGCGGATGTTCCTCGAGCGTGAACGGCTTCTTGGAAGTTTTGATACGCTTGTGAAGCTTGCAGTGCTTGATGCGCTGTGTTTTTGGACTATCCCACTTCTCCACACTCCACCACGGTGTTTTGATGACATCGATCGTCTCTTCGAAACTCGAGGCGAAGGTAAGCATGTCCTCGTACATCGATGCATCGATCCAGTCATCAGGCTCGACGATAGAAATCCACTCGCCGTGAGCTTCCTGGATTCCGAGATTGCAGCCTACGCCGTAACCTCCGTTCTCCTTATCGATTATGTGAATTCGGTCGTCTTGCTGTGCGTGTCTCTTGATGATCTCGAGCGAGCCGTCGGTACTTCCGTCATTGATGCAAATGATCTCAAGATTCTTGTGCGTCTGGGCTGAAATACTATCCAAGCACTGATCAAGGTACTTCTCGACGTTGAAAATCGGGACGATTACCGAAACCAAAGCATGTTTATCGCTACGCATACAGTAGAACCTTTCATAAAAACACAAGCCGCACATCAGCGGCACAAAGCATATTCGATTATACACAGAGGTCTAGGCGCGTCCGCGCCCTGACACGGCAAGCAGATTCGATAGGAAACGAAACGCCCGGTTTCTTTTCCTAGGCGCGCTCTTCACCACGATGAACCACCTTTGAACATATCAGCGCTTGCAGGGGTAATATCCCCTACAATCTGAATCTCTGGACAATGGCACCGCTCGCCCAACCTTGAAAGGCCCGCCATGAACATCAACCACGCCATCCTGCACGTGCTCGACGCCGAGTCGGCTGTGAACGTATTCTCCGCGCGCGAGCTCGCGCTCGACACGCGGGCCGTGAAGGGGTTCGTCGCGAAGCACCTGCGCCGCGCCCGCACCGCGGCGGACAACCGCCCCGGCACCTTCGCCGAGGGCTCCGCCTTCGCCGGGGAGCTCCGCCGCTACTTCTTCGGCGAGCGGGAGTTCATCGACCTCTCGCACCAAATCGCCGAGTTCCTGGCCCAGGAGCTCGCCCGCGCGGAGAAACCCGAGTCCACGGACATCCTCATCGCCGATTTCACCGACGACGAGGACGCGCGCTGGTTCGCCGTCCTCCTCATGGCGAGCCGCATGGCCTTCATGCACGAGGTCGCCAACGTGAACGGTACCGTCGAGGCGGAAATCGCCCGCCACTACGCGATCCTTCCCAACCCATCGCAGAAGGTGACCTCATACGCGCTCGTCCGCGCGAGCTCGCTCGCGGTGCTCTACCAGGACAAACCGCGCACCATCGCCGGCACCGAGACCATGCTCATCCCCGACGGGCTCCTCCAATGCGAGACCGGCATCTCCACCAAGGAGGTCATCGACACGGTGACGCGCGTGGTCGCCGCGGTCGCCGAGGAGCACGGCGCGAACACCGCCGTAGCGCTCGCCATGACCAAAGCCGCGATGGTCGAGCGCGTGGAGGAGGACGAGGAACTGCCGCCGTGGGACATCGTGGACGACATCTTCGAGGACGAGCCCCAGGTGCGCGACGAGGTCAAGCAGGCGCTCGAGCGCGAGCAGGTGCCCCAGCGCGTGCGGGCCGAGCGCTCCCAGGTAGAGCGCGCCACCGTGCGCAACCATAAGATCCGCACGGATACCGGCATCGAGATCACCTTTCCCGCGGAGATGGGCTCGAACTCCGACTACATCGCATTCCGCAACGAGCCGAACGGCCTCATCTCCATCGAGCTCCGCAACATCGGCTCGATCGAGAACCGCTAGAGCCGGGGACGCGTCGTTGGGAGATGCTCGGCCATTTTGGCGGCGGCGTCGCTCGCGGCGGCTGCCATGCGCGCAGCGGCATCTGCCGCCTGGCCGAGCGTTGCGCACTTCACGAGAGCGCGGATCGTGCGCATGATGAGCTGGCGCGTCTCGGGGTCGATGTCTCCCGCCGCAGCGAGCATCTTTGGCAAGGTGACCTGCCAGTTGTCGCGTATCTGGGCGAAGCGCTCGCTGTCTGCCGCGCCGATGACGTCGAAGACCGTATCGATGAAGCGGCCGCGCTCCTCGGGCGTGACGCTGCGCATCCAGCTCGCAAGCGTGGAATCCACGTAGCGCGCGCCGGCGGAGATGCGCTCCACGCAGCGGAATTCCGCACCGTCGACCACCCACGAGAAGGGGTTGTGCTGGAGCAGGGCGAAGCTCGTGCTGTCCACGATGGAGTAGTCCTCCTGGTCTTCGAAGATCATCCCAAAGACCGACGAGCGTGGCAGGGTCTTATCGATGCGGTCGCGCATGCGGGCGAACCCGCGGCCCCGCAGGAAGTTCTCGTTGAAGCCAGGGCCGTCGTGCGAGAACGCGCGCACGATGCGATCCTGCTGCGCGTGGGGCAGCATGATGGCTGCGTAGACGGCAAGGTTGCCGCCTTTGGAATGACCGCCCACGTAGAGCGGGCCCGCGTACTCCCCCGCCACGCGCTCGAGGTAGGCCGCGGCGGACACCTGCGCCGGCACGGGGCTCTGGAAGGCCATGTTGAAGTCTTCCTTCCAGCCCACGATCGTCGAGTCCGTGCCGCGGAAGGCCACGTAGACCGCGCCACCCGGCAGGATGAAGGTGACGGCTGCGAACTGCTCCTCGCGCTCCTCGTTGGAAAGGGCGCGGTAGAGTGCCACGCGGACGGTGCGGAAGCGCGGGCTCGCGCAGGCGGCGCACAGAAGCTCGCGGCTGCCCTCGGGGTCCCAGCTCGTGCCCATCATCTCGTCGAAGAACTCCGCGCGCATGAGGGCGGGAAGCGGCGCGCCCTCAGGCCCGGTGAGCGCGGGCACGTCGCGCAGCAGGGCCGAGGGCAGGCGGAAGTAGGCGAACCACGAGAGGATGAGGCTGTCCACCGCGCCCAAGGGGCGCTCCCGAAACGTGTCGAGGCAGGTGCGCGCATAGGTGACGATCGTGCCGCCTTCGCGCGCGTCGGCGCCGTGCGCGCGCCGCGCCTCCTCATCCCGCTCTGCAGCCATACTCCCCCGTCCGCATGCGCCGAGCCGCCCGGCCGGCGGCACTCCCCTACCTAATCGATTCTAGCGCGGAGCTACGCCTCGAAGTCCACCTGGTCGATGATCTCCTTGAGCGCCTGCGCGGAGCTGTGGAGCTTGGTCATCTCGTCATCGGAGAGCGCGACGGGCACGCGGCACACCACGCCCTTGCGGCCGATGACCGTCGGCATGGAGATGGCGATCTCGTTCAAGCCGTACTCGCCCACCATGAGGCTCGACACCGGCAGCACGGAGTCCTCGTCATGCATGATCGCGGTGCAGATGCGCTTCACGGTCATGGCGATGCCGTAGTAGGTGGCGTGCTTCCTCTCGATGATCTCGTACGCGCTCATCTTGACGTTCTCCGCGATGCGGCGCTCGGCGGCCTCGTGGTCGTGATGGCCGAGCATCTCACAGAACGTGTCGAGCGGCACGCCCGCTACCATGGCGCTCGACCACGCGGCGAACTCGGAGTCGCCGTGCTCGCCCATGATGTAGGCGTGGACGGCGCGCGGGTCGACCTCGAGGTGCTCGCCTAGCATGTACTTGAGGCGCGCCGTGTCGAGCACGGTGCCCGAGCCGATGACCTGGCCCTCGGGGAGGCCGGACATGCGGATGGCGGCGTAGGTGAGGACGTCGACCGGGTTGGAGACGACAAGCAGAACGCCCTCGAAGCCGCTTTCGCGGATCTTGGGGATGATGGACCTGAAGATCCGCACGTTCTTGGTCACGAGGTCGAGGCGCGTCTCTCCGGGCTTCTGGGCGGCGCCGGCCGTGACCACGATGATCGCGGCGTCCGCGGCGTCGGCGTAGTCGCCCGCGTAGACCTTGCACGGGCTCGCGAAGGGCACGCCGTGCGCGATGTCGAGCGCCTCGCCCTCCGCGCGGGCGCGGTCGACGTCGATGAGGACGATCTCCGAGAAGAGCCCGCTCTGCATGAGGGCGAACGCTGACGAGGAACCCACGAATCCGCAGCCGACGATAGCCACCTTACGATCGTTGATCATAGCTGTCTCCCATCTCCCGTCCGGCAGGTGCCGGCGGGGCCGTCTATACGCTACTGATTCTCCCCCATTTTCAGACGGCTAATCAGGGCTATGCATCGCGACAGGAAACGCACGACCGCTGTTTTGCCGCGGCGCGCGATCGTGGGTTACCATACTGCTGTGTGGTCGACGCCGCCTCGCATCATGGGCGGCACGAGAGGCAAGCTAACCCGGAACGTGAGGGTCATGGAATCGATCAACGTCAGCGTCGTGGTGCCTTGTTACAACGCGGAGCGCACGCTCCCGCGCTGCATCGACTCGTTGCTTGCGCAGACGGCCGACTCCTTCGAGGTCATCTGCGTGAACGATGGGTCCAAAGACTCCACGCTGGAGCTGATCCGCGCCGCTGCCGAGACGCACCCCGAGCTCATCCGTTACGTCGACCAGAAGAACGCGGGCCTCTGGAACGCCCGCTGGAGCGGGACCGATGTCGCCCGCGGGGAGTACGTGGCATACCTCGACAGCGACGACTACGTCGATGAGACCTTCGTGCAGGCGTTCCTCGACACCGCTCGGGAAGCCGACGCCGATATCGTGGTCTGTGGGTTCAAGCGCATCGACGAGGAGACCCAGGAGGTCCTCTCCGTGGAGATGGATGACGCCCGGCCGCCGTTTCGCCCGCTAGACGACCCGGGCGAGCTCATCTCGATCAACTCGGCGGCGTGGAACAAGATGTTCAAGCGCTCGTTGCTGCTATCCATGCACCGGCTCGACAACCCGCCGCAGATCTTGGAGGATGTGACGCTCAGCCAGCTCGCCTACCTCGCGACGAAGGGGACCGTCGCCTTCACCGGCAGCGCGCCCTACCGCTACATGATCCACGCCGACTCGATGATCAACACCATCACCTCCCCGCAGATCGAGAGCATCCGCCGCGCGCTCCTGGAGATCCGGGAGCATTTCCTCGCCGAGGTCCCGGAATCGAAGCTGCTTGAGGCCTTTGAGACCACGGTCTTCCTCCACATGGGGATCGCCATCCCCTTCCGCGTCTCGGCGAGCGACCAGATGGACCTCGGACGCGAGCTGGCACTCACGACGGAGTACCTCGACCGTTGGTTCCCGCTCTGGAAGACCTCACGGTACATGAAAGCCGGCTATGCCCTCAAGCACCGCGGCGCCTTCATCAAGCTCTTCATCGCCTCGCGGTTCTACAAATGGCATCTCATGCGCCCGTTCCTGGCACTCTATCGCTTCGTGGTCGAACGGCTCCACATCGAGATCAAGTGGTAACCGCGCGGAATAAGGACATAGATAGGACGACGTCCTGAATAACCCGCTTCCCGCCTCCCCCGTCGCGGGAAGAACGGCAATGCGCGTCGTGTCTAAACACTTTTTTCGATTTTGAACGATTGATTCTCGGCGTTTACCGGTGCGTTTTCTCCACCCGGTGGATATCGACTAACAAAAGCCCAGTTGAAAGACTTTCCGAATGTGGGGTTTGGAGCCTCAATCGTACAAAATCGAAATATGTGCCTAACCGGGCGGCTTCCGGACGTGTAGGCGACGCGAAACGGGGGTCGGGAGCCGCGTGGGCGCCGGTCTGTCGACGCGCGGCGCACGCGAGCGGGGCACGCCCACAGCAAGGGCCGCATCCGAGCTATCGGATGCGGCCCCGATCGCGTCTTCTCTCGGAACGGCTACCTGATGCCCGCCGCCTCGATCGCGGCGACGGTGGCGCGCAGGCCATCCGGCGGCAGCACGAGCGCCATGCGCACGTAGCCCTCGCCCGACGGCCCGAAGCTCGCGCCCGGTGTGACCACGACGCCCGCTCGCTCCATGAGCTCCTCGCAAAACGCCATGGAATCCGTACGGCCGCCCGGCAGCTTGACCCACACGAACATGGAGCCGTGCGCGTTGGGGCGCTCCCAACCGATCGACTCGAGACCGTCGCAAAGCGCGTCGCGGCGCTCCTGGTACATCATGCGCTGGTGCTCGACCTCGTCGAGCGGACCCGTGAGCGCGGCGATGGCCGCCTTCTGGATGGGAAAGAACATGCCGAAGTCGATCTGGCTGCGCAGCTTCGCGAAGGCGGCGACCACATCCTGCCGGCCGACGATGAAGCCGATCCGCGCACCCGTGACGTTGAACGACTTGGAGAGCGAGAAGAACTCCACGCCCACCTCGAGCGCGCCGGGGTAGGACAGGAAGCTCCCGCCGCGCGGGCCGTCGTAGACGATATCGGAATAGGCGTTATCATGCACGATCAACAGATCATGCTCGCGCGCGAACGCAATGATCTCCTCGTAAAGCTCTGGCGTGCCGACGCTGCCCACGGGATTGGCCGGCAGCGACACGATCATGTATTTGGCGCGGTCGGCAACCGCGGGGTCGATGCCCTGCACATGGGGCAGGAAGTCGTGCTCGGCGTTGAGCGGATAGTAAGCGAGCTCGCCATCGGCAATCTTCACGCCCGCCTCGAACACGGGGTAGCACGGATCGGGCACGAGCACGGTATCGCCGGGATCAAGCAGGGCGAGACCCAGATGCCCCACGCCCTCCTGCGTGCCGTTGCAGGAGGCCACCATGTCGGGCGTAATGCCCTCCACGCCGAAGCGGCGCTCGTAGTAGTCGCAAACGGCCTGCTTGAGCTCGGGCAGGTCGCCTAGGCTGTACTTCCACTGCGCAGGGTCTGCAGCCGCATTGCGCAACGCCTCGACCACATGGTCGTAGGGCGCGAAGTCAGGCGTGCCCACGGAGAGGTTGTAGATCTTACGGCCCTCCGCCTCGAGCTTGAGACGCTTCGCGTTGAGCGAGGAAAACACCTCCGCGCCGAACCGATCGAGACGATGCGAACATTCCATGGTAACCGCCTTATCCCATGCGCGAACACCGCGGTGCCCGCGCGATCCCAATGCAAACGTCAACAATGTAGCACGCCAGCGCTTCCAATGGATGAGACGACGGCTATTCTTGGAGCGACTAGCGCGTCCTATGGCAGAACCCCGCCCTCCCATCAACGGCACAACAGTATTCATGACGGGTTACGGTGGTCGTTCGCGGAGATGGTTGGTATACCCCGATATGGACGGGGAAAATTGCAGGTGAACTCATCACTAAGACGCGCTATAGCGGGCCGATCCGCTATTGACCACCGTAACTCGAAGCGAACGTTTCTGCGAGAGATAGCAGAATACATGATTTTGTATAAATATATAATTATATTTATATTTTTATATCTTCATCCAATCAGCTTGTCATGGAGCCGAAGCCGGCAAAGCTTGCCGGCGAATCGTGCGAGCACGTTATCCGGTACACAACGAAAAACTCCCAGCAAGCCTACAGCGCATCGATCTCCGCGAGCCAGAGCCGCATCGCAGCATCGGAAGGCATGCGCCAGTCGCCGCGCGGCGAGAGCGTGACCGATCCCACCTTGGGTCCGTCCGGCAGACAGCTGCGTTTGAACTGCTGGGCGAAGAACCGCCGGTAGAACACCCGCAGCCACGAGCGAACCGTCTCGCTATCGTAGACGCCCGAGAACGCCCGGCATGCCATGCGGTAGATCTTTCCCGGCGCGAACCCAAAGCGAAGCAGATGATAGAGGAAGAAGTCATGCAGCTCGTAGGGACCGACGAGGTCTTCGGTGCGCTGTGCAATCTCACCGGCGCCCGTCGGTGGCAACAGCTCCGGCGAGACAGGAGTGTCCAGGATATCGAGCAGCGTCTGAGCGATCTGGCCGCCGAATGCATCAGCTGCGTAGCGGACGAGATGACGCACGAGCGTCTTGGGCACGCTCGCGTTCACGCCGTACATGCTCATATGGTCCCCGTTGTAGGTCGCCCAGCCGAGCGCGAGCTCGGAAAGGTCACCCGTGCCGATCACGAATCCACCGACTTGGTTGGCGATATCCATGAGAATCTGCGTGCGCTCGCGGGCCTGGCTGTTCTCGTAGGTGACGTCTTGGACAGCCGGGTCGTGCCCGATGTCCGCGAAGTGCCGCTCCACCGCGGGCCCGATGGGTACCTCGCGGAAGCTCACCCCAAGCGCCTCGGCGAGGGTCTCGGCGTTGCCCTTGGTGCGCTTGGTGGTACCGAACCCCGGCATCGACACCGCTGTGATGCCCGTACGCGGCAGATCGAGCGCATCGAAGGCGCGTACGGTCACGAGCAGGGCGAGCGTCGAGTCCAACCCGCCCGAGAGGCCGATGACCGCATGCTTGGTGCCCGTGTGCGCAAGGCGCGTCTTGAGTCCCGCGGCCTGCAGGCCAAAGATGGTCTCGCAACGCTCGGCGATGTCCTCGCGAGCAGCCGGCACGAACGGCGTGCGCGGGAAGATGCGCAGCGTGTCGAGGGCGGAGTACATAAGGCGCGGCGCGCCGGAGACGGCGGGGGGCTCAGCATCCACCGCGGTGCAGATGTCGGCATCCAGGGAGAACGAGAACCCGACGTCGAGCACGCCCGGCTCGGCAGCAGCGGGCTCGACCCAGGTGGTGCAGCGCCGGCGCTCGGCAGCCAAGCGGTCGAGATCAACATCGGCGATGGCCATCTCGCAGCTGAAAAGCGGCGTTCTAGCGAGCAGCGAACCGTTCTCCGCGATGAGGTTCTCGCCCGCGAAAACCAGGTCCGTGGTGGACTCGCCCTCACCCGCATCCGCATAGGCGTACGCGCAGAACAACCGCGCACTCTGACCGGCAACGAGGCTGCGGCGGTACTCGGCCTTGCCGATGACTTCGCTCGATGCGGAGCTGTTGAGGATCACGGTCGCACCTGCGCGCACCATGTCAACGCTCGGCGGAGCGGCGATCCATAGGTCCTCGCACACCTCGACGCCCATTGCGAGGTCGGCCATGCCCTCATCGGCGCAGCGGTAGACGATGCGCGACGCGAGCGGTGCCAGCCGTCCGGCGACCTCGACGGCAAGGGGGTCTCCGGGCCTGGGCGCGGGGGTGAACCAGCGGCGCTCGTAGAACTCGCCATAATTGGGCAGGCTCTCCTTGGCGGTGAGCCCCAGCAGCTCCCCGCGGCAGCAGGCTGCCGTGCAGTTGTAGAGCGCGCTCCCGACCGCAACGGGCAGGCCCACCGTGAAGAACATGGGTACATCAGCGGTCGCATCGAGAATACGCGCGAGAGCGGCTTCGGCGGCGCGGAGCAAAGCCCGGTCGAAGAACAGGTCGGCACAGGTGTAGCCCGTAAGGCAGAGCTCGGGCAGCACGAGAGCTCCTGCACCCCGCGCAGCCGCATCGCGCACACATGAGAGAATAGCCTCGGCGTTGGCATCGACGTCTGCGACGCGGATCCTTGGCGTGCTCGCCGCGATGCGGAAGAAGCCATCGGTCGACGGCCCAGCTGGCATAGTGCCCGACACGCCAGCGCTCGCTACGTCCGGAGTGTTCGGGGCGGTGTCCTGGGTGGCATCCGGGCGCGCCGTCTCGTCCACCATGCCCTCTGCAAGCGGTGCCTTCTGCTCGTCCATCTCATTCCCTTCCGTTTTGGCCGCGCCGAGAAGGCCGACCGGGTTCGTCTACATCGGCCGCACCGAGAAGGCCGGCCGGGTTCGTTCGCATCGATCGCGCCGCAGGAGCGGCCGATGTCGCCCGCCTCATCCACGGCGGAGCGCGCGCTCCACGCACTGGGCGAGACCGCGCGTCGCAACGAAGAAGCGCATGAGGCCCGCCTTGCCCAGATGCACGCCGGATGCATCCGCGCGCTTCACAGCGTGCGCCGCATGCCGCACAGCACCCTGTTGCGGAAGGTCCGCCCAACGGGGTCCGTACGCGCGCTCCAAAAGCTCCGCCAGGCGCCGCGCCGATCGCTGCGCGCAGCGATCGCTCACGCCCAAGAGGTCGAAGAGCGTGAAGTCGAGGCACCAAGTGACCATCTCCGTCGGGCAGAGCGCACCGAGGCTATGATCCTCCCACGCGGAGAAGATGCTCGCGAACACCTCGAGGTGCTGCTCGAGCTTGCGCTCGCGCGATGAGCGAGCGTTGAACACGTGGGTGAGCGAACCCTCCGTCATGCGGTAGCGGTAGAGCTTGTCCGCGATGAGGACCGTCGTGCGTGCGAGGGGGTATACCGTGAAGTGGAACGGCACGTCCTCCGCGAAGCGCAGCGACTCATCGAAACGGATGCCGCCACGCTCGACGAACGCGCGCGTGAGCACGGTGCGCCATGCATAGGGCTGGGCGTTCGCCGAGAAGAGGAGCGCCGGATCGAAGCCGTGGAAGATGCGGTCCTCGGGACTCAGCAAGCGCTTGATGCGCGCAGATGCCGCCTCCTCCGGCTCGCAGACCGCGCCGAAGGTCACCGCGTCCACGCCCTCCGCGGATGAGAAGGCGGCAAGCACCCGCGCGCAGAGGTTGGGTTCGACGATGTCATCGGAATCCAGGAAAGCGATGAGCTCGCCGCGCGCAGCAGCGATCCCGGTATTCCGCGCGGCGGAGAGGCCGGCGTTGGCCTGGTGGATGATGCGCACGCGCGCGTCGCGATCGGCATAGGACGCGAGAACCGCCGCGGCACCATCGGGCGAGCCGTCGTCCACGCAGACGACCTCGATGTCGCGCACGGTCTGAGCGAGCGCCGAGTCGAGGCAGGCGGGCAGGGTCTGCTCGGTGTTGTACACCGGCACGATGAAGGTCATGCGCGGAACATGCGTTGACGCGGCGGCAGGGCCCTCGGGGACGGTGGAGCACGCGGTTCCACCGTCTACAACCCGCCCGGAAACCACGGGTACCCCGGTCGAAAGAGGCGCCGCGACGTCGGCCGCGAACCGCTCGGCCTTCGCCCCCCTACTCATGACGCACCCGATTCAGCGCGTAGGACACCAACAGCCCCGGGCCGCCAAGCTTGAGATAGTGCATCATGCGACCGAAGGGTCCCGCCGCGGCATACGAGGCGTTGCCGCGCACCCAGCCGGTAGGGTCGCGCATGATCGCCGCGAGGTTCGCCCGCTTCCAGGGCTTGAGGTCATCGAGCTCGAACCAGCCCGCATCGAGCGCGGCAGTGAACTCGCCAGCCATACGTTCGAGGAACATCACGCGAAACTCTGGAGCCAACCGCACGTAGCTCCACATGTAGGAGTCGTACTTCGCCACCTGCTCCACGCGCATGAGGTCGCGAGCAGCCGCCTCGCCGTGCTCGGATGCGAACTCGCCTGCGATCCAGCGCTCGATCTCGGCGTACTCGTCGCAGGTGCAGAACACCTTGTTGCGCGCGTTGACCGAGGAGCCCTCGTTGTCCTGACGGTAGCGGAGCATGGAGTCATGCACGTAGACCACGCGCGCAGCGCTCGCGAAGACCTTGAACGAGAACGAGCAGTCCTGAAACGAAGCGCCCGGCGTGGGCAAAAAGCGAATGCCATGGCGCTCGAGGAAATCGCGCCGGTACACGGCCGACCAGATCGAGGGCTTCTGGTAGAAGATGAACGGATCCTCAAGGGGGCGCGAGGGCGCGGCGCAGCGGGCGTTATCCGCGACCTCGAAGAACTCGACGCGCTCGCTCGGGCTCGTCCAGTAGAGCTCGAAATTGCCCTTTGCGACCTCCGCCTGCGCCGCCTCGGCTGCGGCAACCAGGCGCTCGAGGCTCTCGGGGTACATGATGTCATCCGGCTCCAGGATGCCGATGTAGGTGCCCCGTGCGAGGTCGAGCGCACGGTTCATGGAGTCGCCGTAGCCGGAGTTGGCCTTCTCGATCACGCGGATGCGCTCGTCCTCCTCCGCGGCAGCGCGCATGATGGCGAGAGATCCGTCCGTCGAGCCGTCGTCGATACAGATGATCTCGATGTCCGCAAGCGTCTGCGCCCGCGCGGAAGCGAGGCTCTCGGGCAGGTAGCGCCCGACGTTCATGACGGGCATGAGCAGGGAGACGCGGGGGGCTGCCTCCGGTGCGGCAGCCATCGGGGCCTTCGGACCGCCAACGGCCGGGGCGTCTGCAGGCAGGGCATCTGCAACCGGGGGCACCGAGACGGCTGCGGTACCGTTCGGCTCCTCAGGCGCGACCGTGCCCGCCGGGGCGCTTATTTCGTTGGGGCTCTCCACGGGTCCCTCCTTATCGCGGCGTTTGGCAACCATGATACCGCTCCAAGCGCCCTGCGGCCCACCACGTTGGCCCGCCGCGCGCGCTGCACCCGGTTTGGCAGATTTTTCTTCGCGAGCGCCGGTCTGGCACGCGAAGCGCCCGCGCGCGGGCGCCTGCCCTATAATGGGGCTGCGCGAAACCGCGCGCACCCGTCGTCGAGAACCGGAAGGCCGGCTCCGTGAGCACCGCAACCGAGAACAATAATCAGCTAGCGCAGGCAGATTCCATGCAGGACCCGACCGGGACCGACCAAGCAGCGCCTGCAGCGACCTCGCGCAAGACTCGCGAGCCCATCGAGCGCCTTGCGATCGTGGTGGTCACCTACAAGCGCCAGGAGCTCCTCAGCCATCTCTTTGACTCGTATGCCGCCCTCACCTGCGCACCTTGGCGCATCGTCGTGGTCGACAACGAGAATGCACCCGAGACGCGCGAGCTGGTGGAGCAAACCGCGGCGCGGCTCGATGAGCTCTGGGGCGCAACCGAGCCCGATGCTGAAGGCGGGCGCTCGAGGATGGTCTACGCCCCGCAGACCGACAACCTCGGTGGCGCGGGCGGCTTCTCCGCCGGCGTGCGGCGCGCTTTCGAGCTGGGTGCCGAGTGGTTCTGGGTTATGGACGACGACGTGCTCGTCATGCCCGAGGCCATCGAGCGGCTCGCCCGCTGGACCGACCGCTACCAGGTGGTGCAGGGCTCGCGCCTCGACTACGACGGCGGCCCTTTCTTCTGGCAGTACCAGCAATTCACCACGCTCGGCATACCCAATCCCCTCGCCAAGGCGGATCTTGGCCCTACGGGGGCCAAGCGCATGAACTCGCTATGCTTCGAGGGCGGGCTCTTCTCTCGCGAGGTCGTGCGGCGCATCGGTTTCCCCGACCCGCGTTTCTTCATCTACGGCGATGACGCCTGCTACGGCTACCTCGCCTCGAAGGTGACCGAGACCGTCGTGGTTTCAGACGTGATCTTGCAGCGCAGCCGCGTCATCGCCAACTGGGAGGTCTCCGGCGTGCGCCAGCTTAGCAGCACGAGCGATACCAACCGGTTCTACATCATGCGCAATCGCGGCTTCTTTGCCCGTTATCTGCGCGAGCATGGCGACTACCACCGCATTCTGTTTGGCGTGGGCACCGCCGCGACACTCGCCAAGGAACTCATCCGCCTCGCCGTGGTGGACCGCACGTTCAAGACCGGCGTGCGCCAACTTGTGCGCGGCATGCGCGCGGCGCGCGAGATCTACCGCGACTCGAGCTGGACGCCCATGCCGCCCGTGGCGTAACCGATCGAGCCGCTCGGCATAGTTGGATACAGCCCCGTGCTACCCCCATAACCTCTCGCACTTCGTATGCGAACGGTCGCCTTCTCGCGGCTGCTCCTCTCATGTGCCCCAATCTCCACAACGTCTCCTCGTGTGTCCCGACTTTTTGTTGTCTGGAGCAATCTGGGAGCGTGGATGCGGCAGGCGGGTACGAGGCCTATAGTTGGCTGCGTCCATACAGAGCGCTGCGCGTACATGTCTTCTGGACTGGTTCTCATTCCAGACGCTCGCGTGCGGAACGCGAACGCGGTGCATCGTCGATTCACCGCGGCCAACGATAGGACTACCGCACCCCTCGCGAAGGAGGCCTCACATATGACCGCATACCGCCCCGACCCCGATGACGGGTTCACCGACCGGCAACGGACGCGCGTCTACCGCCGCGCCGCGCCCAGCGAACCCGCCTCGATAGGCAACACGCAGATCATGCAAAAAGAGGAAGGCCTGTTCGACGGCATCACCCTCCCCCAGGTCATCGCCGGTGCCGCGGCTGCCGCGACATCGGTGCTCCTCGCATCGAAAATCGGCATCGGTGGATCGGTGATCGGCGCCGCGGCGAGCTCTGTGGTAACGGTGGTCTCCTCGCAGCTCTACCGCAAGTTCCTCACGGCGGGCGCGCGCAAGCTCAAACAGGGGAAGGACCTGTTGGGCACATCGCACAGCGGTGCCGGAGCGAGCAGCGGGAACAGGATCGACAACGCCGCCGAGGTTGGTCGCGCATACGGAATCGACAGCGGAGCAAGCGCTGCAAACGGCGCGTGGCACGCCCGCGTGGCACCCGCGAGCCTGCAGGCGCGCGCCATGGCCGAGCGCGCAGCAACGCAGCGCAAGGTAGTGGGATTCTCGGTCCTCATCGCCGTTGTGGCCGTCATCGCCTGCGTGGTGACGATCCTGCTCAGCACCGCGGGCGAGGGCATCGGCACCAGACCCGAATCGCTCTTCTCCTCAAGCACCGGCAGCGTGGAATCTGAGACCGAGGACGAGGGCGCGACACAGGTTGCCCCAAGCACCGCAGACGGCTCCACCGATGCCGATGCTACTGACGAGCCCGCGAGCACGGATGGCCCCGCGTCAACTGCAGGAGATGGAGGCGCAGCAGGCTCCGCCGGCGCTGGCACGGATGCCGATAGCTCGGAAGGCACCGGAAGCGGCACCGGCAACGGGGAGCAGGACAGCACCGGGAACCCCAGCTCGCCCTCCACAGGTGAAGGCACCGGAACGGATTCCTCCAGCGGAGCCGGCGCCGGTGCGACATCCCCCGCCCCAAGCGCTGCCGCCGTACGCTAGCGCCATCTAGACGGCACCCCCGTTAACCCCCTCATCCGCTGCACCGCGGCAACCCTCCAACCCCTGCGGCAAACCCCTGCGGCCATCCCCTGCGATGGTAAGATGCTGTACAGCCAACGGGAAAGAGGAAGCATGTCTAACGAGCAGCGACCGGCGCTCACTGCCGGCAATCGAATCTACCTGTATAACCTTCTGCGCCAGACCATTGGTTGCGGCAAGCAGACCTTTATGACGCGCGTGGAGGAGGCGCTCGCCGCAGACGACCTGGAGCCAGCGAGCATGGGCTTTGCGGACGCGCGCGAGCTCATGGAGGAGCTCTCTGACTTTGTGCAGCTTACCGTGTTCAAAGGGGGTCGCGTCTACGTAACGGTCGTCGCGCAGCCCACCTGGGACGAGGCGCTCGACACCGAGGAGCCAGCATCCGGCAAGCAGGCCGCCGGCCAAGGCAAACCATGGAAGCGCAAGCGCGGCAACAAGACCGTTAAGGCGGTGCGACCGCGCCACGTGCCCACCGTCGTTGAGCCGGAACCTGAGCCAGAATCAGCTCCGGAGGCCATGCGAGCTGCCGAGCCCGCCCCGGAAACCGAACCTGAGCCTAAGCCCGAATTGGAACCCGATCCCCTGACCGCGCAGGAACCCGCGATCTCACTGCAGCCCGCGACCGCACAGGAGCCCGCGGCCACACAGGAACCCGTAGCCGTGCCTCAGCCCGCCCCAGAGGTAGAAACCGAAACCCAATTCGCCTCGGGGTCCAAAACCGAAGCAGAGCCTGCATCCGAGCCGGCAATCAGTTGCATTGAATCATCCATGCCTGCGTCGGACGCAATCGCCGCAGAGAGCTACGAAGCCGCGGTAGCTGCGAAGGAGCTGACCCAACCCGTACCGGAAGACGCTGAACCGGAAGCTGCACAAGCCCCCTCATCGCCGTCCATCTCGCTCACCATCACCTACGTCCCTGAGGACCTTGATGTGGGTGAGACCGAGGACGCCCGCGCAAATGCAGATTCTGCATCAGATGCCAACCAGGTGCCCTCGATAGCATCTGCAGAACACGGCGCCGCGGCATGCACGAGCGATTCGCGCGTACCGAAGAACATGATTCCCCGCAACGACGGCGATCTGCCAGAAGGCTTCCCGCGCGACTTCACCACGGATGTCTACTGCCCTGCCCCGCTACTGCGCGAACTCGGCTACCTGCTCCCCTATGGAGCCGATGTGCTCGGGATCCTCAACGAGTACTACTACATCGCGCACCTGCGCGGCGAACTCGAACACGGACGCGGCCAGGCGGCGTTCCCCCTGCGCTACACCCAAGACGGCCTGCGAACGAGCGCGACCGTGTGCATCCGTCGCCGCACGGCGGGCACACCAGGTGCGCCTTGGGAGATCACGGCGATCGAGGACTCCGAACCCGCTAGCTAACCGCATGATGGTGGGCTATCATGCGTTTTCTGCATATGAACCACTGGTATCGAACGGTTTGTTCAGAGCGCGCGGCGCGATCGTGCTGTTTCAACAAATGAACCACTGGTATCGTAGACTTATTGCAGATGACGTAAGGCTATCGTAGATATTATGCAGTTCTTTCAATGTTATCGTATGATTTCCGTATTATTTCTAATACTTTTGCATTATTCATACGATAGCAAGTTAGTTTTTGCAGATTCTTTACGATATCCATGAGCGTTTTTGCATGATTCGTACGATGAGCAGATATCAGCACGCGAGCCCGCATGCGATCGACATGGCTCTCAATCGATCTTGCTGATGCCTTAACCCGTTGATGGAGCCGAAGACAGCCACTAGCTTAGAAAAACTCCACATCGGTAAGCCGAATCGCAAACATGCCGATTCAAGCAGGCCCGGTCTGCCAAACGCTACACAGCGCACGGAACGTCGATGGACTGTTCCAACAGAAAAGCCTCCCCTACCCGCTTGACCGTGGTATGGGGAGGCTTGTTGTCCTGCTAAAGACCGTTGCCCTTGACGATCTTCGAGCGAAGCGAACCGCCAATGACCAAAGCACGTTTCTCGGGACGGTCAACGGGCAACGGGACGATGCACTCGCCGGCGAAACGCTACGTGCCGAGCGGTCGGGCGCTCGGCCGTACCATTGCTTGGCTCCGCTAGTCTCTGGTGAGCTTGCGGCGGATGCGGTGTGGGCGCGCGGCGTCCTCGCCCAAGCGCGCGACGCGGTTCTCCTGGTAGGACTCGAAGTTGCCCTCGAACCAATACCAGTTGCCGGGGTTCTCGTCCGTACCCTCCCACGCCAGGATGTGCGTGGCCACACGATCGAGGAACATACGATCGTGGCTGATGACCACGGAGCAGCCGGGAAACTCCAAGAGCGCCGCCTCGAGCGAGGAAAGGGTCTCCACATCGAGGTCGTTCGTGGGCTCGTCGAGGAGCAGCAGGTTGCCGCCCTGCTTGAGCGTGAGCGCAAGGTTCAAGCGGTTGCGCTCGCCGCCAGAGAGCACGCCTGCCCGCTTCTGCTGGTCCTGTCCCTTGAAACCGAAGCTCGCCACGTATGCGCGGCTCGGAATCTCGGACTCACCAACGATCATGATGTCGTTGCCGTCCGAGACGACCTCCCAGAGCGTCTTGTCGGGGTCGATCCCCTCGCGCCCTTGGTCGACGTAGGAGAGCTTCACCGTCTCGCCAAGCGAGATCGTGCCCGAGGTGGGCTCCTCGATCCCCATGATCATCTTGAAGAGCGTCGACTTGCCCACGCCATTGGGGCCGATCACGCCCACGATGCCGTTGCGCGGCAACGTGAACGAAAGGTCGTCGATGAGCACACGGCCGTCGAACTCCTTATGCAGGTGCTCGACCTCGAGGACCTTCGCGCCCAGGCGCGGACCCACCGGGATGCGTATATCGGTATAGTCGAGCTTCTGGCTTGCGCGGGCCTCGGCCTCCATCTCCTCGTAGCGCGCCAGACGCGCCTTGTTCTTGGCCTGGCGGGCCTTTGGCGAGGAGCGCACCCACTCGACCTCGGCGGCCATGCGCTTGGCGAGCTTGGCGTCGCGCTGGCCCTGCGCGGCGATGCGCGCCGCCTTGGTCTCGAGGTAGGTGGAATAGTTGCCCTTGTAGGGGTAGAGGTGGCCGCGGTCGACCTCGCAGATCCACTCGGCCACGTTGTCGAGGAAGTAGCGGTCGTGCGTGACGGCGAGCACGGCACCGGGGTAGTTCTTGAGGAAGTGCTCGAGCCAGAGCACCGACTCCGCGTCGAGGTGGTTCGTGGGCTCGTCCAGAAGCAGCAGGTCAGGAGCCTCGAGCAGCAGCTTGCAGAGGGCTACGCGGCGGCGCTCGCCGCCCGAGAGCACGTTCACCGGCATGTCGGAATCGGGCAGCTGCAGGGCGTCCATCGCCTGGCCGAGCTTGGAGTCGATGTCCCATGCGTCGGCAGCGTCGATCTCGTCCTGGAGGCGGCCCATCTCGGCCATGAGGGCGTCGAAGTCCGCGTCGGGCTCGGCCATCTCCTCGCCGATCTTGTTGAAGCGGTCCACCTTGGCGAGGAGGTCGCCGAAAGCTTGGCGCACGTTCTCGATGACGGTCTTGTCGTCATCGAGCGGCGGCTCCTGCTCGAGGATGCCCACGGTGTAGCCGGGCGTGAGGCGCGCGTCGCCGTTGGAGACCTCCTCGATGCCCGCCATGATCTTGAGCAGGGTCGACTTGCCCATGCCGTTGGGTCCCACGACGCCAATCTTCGCGCCCGGGTAGAAGCTCAAGGTCACGTCGTCGAGGATGACCTTGTCGCCATGCGCCTTGCGCGCCTGGTACATCTGGTAGATGAACTCTGCCATGCGTTCCCCCTATGAACGGTGTGCTTGCAGGTCGTCCGGGCGCCGTCTGCGCCCGTTGCGCGGTGTTCGCGAGCTATCGTCTCAGATTGCCGCGCGCATTTCGGCGAGACCGCAGGTTTCCATCGGCAAACCATGGCAGGACGCCTCCGGGCGGCCATCGCCCGTCTCCGGATCCGCCATGGCGCATTGCCCCGTGCGCCGGTCCCGGCGAGCGCGGCGCCCGCCCTCCCCCGGCGCGCGCGGCTGGGCTACACTGTTCCCAGAAGGCGCTCCGCCTTCCCTGCCACCGATTCGAGAACCGGGAGCCATCATGGCCGAACGCGAGACGACCGCCACCGAACCCCCCGAAACCGCGCTGTCGCGGCTCGAGGTCATGTGGGGAGCGGAGGGGCTCGAGCGCATCCAGCGCTCGACGGTGATGGTGCTCGGCGTGGGAGGCGTGGGCTCCAACTGCATCGAGGCGCTCGCGCGCGGCGGCGTGGGCACGCTTATCATCGTAGACGGCGACGCTGTCGCCGCAAGCAACATCAACCGCCAGGCCATCGCCTTCACGGACACCGTCGGCCGGCGCAAGGTCGATGTCATGCGCGAGATGATCGGCCGCATCAACCCCGGCACCCGCGTGCTCGCCCGCGATGCGTTCGTGCGCGCCGAGGACGTCGAGGCGCTCATCGAGGGCTGTCGGGCGGAGGCGGGCGGGCGCATCGACTACCTCGTCGACGCCATCGACACGGTCTCGACCAAGCTCGCGGTCGCCGACCTCGCCGAGCGCACAGGGATACCCCTGGTGAGCAGCATGGGCGGCGCGATGAAGCTCGCGCCCGAGCGCCTGCGCATCACCGACATCTACGAGACGAGCGGCGACGCGCTCTCGCGCGTGATGCGCAAGGAATGCCGGAAGCGCGGCATCGGCCGTCTCGACGTGCTCTACTCAGACGAGGAGCCGGTCGCGCGGCCGGACTCCCCCGCCCCGCGCGAGGGTTCGCGCCCGCCGCTCGGCACCGCCTCGTACTTCCCACCCATCATGGGCCAGATGCTCGCCGGGTTCGTGATCCGCAAGCTCGTCAGACGCGGTATCTGAACCGACCCGCGAAAGGAGGCCGACGATGCGCCTGGTCGACATGCACTGCCACCTGGACCTCATGGCCAACGGGCTTGAGATCGCCCGGGAGGCCGAGGGACGCGGGGTCGGCTTCTTCTGCACGACGGTGACACCGGACGGCACGCAGGAGGCGCGCCGCCGCTTCGCACCCTGCCCCAACGTCCGCGTGGGCGCGGGGCTCCACCCCTGGTGGCTCGCCGACGGCACCTGCGGGGAGCCAGATGTGGAACGCGCCTGCGAGCTCGCCGCCGAGATCCCGTACCTCGGCGAGCTGGGGCTCGACGGGGGCAAGC
Organism: Enorma phocaeensis; assembly: GCF_900186505.1. Taxonomy (GTDB): domain Bacteria; phylum Actinomycetota; class Coriobacteriia; order Coriobacteriales; family Coriobacteriaceae; genus Enorma; species Enorma phocaeensis. The sequence goes on from NZ_LT891970.1 coordinate 64,537, forward strand.
GCGGCGCAGGCACGCAGGAGGCGCAGGCCGGCGCGCTGAGGCGCATCCTGCGCTCCGCGGCAGCGCACCCGCTCGCGGGCCGCGTGGCTTCGTTTCATGCCGTCAGGAGCGCCGACGCCGTGATCGGCCTCGTCGAGGAGACCGGCCTCGCCGAAGACGCCGCCTGCATCCTCCACTGGTTCTCGGGCACGAGCGATGAGCTCTGGCGCGCGGTCCGGGCAGGGTTTCTCTTCTCCGTGAACGAGCACATGCTCGCCACCAAGCGCGGCCGCGAGTACGTGCGCATCCTCCCCGAGGACCGCCTGCTCATCGAGACCGACGCCCCGCCCGAGCTCGGCGCGCCGTACGAGCTCGATAGGATCGAGCGCTCCCTCGAGTCGACCCTGGAACGCGTCGCCGAGCTGCGCGGGTGCGATCCCGAGGCGCTGGGGACGTCCATCGCACGCAGATCGGCGGCCCTCCTGAGGCTCTCCGACCATCGATAGGCCACGCTGTCCCCAAAGAAGCGGGGCGGGTCCATCGGACCCGCCCCTTCAAGGTGCGATCAGATGAAAGCCGCGGAGCTGTCCGGCAAAGCACGCGGTGTCGTGGCGCCTACTCCCCGAGCTCGTGCATGAGGTCGCGGTTGCGCTGGTAGAGCTCGTCGAAGATGTGGCGTCGGCTGGCATAGAGCTCGTGCGCAGAGGCATCGGGCTTGATGATGGAGCCCTGGCCCACGCGCTCGGCGAGCTCGTCCCACGAGGCGCATGCGCCGCCCGCGAGCGCCGCCATGAGGGCGTCGCCGTAGCTCGCGCCGACCGTGACCTTGGCGGTGAGGATCTCGCGCCCGCAGACGTCGGCGATCGCCTGCATCCACACGGGGTTCTTGGTGCCGCCGCCCACCGCGAGGATGCGGTTCACGGGCAGGCCGTGCTCCCGCTCCAGGATGTCCACGTGCGCCGCGACGGTATAGGCGATGCCCTCGAGCGCCGCGCGCACCACGTGCCCGCGCGTGTGCCCCATCGTGAGGCCGAAGAACGTCCCGCGCGCGGCGGGGTCGTTGAGCGGGGTGCGTTCGCCGGCGAAGTACGGCAGGCAGATGAGGCCGTCAGCACCGGGGGCGACGGCGGCCGCCTCTTCGGCCATGACCTCGTAGGCGTTGCGCCCGCCCGCCCGCTCGGCGGCAAGGGCGTCGCGGTAGAGCTCGTCGCGTAGCCAGCGCGTGAGCGTGCCCGCGGTGTTGGTGCCGGCGCAGATGCCGTAGGTGCCGGGGATGATGAAGGTGCCCGGCCACAGGCGCGCGTCGTCGATCATGCGGTCGGCGAGGCAGATGAAGTAGCAGGTGCTCCCGAGCTGCACCATCATGTCGCCCGGACGGAACACGCCGGTCGAGATGGCCTCGGCCCCGGAGTCGCCCGTGCCCACGAGCACCGGCGTGCCCGCGGCGATGCCGGTCTCGGCAGCCGCGCGCTCGCACACGCCGCCGGCGATGTCGGTCGCAGCGAGGACCTCGGCCATCTGGTCGGGGCGGCAGAAGTACCCGCAGTGCTCCTCGTCGACCTCCCATGTATCGCGGTCGTACATGGGCAGGAAGTCCTCGGCGAGGTAACGGTCGATCGTGAAGCGGCCGGTGAGCTTCGCCGAAAGATACGACGAGCCGGTGAGGAACTTGGCTGCGCGCTCGTGCACCTCGGGCATGTTGTCCTTGAACCACAGCACCTTGGGTGCGATGTCCGACGAGCACGGGTCGTGGCCGATGAGCTCGCGAGCCCTATCCTCTCCGAACTCGGCGATGAGCCGCTCGATCTGCGGCTGACTGCGCGCGTCGATGCCGTAGAGGATCGCCGGCGCGAGCGCCGTGCCCTCCTCATCAACCGGCACGCAATCGCATCCGAGCGCGGAGAGCCCCACGCAGCCGATCTCGTCGCCGGAGATGCCGGCGGCATCGATCAGCTCGTGCGAGAGCGCGCAGAAGTCGCCCCACCACACGGCCTCGGCGTCGTGCTGGTACCAGCCCGGCTTCGGGTTCTCGGTCGCGTGCGCGCGGGTCGCCTGCGCGACGATCGAGCAGGCCTCGTCGATGAGGATGCCCTTGGACGAATCGGTCCCGATGTCGATGCCCAGATAGTACGCCATGACGCGCTCCTATTCCCCGCGGGCGGCGCGGGCCGCCGCCATGAACGTCGCGACGCGCTCGGCGTCGACGGGCGCTGTGAACTGCCCGCCCTCCTTGAGGCACGTCCCCACGAAGGCGCCATCGCAGCGCGTGAACACGTCGGCGACGGTCTCGGTCTTGCAACCGGTGCCGCAGACCACGGGCACGTCGCCCGAAACCTTGCGGACCCCGGCGATGACCTCGGCGTCGGGCCCGCGGCCGGCAGCGTCGCCGCCCACCACGAGCGCATCGGGACGGCAGTTGAAGATCAGCGAGTCGGCGATCTGCGCCGTGCTGCGGTCGTTGAGGTAGACCTCGCCCTCGCTCGTGACGAAATGGAAGAGCTTGAGGTCATCCAAGCGCAGCGCGCTCTTCAGCCGCATGGTCCGGGCGAAGTCGCGGTTGATGAGGCCGAGGTCGCCCGCCCAAGCGCCGCAGAACATGCAGCGCGTGAACTGCGCGCCCGTGGCGGCGCACAGCTCGATCGTGGCGTCGCCGTCATAGATCGCCTCGGCTCCCCAGGGGCACGAGATGTCGCCGGCGATGGATCCGATGACGTAGCCCATGGCGGCGAGCGTGGATGCCGAGACGTGCTGCTCGTAGGGCAGCGAGAACTCGTTGGTGATGAGGATGCCGTCGACCCCGCCCGCCTGCAGGGCCTCAAGGTCGCGTTTGGCGGCATCGGCCACCTTGGCGACGCTCCCGCCCGGGTAGTAGAGCGGGTCACCGGGCAGCGGCCTCAGGTGCAGAAGGCCGATGATCGGCTTCTCGGTACCGAAGAGTCCAGTGAGGAACGACATCCCTTCTCCTTCCACGACGACCCCGTCGGGCGGGACCACCCGACGGGGGAATCCGTATCCGGTCCCGGCAGGCCGCGAACCGCGCTCCCTCGCACGGCACGGGGACTCCGGGCCCTTACGCGATATATACCCGCCCGGCTACTCGCCGAGCACCTCGACGTAGATCCGGCGGCGCTGCGGGCCGTCGAACTCGGCGAGGTAGATGTTCTGCGCGCCACCGCACACGAGCTTGCCGTCCTTCACGGGGAAGAAGCAGCTGTTGCCGGTGATCATGCTCTTGATGTGCCCCTGCGAGTTGTTGCCCGTGGCGCCGTAGCTCGGCAGGAAGTGCGCGTGCGCGTAGGGCGCGTCGAGCGGCGCGATGCGGTCGAGCGCCGCGCCGAGGTCCTTCTCCACGCAGGGCAGGCCCTCGTTCACCACGATGCCGCAGGTGGTGTGCGAGAGGATGACCGCGGCCAGGCCGTCGGTGACCCCGCTCGACTCCACCGCCGCGTGGACGTCCTCGGTGATGTCGATGAATTGATCGGGCTCGGTGCTGAGGTAGCTCAGCTCTTTCAGCGTAACCATGGCCTACTCCTCCCCGTTCAGGAACCTGAGCGCGTTGCCGCTGTACAGAAGCTCGCGGACGTCGTCGGGCATGGGCACCGCGTCGAGTGCGCGCTTGAGCTTGAACGCGCGGAAGCGCGGCGTGTTGCTCGCGAACATCACCTGGTGCGAGAAGCTCCGCTCGAACCAGTGCTCGCCCATGTCGACGGTGAAGAGCCGGCTCATCATCTCCTCGGGGGAGTCGAGGTAGGTGATCGAGGTGTCGGCGTAGCAGTTGGGGTACTTGAGCAGCATCGCCACGGTCTCGCGCACCCAGGGCCAGCCGAAGTGCGTGAGGCTGAAGCGCACGTTCGGATGGTCCATGATGGTGCGCTCGAACGCGAGCGGGTGGCTCTGGGCGAGCGGCGCCTTGGGCTCCCAGGACATGCCGGCGTGGAACACCACGGGGCGGTTGTAAGTCTCGCAGAGCTCGTAGAGCGGCTCGGCGAGCGGGTCGTCGGGCGCGAAGCCCTGCTTGGCCGGGTGCAGCGACAGGCCGCGGGCACCCAGGTCGCGGAAGGCCCGCTCGAGCTTCTCGGCGGCGTCCGGACAGTGCGGGTCGACGCTCGCGAAGCCGATGAAGCGGTCGGGGTGCGCCGCGACGATCTGGGCGATCTGCTCGTTGGTGGCGAAGCACCCGCCCGAGGCGGTCGTCGCGTCGATGGGCATGAGCGCGCTCAGCTGGACGTCGCCGGCGTTGAGCTCGACCTCGATCTCCTCCCAATCCATGGGGCCCATGTGCCCCATACCGTACTCGCGCTCCCAGAACGCGAAGCCTTCCGGGCCGTCGCCCGGCTTGTAGATATCCCCGTAGAGCAACGGGTGGACCAGCATATCGATGACCATGGGGCCTCCTTACAGATATCTCACGGATGCACGGGCCGGATCGGCGGCGAACCCGCCGCGCGCGCGGCGCCCGGGCAAGCGGCCCGCCGTGCACGGGCCGCTCGCCGCCTCACCGCTAGTACGGCTTGAACAGGCCGATGACCTTGGATGAAAGCTCGGCGCCCGCCTGCATGCAGGCGTCGACGTCCTTGCCGTCGAGCATGGCCTTGGTGAAGCCCGCGATGTAGGAGTCGCCGGCGCCCACGGTGTTCACGAGCTCAGGGCACTCGACGATGCCGCACTCGTGGAAGCGCTCGCCGTCGTAGGCGACAGAGCCCTTGTCGCCGAGCGTGGCAACGGCCACCTTAGGTCCCAGCTCCTGCACGTGCTTGACCCACGCGCGCAGCTCCGGCGTGTCCTCCTCGAAGGACATGAAAGCGTAGTCCACATAGGGGAAGTGCTTCTCGCACTCGTACTCCGGGTCCTGGCTGAAGACGGAGAAGTCCATGACGACGGTCTTGCCCGCCTCGTGCCACTCGGGCAAGAGCCTCAGGCAGTTACCGAAGAGGTCCGTGTGGATGACGTCGTGCGTGAGCACGAAGGCCTCGTCCTCGTCGGTGAGGGCGTAGTGCTCCATGACGCCGTCGATGGCCTCGAGGTGCACGCGGTCCGTGCCGTTCTTGAGGTCCATGAGCATGACGCAGGTCTGGCCCTCCTCGGTGCGCAGGTGCGAGATGTCGATGCCCTCGGCGGAGAGCGCCTCGCGCATGGCGGTGCCGTACTCGTCGGTACCCACGACCGAGACGACCGACACGGGCACGCCCGCGCGCGCGAGGTGCACGCCCCAGTCGATGCCGTTGCCGGTGGGATAGAAGATGTCGAGCTTCTTGTAGACGTCGGCGCAGCAGAAGCCCGCCGCGCAAACCTTGACGGTCATGATGGTTCCTCCCGATAAGGGCAGCGGGGCCCCTTGGGACCCCGCCGCATGGCAGATGGCTTTACGCGTAGACCTTGGCGTGGCCCCAGCTGCCCTCGATCTTGCATGTGTCGGCGGCGAAGCCGGCTGCGAAGTCGAGGCAGGCGCGAATCGCGTCGGGACCGGCCTCGCCGGCCTTCTTCTTGGCGAGGTAGGTCACCAAGAACGCCGTGAGCAGCGAGTCGCCTGCCGCCATGGCGTCCTTGAGCTCCTCGGGCGCGACGGGCTTGATGCCCTGCTCGTAGAAGTTCTCGCCGTCATAGGCGACGGAGCCCTTGCTGCCGCGCGAGGCGCACACGATCTCGGGGCCGAGCCCCTTGATCCACTCGAGCTTGGCCTTGATGTCCTCGATGGGAGCGTCGCCCATGGACATGAAGGAGTAGGTCACGAAGGGCGCGATCTGCTCGAAGTACTCGTCCGTCGAGTCATCGGAGAAGTCGAAGCTGATCGGCACGCCGGCTTCCTTGATCTTGGGGAGCTCGCGCTCGGTGAAGCAGTAGTTGCCGCTGTGCACGAGGTCGAACCCGCGCACGTACTCGGCCGCGAAGCGATCGATCACGTAGCGCATGTCGCCGCGAATGCCGCCCTCGTTGGAACCCAGGAAGATGCGGTCGCCGGTCTCGTCGACGGTCACGCGGGCGGCGCCGTTGACACCCACGACCTGCTGGCAGCGCATGAGCTCGACGCCCTCCTCCTCAAGGGAGGTGATGACGTGCTCGGCCTCGGCATCAGAGCCGAAGATGCCCATGTAGGCGCTGCGCTCGACCCCGAGCTTCTTGGCGAACACGGCGAAGTTCACCGCGTTGCCGCCGGGGTACATGGTCTTGATGTGCTCGTACTTGTCGACGACGTTATCGCCGAAGCCGAGCACGCTGATGGGATAGGTTGCCATGGTTTGCTCCAATCAGTAGGTCCGTCGACGGCGGGAACCCTGGCTGGAACAGGACCCTGCCGCGGCGAATGAGGGGGCGCGGCCGCACGAGGCCACCTTGGCGGCCGCGCCGTGAGGAGGAGGGGTTAGTACTTCTCGATACCCATGTAGCGGCGGACATCCGGGTCATGGTCGAAGACCTTGCCGCGGGCGGCGCGGAGCTCGCAGTTCATGGCGTAGAACAGGATCGGGTCGAGATAGGCGCGCACGCTCGCGGGCACCTGCTCCATGCCGTACTCCTTGGCGTCGAGCACCATGAGGGTGTCGGTGTGGGTCTCAAGGAACGCCAGCGCGCGCTCGTCCATGGGACGGCACTCGGAGGAGCCCATCTGCAGGAAGTAGAACACGCCCGGCTCGGTCACCTCGAAGGGGCCGTGGAAGTACTCGGCGGAGTTGATGTAGGCGCAGCTCTGCCACTGCATCTCCATGAGCGAGCAGATCGCGAAGCCGTAGGTCTGGCTGTAGTTGGGGCCCGAGCCCAGGATGTAGAGGAACTTGTGGTCCTGGCAGAGCGCCGCGAAGCGCTCGCCGAGCTCGGCGTTGACCTTCTCGCGCGCGGGCGGCAGGATCTCGTCCATCTTGGCGATGCCGGCGTAGAGGTCGGCCAGGTCGGCGAAGCCCTCCTGCTGGTCGAGCAGCTCGGCCGCAAGCGAGAGGGAGATGCCCGCGGGCACCTCGGCCTGCGGCACGCCCTCGCCCCACGGGTAGACCCAGGTGGTCCACTTGCCGGTGTCGATCTTGGAGCCGGCGTTGTCGGTCAGCGCGATGATGGAGGCGCCGGCCTCGAGCGCGATGTTGCAGGCGTCGACGACCTCGGGGGTGTTGCCGCTGTGGCTGCAGGCGATGACGAGGGTCTTGTCGCCGAGGCGCGCCGGGCGCATGATGTCGAACTCGCGGGCGGTGTAGGCGCAGCTCACGATGTTCTTGGCCTCGCGCTGGAGCAGCGCGTTGGCCGGGATGAGGTCGATGAGCGAGCCGCCGCAGGCGAGGAAGTACACGGTGTCGATGCCGCCGTGCTTCTCGATGGTCTCCTTGATAAGGTCATGTGCGTTCATAGGGATACCGCCTTTCTGTACAGCTTTCTCCAAGGGGGCGGGGTGCGCCCCCCCTGTTCACGTAAAACTATGGCGCGCTCGCGCGGGCGCGTGCGCTAGTCGATGAAGAAGGGCTCGAATGCCTTCATGTTGCGCTCGTCGGCGGCGGCGGGGTCGTCGTAGTACTTGCCGTCGGTGATCTCCTGGCCGAGCACGCCCTCGAAGTGGTGCTCGTTGAGCGTGCGGATCCACGCCTCCAGGTCGTGCTTGCCGTCGCCCCAGACCAGGTGGCCGTAGGGGTCGCCGTCGATGAAGTGCATCTCATGGAAGGCGTCGTCGCCGAAGGCCTCGAACCAGTCCTCGAGCGTCTCGCCCGCGACACCCATGGCCGTGGTGTCGATCATCGGCTCGAGGTAGGGGCTTCCCACCTCGTCGATCATGCGCTTGGCGTCCGCGACGGTGGTCACGAGGTTGCTCTCCTCGGGACGCAGGCTCTCCATGGTGAGCATGATGTTGTGCTCGCCGGCGTACTCGGCCAGGATGGAGAGGTGCTCGCGGCTGCGCTTCCACGCCTCCTCGCGGTCCTCGTCCCAATCGCCCCAGCCGGAGTTGATGGACATGCGCTCGGCGCCGAGGACCTCGGCGAGCTCGATGCCGTGCTTGAAATAGCTCACGCTGCGCTCGGCATGGAGCGGCTTGCGCGCGGCGTACTGGTAGGGATAGACGACGTTCTCCGGGCAGAGGGTGCGGATCTTGAGCCCGCGGTCGGCCGCCTTCTTGGCGATGACCTCGGCCTCGAAGTAGCCCGTGTGGTCGAGCGTGACGTGGGGCTCTGCGCACCACAGCTCGAGGGACTTGAAGCCCAGGCGCTGCTGGGTGTCGAGGAAGTAATCGAGCGACCACATGATGTAGTGGATGTTCATGCCCGCTACCTGCTCACGGCGCAGATAGGGCTTCTTCTCGGTGTCTGCCATTGATACTCCCTTCCCTGGGTGCCCGGCGCCGGGGCGCCGGGCACGTCGTTTCGATCCGAGCGCGTGCGGCTAGGCGCGATAGACCACCTTGCCGTTGGAGACGGTGAGCGCCACCTGGATGTCGCGGGCGTCCTTCGGATCGACCGTAAAGGCGTTGCGGTCGAGCACGCAGATGTCGGCGTACTTGCCGGCCTCGAGCGTGCCGAAGTCGTCCTCGCGCAGGCAGTCATAGGCGCCGCCGTAGGTCCAGGCGCGCAGGAGCTCGGCCACCGTGAGGGTGTTGCCCTGGTTCACGGGCAGGCCGTCGTCGAAGTAGCCGCCGCAGGCGCTGTAGATGGACTCACCGATGCTCGGGATGAGCAGGGGCAGGTCCGTGCCGCAGCACACCGTGCAGCCGGCATCCTCCATGCCGCGACGGTTCCAGCTGTGCTCGAGGCGCTTCTCGCCGATCTGGGTGCGCATCATCGACAGGCAGTCCTCGCGCTTGTCGAGCGTGAGGATCTGCGGGTAGACCTCGCAGATGCCGCCCATGGCGCCGAAGCGCTCGAGGTCGGCGGGGTCGGAGTTCTCGAGGTCGGTGATGGCGTGGCGATGGGCCAGCTTGCCGTCGGCGCCCTTGGGCAGCGCGTCGTAGAGCGCGACCGTGTGGCGCACGGCGCCGTCGCCCTGGCAGTGCAGGGAGTAGCGGAAGCCCTCGGCGTCGATGGCCTTGAGCTCGCCCTCGATGAGGTCCCACTCGGGGGGCTCCACGACGGTCTTGCCGGCGGCGCCCTCCTCCGCGGTATCCTCGTACGGCTCGATCATCTCGGCCAGGCCCGCCCACACGCCGCGGTCGGTCATGCGGTTGAAGCCCGAGAAGCGGACGAACGGTCCGGTGAAGCGATCGCGGGCGGCGCGGGCGTAGTCGAGGTTCGCGCCCTCGCCCACCGGCTGGCTCATCATCGAGACGCGGACGGTGAGCTCGCCTGCCTGCTCGCGGCGCTCCATCTCGTCGGCGAAGCCGTAGTAGTCGTCGAAGGCCATCTCCTTGATGGCGGTGACGCCGCGGGCGTTGAGCATGGCCATGTAATCCGTGTACTGGGCGCGCACCTCGGGCAGCGCCAGGAACTCGGGCATCATGCGCCAGACCATCTCGGAGTAGCACGCCTCGGGCGTGAACCCGTAGTGCTCGCGGGCAGCCGCGTTGAGCGCGCAGGTCCCGGCGCCCTCCGTGAAGGCCACGGCGGGCACGGCGCCGAACTCGGCCTCGAGGGCCTCGGTCGCGGCGTCGAGCAGGTTCTCGGGCAGGTCGTGCCCGAAGGCGCCCGGACAGGCCTCGTGCGCGTCCTTCCAGGCGCGCATCGCGGCGGCCACGGCGGCGCCGTCGGCGGCACCCGAGAGATCGGCGCCGAGCGTGCGCAGGGCCCAACCGGTGAAGAACGTGTGCACATCCACCAGACCGGGCATGATCGTGCCCTCGCCGAGGTCGAAGACCTCGTCGGCCGCCTCGATGTAGGGCGCGGCGTCAGCGGCCTTGCCCACGGCGGCGATCCGCTCGCCCTCGATGGCCACGAAGCCGTCGAAGGGCTCGCCATCGGTCGCGGTGAACACGCACCGCGAGGTGAGAACGATCTTGGAATCGGACATCAGATGCTCCTTAGGCCAGCATGCCGGAGATAGCGGTGACCACGAGGCCGCCGACGACCAGGAAGATCATGAACTTCCAGCAGGTCTTCCACCACTGACCGAAGGAGATCTTCGACACGGAGAGGCCTGCGACGGTCATGCCGGCGGTCGGGCTGATGGTGTTGATGGTCTGGTTGGCCATCACGAGCGCGGTTACGGCAGCCTCGGGGTTGACGCCCATGAGCTCGGTCAGGGGGCCGATGATGGGCATGGTGAGCGCGGCGAGGCCGGAGCTCGAGGGCACCAGGATCGACAGGAAGCCGAGCACCAGGTACATGAGCGTCGTGTAGACGGGCGCGGGGGCGCCGGCCAGCGCGGTGGCGAGACCGTTCAGGATGGTGTCGATGATCATGCCGGCCTCGGCGATGACCAGGATGCCGCGGGCGATACCGATGATGCAGGCGGCATAGGAGAAGTCGGCGAGACCCGCGACGAACTCCTCGGCCATGGTCTTCTCGTCAAGACCGCCGACGATACCGGAAAGGATGCCCATGCCCATGAAGACCATGGAAATCTCGTTCATGTACCAGCCCTGGGTCACGAGGCCCCAGACGATGAGGCCCATGCCAGCGGCGAAGATCACGAGCACGAGCTTCTGGCGCAGGGTGAACGGCGCGTCGTCGTCATTGTCGTCGACGGCGAACTCGACGCGCTTCTGCTTGTCGTCCTCATAGGTGATGGAGGACTCGGGGTTCTTCTTCACGCGGCGGGCGTAGCGCATGACCCAGAAGATGGCGGCCGCGGTGAAGACGATCCACACGACGAAGCGCAGGCCGAGCTGCGGGTTGCCCTCGATGCCGATGATGCCTTGGGAGATCAGGACGTTGAACGGGTTCAGGGTCGAGGCGATGTAGCCGATCTGCGGACCCATGAAGCAGATGAGGAACGCGGTCATGGAGTCGTAGCCGATGCCCATCATGACGGGGATGAAGATGGCATAGAACGGCAGCGCCTCCTCGGACATGCCGAACGTGGTGCCGCAGATGGACAGGAGCGTCATCGTGACGGGGATGATGAGCACGTCCTTGTCCTTGAGCTTACGAGCGACACGGGAGAGGCCGGCGTTGATGGCGTCGGTCTTGTTGATGATGGCGAATGCACCACCGATGAGCAGCACGAAGGCCACGACGTCGGCAGCGCCCTGGATGCCGAGCGTGAAGGCCTGCAGCACCTGCGGGACACCCTGGCGCAGGTCGACCGTCTCGCCGGTCACCTCGTCGGTGTAGACCTTGGGCACTTCCTGGTAGGTACCGGCGACGGCGACCTCGCGCTCGGAACCGGCGACCTCGATGACCTCACGGTCGAACTGGCCCGAAGGGACGATCCACGTCAGAATAGCAAAAAGCACGATCAGCAGAAACGCGATCGTGTACACATGCGGTAGTCTGAACTGGAACTTCTTCTTGGGCTCTACGGACGTTGTCTCGGACATAGTTCCCTCCTATTTCCTCGATGCCGTATGGCTTGCCCCTATCACGCATGCCCCGCACCCCCGTCCGGCTTAGGACAAACGTTCTAAGATGTTCTATTTTTTACCAGCAGTTTTCTTATGCGTCAAGGCGCTTGGCTCCGGCGCTTCCGCCAATTGCACGAACGGTATCGAATCGCCGCCGAACGGTCTCGAGGCATCGTGACGCGCTCGGACAACGCATTGATTTCCGTCATCGCACTCGGAACGGCACTCAGACCGCGCAAAGGTGTCGTTCGGACAAGAATACTGTGGGTCATTTCGTTCCGAGGCGCTGCAGCGGACTTTGACGCCTCCGTTTCCTGGCCTTTTTCCAGGGAACCGTCGCGTGTCGACGCGCTGTAGCCCAAAAGCCACAGTATTCTTGTTCGAACGATCATCGGCCCCTTACGGCGCGCAGTCGTTCACGATTTGTCCTTGATTCGTCTGTGCACATTCTGCGGAAATCGGTGATGCACCGAGGCGCACGTGTTCACCGTCGGAATCGCAGCGAAGCCGGGAACAGCACAGGCAAGATTGAGGAAACAACTGTGTTGGATTTCGGGTAGCTTTGTGCGAGAACCTGCGCGTATTCTGTTTGCCCTTTGGGCCGAAGCCGATGCGTTCAGATGGCGGCATCGGATACGCTAACCTCATGGAACCGATTCTTTCACATACGTCCGCGCTGCAATTCCACCGGACTCCGCCGATAGTGCACGAGCTCGTTGAGAACTATCCCAGCCTTCTTACCGGCAACGACAAGAGAAGGCTGGTTCGCATGGAGCATCCGTTCGGGGCCATCGAGAAACCGCTGCATCTGTTGGTCCCCGAGAAAAGGCTGGTCCATGCAAGCAGCCTATGCGTATACCATTCCTGGACGCAGCGCCTCCCACCCGGCGCGATCGAAGAGACCGATTACTCGCTTTCCGTCACGTCTCCCCTGTTCACGACGATCTGCTTAGCCTCAGTCATACCCACCGTAGAGCTTACGATGCTCATCCATGAACTCGTCGGTACGTTCAGCGTCTATCGTCCTCCTAGGGAGATACGCGAGGAGCTCCAAAGGCTGGTCGATGCGAGCCGTCTCCCTATCGTGGACGGATGGCGGCCATCGTTGGACACCGAGGGGAAGCTCACCGATCTTTGGCAGCGCCCACCGCTGCTAACCATCGATGAACTTCGCGATCTCGCGCTTGAGATGCAAAACTGCACGGGCGTGCACAAATTGAATCAGGCGCTGAAAGACGTCCATGGCATCGCGTCGTCACCGTTGGAGGTGCAAAGCAGCATGCTGCTCGGTATGTCGCGACGCAAAGGCGGCTGGGGCATGGGCCCGTTCGAGCACAACAAGCGCATCGTGTTGAGCAGGCGGGCCCGCACCATTGCCCGGCAAAATGTCTGCACTATAGACCTGTACCTCGAGGGCAGTGAATATCATGGGCCTATTGCCATAGAGTGCCAGGGCGGACCGTTTCATGATGGAAACGATCGAGCAGCGCATGACGACAACAGGGCGCTGGCGCTTCAAAGCATGGGCATCACATTGATCAGGTTGCGCGGCGACCAGATTTACGACGCGAAACGTTTGGAATATGTTGCGGCGTTCCTTGCGAAACTGCTCAACAAGCCCCAGAAGGCGAAGAGCGCATCGCTTAAAAAGAAAGAACTCGAGCTACGCGCCTCCGTGCTCATCGATTGGTGGACTCTCGGGAGCTATTCCGTCAAGCGAGCTCCCCATTTCAGGTAGGAATACTGTGGGTCAAATCAACGATGTCCGAAAGACCAGCATTATCTAAATCAAAATGCCTGATAAACAATGCTAGATGTGACCGTGGGGACCGGAAATGCGAAAAAGGACACAGTATTCTTTATCGAACGATGGACCAAACAGCCGTGTGCATACGGCGTAGGCGACCCCCACGGATCGAGTTGCAGCTGATCAAGGATTCGGCGTCGATCAGATGCTGAAGATAAACCGCGACCCCACGATGTACTGACGGCCGATGAAGAACGGCTGGCCCGCGCCGTCGAGGAAGTCGACCTTCATGAAGAAGAGCGGCTCGCCAGCGGGAACCGCGAGGTAGGACGCGGTCTCCTGGTCGGCGCGCGCGATCTCGACCGTGCAGTCGCCGGAGTTCTCGGGGTAGCGGCCGGTATGCGCCCGGACGACCTCGAAGATCGACGACGAACCGCCCAGGTTCTCCTGCTCGAGGAACTTGAACTCCTCATAGGGGAAGTAGTTGTTCTCGAACATGACGGGCACGCCGTCCGCCATGCGCAGGCGCACGACGGCGAGCAGATCGGCGCCCTCCTCGAGGCCGAGGAACGCAGCCATCTCCTTGCTCGCGGGGACCACGTGGCGCGAGACGAGGCGCGACGTGGGCCTCATCCCGTTCACGCGGCACGCCTCGCTGAAGCTCTGGACATCGGCCTCCTGGCGCACCTTGCGCACGAGCTTGGGCGCGTTCACGAAGGTTCCCCTACCCTGCTGCTTGGTGAGGTAGCCCTCGTAGACGAGCTCCTCGATGGCGCGGCGCACGGTGACGCGGCCGACCTGGTAGGCCTCGGCGAGCTCGAGCTCGGTGGGAATCTGCGAGCCGGGCGCGTAGGTGCCCGCCTCGATCTCGCCGCGGATGTTGTCCATCACCTGCTGGTACAGCGGGACCGCAGCCCCCTTGGTCATCTTCTCATTCATGGTTTCGGGTCACATTCAGAAGGTCGGGAACGGAATCTATGATCTGGTCTGCCGCCGCCTGGGAGAACCCGAAGCGCTCCTCGCGCTTGGCGAAGACCGTGAGCCCGGCGCGCTTGCCCGCCGTGATGCCCACCTCGGAGTCCTCGATGCAGCAGCACTCGTCTGCCGTGAGGCCCAGGCGCTCCATGGCGTGCAGGTAGATCTCGGGGTCGGGCTTGCTCTCGCGGAACTGCTCGCCGCTCACGATCACCTCGAAGCGGTCGGTGATGCCGCACTGGCCGAGCACGTCGAGGATGTTGTCCATGCGTGACGACGAGGCGAGCGCGAGGCGCACGCCGCGGCGGGCCAGCTCGTCGAGGGTCTCGACGACGCCGGGGTTGAGCAGGTCGCGGTAGTGGTAGACGTAGCGGCTGCTCCACTCCTCGAAGCGGGCGTAGGCCTCGTCGGGGGTGAAGGTGCCGTAGCCGCCGCGCTCCCACCAGTCCACGAGCGCGTTCACGAACGTCTGGTGCGAGGTCCCGACCATGGCGTTGAGCTCCTCGGTGGGGACGTCGATGCCATGCTCGTCGAGGAAGACGCGCTGCTCGACGATGTACGCAGCTTCCGTATCGACGATCACGCCGTCCATATCGAAGATCACGGCGCGAAACGGGAAGGCGGTCGGCATGGCAACTCCTCGGCAACTCACGGTCGGACGGACTGCGCGGGCGCGCACGGCAACCGCACGGCATGCGGCCGCGCGGAACCTGTGAGTATCATAGCCTATTTCGCCGAGTCGGCGGAACCATCACGCCCCGGGTGTCAGCACCCGGGGAACGCCACGGTCAGCTCGCGGGCGATGGCGGCGGCAAGCGACGCGTGCCCCTCGGGGGTGAGGTGGATGTGGTCAATCTCGCTCGGCTCGCAGACGAGCGCGGCATCGACGAAGCCGCACCCCTGCTCCTCGGCGATGACCCGGCACCAGCGCCCCGCCTCGTGCGACACGGCGACCGAGCGCTCGTCGAACGATGAGAGCACGACCTGCTCGACGCCCTCCCCCAGATGGGGCGGCGCCACGATCACGATGTGCGGCACGCGGCTTCCCTGCCCCCACGGGTACGTCTTCACGATGCCCGCGAGCGACTCGAAGCCGCGCGCGATGTCCGCGGCGGGCAGGCCGTAGCGCGTCTTGAAGTCGTTCGTTCCGAGCGCGATCACCACGGCGTCGAGCGGCTGGTGGCTCTCGAGCGCGTAGGGCAGCGCCGCCGCGCCGCACCGGTAGGGCTCGTAGGGGTCGGTGTGAACGGTCGTGCGCCCGCACAGCCCCTCCTCGATCACGTGCCACCCCTCGCCGAGCAGGCCCTGGAGCACGCCGGGCCAGCGCTGCTCGAAGGGGTAGCGCATGCCCGTGCCCGCGGCGGCCGCCGCGGGGTCGAACCCGAAGGTGTTGCTGTCGCCGAAGCACAGGACGTTTCTCATGGTCACTCCTCCAAGAAGAATGCGGCGCCCCCGGGTGACGGAGGCGCCGGCAGCGTCATCTAGCGACGATGCGCCCGGTAGAACGCGATGAGCGAGCGCGTGCTCGCGTCCTGCTCGGCGAGCGCGGCGTCGTCATGGAAGGCAGGGGTGATCTGCTTGGCGAGCTGCTTGCCAAGCTCGACGCCCCACTGGTCGTAGGAATCGATGCCCCAGACCGTGCCCTGCACGAACGTGATGTGCTCGTAGAGCGCGATGAGCTCGCCCAGCGCGAACGGCGTGAGCTCGTCGCCCATGATCGAAGTCGTGGGCCGGTTGCCGGCGAACACGCGCGCGGGCACCATCCACTCGGCCGTGCCCTCGGCACGAACCTCGTCAGCCGTCTTCCCGAAGGCGAGGGCCTTGGTCTGCGCGAGGAAGTTGCCCAGGAACAGCTCGTGCACGTCCTGTCCGCCGTCCTCGACCGGGTGCGCCGTGTTGGCGAACGCGATGAAGTCCGCGGGGATCATCTGCGTGCCCTGATGGATGAGCTGGTAGAAGGCGTGCTGGCCGTTCGTACCCGGCTCGCCCCAGAACACCTCGCCCGTGGCGGAGGTGACCGGCGTGCCGTCCCAGCGCACATGCTTACCGTTGGATTCCATGGTGAGCTGCTGCAGGTAGGCAGGGAAGCGGTGCAGGTACTGCGTGTAGGGCAGGACCGCATGGGTCTTGGAGTCGAAGAAGTTCACGTACCACACGTTCATGAGGCCCATGAGGGCGACGACGTTCTCCTCGAGCGGGGTCTCTTCGAAATACTCATCGATCGCGCGGAAACCGGCGAGGAACTGCTGGAAACGCTCGGGACCGAGCACCACGATGAGCGAGAGGCCCACGGCGGAGTCGACGGAGTAGCGGCCGCCCACCCAGCTCCAGAAGCCAAAGGCGTTCTCGGGGTCGATGCCGAAGTCGGCCACGAGGTCCAGCGCGGTGGACACGGCGACGAAATGCTTCTTCACGGCGTCAGCCTGGGAGGCCTCGGAACCGTCGATGGCACCAGCGGCCTTGAGGGCGTCGAGCATCCACGTGCGCACCTCGCGCGCGTTGGTGAGCGTCTCGAGCGTGGTGAACGTCTTGGAGACGATGATCACGAGCGTGGTCTCGGGGTCGAGGCCGCGGAGCTTCTCCGCCGCGTCGTTGGGGTCGATGTTGGAGATGTAGCGGCAGTCGATGCCGGCGTCCGCATAGGGCTTGAGCGCCTCGTAGGCCATGACGGGACCCAGGTCGGAGCCGCCGATGCCCACGGAAACCAGATGCTCGATGCGCTTGCCCGAAACACCCTTCCACTCGCCGGAGCGCACGCGCTCGGCGAAGGCGTACATGCGGTCGAGCACCTCGTGCACATCGGCTACGACATCCTGGCCGTCCACGATGAGCGAGCCCGCCTGCTCCTTGGGGCGGCGCAGCGCCGTGTGCAGCACGGCACGATCCTCGGTGGTGTTGATATGGGCGCCCGCATACATAGCGTCGCGGCGCTCCTCGAGCTTGACGGCACGGCCAAGGTCGGCCAACAGCCTCACCGTCTCATCGGTGATGAGGTTCTTGGAGAGGTCGAAGAAGAGGTCGCCTGCCGTGAAGGAGAGCTTCTCGACGCGGTCGGGATCGGCGGCGAACCAACCCTTGAGGTCGATCCCCTCCTTGACGAGGGCGTCGTGGTGCTCCTGCAAAGCTTTCCAGGCAGCGGTCTGGACGGCGTCAATGGGTTCGGGAACAGTTGGCATGGCTTCCTCCTTATCGATGTTGGCGAGCGCGGCGCGGTGAGGGCGGCCTCGTCACAGATACTTTATTCTACCGCAGCGACCCGGCACAGCGGCGGCTGAACGCAGCATGCCGGCGCGCGTTGGGCGCTACGCGGTAAACGGCCAACCACCCGCGGCGAGCACCTCGATGGCAGCGGCGACCGCGTCGTCCTCGCAGCGGCCGATATGCCACCGCGCAGCTGCCGCGGCCTCGGGCATCGCCCCCGCCACGGCGACCGGATGACCCGCGACGGCGAACATCGTGAGGTCGTTGCCGGCATCGCCGAAAACCACGACCTCGTTGAGCGAGACGCCCAAGTGCCGCGCGAGCTCCCGCACGCCCTCGCCCTTGTTCCACCCGGCGGGCATGATGTTCAAGAAGCCCGCCATGGGAACGTCGAAGTCGAGGCCCTCCACCGCGGCGTTCAGCCGGTCGGAGAACGCCCGCGACCCATCGAGGTCGGTGGGCAGGAACGCGTTCGCCTTGAGAACCGCTCGGTCAGGCAGGCCATCTATGACCTCGCAGGTCTTCCCATAGGCGGGAACGATCTTGTACAGATCATCGAGGGAGCCCGAGCACAGCTGCGGCGTCGTCCCCTCGAAAACCACAAGCCCCGAGCCGGGAATCTCGGCGAGCACCTCCACGAGCCTCTCGAGGGCGCGGTGCGGGAGCAGCTTCTCGAAGATCCGCTCGCCCTCTAGATACCCCTCGAGGCCGTTCGTCGCGATGCAGGTCGCGCAGCACGCCGCGTCACCCGAGAAAAACGCGGGAATCTGACCCACGCCGCGCCCGCTCGCCGGCCCGATCGCAAGCCCGGCCTCCATCGCGGCATGAAACGCCGCCCGCGTGCGCTCGGACACGCAGTGCGTGCCGGCGGGCATGATGGTCCCGTCGATATCGGACAAGATGAGCTTCACCTGAGGCGCGGCCTCTGACATTGCATTCCCCTCTCGTAGGCGCCCTTCGGAGCCTTATAGGTTCCCTTCGCGGTCTTGCAGGTTTCCCCTTCGCAGTATAAATGTTCTTGAGCTACCATGACGCTAGCAGAAGACGGGCAGCACCCGCCTGGCGCCGCGACCGCACGCCTCGCGGCTGAACGGCAACGCGGCATCGCATACGACCGTAAACGTAAGGGGCACTCCATGAACGACTTCAGCTTCTACTCTCCAACGCGCATTGTGTTCGGCCGCGGCGTGACCGATAAGGTGGGCGCGCACCTCGCCGAGGCCGGGTACACCAAGGCGCTCGTCGTCTTTGGCCAGGGCTCCGTCGTGCGCACCGGCACGCTCGACCGTGTGAAGGCATCGCTCGACCAAGCGGGCATCTCCCACGTCGAGCTCGGCGGCGTGCGCCCCAACCCCGAGATCGGCCTCGTTCGCCAGGGCATCGAGCTCGCACGCAGCGAGCAGGTGGATGTCGTGCTGCCCGTGGGCGGCGGCTCGGCCATGGACTGCGCCAAGGCGATCGCCCTCGGCGTACCCTACGACGGCGACGTATGGGACTTCTTCGTCCGGGGCGTCAAGCCCGCCGCGCACGTGCCGGTCGCGGCCGTGGTGACCATCCCCGCCTCGGGCTCCGAGGCATCCAACTCCTCGGTGATCAGCAACGACGCCGAGCACCTCAAGAGCGGCATCAACACCGATCTCAACCGCCCCGTCATCTCCTTCCTCGATCCCGAGCTCACCTTCACCTTGCCGCCCTACCAGACCGCAGCGGGCGCTACGGACATCATGTCCCACGTCATGGAGCGCTTCTTCTCCGGCGAGCCGGGGGTTCCGGTGACCGACCACATCGCCTGCGGCATCATCAGGAGCGTCATCGAGACCGCGCCGCGCGCGCTCGAGGATCCGAGCGACTACGACGCACGCGCCAACCTCATGTGGGCGGGCACGCTCGCGCACAACGGCCTGGCGGGCTGCGGCACCAACATCCCCGGCAAGCGCGACGGCGACTGGACCTGCCATGGCCTGGAGCACGAGCTTTCGGCCCTCGACACGGGCATCACGCACGGCGCCGGCCTCGCGGTGGTCTTCCCGGCGTGGATGCGCTACGTCTGGCGCGAGCACCCCGAGCGCTTCCTCTCCTTCGCCTACGAGGTCTTCGAGATCGAGCCTGTCGACGAGAGCGACGAGGCGATCGAGGACGCTGTGACCGCCACCATCGACGAGCTGCAGGAATTCTTCGTGTCGCTGGGCATGCCGCGCACCCTGGGCGAGCTCGGCGTGCATGAGGAGGACATCGACAAGATGCTCCCCGGCCTCAAGATCAACCGCGGCGAGGTCTTCGGGAGCTTCAAGCAGCTCACGCTCGACGACGCCCGCGCCATCTACGCGAGCGCGCTGTAGGACACGGCGGCGCCTCCTACAGCCTGCCGTTGAGGCCCGTCTGATGAGGGCGGGCGAACCTTGTGCGACGACCAGCCGTATGGCATGCTCATGCCTTTGACCGCCATCGAACGGCGCAAGCCATCAGGCGCACGCCATCAACCGGTTGGGAGATCCATGCTGAACTCGAACGGACCCGCCATCACACGACGCAGCCTCATCGCTGCCGGCACGCTCGCCGGCCTGGCAGCGGGGACGGCAGGCTGCAGCGCGCTCGCGGATAGCGGCCTGCTGCCCGATGACGGCGACGCCACCGTATGGGACCGACCTGCGGCGCAGCATGGCTCCGCCGAGCAGGCCGAGCAGGCAGAACCGGAGCCCACGGCAGCCGAGCGCCTGCTCGCCGCCATGACGCTCGAGCAGAAGGTCGCCCAGCTCTTCATCGTCACACCCGAGCAGCTCACCGGGGCGTCCACCGCCACGATCGCCGGCGACATGACCAAGCGTTCCCTCGCCGAGATCCCCGTGGGCGGGCTCTGCTACTTCCGCAAGAACCTCGTCCGCGCCGAGCAGGTGCGCAACCTCCTCTCGGGCACGCGCGAGCTCGGCCTCGGCGCGGGCGCGGGCGTGGCGCCGTTCCTCTCGATCGACGAGGAAGGCGGCCCGCTCGTTGCGCGCGTCGCGAACTGCGGCCTCTTCGATGTGGAGCGCTTTCCCAACATGGCCGAGATCGGCGCGACCGGCGATCCCGCCCAAGCGGCGCACGTCGGCGAGACCATCGGTACATACCTGCGCGAGATCGGTTTCAACCTGGACTTCGCGCCGATCGCCGACGTGCTCACCAACCCCGACAACACCGCCATCGGCGCGCGTTCGTTCAGCTCCGATGCCGACCTCGCGGCGCAGATGGTCGCCGCCGAGGTCGCAGCGATGCTCGAGACGGGTACGCTGCCGTGCGTGAAGCACTTCCCCGGCCACGGCGACACCGCGGGCGATTCGCACACGGGCGCCGTCTATGCCGAGCGCACGCGCGAGGAAATCGAATCCTGCGAGTTCAAGCCCTTCATCTCCGCCATCGAGGCGGGCTGCCCGATGGTGATGGTGGGCCATATCGAAACGCCTAATTTCGCAGCGGACGGATTGCCGGCGTCGCTCTCCCCCTTCATGATGGGAGACATCCTGCGCGGCGAGCTCGGCTTCGAGGGCGTCATCATTTCCGACTCGTTTGGCATGGGCGCCATCACGCAGAATTTCTCAGCTGCAGACGCCGCCGTGCGCTACTTCGAGGCGGGCGGCGACATCCTGCTCATGACGCCCGATCTTCGCTCTGCCGTTGCAGGCGTCGTCGCCGCCGTGAACGACGGGCGCCTGAGCGAGGAGCGCATCGACGAGAGCGTCAAGCGCGCGCTCGAGCTCAAGGAGAGCGCCGGGATCATCGCGTAGCGGGACCGAGCGGGGTGGCATTCGCTGGCCTGCCGACCGGCGGGCATGCGCAGGCCCGCCGACGAGGGGCGCCTTATGAATCCGCCGAGAGCTCGCGCATGAGGCTGATCTCGCGGGCGTAGCCATCGAGCTCGTTGGGCGTTTCCAGGATGAACGGCAGGCCGCGCAAGGCGGGGTGCCGCACGATCGCAGCGAAGACCTCCGGTCCGCCGCCGAGCGCAGGATCTCCCAGATATCCCTCGCCGATCCGCGCATGGCGGTCCTTATGCGCCCCGCAGGGATTCTTGGAGTCGTTGAGGTGCACGGCGCGCAGGCGCTCCAACCCCACCGTGCGGTCGAGGTCGGCGAGCACGCCGTCGAGGTCGTGGACGATGTCGTAGCCCGCATCGCTCACATGACAGGTGTCGAGGCACACGCCAAGGCGACCCGCAAGCTCCCCGCGACGCGCCTCCACGGCGTCGATCACGGCAGCGATCTCCTCGAACGTTCGACCCACCTCGGTGCCCTTGCCCGCCATGGTCTCGAGCAGCACGCAGGTGCGCTGGCCGGCAAACATCACCTGGCAGAGCGTCTCGGCGATGAGCTCCATCCCATGTTGCGCACCTTGACCGGTATGCGCACCGGGGTGGAAGTTGTAGTAGTTGCCCGGCAGCAGCTCCAGCCGTTCGAGGTCCTCGCGCATGGCACCCAGCGCGAAGGTGCGCGCGCCCTCCTTCGCGGAGCACGGGTTGTAGGTATAGGGAGCGTGCGCGACGAGCGGCCCGAACGCGTGATCCTCCATGGTGCGCGCGAGCGCGGCGACATCGTCGGGATCGAGCGCGCGCACGTTGCCGCCGCGCGGGTTGCGTGTGAAGAACGCGAACGTGTTGGCCCCTATGGATAGCGCGGTCTCGCCCATAGCCGCGTAACCGTTCGCGATCGAGAGATGGCAGCCGATGGTGAGCACGCTAGCACTCCTTCCCCTGCCCGCGGGAGGCGCCGCCGCGCCCGGAGCCGGCGGCAGCCCCGCGCCCGGAGCCGGTATCATCGGCGCGACCGGCGATACGGGACAGGATGGCTCCCACCGGACCCGGGGTAAGGCGCCGGCGCACGTCGACCAAGCGGTCGGGGATCTCGATATGCTGGGGGCAATGCCTCGCGCACGCCCCGCATCGCACGCAGTTGCTCGCCAGGCGCGGGTGGCCGCTGCGTATGGCCGAGGCGGTGAAGTACTGCGAGACGCCCGTGAACCACCCGTGGGCGTACGAGGCGTTGTACGCCGCGAAGCACCCGGGGATGTTGATGCCGTGCGGACAGGGCATGCAATAGTTGCATCCCGTGCACGGCACGCGGTTCGACTGCTCGAAGACCTCGCGCACGCGCCCGATCGCCGCGCGCTGCCCACCGCTCAGGCACCCTGGAAGCGCCACCTGGGCGATGGCGGCGTTATCGTCCACCATCGCGGGCGACGCCATGCCCGAGAGCAGCATCGTGACCTCGGGGTGGTCCCACACCCAGGCAAGCCCCCATGCCGCCGGAGCATCGAGCGGCACCGAGCCCGCGGCGCTCGCGAGCACGCGCTCCTCGGCGCCATCGAGCACGCGGCGAGCGCGGTCCGGGAGCTTGTCGGCAAGCCTTCCGCCCAAGAGCGGCTCCATGATGAAGACGGCTAGCCCGCGCCCAGCCGCCGCCTTAAGGCCCGCCGTGCCCGCTTGGTACGTCTCGTTGGCATAGTTGTACTGGATCTGGCAGAAGTCCCAATCGTAGGCATCGAGGAGCGTCGTGAAGTCGCCTGCGCTCCCGTGATACGAAAAGCCAACGTGGCGGATGCGACCGCGCTCCTTCTGCCGCGCGATCCACGCCTCGATGCCCAACCCAACGAGGCGCTCCCATTGCGCGGGGCTCGTCACGTTGTGCATGAGGTAGTAATCGATGCGATCGGTGCGCAGGCGCTTCAGCTGCTCGTCGAGATAGCGGTCGAGATCAGCCGCCTTCTTGCACGAGGCATGGGGCAGCTTGGTGGCGATCAGGAACCGATCGCGCAGGCCCAGGTGCTCGAGCGCAGCCCCCACGCACGCCTCGTTGCCAGGGTAGAGATAGGCTGTATCGAGATAGTTGACGCCCTGTTCGGCAGCACGGGCGATGATGCGCTCGGCCGCCTCCTGGTCGATGGCTCCAAGCACGCCGCGCGGGAAGCGCATGCAGCCAAGGCCGAGCGCCGAGATGCGCTCGCCGCTCTTAGGATCGGTACGGTATTGCATAGGGCCCCTCGCGACGACGATACGGTAGCCCGTATTGTAGCGAAGAGCGCCCTACTCGAGCGCGTCCTCCGCGATCTCGCTGCGGCGCTCGATCTCGCGCACCGCCTCCGACGCCATGAACGCCACGACGGCGCCGGCCGTCAGCAAGATCATCGCGAGCGTCTCGCCCATTCCGAACCCCTTTCAGCACCCCGTCGGTGCATTTGGCTTCCCCGGTCTATCCTCAGCGGACCCCTTGGAACAAACCATAGGACCCCCGTACAAGCGATTCGCAAACAAAACGTAAGCGCTCCGCAAAGCGCCAGGGACGCGCACCGGAGCTTGGCGTATCATGGTTGCGCACGACACGCCCCAGTTGCGCACGGCACGCTCCAAGAGAGCCCGGCGCATACGAGAAAGGCCGGCACGTGAAAGTCACCATCTACACCGACGGAGCTGCCCGCGGGAACCCCGGCAACGGCGGGTACGGCGCCGTGCTGCTCTATACCAACAGCAAGGGCGAGACATTCACCCGCGAGCTCTCGCAGGGCTTCGAGCGCACGACCAACAACCGTATGGAGCTCCTCGCCGCCATCGTCGCGCTCGAGACGCTCAACCGCCCCTGCGACGTCGAGCTCCACACAGACTCCCAATACCTTGTGAAGGCTTTCAACGACCACTGGATCGACGGCTGGATCCGCCGTGGATGGAAGACCGCTGCGAAGAAGCCCGTGAAGAACGTCGACCTATGGCAGCGACTGCTCGCCGCCAAGGAGCCGCACCAGGTGACGTTCATCTGGGTGAAGGGCCACGCCGGCCACAGCTTGAACGAGCGCTGCGACGAGCTTGCGACCACCGCCGCGGATTCGGGTACACTGAGCATCGATACCGGATTCGCTGAAACCGATGCAGATTAACGCGCGGCGGCTCATCTCGATGGAACAGGAGACACCATGGTCAACATCGCGACGATTGGAACGAGCCTCATCTCCAACGACTTCATCGAGGTGATCTGCGCCAACGCGGGTGCGACCTACGTGGGGACCCTCTCCCGCAGCGCCGAGCATGCAGCGAGCTTTACCGCCGAGCGTGGCGGCACGCATCCCTTCACAAGCTTGGATGAGCTCGCCGGCTGCGACGAAGTCGATGCGGTGTACATCGGCAGCCCCAACGGCTTGCACGCCGAGCAAGCGCTCGCCTGCATAGCCGCCGGCAAGCACGTCATCGTGGAGAAGCCGTTCGCCTCGAACGAGTGGGAGGCGCGCCGCGTGTTCGAGGCAGCCGAGGCGGCAGGGGTCGTGGCTCTTGAGGCCATGCGCCCCTTGCATGACCCCGCATTCCGCGCGTGCCAGGATGCCATCGGCGAACTTGGCCGCGTGCGCCGCGCGGGCCTGCATTTTGGCAAGTTCTCCTCGCGCTACCTCGAGGTGCTCGCCGGCAGGCAGACCAACATCTTCGACTGCACCATGGCGTCCGGCTCGCTGATGGACATCGGCGTGTACTGCGTGGAGCCCATGATCGAGCTGTTCGGAGCCCCCGAGCGCGTCGCAAGCTCCACCGTCTTGCTCGATGAGGAGACGCGCGGCGTCACGAACGGCCCCATCGACGGCGCGGGCGACATCATATGCACCTATGCCGACAAGACGGTCGTGCTCCATCACTCCAAAATCACGAACGACAACCTTTCCTGCCAGGTCGAGGGCGAGGACGCCACCCTTCTCTTCGGCGGGGTCTCGTGCCCCAAATGGGGAAAGATCGAGTTCCGCGGCGAGGTCGGTCGCAGCTCGGCGAAGGCCGTACGCGTGGCAAGCGGCGCGAAGACGTGCGACCTCGAGCTTCCCGCCTGTGAGAACACGATGTGCTACGAACTCGCCGACTTCCTGGCAGCCATCGAGGCCGTCCGCGACGGCGCGGCTCCCGCGGATGCCGCCGCGGGCAGCTGGGGCACGGTCGCGCACTACCGCGACGTGACGCTCGCCTCGCTCGCCGTGATGGACGAGGTGCGCCGCCAGGGAGGCGTGGTGTTCCCCGCAGACGAAAAGGCGCGTGCCGCAGAGGGCGGCGCGGGCGCTGCTGCCCCGCAGGCGTAAGGCGCCCTCATGGGTATCCTCGACTACGTTCTCGGGCTCTCCGGCAGCGATGACGCCGCCGCAAGCAACGGCGATGCGCGACGCGATGACGCACAGCGCAGCGACCTCGAACAATCCCTCATCAAGCGGCTGCAGGAACAGCTCGGCAACGATGCTCCGGGCACGCCTCACCGGCTGCTCCTGCGCTTTACCGGTCGCGTGCAGGGCGTGGGATTCCGCTGGACCAACCGCGGCACAGCCGAGGAGCTCGGCCTCACCGGCTGGGTGCGCAACCTCGACGACGGCTCGGTCGAGATGGAGATCCAAGGTCCCGCGTCAGCCATCATCAGGCATCTCGACACGATCCACCGCTACTATGCGCGCATGCGGTGCACGGTGTGGCTCGAGAACTGCGAGGAGCTTGCGGTACAGGTGGATGAAACCAGCTTCGAGGTGCGCTTCTAGAATCATCGGGCGCGAGGCGCATGGGGACGCGGTGCCGCCGATGGGCGGGCGGGTTCTGGCTCGATTCCTCGAAACCTTGAGGAAAACTGCACAAAGCGTCTAAATGCTAGTCGGCTACTGTCGTATAAGATAAGACTATGTACCAAGTAGCCCCATAAGGGCAGCCTTCACGGCGCGAACGCATCCTCAAGGAGGTGCCGCATGACTGTACAGCGACGCAACACCCGCCAGCGCAGCCTGGTGCTCGACGCCGTGCGGGCATCGAGCAGCCACCCCACCGCCGACGAGATCTTCCATGCCGTCCGCGAGCGCGATGCGCACGTTAGCCGCGGAACGGTGTACCGCAATCTCAATCTCCTTGTGGAGGAAGGGGCCATACAGCAGCTCAAATGCGCCGGAGGGAGCCGCTTCGACTGGCGCTGCGACCGCCATTCGCACGTCATCTGCCCTGCATGCGGGGCCGTCGCCGATGTCGAGCTGCCCTACGACCCCACGCTCGATCGCGCCGTGCACAAGGCTACCGGGTACGCGCGCGTATCGCACTACACCTTCTTCGAGGGCCTCTGCCCGGCCTGCCGCGCAAAGCGCGCCCGCACGGCAGAGGGCGGAGGAAGCGCCTAGGCACGCCCGCCGCCCTCATCGTTCCAGCAGCCGAATGCGGTGCGCATGAAGCTAGTCGAGCACCTCGACGAGCTCGATATCGAAGTTGAGATCCTTGCCCGCAAGCTCATGGTTCGCGTCGAGCATGACGCCGTCCGCGTTGACGCCGATGACCGTCACCGGCACCGGCTGGCCTGCAGGCGTGGTGAGGAAGAGCTTGTCGCCCACCTTGATCTGCTCGATATTGGGAACCTGGGACGCCGGGAAGTGCATCACCAGGTCGTCGCGACGCTCGCCGTAGGCATCCGCGGCGGGGATGTGGACGGTCTTCTTCTCGCCCACCTCCATATCGACGACCGCCGCATCGAAGCCGGCGATCATCTGGTGCGCGCCGCACACGAACTCGAGCGTCTCGCCGCGATCATAGGAGCTGTCGAACTGCGTGCCGTCATCGAGCGTGCCGCGGTAATGGACGCGAAGCGTCTTGCCGGTATTGGACATCGAATCCTCGTTTCTCTTCGGCCGCACCCCCGTGGCGCGGCACGTGAAGGCCACTATACCCGAAAGCGGGCTCCCAAGGCCCGCTGCGCGGTACCTTCTGGAAAAATCGATTCGCCGCGAGACGCGGGCAATCGAGCCGCGCTGCGGCAGCGCCCCTTCCACAGCTCCGCGACACATTGCCGAACGAGCGCGTCTACAATGGTTGGCTGATGCGGGGCACCCAACGTAAGGAGACCGGTGAGACGCAAGCGACCGCAACCCCAAGCCACCAAGGGCTTTACCGTACGAGCCGGCGCATCCACCTTCACCGTGCTGGTCACCCGCGAGAACGTGAAGAACCTCAACCTCCGCGTTCGAAGCGACGGCACCATAGCGGCAAGCGCGCCCCTGCGAACAGGCGACGAGCGCATACAGGCTTTTCTCGATAAGCACGCCGCATGGATCGAGCGAGCTGTCTCACGCAAACGGTCCCTAGAGCGCCCGGGGAGCGGGAACGACGACGCCGTTCCGAGCGCATTCCCCTTATGGGGAGAGCTTGTTCCCGTGCGAGAGCTGTACGGCGCGCATGCGCGCGGAGAGGGCGCAGACGGGTACGAGCGCTTGCTCGCCGAGCGATATCGCGACGAGCTCGCACGGCGGCTACCCGCCGTTGCCGAGCACGTTGAGGCCCGCATGGGCGTGCACGCGGCGCGTTGGCAGATTCGAACCATGAAGACGCGCTGGGGGTCGTGCACGCCGCGGACGCGCGCCATCCGCATCAACGCGAGGCTCGCTGCATACCCACCCGCCTGCCTGGAGTTCGTCGTCGCACACGAGCTGTGCCATCTGCTGGAGCCGAGCCATAACGCGCGCTTCCATGCGCTGCTCGACCGGCACTGCCCTAAGAACCGCGAGCTCGCGAAGGCACTCAGGCTGCCGGCAGCCGAGCTAGCGCAAGCGCACGATCTCCACGCCGGCACTCGTGAGCGGTAGGCCGATGGGGGCCCATGGCTTCTTGACGCAAACCTTCACGCCGAACACCTGCGGGTAGCGCTCGAGCAGCTCCGACGCGAGCCCCTCGGCAACCGCCTCGATGAGCTTGAAGGTATGCTCGCGGACGAACGCATCGATGGCATGGCATGCCTCGCCGTAATCGACCGAGGCGCGCAGGTCGTCGCCCACTCCCGCCGTGTGCAGCGATGTGTAGAGCACCGCCGAGACGACGAACTTCTGGCCGAGCTCCTGCTCCGCGGGATAGACACCGTGGTTCGCGAACACCTCCAGGCCGTCGATGATGACCTTGTCCGAAAGCGCCAGGCTATCGGGATCGGCCACCGCAAGCTCGCGCCTGCTCACCGGAAGCCCCGCCTTCACGCGGTGGGCAAGTCCCTTCTCCTCGCCTCTCGACGTATCCTCTGGCAAGCCCTTCTTGGCATCCTCCATGATCGACCTCCTCGGTTGTCCCCCATCTTGCACCGCGCTCACGACCACGGCAACGAGGGGAATGTTTTTTGTGCCAGCATCTCCTATACCCAGCATGCGCGTCGGTTTGCCCGGAAAACCTCTTGACGCGGGAACGCGCAGAACTAGAATCTCGTTAACCGATTCGCTACGACGACAAACCTGCAAGTTGCAGCAGCCGGCGGGGCGCAGGCAACCCCGCTTGCGCCCCGCATCGCAGGCCATTTGGAAGGGATTCTCGATGGATACGCTCTTTCTCCTGGTTATTCCCGCGCTGACCGGTATCCTCGGCATCTATATGATCGTCTCGGGCAACCCGCGCTTGCTCCATAGCTACCACTACGCCACGACACCGCCCGAGAAGCTCCCGGCACTCGCGCGCGCCGAGGGCGTTGGCATGATCGGCCTTTCGGTCGCCATCGCGCTCATTGCACTCGATATACAAGGATGGCTCACCATCGCAGGCATCGTGCTCTTCGTTGCGAGCATCGTGGCCATGCTCGGCGCCATCGTGTACTACAACGGAGGGCTCGTGACGTTTTCCGGACAGGTCGCAACCGGCCCCTTCGCCACCATGAAGCCCGCATGGCGGCTTCTTATCATGGGAGCCGTGGGTGCTGTGGTCTCGCTCTTGAGCATCGCGCCCGGAGTCTACATGATTGCATCCGGCGATGTGAGCATGCTGCACAGCTATCACTATGCGAACGTCGCGGCAGCGGATCTGCCCCGGCTTGCTACGGCAGAGGGCGCGTGCATGATCGTGCTTGGCGTTGCCATCTTCCTGTGCATGCTTGCAGGCGCGGGAATGCTGGGCAAGCGGCCGTTCCCGCGCTGGTCGATCGTGCTCATGGTCGCAGGCGTCGCGTGCCTCTGCATCGGGCTGGCAGGGCTTCTTGGCTTCATCATCTACTTCAACGGCTCGCTCATGGGCTCGGCGACGCTCTAAGGCGCACGACGTCGCGGCACCTCAGCGGGTTTTTGCCTCAGCCGCGCGCTTAGACGGCTATGCCGAGGTTCTTCTTCTCGTCCGCCCACGAACAGGCGGCGCGCACCTCCGCGGGGCAGGCGAAGCACGCGCGCGAAGCCTTGTCAGCCTGGTAAAGCAACTGCCCGAGGGGCGCGGCATCGGGGTCGAAGCGCCTGTGGGCACGGATCGCAGCGCAAACGGCATCGACCTCCGCGGGCGCGAACGCGCAGGCCGCCGGCAGCCCCTCGAGGATCTCCCGCGCAAGGCGCTCCCCCGCTACCTCATGCGGCTCTCCAGATGCGTATTGCGTCGCCTTGCCCACGTCGTGCAGGATCGCCGCCGCGTACACCACCTCGCGATCGAGACCGCATCCGCGCTCCAGGTTGAGGATCCACATGATGCGCGCCGTATCGAGCAGGTGCGGCAGCCCGTGACGGCAGAATATGCAGTCCTCCTCGAGCACCGTTAGGCGCCGGTACTCGCGCTGGAAGAGAGCGCTGCCCCAGATCGCATCGACGCGCGGCATCTTCGCAAGCCCTCGCTTGTGCGGCGCCTCTTCCATAGACTTCCCCTCACAGACAAATGCCCTTGAACTTCCCGCGCTCCCGCACCGTTCGAGCCAGATCACCCAGGACGCTCTACATGCTATGTGTCGCGTAGACCTGCTCATCCGCCCACAGGCGGACGGCATCGGAGAGCGGGCAGCCCAGCTCGGCCGCCGCGGCGCGCGTCGCGTTCATATCGATGATGCGCTGGTTCGAAGAACCGCGGAAGCGCAGCGTTATGTCGTAGAGCTCCTGCATCCAGGGCCCGTCGACGAGGATGTCGATGCAATCGAGCATGCGCTCGGTCGCCTCGGTGCGATGGCGCGCCCCGGGCATGAGCTCGTCGAGGGTATCACCCGTGAAGCACCAGATGGTCTTGGTGGGCGAGCCGTCCGGACGCGCGCCGCGCGGGAACCGTTCGCGCACGCGCTCGAGGAACCCTACGAGCGCGCGCTGGTTCTCCGGCTCCATGGGCTCGCCGCCGAGCACGGTGAGGCCGTCCACGAAGGGATGGTCGAGGCTCTCGATGATCGCATCCTCCACCGCGCGCGTGAACGGCTCCCCCGCCGCGAAGCTCCAGGCACCGGAATTGAAGCACCCCGGGCATCCGCGTCGGCAACCGGAAACGAATAGGGATGTGCGCACGCCCTCGCCGTTGGCGATGTCGGAATATTTGATCTCGGCGTAGTTCATGCCGCGGCATCCCACCTCTCGAACGGCCGTTGCCTACAGGTGCAGGACGCGGTCGCGGATCTCCTCGGTGCGCCCTTGGTTCCAGAACTGCGTGCCGATGTAGCCGCAGGTGCGACGGGCCACGTTGAGCTTCTCCTGGTCGCGGTTGCCGCAGTTGGGGCACTCCCACACGAGCTTGCCGTCGTCTTCAACGATCTTGATCTCGCCGTCGTAGCCGCATACCTGGCAGTAGTCGCTCTTGGTGTTGAGCTCGGCGTACATGATGTTCTCGTAGATGTACTGCATCACGCGGATGACGGCCTTGAGGTTGTCCTGCATGTTGGGGACCTCGACGTAGGAGATGGCTCCGCCGGGGCTGAGCGCCTGGAACTCGCTCTCGAACTTGAGCTTGTCGAAGGCGTCGATCTCCTCGCTCACGTGCACGTGGTAGCTGTTGGTGATGTAGCCCTTGTCCGTCACGCCCGGGATGATGCCGAAGCGGCGCTGCAGGCACTTGGCGAACTTATACGTCGTGGACTCGAGTGGCGTGCCGTAGAGCGAGTAGTCGATGTTCTCGGCAGCCTTCCACTCGGCGCACTTGTCGTTCATGCGCTGCATGACCGCGAGGCCGAAATCCTTCCCGTGCTCGTCGGTATGGCTCACACCCTTCATGTACTTCACGCACTCGTAGAGACCCGCGTAGCCGAGCGAGATGGTCGAATACCCGCCGTAGAGCAGCTTGTCGATGGTCTCGCCCTTATCGAGTCGAGCGAGCGCGCCGTACTGCCAAAGAATCGGCGCGGCGTCGGAGAGCGTGCCGCGCAGGCGCTCGTGGCGGCAGCGAAGCGCCCTGTGGCAGAGCTCCAGGCGCTCATCGAAGATCTCCCAGAACTTCTGCTCGTCGCGGCCTGAAGAGCACGCCACGTCCACCAGGTTGATGGTCACGACGCCCTGGTTGAAGCGGCCGTAGTACTTAGGCTTGCCCGGCTCGTAGTTCTTGGCGCGCGCCACGTTGTCGTAGCCGTTGCCGCTGCGGTCCGGCGTGAGGAAGCTGCGGCAGCCCATGCAGGTGTAGACATCGCCCTCGCCCGGCTTCTCGCCACGGGAGAGCTTGAGCTCGCGCATCTTCTTGGCGGAGATGTAGTCGGGCACCATGCGCTTGGCGGTGCACTTGGCGGCGAGCTGCGTGAGGTAGAAGTACGGGCTGCCCTCGCAGACGTTATCCTCGTCGAGAACGTAGATGAGCTTGGGGAACGCCGGCGTGATCCAGACGCCCTGCTCGTTCTTCACGCCCTCGTAGCGCTGACGCAGCGTCTCCTCGATGATGAGCGCCAGATCGTGCTTCTCGGCCTCGTTGCGCGCCTCACCCAGGTACATGAAGACCGTGACGAACGGCGCCTGGCCGTTGGTGGTCATAAGGGTCACGACCTGGTACTGGATGGTCTGCACGCCGCGGCGGATCTCATCGCGCAGGCGCTCCTCGACGACCTCGGAGACCTTCTTCTCAGGAGCCTCGAACCCCAGCTCGGAGAGCTCGCGCTCGACCTGGGCGCGGATCTTCTTGCGGCTCACGTCGACGAACGGCGCGAGGTGCGTGAGCGAGATGGATTGCCCGCCGTACTGGCAGCTCGCCACCTGGGCGATGATCTGCGTGGCGATGTTGCACGCCGTCGAGAAGCTGTGCGGCCGCTCGATGAGCGTGCCCGAGATGACGGTGCCGTTCTGGAGCATGTCCTCGAGGTTCACCAAATCGCAGTTATGCATGTGCTGGGCGAAGTAATCCGAGTCGTGGAAGTGGATGATGCCCTCGTTGTGCGCCTCGACGACCTCCTGCGGCAGCAGCACGCGCTGCGTGAGGTCCTTGGAGACCTCGCCGGCCATGTAGTCGCGCTGCACGGAGTTGACCGTGGGGTTCTTGTTGGAGTTCTCCTGCTTGACCTCTTCGTTGTTGCACTCGATGAGCGAAAGGATCTTGTCGTCGGTGGTGTTCTTCTGGCGCTTCAGGCTCTGCACGTAGCGATAGATGATGTAGCGGCGCGCGACCTCGAACTTGTCGAGCTTCATGAGCTCATCCTCGACGAGGTCCTGGATCTCCTCGACCGACACCGTGTGGCCCGCCTGCTCGCAGGCATCGGCGACGTTCTGCGAGGCATAGACCACCTGGCGCTCCGTGAGGCGGTCGCTTTCCTGCACCTCGCGATTGGCGGCGCGGATGGCGTTCTCGATCTTCTCGATGTCGAACGCGACCTCGGTACCGCTGCGCTTGATGATCTTCATGGGGATCCTCTCGTATCCGTCGTCTTCAGCCGCAACCCCAGAGGGGCGCGTAGCTGCATCGGGTATCTACTATACGTGAGCGGTGCCACTATACGTTGTGGATTTTTCTGCATGCACTTCTATATCTTGTGTTTCAGCAGGTCATCGAATTGGCTTTTTTGGTCTCACATTATTCGGATGCTCAAGCATGGCCTGAAGGCTCATGCGCCGCGTGCGGTCTACCTGCGGCGGCGCTCAGCGGGCGGCGAGAGCATCCGTGAACGCGTCTCCATAATCGGTTGAGGGTCCGCCCAAAGAATCAAAGGATACCTCGCCGCTTCCTACATCTTGTGCCGCAGACGAGAAACGGCGCGAAGAGGGGTCCCGTGCGCGGAGGGCACCTCGATGGGCTGCGGAACGGGAACGCCGCGGGCAGGCAAAACGTATGTCGCGACGTCGACGGCCTGCGGTTTTCGCGCGAAAGCCCGGGTGCGAAACGGGGTACAAGGGTCCAGGGGAATTAACCCCTGGCTGCCGCGTACCGGCACCACATGCCATCGTAAGAGAAGGAGACAGCATGGCACGAATCTTCAACAGCCCCAGCAAGTACGTCCAAGGCCCCGATGCCCTTGCCGAGCTTGCCAGCTACATCGAGCCCCTCGGCTCCAAGGCGCTCGCAATCTCCACGGCATCCGGCGTAAAGCGCGTCGGCGCCAAGATCGAGGGCGGCTTCGCCGATTCCGCAGCCTCGGTGACCTTCGAGGAGTTCAACGGCGAGTGCTGCGACTCCGAGATCGACCGCATCTGCGCCGTAGCCCAGGCAGCGGGCTCCGACGTCATCGTGGGCGTAGGCGGCGGCAAGGTCCTCGACACCGCCAAGGCGGTCGCCTATAAGCTCGGAGCGCCCGTCGTGATCTGCCCCACCATCGCCTCGTCCGACGCCCCCTGCAGCGCGCTTTCGGTCATCTACACCGAGGACGGCGTGTTCGACCGCTACCTGTTCCTCCCCTCCAACCCCAACATCGTCCTGATGGACACCACCGTGATCGCCGCCTCGCCGGTGCGCCTTACGGTCTCGGGCATGGGCGACGCGCTCGCCACGTACTTCGAGGCCCAGGCCTCCGTTGACTCCGAGGGCGACACCTGCGCCGGCGGCAAGGCGACGAACGCCGCCCTCGCGCTCGCCAAGCTCTGCTTCGACACGCTCATGGCCGACGGCGTCAAGGCCAAGGTCGCTCTCGAAGCCGGCGCCTGCACGCCCGCGGTGGAGCGCATCATCGAGGCCAACACCCTGCTCTCCGGCATCGGCTTCGAGAGCTGCGGCCTCGCCGCCGCCCACGCCATCCACAACGGCATGACGCAGCTACCCGAGACGCATGAGTGCTACCACGGCGAGAAGGTCGCCTTCGGCACGCTCGTGCAGCTCGTGCTCGAGAACGCCCCGACCGAGAAACTCGAGGAGGTGCTCGGCTTCTGCATGGAGGTCGGCCTGCCCGTGACCCTGGGCGAGCTCGGCGTCGAGGACACCTCGCGCGAGCGCATCATGGCCGTTGCCGAGAGCGCCTGCGCGCCCTCCGACACCATGGGCAACATGCCCTTCACGGTGACGCCCTCGATGGTCTGCGACGCCATCCTCGCCGCCGACGCGCTCGGCCGCTACTATCACCTCGACATCGAGTAAAGTGCGCACACGGAGGTTCTAGGCGGCGCCCGACGATTCGCTCGGCGTTCGCGGGACAACCCTGTTTCCTCGTTGCGGCTCCGCGGCATCCGTCGCGGGGCCGCTTTTCCCGTGGCTGGGTTTTGGGCGCGGTATAGTATGTATCGCGCCCGCACGCAGGGCGCCGCCCGACAGATCAATCGAGCTTTGCCGCCGCCATCCGGCATCCGAGGTCCCGTAAACGCGGGGCGAGCCGCACGGAGGCGGGCGGCATCGTACGACCCTTTCCGCGAAGGGAGAAGCGACCATGACCGAGTGGCTGGTCCGCCATTTCATCCGCAACCACGACCGCACCTCCGACCCTGCCGTGCGCACGAGCTACGGGCAGTTCGCCGGCGCGGTGTGCATCGTCTGCAACGTGCTCCTGTGCTTGGCAAAAGGAGCGATCGGCCTTATCGCCGGCTCGGTCTCCATCGTGGCGGACGCGGTGAACAACCTTTCGGACGCAGCGTCGAACATCGTGAGCCTGCTGGGGTTCAAGCTGGCGAGCCGTCCCGCCGATCCCGAGCACCCCTATGGCCACGGCCGCTATGAATACCTCGCCGGACTGGTCGTGGCGGCACTCGTGCTCGCCATCGGCATCAACCTCGTGACGTCATCCGTCGGCAAGATCGCCAATCCCGCACCCACGGGCTTCTCCCCCGCACTCGTAGCGGTGCTCGCGCTCTCCATCGCGGTGAAGCTCTGGATGGCGTCCTTCAACCGCGCGCTCGGGCGGCGCATCGACTCGGATACGCTCGAGGCGACCGCGATCGACTCGCGCAACGACGTGATCAGCACCGCAGCGGTGCTTGCCTGCGCGTGCGTATCGCACGCGACCGGCATCGACCTCGACGGCTGGGCCGGCCTCGCCGTGGGCGCCTTCATCTGCTGGAGCGGCGTCGGCCTTCTGCGCGATACGGTGAGCCCGCTGCTCGGGCAGGCACCGAGCCCTGAGCTCGTGGAGCATATCCGCACGAAGATCCTTTCGTACCCCGGTGTTTTGGGCACTCACGACCTCATGGTCCACGACTACGGCCCCGGCAGGCAGTTCGCGAGCGCGCACGTGGAGATGGCTGCCGAGGCGGACCCGCTCGAGAGCCACGACCTCATCGACAACATCGAGCAGGACTTCAAGACCGAGGACGGGCTCATCGTCACCCTGCACTACGACCCCATCGTGACGGACGACCCCGAGGTGGCCGACATGCGCAACTGGATCGGCCAGGCGGTCAAGATCATCGATCCCCGCCTCACGATCCACGACCTGCGCACCGTCCCCGGTACCACGCGCACGAACGTCATTTTCGACTGCGTGCGGCCACAGGACCTGAACCTCACCGACAGCCAGCTCAAGCGGCGCATCGACCAGATCGTGCGCGACCACTACCCCAAGACGATCGCCAAGGTCACCATAGACGAGAGCTACGTGAGCTCCCAGCAGTAGCGCCGGCGCGGAGCGGGTCCGCGGGCGATGCCGGCAAGCACCCTTGCGGCACGGCGCGCGGGCGGGCGATCGACGCAGCGGCCCCTCGCAGCGCCCTTAGAAATCGATGACGGCAGATAGCAGGGCCATCGAGCTCTCATCGACCAGATAGCGGGCGCGGGCGCGGCGGAACTGCGCCTCGACCGCGGCGGGGGCGGTGCCGCCCTCGGTGGTGCGCGCCGCCACGATGGCGTCCAGGTCGAGCGCGCGCGTGATGTCACGGCCGAACAGGTCGCTCGCCGCCTTGAACACCTCGATCGGCAGCTCCGAGATGTCGCAGGAGCGCTTCTCGGCCTCGAGCACCAGATGCCCCACGACCGCATGGGCCTCGCGGAACGGCATGCCGTGCTTCACCAGGTAATCTGCCACATCGGTAGCGGCAAGGTGGCCGCGGTCCATGGCGGCGCGCATCCGGTCCGCGTTGACCGTCCACGTGGAGACCATGCCCGCCATGACGGTGAGCGATTGCTCCACGGTGCGCGCGGCGTCGAGCGCGCCCTCCTTGTCCTCCTGCATGTCCTTGTTGTAGGCGAGCGGCAGGCCCTTCATGGTGACGAGCAGCTGCACGAGGTCTCCCACCACGCGACCGCATTTCCCGCGGATGAGCTCGGCGAAATCGGGGTTCTTCTTCTGCGGCATGATCGACGAGCCGGTCGAGAAGGCATCGGAGAGCGTGATGAACCCGAATTCCTGGCTGCTCCACAGCACGATCTCCTCGCCGAGGCGCGATAGATGCATCGCGCACACCGCGCAGGCGTATTCGAGGTCGAGCAGGAAATCACGGTCGCTCACCGCGTCGAGCGAGTTCTCGATCACCTGGGCGAAGCCGAGCTCCTCGGCCGTCATATGGCGATCGAGCGGGTAGCTCGTGCCAGCGAGCGCCGCAGCGCCCAGCGGCGATGCATCCGCGGCATCGAAGGCAGCCCGCATGCGTGCGAAATCGCGCGTGAGCATCCATACATAGGCGAGCAGATGATGCGCGAAGAGCACGGGCTGCGCATGCTGCAGGTGCGTCATCCCCGGCAGCACCGTGTCCCCCGCCTCGGCGGCGGCATCGAGCAGGGCGCATCTCAGGCCAAGGTTCGCGTGCATGAGGCGCTTGGCGAGCGCCTTCGCCGCAAGCCGGGTGTCGGTTACCGCTTGGTCGTTGCGCGAGCGGCCGGTGTGCAGGCGAGCGCCAGCCTCGCGGACGCGCCGCGTGAGCTCGCTCTCCACGGCCATGTGGATATCCTCGTCCGCGATGTCGAAGACGAGCTTCCCTGCCGCGATATCCTCCTCGATACCCTCGAGGCCGTCGCGGATGGCCGTCGCGTCCTCCTCGGAGATGATGCCCTGAGCGGCCAGCATCGCCGCATGCGCCTTCGATCCGGCGATATCCTGCCGATACAACGCCTTATCGACGGGCAGCGACGCGCCGAACTCCTGCGTGACGGGCGCCGCGCCCTCTTCGAACCTACCGCTCCACAGCGCCATGTGCCCGATCCCTTCTGTCTGCGGCGCGCAGCCTACCTGCGCAGCCATTCGCTTCCAAGCTCAACATACCCACCGTTACTGGTCTAGAACGCGACGGCCAGCTGGTATGCCACGGCACCCGCGCCCGCGCCGTCGACCACGTCGAAGCCCGCTCCCGCGGCGGCTCCCGCCTTCGCACCAGCCGGCGCCTGCGAGGCGACACCCTGCTTCATCGCCCAGTTCTTGATCGAGAGCGCCTGGATGTCGATGAAGCCCTTGGCAGCCTTCTGGTCGAACGCGTCGTCGTTGTCATAGGTGGCGAGCGTCTGGTCGTAGAGCGCCTGCGCGCTCTTGCGGCCGACAACCGTGCACGAACCCTTGTAGAGCTTGAGCTTGACCTCGCCGGTGAGCGCACCTTGCGTCGATGCCATGAACGCGTCGAGCGATAGCTTGAGCGGGCTGTACCAGCGGCCGTTGTAGACCTGGTCTGCCCAGGCCTGCTCGAGCTCGAGCTTCATGTGGAGCACGTCGCGCTCCAGGCAGAGGTCCTCGAGCGCCTTATGCGCCTGGATGATGGCGAGGCCGGCAGGCACCTCGTAGCACTCGCGGCTCTTGATGCCCACGTAGCGGTTCTCGATCATGTCGATGCGACCAAAGCCCGCCGCGCCGCAGATCTTGTTCAGGCGCTCGACGAGCTCGACCATGCCCATCTCGACGCCATCGAGGCTCGCAGGGACGCCCTGCTTGAAGCCGATCTCCACATAGGTGGGCGCATCCGGTGCGTCCTCGGGATCGACCGTCATGGTCCAGATGTCCGAGGGCGGCTCGTTCCAGGGATCCTCGAGCACACCCGCCTCGATAGCGCGACCCCACAGGTTGTCGTCGATGGAGTACGGCTTGTCCAGGCTCACATCGACCGGAACGCCGTGGGCCTTGGCGTAAGCGATCTCGTCGGGGCGCATGCCGAGGTCCCACTCGCGCACCGGCGCGATGACCTTGAGCGTGGGGTCGAGCGCCATAATCGAGGTCTCGAAGCGCACCTGGTCGTTGCCCTTGCCCGTGCACCCATGCGCCACGGCAACGGCACCGTGCTTGTGCGCCGCCTCCACGAGGTGCTTGGAGATGAGCGGCCGCGAGAGCGCGGAGAGCAGCGGGTACTTGTTCTCGTACATGGCGTTGGCGGCGATGGCGCAGGTGATGAACGACTCCGCGAACTCCTGGCGCATATCGACGACCTCGCATGCCACGACGCCGAGCGCCTTGGCCTTTGCCTCGATCTTCTCGAGCCCGTCGTGCTCCTGGCCCACGTTGCCGAGCACGCAGACCACATCGTAGCCGAGCTCGTCTTGGAGCCATTTGACGCACACGGAGGTATCGAGGCCGCCCGAGTACGCGAGCACGACCTTGTCCTTCGCAGGGGCTGCGGTCGCGGCAGTCGCAGCGACGGCGCTGCCTGCGGCGGGATTCTGGGTGGCGGAGCTTGCGGTCATGTTGATCATAGCGGTGTCGATCATGGTTCTCGTCCTTTCATAGAGAGCGTACGGACGAGCCCGTCAAAGGTGACGCAACAGGTGTCAAAAAGCCTTGTAGGTGTTTCGATGCCGGGGATCGCGGGATGCTATCGCATTAGGGCTCATAGCGGTTAGCACTAAGCGCCAAGCGGGCAAGCGGCATCACCCGGTGGAAGCGACGACGTACCTTATCGGGACTCTGGGGATGCGCGAATGCCGCGCGAACAGAGACGACCGATTATCGTCGTCGAGAAATCGCGCGCTGGCGTCGGTTCTGTGCATCGGCGGCGCACTGGCCGGGCAGGATGGCGCTCGCCGCCATGCCCTCATATGTCGCCATCTCGTTGTGCACCTTGCAAACCCTCCGCCGTAAGCGAACGCGATCGATGCGCGACCGAACTACCAACCGGACGCGCGTTGGGCGGTATACTACCCTACCTTGCAGCGCTTTGCCAAGCTAAAGTTTTTCCTCATGCATAATGTTTCGAGAACGTAAACCGCCGCGCTCCTCCTCGACGATCTGCCGGATGCGGCCTTTGAGCGCAACGAGGCAGACCAGAGGCACGAGCAAGACGAAGCAGCTCGCGCCCACAAGCACCCCTTGTACGCCGAAGGCTCCCGCAAGGACGGGTGCCGCGACGAGAGGCAGCACGCCCGCGCCGTTGAACCCGGCGTTCATGATGGAATTCACGCGCCCCATCACGGCAAGCGGCGTGTGGAGCTGGACGAGCGTGCTCTGGATGGGCGTGATGGAGCCAAAGGCAACGCCCAGCAGAAGCTGGCCGGCAAGCGCGCATGCCACGTACGGCGTCCCCACATACAGGATGCAGGCGGCGCCTTCGAGCGCGATAAGGAGCATGAGCGTGCGCACGTTCACGTAGCGGCGCGGCAAGCGCAGCGCCAAGACGGAGCCCACCACGCTGCCCACGCCGGCGGCGCTCGATAGCCATCCCATCCAGGCGATGTCGACCTTGAGCACGTCGCGGTAGAAGAGCGACTCCAGCGGGTCGAAGGCTCCGTAGCCCGCATACGAGAGGAGCCCCACCCAGAAAAGCAGCGCAAGCGACGGGGCGAGCACGACGAGCCGGGCCGCGTCCACAAAGGTCGCATCGCCACCTGCTGCGGCAGCGGTGCCGTCTACGGCAGCGTGGCGATCTGCGACAGCGGCGCCATCCGCCGAGGCAGCCGGGCCGCCATCCGGGGACACCGTTTTGGGATCGCTCCCAGCAACGGGGACTTGGCCTACCGCACCGGTCGCACAGGCACCCATGAGCGGGCGGGCCGCAACGGCGGCGGCGAGCGCGAGGATCGCAGCGACCAGGAACACGCGCTCGGACGGCAAGAAGAGCGCGACCGCGCCACCGAGGGCCGGTCCGGCTGCCACCGAGGCGTACGAGGCAACGGACATGAACGCGTTCACGCGCTTGAGCTCGTCCGCATCAGCGGTGAGGTAGGCGGGGTAGGCCGAGAGAAACAGGTAGTTGAGACCCATGGAGAAGCTGAACGCCGCGCCAAGCGCGAGCACCGCAGCCGCGCTGAGCTCGACCACCTGGAACGCCAGGCTCACGGCGATGGTCGCGCTGAGCGTCACGGCCGTGTGGGTGCTCGGCCCCCGCCGGTCCAGAAGGATCCCGCCCGCGGCGTTGCCCGCAACCACCGCGGCGGCGAGCACGCCCACGGAAACTGCAAGTGTCACCGTATCCGCCCCGAGTCTATAGGTGAGCGTGCCGATCACACCGATGAAGTAGGCGGCTTGCATCCCCAGGTAGAGCAAGAAGCGCACCGCCACGAGCGCCCAGGTGCCACGGGGCAGTCCATCGTGCGCGATCGTTTCGACCACCTACTTCGCGTCGGCCCAGGTCTCGCCGCACGATGCCTCGGCGATGAGCGGGACCTTGAGCTCCACCACGCCCTCCATGACCTCGCGGACCATGGCGATGAGCGCATCAACCTCCTCGACAGGGCACTCGAAATCAAGTTCGTCGTGCACCTGCAAGATCATGCGGGCGCGGAAGCCCTCCTCGCGCAGGCACGAGGCGACCCGCGCCATGGCGATCTTGATGATGTCGGCCGCGCTGCCCTGCATGGGATGGTTCATGGCGGTTCGCTCGCCGAACGCGCGCTGCGCCGGGACGCGCATCTTGAGTTCCGGGATGGGGCGGCGGCGTCCGAACATGGTCTCGGCGTAGCCGGTGCGCTTGGCATCGGCGACCGTTCGGTCCAGGTAGGTGCGCACGCCGGGATACGCCTCGAAGTAGCGGTCGATCATCTCGCGCGCCTCGGCCATGGGGATGTCGAGCGACTGCGAGAGGCCGTAGGCCTGCTGCCCGTAGACGATGCCGAAGTTCACCGCCTTGGCGCGGCTGCGGAGCGAAGGGGTGACCTCCTCCACCGGAACGCCGAACACGCGAGCGGCGGTCTCGGCATGGAAGTCCTCGCCCTCGTTGAACGCACGGATGAGGTGCTCGTCGCCCGAGAGGTGCGCGAGCAGCCTGAGCTCGATCTGAGAGTAATCGACGGCCACGAACACGCTGCCCGGTGCGACCGAGAACGCCGTCTTCACGGTATGGCCCAGCTCGGAACGGGTGGGGATGTTCTGCAGGTTGGGGTTGGACGAGGAGAGGCGGCCCGTCGCGGTCACGGTCTGGTTGTACGTGGTGTGAACGCGCCCGTCCTCGCGACGAAGAGCGCCGAGCGTGTCGAGATAGGTCGACTTGATCTTGGTCTTCTCGCGATACTCGAGGATGAGGCGCACGAACTCGTTGTCATGCGCGAGCTCCTCGAGCACGCGGGCGTTCGTGGAGTAGTAGCCGCGCTGCGTCTTCTTGAGGCCCTTGGTGGGCAGACTCATCACGTCGAAGAGGATATGGCTGAGCTGCATGGGGCTCGAGATGTTGAACGACTCGTCGCCGGCGAGCTCGCGGATGCGATGCGCCAGCCCGTCGATCTGGCCACCGAGGCCGGAGGCCAAGTCTCCCAGGCGGTCGGGGTCGACGAACATGCCCGTGCGCTCCATGGCGGCGAGGACCGGTACGAGCGGCATCTCGATATCGCGAAACACCTCTAGGGCGCCTTGCGCCTCCAGCGCGCGCGTGAGCGGCTCGACCGCGGCGCTGGCGACAGCGGCGGCACGGGCAGCTGGCGCCGGGGCGGCGTCACCGGCTCCCTCTTCCCCGCGCGCGAGGGGAAGCGATGTGTGGAGATAGGTGTCCGCGATGTAGGAGTCCTCGAAGGTCGAGCGCACGGAATCGAGCACGTATGCCGCGACCACGGTATCGAAGATGCGCCGCGGATCAACCACGAGCGGGTCCATGAGCTCCGGTTCGGCGGAATCGATGGGCGAGAGCTCGTGCAGCAGCGCCTTGACATCGGGCGATGCCACGCGCCCCTCGGTGAACAGGCGCTCGAGAACGCCCGCGATGAGGCCATGGGCGCAATCGAAGCCCGCCGCCTCGCCATGCGCCCCTCTCGATGCGCCCGCAGGCTCCTCGAGGGCGACGAGCGCGCCGCCCGTCGCAACCCACAGGGCATGCGTGAGCCCAAAAAGCGCGCCCTCCTGCTTGTCGTCATCGAGGACCGCCGCGACCCACTCCCCCGCCGTGATGGCGCGATCGAGCTCCGCGAGCGCCTCTTCGACGCCCTCCCCGGTGCCAGCATCCGCTGCGAGCACGGCCGGCAGCTCGAAGGAGCTCTGAGCCGGTGCCGCATCTCCGCCGATGAGCCCCAGGAAGCGATTCTGCATCGCCATGATGCCCAGCGCGCCGAGCGCCTCGTCGACCGCCGCCGCATCGAACGCGGGGAACGCCGTGTTCTCGAAATCGAGCTCGACCGGAGCGTTCGTCTGGATGGTCGCCACGCGGCGCGAGAGCAGGGCATCGTCGATGTGCGCGCGAAGGTTCTCGCCCAT
Source organism: Enorma phocaeensis (assembly GCF_900186505.1). GTDB lineage: Bacteria > Actinomycetota > Coriobacteriia > Coriobacteriales > Coriobacteriaceae > Enorma > Enorma phocaeensis. Next base: position 107,390 of record NZ_LT891970.1, read on the forward strand.
CTTGCCCTTGACCTCATCGGCGTGCGCGATGACCTCGTCGAGCGAGCCGTACTGCGCGATGAGCGCGCTCGCCTTCTTGGGGCCGATGCCCGGCACACCGGGGATGTTGTCCGACGTGTCGCCCTTAAGACCGTAGAAATCGGGCACGAGCTCGGGCGTGATGCCATGATAGAGGTCCTCGACCGTCTCAGGCGTCATGATCTGCACGTCCGAGAGGCCCTTCTTGGTGCCCACGATCTTCACGTGCTCGGTCGAGAGCTGGTACATGTCGCGGTCACCCGTGACGAGGAACATGTCGCACCCGGCGGCCTCCCCGGCACGTGCGAGCGTACCCAGGATGTCATCGCCCTCCCAGCCCTCGGCTTCGAGCACGGGAATCTGGAGCCTGGTGAGCAGCTCCTTGATCATGGGGAACTGTGGGCGCAGGTCGGGATCCATGGGCGGGCGCTGGGCCTTGTACTGCGGGAGCATCTCCATGCGCACGCGCGGCTTGCCCTTGTCGAACGCCACGGCCACGCCGTCCGGGTGGAACGCGTCGACCATCTTGAGGAACATGTTCAAGAAGCCGAACACGGCGTTGGTGGGCCGGCCGTCCGGCGCGTTCATGGTGGGCGGCACGGCATGGAACGCGCGATGCATGAGCGAGTTGCCGTCGATGACGGCGAAGACGCGGCGAGCGTCGGAAGCGGTCTTGGGGCTGGCGGTGGCGTGCGTATCGGGCATGCAGGTCCTCTCTGTCTATACGTTCCCCTCAGTCTACCCCATCGCGCGGGCACACACCGGGCTTCCAAAGATCGCCTCGCGCCGACGGCGCTCTCATGAATCCCGCCGCTTGGCGGTCCGCGGTATAAGCAGGCGGGGAACGGGTAAGCGGAGAGTACCCATGCTACAGGCGACGGATCGCCGGCAGAACTCGCCCGAACACCTCGCGCCGCCTAGAATCGAGGTCCCATGACCCGTATCACCCGCCGCCTGGAGACCGCCGTCCTCGCCTTCCTCATGCTGGGCACCCTCCTCCTCGTCACCTGCGCGCCCGCGCTGGCGCTGCCCGCCCCCTCGGGCGAGGAACCGGTCGCCCCAGCATCCACGAACGGCTCGCCGGACGGGAGCGATCCCGCGGTCACGGGCGTCGACAAGATCGCCGACCCCGACAGCTCCTCATCCTGGACCGATTTCCTCGGCGGCGAGAACGATGGCTCCTACAGCACGGCGAACGCGGGCCGCATCTGGGTCGATGCCTCGGTATACGCCGGCGAGGAAGCGGCTTCGGCGGCGGGTATCGCCGACGGGTCCTTCCACGACCCCGAGAACGACTTTCTCGTGAGCATCTCCGCCATCGCGCAGACCGCGTCCATCCACCAGCAAGACGGCGGCGGGCATGATGTCGTGTTCGTCGTGAGCATGAACAGCGTGCTCGGCAGCATGGTCTATGCGGAACGCCCCTATGCCGACTACGTGGTATCGGCCCTGAACAGCGCCATCGGGCGACTCATGGCAGAAAACGAAGGCGGTGCGGAGCCCACGCGCGTCGCCGTCGTCGGCTACTCCTCCGAGACGACCGTCCTCATGCCGCTCGCCGCCTACGAGCCCGCGCCTGACGGAACCTTCCTGGACTACGACGAGACATCCCGCACCGTCAACGTGACGGCGCGCATGGCGGGAGCGCCCGCGGCCGGCAGCGCGGGAACCACCGCGAGCGCGCTCCTGAAAGGCGGTTCGTACCTGCAGCGCGGCATCTACCTCGCAGGCGACATGCTCTCCCACGCCGGCTCCGCCGGCGCTGCGAACCGCTCCCCCGAGCTTGTCATCATGGGCGTGGAGAACCCTCCCATGGCGAACACGGACGTGGAGAACCCTCCTGCTTACACCGGTGGCTCAACGGGGTTCCTCGGGCCGCTCCCCAACACCCATGAAACCGGCTACGGGACCGACAGCATGCTCGCGACCATGCTCACCATGCGCTCGGTGCAGCAGCGCGTGGACGCCGCCTACGCATCGGGAGGAAGCCGGCTCGCCATCTACACGACCGGCATCGACACCACGGATGCCGTCGCCTACCTGCTCGACACCGCAGAAGGCCAAGCGGAGCGCGAGCTTACGGCAACGGTCGGCGGACTCACCGTCGACCTCAAGGAAAACCTCGCGCAAGCCGCCCGTTCCTACGCCCAAGCAGCCGAGCAGGGCGTCGGCACCGTATCGCTCGACCTCTACGGGTCAGGACGAACGGGCATCGTAGCGGAATCCGTCGAGCTGCAGGTCGTCCCCGGCCTTCTTGACGAGGATGTCCCCGCGAACGTGAGCTGCGTGGACCGGTACTACTCGTCGCGCAGCGCATCGGCCGTCGGCTGGGCGTTCGCCTCTGCCCTCGACGAGGTCTTCGATGTGCACTACACCTCTCCCGTCGACGCCGACGATGCGATCGCGGGAGGAAGCCGGATCGAAGCTCACAGCACGGTGGGAACGGGCATGGAGGTGGCATCCGTCGCAGGCGTGCAGTACGGCGACTCGCTGCTCACCGGTTCCCTCGCGGCGCAGGCGATACAGATGAGCCTCGAGAACCCTGGCGACCTTTCGGGCGCAACGCACGAGTTCGACTACCTGATCCGAAGCATCAACGACCGCTACCACCTGGGTTACGACGCCTACAACCTGTTCTATGAGGCCATGGCGGACGGACAGGTCTCCTACGATGCGGCGAGCGGCGCGTTCTCGAACCGCGTCTCGTGGTACATCAACGACGACCATCACATGGTTGCAGGCGAAAACGGCGCGCCCTACCGCTTCGCCACGCAGCGCGAGATCGATGCCATCACCACGGGCACCGGCGACGCCCAGATTCTAGAGCGCATCGATCGCGCCCAAAATGCTGGAGCGACAGCCGTATGCGAGACCTATCTCTACATCGGCAACCTGCCTAACTTCTACACCGGCGGGGATGTGGCGCTCTACGACTTCTACATCGCCGTCGAAACCGACCTCGACACGCGCGCCCAGACCGTATACGTATCGGTCCCCTCGGACGCCGTGCCCGCGCTGCGCACCGATGTCACCCTCCATGCCGACGGACGGGCGAGCATGTCGATCGACGGAGCCGAGGACCTGAGTCCGCTCCGCATGATCTTCGAGGTCGCTCCGCGCGCCGAGGTGCGCGACGCGATCGAGCGGGTGCGCGCGGGAGATGTGGCGGCGCTGAGCGAGCTCGAAGCGGCGCTCGGGTCCGCCTGCTACGAAGACGCCACGGGTTCGCTCGCCGTCACCGCGCTCGCGATCGATGGCAGCGGCGATAGCGCGCAGACGGCCACCGTCGTGACCGGCGCGGCGGCTGCGGGCAACAGCGCGTACGTGCTCGCGCAGGACCAACCGCTCTACACGCTCGCCCCGGGAACGCAGGAAGCTGCAGGCGAACTCCCCGCACCAAGCGACCTCGCGCCCCTCACGCGCGCCCCGCGCGCTGGCGAGACCCTCTACTACATGACCACCGCGTACCGCGCCACGTTCGCCGCTGGCGAGCAGACCGCGGACGCCGAAGCGTATGACGCGGTCCATCCCTACCAGGTCGCCCAAGAGGAAAACCCGTCCTGGTATGCCGGTGCCGACGGTCGCTACGCGCTTTCCGCGGGAACACCGGCGCGCTCGAGCTCCTCCGCGGCGGTAGCGACGGCAAAGGCGGAGAACGCCACCGGCACGGCATCGTACCGTCAGCTGCTCACCGGCACGCATGAGGGCGGGGCGCTCGTGCTCACGGCCGAGCTGGGGAACAACGGCTCGTACCGCTTCGAGACGGAGCACGAGGAGCCCAAGCCGGAGGAACCCGGAACGGAAGACCCCGATCCCGAAACGCCTGGTGATACCGACCCCGGCGATACCGGCGGCGGAACGGACGGCGAGCCCGGAGACGGGTCCTCGTCGACGGGACCTGCCACAGGAAGCTCTGCAGATGACGCCGCAGGGCAGCAGAACGCATCCGGGGCGCTTGCCGGTACGGGCGATGCCAACGGCATGGGACTCGCCGTTGTCCTGGGGACCGTAGGTATCGCGGCATGCGTGGCAGGCATCATGCTCTTCAGGCGCAGGAAGTGACATGCTGGACCACTCCCAACGGCATGGGGCTGCCCCCGTGACATGGGGCCGCTCCCCGTGGCATGAGGCTGTCTCGTGACATGAGGCCGCCCCCGTGTCATGATTGCCCCATTGCCAGCAGGTTCTTCCAACCTAGCAAGGAGAAGCAATGTTCAACATCGTCCTCTTCGAACCGGAGATTCCCGCCAACACGGGCAACATCGGCCGTACGTGCGTCGTCACCGGCACGCGCCTTCATCTGATCAGGCCGCTCGGGTTCTCGCTCGATGACAAGGCGCTTCACCGCGCGGGCCTGGGGTATTGGGAGAACCTCGACGTTGCGGTCTATGAGAACTGGGAGGACTTCCTCGAGCGCTGCGGACTGGCGGGCGCGGCGCAGCAGCCGCAGCTCCACCTCCTCACCAAGAAGGCGCAGCGGCTCTATACCGAGGCGACGTATCGCAACGGCGACTACCTGGTGCTCGGCAAGGAGAGCTCCGGCATCCCCGAGGAGATCTTGGCAGCGCATCCTGCGTGCTGCGAGCGCATCCCCATGCTGCCCGATGCGGAATCGCTCGACAACGCCGCGTCGTGGAAGGCGCCTGCGGGCGAGGACCTGGAGCACGAGGCGCTCAAGCGGCAGGATATCTGCGGCAACTTCATCGACCCCAACGAGGTGCGCATCAGCGCGCTCAACCTGTCGAATGCCGCGGCCGTGGTGCTGTACGAGGCGCTCAGGCAGGTCGGGTTCAGGGGGTAGCAAGGCGCGCCGAGACCGACGTGCCCGCCGCTCACGCGCCCGCTATTCCAGCGAATCGATCCAGCGTTCCGCGTCGGCGAGCGGGGTGATCATGCGGTCGCCGCCCGTGGAGTCGAACTGCACGCTCATGCCGCGCTCGACCTCGCGCTTGCCCTGATCGACGACCCCCTGGTAGTCGCCCGGATAGGGATCGACGGTCTCGATTGCCTCGATGTCGGCGCCGAGCGCCGCCGCCATCTCGGCTATGCGCTCCGTGTTCCCACAGGACGGCGAATAGTAGACGACGAGGATGCTCTTGATGGCCTCCTAGATGGGTGTTGGATGTGGTATGCCACCATTCAACTGCTTGGAGAGTTAGGTCGAAGTCAAGGGCGACATCTGACGGTCGAAAACATGGATGAAACTTCAAATCGCTGCAGTTGCCAGCACGTGAGACACACTGTCGACCGATAAAGCACCAGCTACGCTCGAACGAAAACGGGGCAGAACCGCTCTCGCAGTCCCGCCCCGATAAGCCCGAAGGCTTTGTAACGCACCATTAGTTTAGCAATCCAACGGCATCCGTCAAACGGCGCAGCCGGCACTGTGGAAAACCCTTGCCGCGCACAAGGGAACATGACAGGACAGATTCGACGGGTCCGGAAATGACCTCTGCTGCAAGTCAGCGGACCTCGTATTATGCCCGATCGCCCCAGGATGGCAATCTGGAGACTGGTTGCAGATTGCTGCCCCAGCATCAAACATGTCTGCACGTACAGCCCTGGTACCCCTAGCGCCTGCAAGGTCGCCATCAAACATATGCCGTCCATCACCCAACAACGTTGCGGAAGCGCATCGGCTTCAGAGACGAATGGTCCCTCAAAACTTCCCTTGTGCTCCTCCGAACAACTCCACAAACACACCCCAACTTCCACGGTGAGCGTAGAACGGGCGTGTTTATCGCCTACCAAGGAGCAGGTATGGATCCCTATTTGATGTATCTCTTGGCGGTCAATGCTGTCGCGTTTCTCGCCTTCACCATCGACTTCCTGCTCTACAAGTTCGCAGACCGCGAGTTCGTGGATCATCGCGTGCTCAGTCTGTTCGCTGTGGCGGGAGGCGTTGGTATGCTCCTGGCGTTCCTCCTGTGGGACCGGCATGCCATCAAGGACAACGTAGCGTGGCGCTTCGTCGCAGTGCTGGGCATCATCGTTTGGGCGCTCGTCACGCCGTGCGTCTACGGGGTGGTCAGGCTCGATGTGGAGGCCCTGCTCGCTCCGCTCAACCTTGGGGCGCTCGTTCCCATCGGCATATACGTGCTCGTCATGAGCGCGGTCACGTTCTGCGTTTTCGTTTACGACAAACGGCAGGCTGAGCATGGCGGCTGGAGAGTGCGTGAGTTCGCGCTCCTCACGCTCCCGCTCCTCGGCGGGGCGCTCGGCGGCCTTCTGGCGATGCATCTGGTGCGCCACAAGACGCGGGTCTACCACTTCTCGTGGGGGCTCCCGATTATGATCGCCCTCCAGGTGGGATTGGTTGTCTACGCGCGCCTCGCGGGAATCATCTAAGGAAGCACGTTGCTGGATGGAAGAGGTGCCGACATGAATAGACGGGCTGTGGGCGCATTCGCGCGTGGATTTAGGGAAGAGCTAGAGAGCCGTGGGATCGCCGCGCTCGAGAAGTTCGACTGGGCAGGCGGCTTCTCCGGGCTCGGATTCGACATGGACTGCGGACACTCGTACGAGGAGGCGTACGGTCTCAGCCTCGGCAGCGCCCGCGACATCGGCGAGGGGCTCTCGCAGGCTGACGACATGGCGGTGCTGGGCAACGCGATCTTCTCGCAGTGCCGCTACCTCACGCATTGGTCGTACGGATACGGCGAAGAGGACGTCGCGTGGCTCGCCGCCGCGCTGGGGCGCTTGGAGGAGCTGGCAAGCCCTGAGAACGCCTCCGGCATGGTCGTGGCCTACCGCTTCGAGGACGCCGTGGAGGGGGCCGTCAGGAGCTTCTGCGAGCGCGCCCTGCCCGACGAGGAGCCGCCCGCGTTCGTGGAGTACGGCGCGCGCGACACGGGGGCGCTCGACGCCTACGTGGACAAGGTGACGCTCGTATGGGACGACGAGCGCGGTCGCTGGGTGCCCGCAGGACGCTCCTGAACCATGCGCGGCGATTCGGCGTCGGTTCGGTTGGTCAGGTAGCCGTCACTGGCCCGCGTGTGCATCGCCGTGCGCGTGCGCCGCCTGCCCTGAACGGCTGACCGGGTGCGTGCAGACGGCCGGGCTGCGGGCAAACCCCGGCAACGTAGCGCGCGGCCGAACAGGCAGCTAGGACTGGCGGCGCAGAAAGACTATCTGTCTACAGCCCGATTGATTGCGGGATCTGAAGTGCCTCCCGGTCTTTGATGAAGATTGTGCTATTCGCTAACTTCTCTCCGCCTCTCATGTGGTGTGCGCTATGATTCTGATTGGTTATAGGTATATCCCTATATACTCAATGTATGATGTCGTGGCGGTGATTGGAGTCCCATGCCCACCGATGCCCAAAAGCGGGCCGATAGGAGATACAAAAGGGATAAGACGCGTCAGATCTGTCTGCGTTTCTATCCCGCCGACCGGGACGTCTGGTCGTTTCTCTCCGCACAGGACAACCGGCAGGGCTACATCAAGGGGCTCATCCGCCGCGAGATGGAGGGATGCGCTAGAGTAAGCGGCGCAACGGATGCGGAGGGGCATGACCATGGCACTGCAGGTTGACAAGGCTTCCGTCATCCAGCCAGAGACCATCTTGGACTACATCGACGGCACCACACAGCGGCGAGACACACCCGAGGAGCGGGTGCGGCAGGAAATCCTGAAGTCGCTCGTGCGCGAGCACAAGTACAAAAGAGAGCAGATCGGGGTCGAGTTCCCCATCAAGTTCGGGAGCAACCGCAAGAGGGTTGACATCGCCATCTGGCAGCCCAGGCAGGAGCACACGCAGGAGAACATCTTCATCGTCGTGGAGTGCAAGGACCCCAAGACGAAGAGCCAGGGCAAGAGGGACGGCGTGGACCAGATGCTGTCGTATGCCGCTGCCTGCGCAAACGCGCAGTACGGCATGTGGACCAACGGCGACGAACTGCTGACATACCGCCTCATCACAGACGAGTCCGGCAGGAGGACACACGAGACGGTAGCGGATTTGCCCCACGCCGGCGAGGAGGTTTCCGAGGACGCACCCCAGTGGGGGCAGCTCCGTCCCGCCGCGAGCGACTCGCTGCTCTACGCGTTCCGCAGGTGCCACAACTACATCGCCGGCAACCAGGGTATCCAGAAATCCGACGCCTTTCTGGAGCTGCTTAAAATAATCTTTTGCAAGATTCAGGATGAGCGCGACTCACCTGCGCCGACCTTCTACATCACGCCCGTCGAGCGGCACAGCACCAGCGGCAAAAAGCGGTGCCGCAAGCGCCTTGAGAGGCTGTTCGGTGCCGTGAAGGGCTCCTACAAGAGCATCTTCAAGGCCGACGAGCGCATCGAACTGACCGACGACGTGATCGCCTACATCGTCGGGCAGCTCCAGATGTTCTCGCTGCTCGAGAGCGACGTGGACATCAAGGGGCACGCGTACGAGACCATCGTGGGGTCGAACCTTCGCGGTGACAAGGGGCAGTTCTTCACACCTCGCAACATGTGCAGCATGATGGTGCGGATGGTGGACCCCTCCGAGGAGGACGTCATACTCGACCCGGCCATGGGGACGTGCGGCTTCCTAGTGACCGCCATGAACCATGTCATCGAGAAAATCAAAAAGTCGGTGGATGAGAGCGGCCGCAAGGAGTCCACGAGGGACAAGGTGGTGGAGGAGCGGAAGAAGGCCTTCCTTCAGCACAATATCGTCGGCATCGACTTCGACCCCATTCTGGTGCGCGCCTCAAAGATGAACATGGTCATGAACAACGACGGCGCGGGGCAGCTCTTTCATGCCAACTCGCTCGAGCCGTTCTCGGCGTTTTCGTCCGAGATGCGCCGGGCGCTCAGGCTCGATGCCGAGGACGTGAAGGAGAACAAGACCCTTACTGTGGACCACGGTGTCACCGCGATCCTGACGAATCCGCCCTTCGGCTCGAAGATCCCCATCGACGATCCCGAGATCCTGAAGACGTTCGACTTTGGCCATTCGTGGGTGTGGGACGAGGCCGAGCTGGAGTGGGTCATGGAGGACAAGCTCGTCTCGCGCCCGCCGGAGATCCTCTTTATCGAGCGGTGCGTTAAGCTGCTTGAGCCGGGGCGTGGCGTGGCCGCAATCGTCATCCCCAACGGCATCCTTGGCAACCCAGGCCTCGGCTTCGTGCGGCAGTGGCTCTTCCGCCATACGTGGATATTGGCATCTGTCGATATGCATCCAGACACGTTCCAGCCCAACGTGGGCGTGCAGACGTCGGTGCTCGTGGTGCGCCGCCTGGACGCGCGGGAAGAGGCGTGGTTTGAGAACGGCTCGATCATGGACTATCAGATCTTCATGGCCGTATGCGACCACGTGGGGCACGACAAGCGCGGCAACACCACCTACGTGCGCGACGACGACGGCTACCCCATCGTACGCGAGCAGACCGATGCGGTGACCGGCATCGTCGCCTCCGACGACGAGAGCGCTCACGCCTCGACGGAGCGCGTCGTGGACGACGACACCGGGGCAATCGCCAAGGCGTTCCTCGAATGGCGGCGGGACCAGTGAGCGAGAAGATCACGGCAAGGCCGGTGAGCGTTTCCGCCATCCTCGGCGGCGACATCAGGTTGGAGGCCTCAACCTATCTGCGGGACGGGTATGGGCTCACGCGCCTCGCCCGGCAGACACCGGGCTGCTCCGTTTTGGGGGAGTTGGCGGATATTTGGCAACCGAGCAGGCTCGCTGGTTACGAAATGCCTGCCGGCAAAGGATTGCCGTTCATGACCGCTGGACAGGTCTTCGAGGACTTCCCGCGAGTCAGGAAGTGGCTCGCCAAGCCGTTCGTCTCGCAGGAGCAGTCGAGATACGTCGATTCCAGCTGGCTGCTCCTATCATGCTCCGGCGTGGTCGGCAAGGTGACCGCTGTCTACCCACATCACCTCGGCGTGGTCGTCACGCATGACCTCCTGCGTATTGTGCCGAAGGACGAGCGTGAGTACGGATGGCTCTACGCCTACCTGAAGACGGATTTCTTTATGAAGGTCGCGCAGGCGGCACAGTACGGTCACATGATCAAGCACATCGAGGTGGCCCACGCGAAGACGTTCCCTGTCATCATGCCGGAGGATGTCGTCAGGAGCGAGATAGGCTCCATCGCCGTCGCCGCGATCGAGCGCCGCACTCGCGCCTGGCAGCTCCGTGACGAGGCATTTAAGCTATTCGAAGAGCTTGTCGGATGGGACAGTGCAACGGCGGCTAACGCGAGTGAATGGCACGGGTCATTTCGAGTTTCGGACATTTTCAAAGGAAGGCAGCGTCTCGATGCCGGGTACTATAACGGCCCTATCGCGCGAATCCAAGAACTGTTTGCGGGCCACCCGACAAGCAAGCTCAGCGATGTAACGACATTTGCCTCGGACCTTCCACGCTTTGCTCGCACATACGGAGAGAGCGGGATGCCCTACGTGTCCGCATCGGAGCTCTTTGACGTTAACGCCAAACCCACGAAGATGATTTATGCCAAGCTGATTCGTGGATGGGAGCGTTACGTCCTCCATGATGGCATGATTGTCATGGCGTGTTCCGGTCAAAAGTACGGCATCCTGGGCAGGTCTCTCATGCTCACCGAGAACCACGAGGGACTGTTCGGCAGCCATGATCTTCTTCGCATCGTCGTCAATCCCTGCGAGATAATGCCTGGCTACCTCCTCACTTTTTTGAACGATCCCGTTCTCGGTCGTCCTTATGTTGTGCGCAACGCCTACGGCACGTCCATTCCGCACCTCGACCCGTCAGATATTCAAGCGATACGCATTCCTCGTCTTGAAGAAGCGAACGAGAACCGCATCGCCAACCTCATGGACGAGTCCGTCAGGCTCTCCGCCGAGGCCGACCGGATGGAGAACGAGGCCGTGCGGCGGGCACAGGAGCAGATTGACCTCTCGATTGGGGTGACTCCGGCGGAGTAGGGTCCGGTTTCGGGGGCAGAACCCCGCACTTTCCAAGTAGCCGGAAAAAGCTACTTGCCACGGACAAGACGATCATGCGGAATATGTCTTGCTACATCACTTTCATTTTTCGATAGAAATTGCTATTCTACTTACAAAACATAGTCGTGTAAGGAGACATCTTTGCAGAGTTTCAGTGCCTACACCAGTCATGAGATTGAAATCCTCGCGCCGCTCGGCGGTCCCGCGTTCGGGGAGCGTGTGGTCAAAGCTATACGTACCGCCGACGCTGCTGCCTATAACGGCAGCAGCGCCCTGTTCGAGGATGTTGGTAGCTGTGACGTGGTCGGCGACATCCGTCGCGCGAAAATAAACGAGGCCATTGGGGGTGTCGCGACGGCCATGGGGCTCTCTTGTCATTTCGAGAAGCCCGAGAGGCAGCGCTACCATACTCCGGTCATCACCGCGGACGGCACCGTACTCACAGTAGCTCGCATGTACGGACACAATCGAGTTTCTCGACCTTCGGGACTTCGCTGCGACTTAGCGCAGATGCGCTTCGAGCTATTCGACGGAATGGGCGACATGACCTCGGCGCCAAACGATAACGTCCGTGTGCTCATCTTGGCATACGAGGTCGGAATTGCGGGAGACAGCCCCATCGTTACCGACATCGAGCTTCAGGAGGTTGGAACCTCCCCTGAACTGGTAACCTATCGGATGAATCTCGCCGCGAAGGTCGAATCGCGCTCCGTTGCCGACCATGAGGTCGTGTACGACGACTTCGACATTAAGCCAAAGGAAAGGTTGTTGAGGAAGCATGCCTAATCTAGGGTTCCAAGGGAGGCGGCTTACGCAGGCGCGCAAGGCGCGAACCATGACCCAAAAGGCGCTGGCACAGCTTATCGGAAAGACCTCTCAAACGGTATCTCAGTATGAGAGTGGAACAATCGTCCCTCCGGTTGAGGTAGTCGAGTCGATAGCACAAGCCCTGCAAGTCCCCGTCGAGCTGCTGTACCGGCCTTGGGTTGATCATGGTTCGAACCAGCCCATTTTCTATCGATCCATGTCTGCTGCCACCAAAAAAGCGCGCGGCGCTGCCGAGAGCAAGTTGGAATGGATCGATGACTGCGTAGCGTATTTCGAATCGATGCTCGAGCTCCCAGAGTATTCGCCGTTCGATATCGACGTGCCAAGTGACCCTGCGCGTATAACGGTAGACATGATCGAAGACGCGGCCGCTTCGGTCAGGTTGGCTTGGGAGGTGCCCAAAGGACCAATAGACAACATGGTTGGCCTTCTCGAGAAGCATGGCTTCTTTGTGTTCATGATGCCACTCAATGCCGACACGCTGGATGCGCTCTCCGTTGATTGGAACGAGAAACATCCCTATGTTATTGTTGGAACCGACCAGGGCAACGCCTGTCGATGGCGCTTCGATTGCGCGCACGAGCTGGGGCATCTCGTACTCCATCAAGGCGTTGACGCAACGGCTTTATCGACACCGGCGATCTGCAAACTCATCGAGACTCAAGCGCATCGCTTCGCCTCGGCGTTGCTTCTTCCCGAGCAGGAGTTCGTTGAATCTCTTTATAGCGTTAGCCTTGATGGGTACCGTGAGCTCAAGCCGTACTGGAAGGTCTCAATAGCCGCTATGGTGCGCAGAACCAGAGACCTTGGCATCATCAGTGAAGACGGCTACAGGAATTTATACATCTCCATCAGCAGACGTAAGTGGCGCAAGACGGAGCCCTTCGATGAGGAAATGGCCCCGGAACGCCCGGCCTTGGCTCGGAAATGCCTAGACATCATCACAGGGTCGATAACGGGGTCAGAGGATGAGTTTGTAAAGGCAACGGCACTTCCTGGAGACTTCATGATGATGCTCTTTGGAGGTTGCCGTAAGGTCCCGCACACTGGGTGGGGGCAGGTTATCGAGCTTCCCAGCAGGTAGGATAGCTAGAGGGATGTCAGAGCTGTGGCAATCGATGCTGTGTTAGGAGGCGCTCCGAGAATGATGGAAAATGGGTCGTCGACCGAAAAGGACGGCAAGATTCGTTGTTCCGAGACCGCGAAGGGTGGTATAAATAATACCGATAGTACCCCGCACGCGCGCGGCAACGCAGCGAACCAGGCGGGGTCATCTTCTTTTCGGCCCCTCCCCGTTGCCACGACGTTCGAGCAGCAGCTTGCCAAGCTCGAAGAGCGGGGTCTCTACATAGGCGATGAGGACTTCGCCATTGCCAAGCTCAAGGATCTAAACTACTATCGCCTCCGTGGTTACTGGCTGACACTGGAGCGCGAGGGTAGGCTCGTGGAGGGTGCGAGCTTCAACGACGTCTGGGAGATCTACCAGCTCGATGCGGGGCTGCGGGAGTGGCTCTGGCACGCCATAGCTCCTATCGAGGTCAAACTCCGAACGCAGTTCGCCTACCACCTCGGTAACCGATGCGGGGTGGACGCCTACCTTCACCTCGCAAACTTCAAGAACGCGCACTCCCATGCCGCTGCTTTAAAGGGCTTCGTACGCGAGCGCGACCGGGCGTACCGGCAGGGCGTTCCCTGCGTCATCCACAACATGGACAAGTACGGCAGGCTTCCCGTGTGGGCGGCCGTAGAGATCATGTCGCTTGGCACGCTCTCCATGCTTTATGGCAACCTCGACCCCGGGGCTGGGCGCGGGGACGGAGACAAGGGCGTCGCCGCGCTGGTGGCCTCCTCATTCGGGACGAAGCCCCGCTATCTCGGGAGCTGGGCGCATCACCTGACCACGGTGCGCAACATCGCGGCCCATCACGACCGCTTCTACAACCGCCTCATGACCATCCAGCCCCTCATGCTTCGGCAGGATCGCGCGTACGCCGGGGCCAAGCAGTTCCCGACCCTGCTCATCATTAAGAGGATCTACGAGCGGTCGTGGCCGGAGGAGTGGGGGTACATCGCCGCCGAGCTCGCCGCGCTCGTCGACGCGCACCCCGGCGTCGACCTCGCACCGATGGGGTTCCCCGCAGAATGGAAGGGCGTCCTCGGCCTCTCCTGACGTGCTGAAGCGCCACGAGCACCTTATGCGAATCTGTGACAGCGTTGTAGCCTGTGCCTGATTACCGGGCGCAGGCTCTTTAGTTGCCTGCCCGATGACGGGAAGGTGACTATATGGCTGCTGATGGTGATGGCGCGAAGATGCGCATCGCGGCGCAGACCCAAGAGGACGCGGCGGCGGAGCCGGTGACGGACGCCTCAGTTGACGCTACAGGTACCGGGGACGGCTATGAGCGCGCCTTCGTCGAGCGCGACGCGCGCATCGCGGAGCTGGAGGCGCAGGTTGCCGACGCCTCGAAGAGCGCAGAGGCCGCCGAGGGGCTGAGAGCCGAAATCGCGGAAGTGCAGGCGCGAGCGAAGGTGGATCGTGTGGAGTACGAGCTGCGCCTAGCCGGTGTGCGGAACGTCAAGGCCGCGACGGCACTGCTCGACGACCACGACGGCGACGTCGCGGCGCTCAAGGAGGCAGAGCCGTGGCTGTTCGAGGGCGGAGCACCCAAGCAGGCCGGAAAGACCGGACTCCCCAACGCGGGCGCCGCGTCCGACGAGAGCAAGACGATGAAGCGGTAGCGCGAGATCGTGGGCATCGCGGACGAGGAGTAACCGATGGCCAACAGAATCGCAGCGGTCAAGAACTACACGACGATCCGAGACGAGGTGTACCAGCGCGCCGCCGTGTCGCGCTGCCTGAACTCGCCGCGCCCGCATACATAATGACACCGCGCCGCGCTCATCCGACTAGGAGAAACTGACATGCACCCCGCTTCTTCACGCAGCAAAACCTTGTCCGCACGAGCACCTACACTTTCATCAACGACCGGAATACCGTGCGCAAGGGAGGCCGAACGATGAGGTCTGTCGACATCGACGCCATGGGATCAAATCCCGAAGCTTTCTACGATATGTGCATCGCGGCAGGAGAACCGGTCGCTATCATGGAAAACGGCGAATGGGTTCTTGTCGCCATGTCCGGTGGAGCATTCAATGAGATCAAGGATGAGATACACCGTTGCAACCTGCGGGAAGCCGACCGCAAGACGGCGTTAATGCACGAGACGTTTCTTGATGCGTGACCTCGGGATAGAGCTTGGAGATTTCGGGGTCTGCGCCCGAATTACTGGCCTATCTCTTCCAGAAATACAGCAGGATAAAGGGACGCGAACCGCAGAATGGAGGAGCCATATTCTGGCGCTACACCGAGTTTCCCGATGAAACGTTCATCGCATACTCGGATATCCTGGGCAACGACACAGCGGCTATTTCCATTGAGCGCCCGCGCGATTGGGGCTCCGATTCCGCGGAGCGTTCCCTCCCCTCGCACAGATGGAGCAATATCGACGGCTTCTCTGACCATGAGATCGCAAAGCTTAACACCTTCCTGAACAACAATGAAGAGATTATCTTTGACTTCGCCCGCAATCCTGAGAACAGATGGAAAACGGCACGGTGCCAGAGACTCTCCGGCTCAATGACCCTGAGCTAGCTTATAGCTGATGAATCCGACGCGGGCGCACCGGGGCACCAATACGCCCCACTGCAGTCTCTAAGCCCCCGTATACGCATCTTCAGCGCTGTTGAAGAAATCCTGCTCGGCGAGCCAGGTGCGCTCGGCGTCCGTCTCGGGGATGTCGATGCGCTCAATCTTGAACACCACGGGGCGCGTGCCGTCGTTGCAGCAGGCGATCATCATGCGCTCGTCCGCAGTCCAGCCATGCATGATGGAGCCGCCCTGCAGGGCCGTGTAGATGTAGCGGCTGATGCAATCCCACGCCTCTGCGCAGGGGAACTTCGGGTCCAGGTCGCGCCCGAAATGCCAGAAGTCGTCCTTGCCGTCCCGGCGCTCGAACAGATATTCCTGCCCAGCCGCAAAGCACGGGCACGGCCCGCTCGCCGGATCCGCCAGATAACGCTCCTGCAACTCGGGGAAGCACTTGGTCTCGAGCACCGTCACCTTGCACTGATGTTTCATAGCTAGCTCCTCCGTTTCAACTTGCTGCGGACACTATCCCGCTCACAGGGCTCGCCCGTCTGTTGCCTAGGCTACATAAGGCGGAAACAGATACAATTCTTTTGTCGAAAGGACCCGTCGTGGTCACCCCGCGCTACCTCTACCGCAACGACTTCTCCGCGCTTCATGACGAGCTCGCGACGCTACCTCATAAGCTGCACGTGTTCGGCGCGGGCGAGGCACTCTGGATGCCCGGCGAGTACATCGAGCGCGCCTATTACACCGAGCGCGGCATCATCAAGACGGCGCTCCACGACGAGGACGGCACCAAGAAGACCATCTACTTCCATGGGGCGGACAGCGTGTTCCCCGGCTGCCATCGCTCGCAGTTCACCATCGAGCTCTCGCTCGTCACGACCGCGGTCACACCGGTCACGGCCATGGAGTTCTCCATCGGGCAGATGCAGGAGCTGCTGCACCGCAACCCGGAGTTCTCGCAGGCGATGCTCGAGAGCTACGCCCGCTACATCAGCCTGCTCATCTTCGAGAGCGCCCACCAGAGCCACCATCGCGCCCTCCAAAGCCAGCCGGAGGAGCGATCGCCTGCGAAGACCGGCTAGCGCGCATCCGCGGTCGTGAGCCCCGACCCAGCGGCGAGGCCGGCATAATCGCGAGGACCGGCAGCATTTGCGGCAGAACCAAGACGCTCGTTGGCAATCTGCTCGGCAGGAACAGCGACCGAGGCGTCAGACGGATCGAGCCCTGCGTCCACGCGCTGCATCACCGCGCGCCATTCGTCATACATGGTGGCAACATAGGAGACGCCGTCCTGGTTGAGCGCATAGCTGGGCGCCACGGTCGAATAGGTGGTAAGCGGCTGCCCCGAACCCTGGAGGGAAAGCGCATAAGAGATGATGTCTGCGGGCGCGAGATCGGTGCCGATGCTCTGAGCAAGCATAGAAACGATGCCAGGTATCTCAGTTGGACCGGAAGCGAGGACCTGGCTGATAATCGCCTCGGCGATCTGGCGCTGCGCTCTCGCGCGGCCGAAATCCCCGCCCGATACGGTATACCGCTCGCGCGCGTAGGCAAACGCCTGCTCGCCGGTAAGAACCTGCTCGCCCGCCGAGAACGCCATCCCACCGTTCCCCGCGGAGATATCTTCGGGAATGGTGACGCGCACCCCGCCGAGCGCATCGACGATCTGCTCGAGTCCCCTGAAATCCACCTCGATGTAATGAGCGATATCCACCCCGGCAAACTCCGAAACTGCGCGCACCGTCGAAGCGGGCCCGTCGTTATACGCTGCGTTGATCTTCTCCAGCGATCCATCCTCGCCGTAGACCATGGTGTCACGTGGGATGGAGACGAGGGTGATACGGGCAGCAGCAATATCGACTCGCGCGAGGATGATGGTATCCGATCGGGATGCAGCCCCGTCGCCACGAGAATCCGAGCCTATGATCAACGTGTAGAACGCCTCCTGCTGCTCGCTTTGCGCGGGTTCCACCAATACGTCCTCCAGCTCGCTGCGCTCCTCCACACCCAAGCTCATCTCCGCCTCGAGGCTCGAGATCCATGCCCATGCCACTGCCCCCGCAGCGATGAGCACAAGGAGCAGCGCCACGGATATCTTGACGGCGCGCGGGACGCGCTTGGATCGAGCAGTACCCCCTTCTTTTCTCGACGCCGTATGGCTATCCTGCTCCTGCATCCTGCTCTCGTTCGTCTCGCTGTCTTGCATATCTCGCACCCTTCTCGTCGTTCGCTACATCGAATATCCCGGCCAAACGATTCAAACCTTCTACGGAATGCCCCGCCGCCGCAAAAGCGAAAGGCAGGAGGCAAGCGATTCCCTCGTCGCGACGTAATACGCCGCCACCGAGGCAAGCACCGCCCCGGGAGCGAAAACCACCTGCGTGAAAACCAAGAAGCAGCATGCGAGTGCGATATCCGCAGCAAGGCGCCTCCCCACACGACGGCCGCACATGCGCGCGAGCATGACCTCGGAAGCCACGCTCCTCAGCGCGATGCAGCACACCATGCCGAGCACCGCCGCGGTGACATCGTCCATCAAGAACACCGCCCATCCTGCGGAAAGCATGGAGAGCGCCATGGCAACCAGATCGATGGCGAGCAGGATCCCCTCTCTTCGAAACGCCTTGAAGTAGGTCACGCACAGGATGTTCATCTTCGAATCGAAGAAGCATATCGGCAGCAGCAGCCCCAAGAAGCCCATGCCCGCCGCATACTGGGGCAACCACCAGCAGACAAAGGCGCAAACGGGGAAATAGAGCAGGTACCCCATGGGAAGCAGGGCGCTCAACGCATCCTCGAGCATCCCCATGACCTGATGGGCGCCCTCCCCCTCGATTCGCTTGATCGCCGGCAAGAGCACCGCAGATACCTGCGAGACAAACGTGAGGAAAAACGATACGAGCGAGCTCGCGAGCGAGAACATCCCAAACACCGCGATTCCCCAGCGAGCATCAACCATCATCCGCGTGAACCCCATGGTCAACTGGTCGGCCTGGTAGGCGAGCATCACCTTGAGCCCTGATCGCACATCGGCAAGGGCGTCGCGCGCACCGGCGCGCACATCGGGGCGAACCCCTCGGAGCGCTGCCCTTACGCATAGGCACAGGTACAGCAAGGCGAGCACCTGCGCCGCGAGGAACAGGACGATGAGCCGGAGATACCCCATGGCCCCGCATGCAATCAGCACCGCAAGAAAAGCCAGGCAGAGGGTGCGGGAAAGCATATAGCCCCTAGATTGCACATACGTAAGGTTCACCGCCTGAAGCAGGCTCGACAGGAAGACGTACGCATTCGCAACCAGGCAATATAGAAACACGCAGATGAAAACCAGCATGCGCTCGCCAGCGCCCTGAAGCACGATGAGCAAGAAAGCCACCGGCGCAAGCAAGGCCAGCTGGAGCGCCATCGCCACGCAGAACTCTCCTTTATACGCAGCGCGGTCGACTTCGAAGAGCGCTTTGCCGGCAAGCCTCAAGACCAGCCCGTCGTTCATCCCGAGCAACGCGAGTCCGGCATAGCCGGAATAGAGGAAGAACAGCTGCCAATATCCGTATCCCTCGACGCCGAGCGCGCGCGGAACGATGAGCATCGAGCAAGCGCTCACGGCGAACGAGAGCGCCTGGGCCGCCGTGGCGTAAAGCAGGTTTCGCTGCACGCCGCCACCCTCATTGAGCTCAGCCATGATGACGCCCCCAACTCGACCTCTGGCGATCCAGCATGCGCGCGAGGCGGTACCGCATGCCTCCGAGCGAGATGCACAGCTGGAGCAGGAGCCAACGCCTGCGCAGAAGAAGCGAGAACAGAAGGCGCTGGTGCCGCGGGATGGACGCCTCGAAAGCCCTGGACAATGCTCCGTCTCGCAGCATCGCACGGCGAACCTGCTCAAATGCACCAGCTCGAGCGGGCCGCATGCGATCGCTCGCCAGACCCAGGGCGAAGCGATACATGCCAGCTTCTCCCGCAAGCGCCTGCTCCCCGCACGCAGCGCCCCACGACCGCGCATACTCTCGCAGCCTGCGGCAGACGACAGCGTAGTCGTCGAGCATGCCCGGCTGGAAATCAGCCGTAAGCGACGCAGGGTTGGCCCGGTAGAAGTAGAGCACGTCGCTCAAGCAAGCAAGCGATGACGCCCGATCGAAGATAGGTAGGTTCTGAAAGAGGTCCTCGCCCTGAACCAGATCGGCATACGGCGCGCAATCATCCTCGATATCGATGCAGGAGCGCCGAAACGCCTTCCCCCAGATGCTGACGGACTGCGCGCGGCACAAGCGCTCCCTCATCTCTTGAAACGCCGCCCCTCGATATAGTCCCGGCGCCGGCGCGCCCGTCTCCTCACCTTCCGAGAAATCCGCCTCCCTCGAATAACGGAACATGACGATATCCGCTCCCGTCGAGCCAATAGCCTCCGCGCATCGCTGAAGAGCTCGCTTGTGGAGGCAGTCGTCCGCATCGAGGAACAGCACATAGGTTCCCCGCGCCGCGCGAAGCCCAGCTCGGCGCGCCAAGAGAAGTCCTTGGTGCGCGCGAGCGAGCACGCATGCGCGAGACTCTGACGAAGCAAACGAGCGAAGCACGTCGACCGTGCCGTCCGTCGACCCGTCGTCGACAAGAATCACCTCGTAGTCCTCGAAGGTTTGCGCCTTGATCGACGCCAGTGCGTCTTCGATATAGCCGCGTACGTTGTAAGCGTTGACGATTACGCTGAACAACGGCCGACGAGCCATTGCAGCCACCTCCACGGCGCTCATAGCGCACCCCGCAGCTTCACAAGCGCCCGCAGCAACAAGACCATCCTCGCCCTCAGGCATATGAAGAAAACCGCCTGGGCGGCGGGCAGCCTCCAGAATGGATACCCCTCCTGTGCGGCGCGCAGCGCGCCGCTTGAGCAAACCGCCTCGATGAGCTCACCCTTTTTGTCCCAGGCAACTGGCGAGCGAGCGATGAGCACAACCAGCACGCGGGAATAATCGATGATGAAGCGCCGCACCCTGAGGAGGCACTCATCCCGCGTCTCCTCCGGCTCGTCTGATGCCATCTGCCGCATAAGCTCGAACAAGCGAAAGAAGCTCGCTATCACCCCATCGTCGAACGAGGAGGTTGCCGACGGCTGGCCGTCCTTCCGATAGCAATATCCGGTGTCCCCGATAAAGGCGATCGCGTCCGCTTCCTTGCATGCTTCGATGTTGAACACGATGTCCTCGCTGCGCACGTCGCGAAAGCGTACGTCCCGTTCCATGAGTAGCGACCTATCGAACACCGCCGTGCAAGCTGAAGACAGGATATCCTCCTCCTTTTTCTTGCAAGGCAACGCTCCAAAATACCCGCACCTGAATCGCGCTATCTCCCCTGCTCCTCGAAGCATATGGCCCGAAAGCGCCTGCCGCCTCACGAAGCGGACCTCCCCGCGATGGACCTCCTTCATGCCGCAGTAGACGATCTGCGCACCGGAAGCGGCGGCGCAGCGGCAAAGTCGCTCGTACATCTGGGGCTCGAGCCAATCGTCAGCGTCGACAAAGGCAACGTAGCGCCCCGAGGCGGCCTCGATTCCGCGGTTGCGCGCCGAAGCGGCCCCGCCATGCGGCGCATGGATCACCTTGACGCGCGGGCTCATCCTCGCGCAACCATCTGCGATGGCCCCCGACCCGTCGCAAGACCCGTCGTCCACCAAGATGAGCTCGAGATCTCCGAGCGTCTGCCCCAAGATGCTGTCGACGCACGCGCGCAGATACGAACCGGCCTGGTACACCGGGACGACCACGCTCACCACGGGCGCAGCTGCCCCCTCCGTATCGGGCAGCGCCTCATCCCGATCGGGCGGCAGGACAGCGGCATCCCGGCGCATCTCATCCGCAGTATCCACCCCGGCGTTCGCCGCACGCGCCAAACCGAGGCAGACCGCGAGGAAAATCGAAGCTGGGTTGAAGAAGGCGCTTTCCGATGTGCTGCTGATAAGGAGATAGCATAGGCAGCACAGCACGGAGGGCGCTTGCCGCGCATCGCTTATGCAGAGCGCTCGGAAGAGCATCGCGACCATCGCGATGTAGAGCAGAAGGCCGATCCATCCCGTTTGCGCGATAACCGTCGACCAGAAGGAATCACTTACAAAATCGGCAGCACCCGGCTCGAGGCCCCATACCGTGGAAAGGCCGTATGCGTAGTACAGAGGCGAATAATACTGTGGGCTCGCCGTCACGTTCGAACCGAAGGTTGCGAACCCCGACCCGATAGGCGAGCAATCCGCCGCGATGCGCACGGAGGCGCGCATGAGCTCCGCCCGGGCAAAGCCGTCTGTAAAGAAGTAGTAGCGCAACTGGCTGAAACCGATTGCGAACACGGCGATGAGCGCGACGAGCGCAAAACCGAGCGACGGGGTGCGGCCTCCCCTCGTGGCGAACAGCCAGAGCGCCGCCAGCGCAACGAAGCCGAGGCTTTTCGTGCGCAGCGTGAGCGCGCAAACAACAAGGCATGCCACGATCCAGCCGAGGTTGTCCCTTCGCTCGGGCAGCATGAGGATGATGATCCCCGCGCATCCGAAGCTCACGAACGTCGGATGCGGCAGCACGAACTTGAACGACGCGCGCAAGCCGTAGCGCGGATCCGTCCCCATACCAATATCCATGCAAAGGTTCGCGATCGCTAAGATGAGCATGATGGAAACGAGCAGCTTGGCTTCTGCCAAAACCAGCCCATACAGCCTCTTCCGGTCCTTCATGACGATCCATGCGGAGAGCGCGGATACGGGGAACTTCACAAAGGCGAAGATGTCGATCGCGATGGGGACGAACTGAAGCTGCACGGCGTGTACGAGGTTGCCCAAAAGCCCCACCGCAACAAGCAGGGCAAGGAGCACCAGCGCCGCAATCGCCGCGTTGCAAGGCCGAGAGTGCGCGGCCCACCACCCACGCGGATCGCGTCGCAGGACGCCACCGAGCGCGCCGGCAACAAGGGCGAGAACGCATAGCTCGTCGATGAGGGTGAAACCCGTCGCAGCCTGTATGCCCGATTCGAACAGCAGTAGATTGAAGCAGATGAGGCATATCGCGTCGATCACCCGATGCATCCCGTCTCCGCGCACCATATCCGAATCACCTCGACCCGCTTATCAGCGTTCGGTACAAAGCGGATATCCGCCCCGCATAGCAATCGGAGTCGCCGCATTCAAGCGCGCGCCGGCGGCACGCACCCCGCATCGCCTCATAGGCCCCTTCGTCGCAGAAGAGCGCCGCCGCCCGTTGGAGCGCACCGGCAAGCGACAAGCGATCGCGCGAGGTAAACAGCAGTCCCGTCCTCCCGTCGCCCACGAGCTCGGGAATCCCGCCGATTCGTGCACCGATAACCGGCGTCCCTGCCGCAAGCGACTCCAAGATGGCAAAGGGCATGTTTTCGTTCCAACGGGAGGGGACCACGCTGAAAGCCGTGCACTCGATAAGGCGACGGAGCGTCTCTCCGCTCTGGTATCCCACGAACTCGATGTGGCTCCCTCGCTCCCCCGTCTCGACGCCTCGCTCCACAGCGCTGCGCAAGGGCCCATCGCCCGCTATCACCAACCGCCAGCCGGAAAGCTCCCCCCCGGCAATCCGGAAGGCTTCGATGAGGTCCATGAGTCCCTTTTCGGGAGAAAGCCTTCCAGCGAAGAGGAAATAGGGCCGGCTGCGGTCTTGCGCATCGCGCTGCATGCAGGTGCGGTTCACTTGGGAAAGGTCTGCGAAGTTCCGCAGCACGCGAACCTTCCCCTCGGGCCAGCCGCCTTTGACGAGCATGGAGGACATGAAGCGCGACGGAGCGATCACGCAGTCGATTTTCTCGGGCATGCGCAGTGCTCGATTAAGGTACGCCTCGCCAACGGCGAGCGCGCTCTTCGCCCTCGACTCCTTGACGCAGCGCCGGCGCAGGCAGTGGAGGTACCTGCCATCTGCGACGCAGCGATCGCACAGCTCCCCCGACCCATCTACCAGAAGATAGCTCGGACAGACCGTGATGTAGTCATGCGCGGTGTACACAACTCCCGCTTGCCGCTTTCTAAGGTACGGAGCATCGAGGATGGAGAGCGTGATCTGCCGGTGCACGTTGTTGAGGTGGACGACCTCGGGCTGGAATTCCTCGCACAGCGCTTGAAACAACCGGCGCGCCTCCCAGGAATACAGCAAGGCGGCGCCATCGCGAAGCGCGGCGAGACGCCCACGGGGATCGTTGTACTCCCGCTGCGTAACGAAAAAGCGCTCCCACCTGCAAGGGATGTTCTGAGGGTGCTTCATCGAGAAGTACGCCACGTCGTTGCCCTGGCGCTCGAGCGCCGCTCCGAGCTCGAGATAGTAGGTCTCCGCCCCGCCGCGACGATAGTGGAACTTGTTTACGAGCAGGATCCTCACGCGACGACCCCCCTATACACTTCCAACGTTCGCCGCACAACGGCATCCCAGCTATAGTTGAGGCGCACCCTGTCACGCGCAGCAGAGCCAAGCGAGCGCATCGCCGCCCCGCCCTCGAGCACGGCAACCAGCCTGTCGCGAAGCGAGGCGGCGTCTCCCGCACGGAACGTCAACCCGGCATCAGCGATGACGTCGGCGCACTCCGGAATATCGCTCGTGATGCAGCAGCACCCATAGGACATCGCCTCGAGCAGGCTCATGGGCATGCCCTCGACATCCGAAGGCAGCACATAGCAGCATGCGGATGAATACAGCTCCGCGAGCACCTCTCCCCCGACGAACCCCGTAAAGAGCACCCGCCCATCTCCTGCCGCCGCCTTGCGCAGCGACAGCTCGTACGCAGACGTGTCCGAGCCACTGCCTGCGATGACGAGCCGTTTGTCCGTCTTGATGCCTCGAAACGCCTCTATGAGGAGCTCGATGCGCTTTTCTGGCACGAGCCTGCCCACGAACAGCAGGTACGATCCCTCCTCGAGGCCCCACCGCGCGCAGATCGCATCCGCTGGCCGGGATTCGCCGGGATCGACCCCGTTGGGTATAAGATGGGCTTCTCGCGCATAGGCATTCGTAAAGTATCTTTGCGCTGCTTGGGAGAGCACGATGAGGGCGTCGGAGAAGCGCGCTGCCGACCGCTCTCCAAGGCGGATATACGCCGCTGCCGCGCGCCCCCATTTGGCGCGGCGCCAATCCAAACCATGAATGGTCGCGACGGTGCGAATGCCGGCGTAATGCGCCAGCGGAAGCGGGACGCATGGACCCTCTGCATGATAGTGAATGATATCCGGCCTTGCCCTCACGGCAGCCACCGTCGCTGCAAACGACGAGGTAAGCGCTGCCAAGCCCCTGGCATCGACGGTCTTCACAGGCACCACCCGAACACCGTCCACGATACGCTCGCCACGAGACTCCCTGCCCGCCGCGGCATCGAGACCGCTCCGGTCGTAGCAGACGACCTCGTGCCCAAGCTCCGCCAGACTGCGTGCGAGCCTTGTCACGACAACCTCCACGCCGCCTTCGCGTGAGCCGTAGTGCCTGTGTCCTATCATGGCTATGCGCATGCTCATTCCCCCTGGAACGTGAGCACGCAACCCACCGTCTGGATGATCAATTTGATGTCGGTCCAGATCCCGGCCTTTTGGAGATAGAGCAGGTCCAAGTCCATCCACTCGTCGAACGTGATCGAGTCCCGGTTTCTCCGCGTTTGCCAATAGCAGGTAATACCCGGGCGAATGCCAAAGCGCGGCAGCGCACGAGCAGGATATCCCGGCAGCTCGCGCGGAAGCGCCGGCCTCGGGCCGACAACGGACATGTCCCCCTTGAGCACGTTCCAAAACTGAGGCAGCTCATCGAGCGACGCCTTGCGAAGCACCCTGCCCACGCGCGTAATCCGAGGGTCCCTTCGCATCTTAAAGACGGGAGCATCCTTCTCGTTGCAAACCATGAGCTCTTCTATGAGGGACTCCGCATCGACGTGCATGGAGCGAAACTTATAGCACACGAACTCACTGCCATCGCGACCAACCCGCACCTGCTTGAAGATTGCCGGACCGGTTGGATCATCCAGCTTGATCGCAAAAGCAATGAGGAGAAACAACCAGGAAAACAGGATCAGCGCCGCTAGGCTGAACCCGATATCGAATGTTCGCTTGAATGCGCGGTATCCCAACCGCCCCGTGCGAAGGCGCTCTAGGGAAGCTTCCGGTGACCCCAGATTGCTGCAATGGGAGAAGCGGCGATCTCCGGATGCGCCCCCATACTCGCGCTTAGGGTATCCGCTCACGCGGCACCTCCGCGCTGCGACGGACGCCCGGCGCAGCGATACATGCTCGCGATTTGCCCGCCAGAGTCGTTGAAGCGCATCTCCTCTTCGATGACGCCGCGACGCCTCAGGTCGCTCATGAGGCGATCGACGGTCCCCACGTTGCACCCAACGATCTGGGCGAGCTCGCGCTTCGTCAGCTGCACGCCACCGCATTCCGCAGTCTTTGCGGCTATGTATTCAATTAGGTGCTCTTGTGTCTTGGTGAACTCGCGCTTTTTCCTACCGCGCTTGCGTGGCGACGATTTCGCTGGAAGCTCCGGCTCCGCGGCCGACGCTAGAGGGCCTTTAGAAGCGCCCCATTACAGTTTGAGAAGTAGTTAGCCCAATCGCTTAAGCCATCCGCTTAGACGGTCGGACTACGATTGACATATGTCCCGAGGGACTGCCGATCGGGCGCCCGCGGACGGCCTTATGCCCCTGCCCCTTGAGGGCCCGGGGGGTGTTGCCGACGCGGGCGCCGCTGCTTCTGACGACTAATAGGAAACTGCCGGGCTCCTCCGACCAAAGAGCGCCACGGCCAGGTAATGTGGGTGTCGCGCGAGGCAGCATTCCGATCGACCGACGATTGGAAGGATACCATCATGCTGACCGAAGCCACCGCCTGCCCTGCCGTAATAGGCCTCGACGTCGGGAAGTTCTCCCATTGGGCGTGCCACGTGACCAGGCAGGGCGAGATCCTCGCCAGCGGCCCCGTGGCCAACACCGAGCATGACCTGGACAGCCTGTTCGCCCGAGTGGATGCAGGGACGCTGGTCGTCGTCGACCAAGTGCGCAACATCGGGTCGCTGGCGATATCGAGGGCAAGGCTGGCCGGGCTGCCCGTCGCCTACCTGCCGGGAATCGCCGCCCACGGAGCTGCCAAGNACGACTAATAGGAAACTGCCGGGCTCCTCCGACCAAAGAGCGCCACGGCCAGGTAATGTGGGTGTCGCGCGAGGCAGCATTCCGATCGACCGACGATTGGACGGATACCATCATGCTGACCGAAGCCACCGCCTGCCCTGCCGTAATAGGCCTCGACGTCGGGAAGTTCTCCCATTGGGCGTGCCACGTGACCAGGCAGGGCGAGATCCTCGCCAGCGGCCCCGTGGCCAACACCGAGCATGACCTGGACAGCCTGTTCGCCCGAGTGGATGCAGGGACGCTGGTCGTCGTCGACCAAGTGCGCAACATCGGGTCGCTGGCGATATCGAGGGCAAGGCTGGCCGGGCTGCCCGTCGCCTACCTGCCGGGAATCGCCGCCCACGGAGCTGCCAAGCTGTTCGCGGGCGACGCCAAGACCGACGAGCGCGACGCCGCGGTCATAGCCAAGACGGCGCTCGGCATCCCGGATTCGCTGCTGCCCGTGCCAAGGCGCGACGAGAGGCTCGAGGCCGCAAGGTCGATGGCGGCGCAGAGGAACCACATGGTCACCTGCTCCACCCGTGACAAGAACAGGCTCAGGAGCATACTCCTGGAAAGCTGCCCCGCGTTCGAGGCGCTGGCCGACCTGGCCGATCCCCATTGGCTGAAGATGATGGAGTCCCTGGGCGGCCCCTGGGGCATCCTGGATGCCGGCAAGCCTGCCGTCGGCGCCGTGACCCGCGGCGCGAACAGGGCGCGCATCGACGCCGCGCTGGCGGCGATATCGTCGTCGACGCGCCCGTCCGAATACCAGGTCATGGCAGAGAACCCGCAGGTCAGGATGCTTGCCAGGCGTATCAGGGAGTCCGCCGAGGAAGCCGCAAGGCTCGACACGGAGATAACGGCGCTGCTCGTCGAGGACGGCACTTACGAATGCCTGCTGACCATCCCAGGAATCGGCCCAAGGACCGCATCGGAGCTGGTGATAAGCATCGACATCGACGACTTCCCCGACCACGACCACCTCGCATCGTATTGCGGAATCGCTCCCAGGAACCGCCAGTCAGGCAAGTCGATATCGTCGGTGAGCGCCTCGCGCCAGGGAAACAAGAGGCTGAAAAACCTGCTCATCTTCTCCTGCAACTCGCTTAGCAGGAGCAGGGGCCGGTTCGGCGACTACTACCGCAAATGCAGGGATCGCGGCATGTGCCACGGAGAGGCATTGAAGGCGGTCGCCAGGAAGAGGATGAAGGTGATCTACGCGATCATGAGGGACAAGGTCCCGTACTCGGCCTAGCTAGCCAGAGCCATAGAAAAACGCCAGCCCGACAAGGGCTGGCGTCAGCATGCTCGAAAGCAGTGATCTTTGCCAACAAAATCAGTTGACAAAACTATAGGAACACCCCCCGCTTCATTCATTGATTCACGGTATGCGCACGCAGCAGTGCAGCCGGACGCATCCGTGGACCTCAACCAATCCATGATCGCTCTCCCCACAACACTCATCCAACACAGAAGACGCGAAGCGACACCGGCCGCATCCCTTAGGTACGGTTAGCGGCGCGCTCGCGTGGCACCTTCCTCAGCTTACCACGCATGTCAAAAAAGCTACACCGGGTACGCACTTTTTCAAAATACTGCATGTAAATCAACGTATGCTTGCAATGGGCTCGCGCTCTCTCGCCATGGCGATCGGCGACCCGCGGCACAGCGCCACGAGCGTTTCCCACGCCGCTGATGATCCCCCGCCTTACGAACAAGATGCTCGGAACTTGTCGCGCAGGCATCGGCAGACGCACCCTTCATATGCGTCGGCTGCCATGCTCACCATGCGAAAAGGCCATCCCCTACAACTCAAGATGTTCCTGCCCTGCGGCAGCGATCTGCAGCGTTGCTCGGGGTCTCGCGGCAAGGTAGCTCCGCTGCGTTGCCTGCGTCACCACGTCACCCGGCATGATATGCCCCAGCATGAGCGGGGACTCCGGGTCGTGTTGGTCGCGAAACGCCCTTGCCGCTCCTCGGGCATCGGCATTCGCGTAGCAATACCGGCACCCGTTGGGGCAGCTGTTGTACACCCCGATGTCGCGCATCTCCATGCAGGCGCAGCCCTCGCGCATGCCGCGATGTGCGAGCTGCCTGAATGCGACGCCGTTCGCCGCACCAAGCGCCTCCAGGGTCACGCAGCCCGCCCGCTCGATGCCATAAGCGGAGTAATCCTCGCGCGTCGCGCATGCCTGTAGGCGCAGCCCGTGTTCGCGCGCGCTGCCACCCAAGAGCTCCGCCATGTAGGTGCGCTCTTCCTCCATAAGGGGCAGAAGCTCGGGCATGTTCCGGTCGAGTTTGCGGTACGGCTCCACAAAGCTGAACACGCAGCGGCTCACATACGGCGCCAGGCGGCGAGCCATATCGTCGAACGTGCGCCGATGCGCCTCCGTGGTGTAACGCTCGCTCAACAGCACCGGGTCGTAGCGCCAGACGATCCGCTCGCGCCCTACGATGCGTTCGAGCTCGATAAGTGTCTCGATACTCGCATCGACATCCGGAACCCCGGGCTCCATGTCGCGTCCGTACGCGGTGATGGTGTAGAAGAAATACGTGTTGAAGCGGCCCGTGATCTCGCCCAGGCGCGGCAGGATGGGCGCGTAGTTCTTCGAGCAGAACACGACGCAGTCCACCACCGACGGGTCGAGCTCGTAGCGCGTGACCTTCTCGGGAAAGCGCGGGTTCCGCACCAGCACGTAGCCCTCGGCAAACCGCCTGAGCAGCCAGTCTGTGTAGTACTGCACGGTATCCGTCCGCCCGCCCGTGTTGATGATCATGCGCACTCACCTCCCCCATCACGGCTTCAGCGTTTCATCAGTTCAGTTGTCGCAATTTGCGCGACAACTGGAAGACTTATACGACATGAGCAATATGCAAAACATCCATATTACTGGCCGCTACCAGCAGAAATGCCAAGATGGGCAATTTGCAAAATATGCAAATTACCCACCACTACCAGGTGCTCTCGTACGCAGCCATGCCATAACCCTCTCACTGTCGTGTCGATTATACCAAGAGTAAGAACATTTGTTCGCCTACATTCCACATTGGAATACCAAGGCCGCAACCATGTCCGCACCACAGGATATGATGGAACTGCGCGAACAAAGGAGGCGCCATGGACATCCAGCCGTTTATCACCCGTGTCTCCATCGATTGGGATGTCGTCCCAAGCAGCGATTACACCCACGGCATCCCCGCCCTCCACTTCGATAGGCACATCGAGTTCACCACCCCTGTCACCCTGTTCGTCGGCGAGAACGGGTCGGGCAAATCAACCCTACTCGAAAGCATGGCGGTGGCCTTTGGACTCAACGCCGAAGGCGGCTCCCAGGGTTACCGCTTCACCACGTACGACTCGCACGGCTCGCTCCACGAGGCGGTCCACCTCATCAGGAGCGTCCGCCGTCCCAAAACGAGCTACTTCCTGCGTGCGGAAAGCTTCTACAACGTCGCGAGCGCCGCCGAGTCGTATCGCGACGACGGTCGATCCCTCACACCAAAGGAGATTTACTACGCGCGCTATGGCGGCAAGTCGCTCCACGAGCAATCACACGGCGAGAGCTTCCTGGCGCTGGTGCAGAACACGTTCACCGACAACGGATTCTACCTGCTCGACGAGCCCGAGGCGGCGCTTTCCCCCATGCGCCAGCTCACGCTGCTCTACGAGCTCCACCTGCTCGCACAGCACGGCGCGCAGTTCATCATCGCCACGCATTCCCCCATCCTGATCGGCATGCCCGGCGCCCGCATCCTCTCATTCGATGACGGGCACATCCATGAGGTCGCTTATGAGGAGACCGAGCACTACCAGGTCATGGAGATGTTCATTAACCGGCGACAGCAGATTCTCGAGCAGCTGCTGCCCTCCTAGAACCAAACCGCGGCATCGCCGTTTGAAGAAGCCACGGGCATCTAGGGCGCGTGCGTCGACAATCCGCGCCTACGACGGGGAGCCGATCCCGCCGAGCGGGGCTCCGAACCAGTCCTCGATCATGTGGCGCGCGATCGACGCCCGTCCGGGAAGCTCGACCTCTCCGGCCTCGACGGCGCGCGCGAGCTCAGCCCGCGTGAACCAACGCGCCGAAGCGACCTCCTCGTGGTCCACGCGGGCGTCGGTCGTACGGGCATGAGCGCGAAAACCGAGCATGATGGACGCGGGGAACGGCCACGGCTGGGAACCCAGATAGCGGATCTGGTCGAGCTCGATGCCCACTTCCTCCATCGCCTCGCGGGCAACCGCATGCTCGAGGCTCTCGCCCGCCTCCACGAACCCCGCGGATACCGAGAAGAACCGCGGTCGCCACGCGGTGTTGTTCTGCAGGAGAATCCGGTCGTCATCATCCACGATCGCCGTGATGACCGCCGGCTCGATGCGCGGAAAGAGCAGCCGGTCGGGGTCGGCAGGGTTGGAGCAGGTCTGAGCCCAACCAGCGAGCGCGGGCCGCGCGGGCGCGCCGCACGCCGGGCAGAACCGCTGGCCGGCATGCCACATGCTCACCGCCACCGCGCTCGTGGCGAGACCGGCGTCGAGCTGGGTGGCACTCGGCGCAAAGGAGCGCAGCTCGACCCAATCGAAGCGCCGGCGCACCGTGCCGAGCGCAGGAACGCCAGCGGCTTCGAACTCGGCGTCGGCACCGCGATGGCTCGCGGGCGGCACGTCCGTGGCGCGCGTGATGTCGAGAGCGAGGTGGGGAACCTCAGGTTCCGCGGTGCGGTTGATGCCGAGATAGATTGCGAGGCAGCCCTCAAGCGCTGCGATCGAGCGCGCTTCGGCAAGCTCGATGAAGGCAAGCGGGACCTCGCCTGCGGGCGCCTTGGCATCCGGCCGGGGAGCAGCGGGGTCTTCCGCGCAGTCCAGCGCCTCCGGAGCCAAGCCGTGCGCGCGGCGCGGCACCGCCACGAGTCCGCCATCGACCAGCATCACGCGCGTGCGGGCATCTGCGAGCAACCGGTCTATGAGACCGTCCTCGCCGCGGCGTTCGACATCGAGGTCGACCACCGTCTGCGCAAGGGCGAGCCGGTCTTGAAACCCATTGCCGCAAGCCGGCCTGCCTGTTGCATCCATCTCCATCGCGCTGCTCCTCTCAATCCTCTCCCCTATACCCAGCGAACCTTGAGGCAAGACCGCTGCCGGAGCTGCCGGCGATTCGAGGGGGTCATCCATGCAAGATCCGATGTTCCTCGACCACGGCGAGCGAAAGCTCGTCGAGCTCGACCCCTGCATCGGCAAGGTCGTCATCAAGGATGGCGGCGCTGGGAACCCTTCCCGAGCCCGCGATCTCGATCCTCAAAGCATCGTTCTCGAACTCGAGGCGGGACACGCGGTAGTCGGACCCGTCCACCCAAGCAGCGACGGTATCCTGCACCTTCCGAAGCTGGTCGTTCCTGTGGATCACCCCCATGCTCGAAGCTCCGAGCAGCAGCACGACCACGACCGAGGCGAGCGCCACCGCGAGGTACCACGTCTCGCGGGCCTTGCCCTCCATGACCGAGAACTCGCGGGTGCCGAGGCCAGCCAGCAAAAACACCGCCGCCCCGGCGATCTGGATGGCTACGTAGTTGGTGATGAACAGCAGCAGCGCCCCGAGCGCAGAGCCTGGGACGCCCTCGTAGAACGCAGCACCCACCACGCACAGCGGGGGCACGATGGAAGCCGAGATCGCGATGCCCGGAACCGCATCGGGGATGTCGCGGCGCAGGGAGGCCAGGGCCGCCATGAACCCGGCGGCAAGAGCGATGATCAGATCGACCAGCCGCGGAGAGGTACGCGCGAGCACCTGCGAGTTGGTGCTCAGATCGACATCGACCGGAATGATGGCGGTGACCCCGATCGAGACAACGAACACAACCGCCATGCCGACCAGCGTGAGCCCGAAGGTCGCGATCGTCCGCCGGGGCCTGCCGATCGCAGCCGCAAGCGCGGTGCCAAGCATGGGAGACATGAGCGGAGCCACCAGCATGGCGCCGATAATGGTCGTCGCGGAATCCGCCGCGATGCCCGCTGTAGCGATCACCGTGGCGATGACAAGCCTCAAGAAGAATGACGAGTACTGGCGCAGCGGCTCATCGATCGTAACGAACCCGGAGCGCTCAGCGCTGGCGACCATGGACGGATCGAGCTCGCCACCGAGCAGCACCTTGCGCAACCATGCCATAGCACAAACCCCCGTTCCACAAAAGCGGCGCAAAGCCCTTCCAGCGCTTGCGCGGCAGCAACAGCATGCCCGCAGCGCCGAGATGCGCGCCTAGCAGCCAAACAGCGCGGCGGCCTTCGCCATCTTCCCCGCGATGCGCACGCCGAAGGGGCACCGGGACTCGCAGGCATGGCAGGCGATGCACGCCGACGCCGTGGCACCAAGCGCCCGGTAGTGCTCGAGCAGCGAATCCGGCACCTCGTCGTACATGGTGGCAAGGTCGTAGAACTTGTTGACGCTCGCGATGTCGATCCCCTTGGGGCACGGAGCACAGTGGCCGCAGTAGGTGCACTGACCCACGTAGGCATGGCGCGGCGCCCCCGCGAGCACCCGCGCGTAGTCGCGCTCCTCGGCGCTCGCGGTCTCGTACCCCACAGCTTCGGCGACGTGCTCCGGTGCGGAGAACCCCACCATCACGCTCGCCACAGCCGGACGCGTGAGGTCGTACTCCAGGCACTGCGCAGGCGTGAGCGCCACGCCAAAGGGCGAGGTCGCCGCATCGAAGAGCCTGCCGCCCATATACCCCTTCATGACCGTGATGCCCGTCCCGGTCTCCTCGCAGAGCGCATAGAGCTCAGCGCGCTCGGGCGTCATCCCGTCGATCGCCGCGGCGACACCTGCCTCGCCGAAGTAATCGTCGAGGTTGTCGGTCGCAGGCATCATGTCGAACGCCGGGTTGACCGAGAAGAGGATCATCTCGATCTCGGGGTGCTGGGCCGCGCGCTTCGCCACGACGGGGTTGTGCGTCGAAAGGCCGATGTGGCGCACGGTGCCCGCCGCATGGAGCTTGCGCAGGTACCCCAGGAAAGGACTGTCGGCCATAAGTTCGTCGAACTCTTCCGGCTTATCCACGTAATGGATCATGCCGATGTCCATGTAGTCGGTATGGAAGCGCTCGAGCAGGTCCTCGAAAGCAGGTTTTACCTGAGCGAGGTCGCGCGTGCGTACATACTGGCCATCCTGCCAGGTGGAGCCCAGGTGCCCTTGGATGATCCAGCGCTCGCGCTCGCCCTCGATTGCGTCACCCAGGTTCGACCGCCTCGTGGGGTCGGGCATCCAGCAGTCGATGATGTTGATACCCGCCTCGCGCGCGGCGCTCACGATAACGCGCGCCTCCTCGGGCGTCCCATCGACCCATTCGCCACCGAACCCGATCTCGCTTACCTGTAGTCCGGTCTTTCCCAACTCACGATAGCGCATGGCCCTCTCCCCTCTTCAGCTCATGCGATCAGCACTGCCGATAGCATGCTCCATCTGATGCCTCTCTACTGGTGTGTAAGCCTTCTAATGAGCACCAGCTATCGTTGCGTATAACCATAGCATGCACATCTTGTACGGACATCATCTGCCCCCAAAGAGATGGCCCAGAACGAAACGGTCGGCACCTCGAAACCCCATCTCGTTACGCCATGCGACCTGAAGCGCATGGTTCAAGCTACCGTCGGAACGCGCATTCTTGTCCGAACGGCGGTATATCCTCTCAGCACGGTCACCTCTTGAAAGGAGCGAGGCATGAACGCCAAGGAAACCATGGCAAAACCGGTCGTCTGCGTGAACGCTACAGTCGAAGATTCGGTTGAACCCGACATCGCCGAATTCCGGATCTGGTTCCAAGGGCACGGGGCGGATCAGACCCAGTGCGCCAAACAATACGCCGGGGACGTCAAGCGCGTTCAAGACGCCCTAAAGAAATTGGGTATCGAAGACGCGTTCAAAACATCGGCATACACCTCGTATGCCAACCGATCCCGCCGCGGGCGCACCATAACCGGATACGAGTACTCCGCCCGAGGAACCCTGCTCCTCAAGAGGGCTGAATATGATGTTTCCGCAATCTGGACGGTGCTCGCTAAATCTGAGATCAGAGCCACGCTCGACGTCCACTTCTCACTCGATGACGCGGACGCTGAGGAGGCAAAGCTGCTCGGAAGGGCGTTCGATAAAGCACGAGGAAGCGCGGAGGCACTCGCTGTCGCAGCGGGTAAGCAGCTTGGAGAGGTTCGGCAAATCAGCTACAAGAGACGCGACGCTTTTGCTGACCCCCCTTATTGCTTCAGGGAATCCGCAGGCGGTACGGAAGATCTCCTGCCGGACCTCAATCCCGAGCCTATCGAGGTCGAATGCTCCGTAGACGTTGACTGGTGGCTTGAGTAGACTCGACGAGGTCCTGAAGATGCCGTCTTTTGAGCAGGCAGCCGGCAGCCTCAATGCGCTATTGGAAATCGGCTCCTCGATTTAGGCTCTGATTCCAAGCCTCGCTGAGACATGCGAGGAGGTGACGTGAGTTGGCACCCCGCCGATTCTCCCTAGACACGGGATGGCATCGGGAGTTCCATCATCCTCCACCGCAAAGTCGCCGCTAGAACTCCACGTTGCCGAACTCCGAGAGCTTGAGCTCCGGGTTGTGCTCGATCGCCCAATCCACGTTCCAGGGGCTCGTGAAGAGCAGGAGCTTGCCGCCGCGCATGTCCTCGACGCGCAGGGTGTCGCGCGTGAGGTTGAGCTTCGCCACATCCACCTCGCCCGGCTCGTTGGCGATCCAGCGGATGTCCGTGTAGCCCAAGGGCTGCCTGCGCACGCCCACGTGGTACTCGCTCTTGAGCCGCTGCTCGAGCACGTCGAACTGCAGCTCGCCCACCACGCCCACGATGACGCTCTCCATGCCGGCGCCGAGCTCGCGGAAGATCTGGATGGCGCCCTCTTGGGCGAGCTCCTCCATACCCTTCACGAACTGCTTGCGCTTCATGGTGTCGACCTGCGTCACGCGGGCGAAATGCTCGGGCGCGAACGTAGGGATGCCAGCGAACTGCACCCGCTTCTTGGGCGCGCAGAGCGTGTCACCGATGGAGAAGATGCCCGGGTCGAACAGCCCCACGATGTCGCCGGCATACGCCTCATCCACGGTTGCACGGTCGTCCGCCATCATGGCGGTGCCCGTCGCGAGCTTGATCTTGCGGCCGCCCTGCATATGATAGGCGTCCATGCCGCGCTCGAACCTGCCAGAGCAGATGCGCAAGAAGGCGATGCGGTCGCGATGGTTCTTATCCATGTTGGCCTGGATCTTGAAGACGAAGCCCGAGAAGTCGTCCGTGGGCTCGACCTCCTCGCCGGTGAGCGCGTCCGCATGCGGTCCCGGCGCCGGCGCGAATTCCAAGAAGTCCTGCAAGAACGGCTCGACGCCGAAGTTGGTGAGCGCGCTGCCGAAGTACACGGGCGAGAGCTTGCCCGACCGCACGGCGGCCAGGTCGAACTCGTCCGCCGCACCGTCCAGCAGCTCGATGTCGTCCATGAGGGCGCGATGGTTCTCCGCGCCGATGAGCTCGTCGAGCGCCGGATCCCCGAGCTCGGCCTCGATCTCGGCGACCTTCTTCGCGGCGTTGGCGCGCCCGTCGCCCTCGAAGGCGATCACGCGGCGATGCGCGCGGTCGAAGACGCCGCGGAAGTTGCGCCCCGAACCGATCGGCCACATCATGGGGCACGTGCCGATGCCGAGCACGTTCTCGATCTCCTCCATGAGCTCGAAGGGGTCGCGGATCTCGCGGTCGAGCTTGTTCACGAAGGTGAAGATCGGGATGCCGCGCAGGGCGCACACGCGGAAGAGCTTCACGGTCTGCGCCTCGACGCCCTTGGCGCCGTCGATGACCATGACGGCGGCGTCGGCAGCCATGAGGGTGCGGTAGGTGTCTTCGGAGAAGTCCTGGTGACCGGGGGTGTCCAGGATGTTCACGCAGCAGCCGTCGTAGGTGAACTGCAGCACCGACGAGGTGACGGAGATGCCGCGCTGCTTCTCGATATCCATCCAGTCTGAGACCGCATGCTTGGAGCTGGCCTTGCCCTTCACGGAGCCGGCGCTTTGGATGGTGCCGGTATAGAGCAGGAGCTTCTCGGTAAGCGTGGTCTTGCCCGCGTCCGGGTGAGAGATGATGGCGAACGTGCGGCGCGATGAGATCTCGTCGGCGAGACTCGACATGGTGTACCCCCTATCTGAACCCGAGGTATTGTAGCGGAAACGCTCAGGATCTCCTGCCAGATAGTGGTAAGAACAGCACTACGCGACCGAAACGCCGCAACTGGGCGCGCTAGACGCGCACCACGCTCCCGGTGGCGAGATAGCGCACCCGGTCGCCGAGCATGTCCCTCAGGCGCGCGAACGCCTCCATGCCCGTGCAATGGAACGTGTAGTAGATGGAGCCCCGGCGCGCGAGCTCCCGGCCGAGCGACTCGACCGCGTCTGCCCCCTCCTGTTCACCCAAGCTCGGACTCATGAGGTGAAAGCCCGCGAAGACGACATCGAGCGGGGCGCCGGCGAGCTCCTCGGCGCGATCCATGATGTTCAGGATGCCAGCATGCGAGCAGCCGGAAACAAGGAAGCGCTTGCCTCCCTCGTTAACGAGCAGGCTCTGCTCGTGCGCGAAATCGTCGGGCATCAAAACCGTCCCGCCCGCTGGCCCCTCGGCCACACGGAAGAGACGCGCATTCGATGACGGCGCGGGATGGGAGGCGCGTTCGACCGAGAAGAGCTCGGCACCCTGTCCGAGCACCGTATGCTCCGCCGTTCGCGCGACGCGTGGATGATTCGCCAAAACGGGATCGAGCGAGATGCTGCGGTTGCGCTCGAACGTACCGGAGCGATGCTCCGTAAACGCACCTTCGCGCACGTAGATGGGCGCATGCGACCCTTGCGTCGCCTCAAGGTACGCACCGAGGCCGCCGCCGTGGTCCGCATGCCCATGCGAGATGACGACCGCATCGACACCCGCGATATCGACGGCGAGGGCGCGTGCGTTGGCAAGCAGGGTCGCATCGGGCCCCACGTCAAAGAGGATCCGTCGGCCTGCGGCCTCGACGAGCAGGCTCAACCCGTGGCAGGCGGCGAGCCTGCTCGACGGCGTCGCGTTCTCCACCAGCACCGTGATCTTCATGTCTCCCCTTATGAAGCCGTCCCTCATCCGTCTGGGTCAGGCGGGCTTCCCGCGCCGCTCCCCTGCAATCAAGGCCCTGCCTACCCATCATAGCGGCTCCGCCGGCACGGGAAGCTGCAGCTCACCACGTTCGATGAGCATTTGGGACCGTTCGCCGATACCTCGCCGAAAACCAGCTGTCTGCAGGGAATACGCAACGAAGTTGCACATGCACATGCTAGCGAGTAAGAAAGGATCGATCACCATGAGCTATGCAATCATCACGGGCGGCTCTCGCGGCATCGGCGAGGCCATGGTCAAGAAACTTGCCGAGATGGGCTACGACGTCGTTGCGAACTACCGCTCCGACAGCTCCAAGGAGCTCACCGAGAACCTCCTCGCCCAGATCAAGGATGAGTACGGTGTCGACGGCCTCGCCGTCCAAGCGGATGTGTCCAAGTACGAGGATTGCGAGAAACTCGTCGCCGCCGCGGTCGAGAAGTTCGGCGAGAAGATCGATGTCCTCGTTAACAACGCAGGCATCACCAACAATTGCCCCTTCTGCGATCTTCCGCAAGAGAAGTACATGGCGGTGCTCGAGACCAACCTCATCAGCGCCTTCCACATGTGCCACTTCGTCGTGCCCTACATGGTGAAGGCCGGCGGCGGCTGCGTGGTCTCCACCTCCTCGATCGGCGGCCTCATGGGTGTCGCCAACCAGGCGGACTACTGCGCATCGAAGTCCGGACTCATCGGCATGACGCGCGCGCTCGCCATGGAATTCGGCAAGCAGAACATTCGCTTCAACTGCATCTGCCCCGGCATGATCTGGACCGACATGCTTCGCGGCGTGAACCAGGACGAGGTCCAGGCGCTGGCACAGTCCATCCCGCAAGGCAAGATCGGCGACGTCGAGGATATCGCCGGTGCATTGGAGTTCCTTGTCAAGAACCAGTACATGACCGGCCAGTACGTCTCCCCCAACGGCGGCATCTACATGCCGTAGCGCACGGCGGCACATCGGGTCGAGCCGCGATAAAGGGGCGCCGTCCATCCCGGGCGGCGCCCCTTGTTCGATTTGGCACGGGGCCGCCTCGTCCTGGACGGCCCCTCGCTTCCACAGGACACTCCATCCTAGCGAGCCATCATGCCCGGATGCCGAAACCAGTCGCGCACCCGCCGCCCGCCTGCGCCCCCTCCACCTACTCGAAGCGGCTGATGAACCCCTCGACGGCGGCCAGGCACTCATCTGGATGCGTGAGATTCGCCAGATGCGGCGCGCCTTGGATCAGCGTCCACTCGCAACCGGGGATACGGTCGACCATCTCCTTGATGGTGTAGGGCGTGCCCTCGTCATCCGTGCCGGAAAGCGCCATGCATGGCACGCGGATGCTGCCGACCTCGTCGCGGATGTCCCAGTCCTTGAGCTTGCCCGTGCACACGAACTCGCTCGCACCCTGCATGACCATGTAGCACTCGCCCGTACCCTCGTTGGAATCGATCATGATCTGCGGCAAGTCCCTACCATAGCAGCCGGTCACGTGACGCTTGTAGTACTCGTCCGCCGCCGCTGCCGCCGCAGCCGATGACCTCGCATGCAACCATATGAAACCGGCGAACGGCAGGCCGCCCTGTTACAGCTGTGCGCGATGGAGCTGTTGCGCCGTCCTAAGCGGCGGGATCGGTCCGGCGCGTTTTGATCCCAAAGCAAAAGTACAGGATGTGGAAGACCCACACGCAGGTGAGCACGATCTGGCCCACGCGCACCTGATGCATCATGACGAACCCGATGGACATGAGGATGGTCACAGTGACCATGATGCGAATCTTCGTCGCCCAGTCCATGCCACGTCCGGCAACGAAGCTCTCGAGATTCTTCTTGTAGAGCGCAGTTCCCGTAAACCAGGCATGAAGCCGCTCCGAGCTCTTAGCAAAGCAAAACGCCGCGAGCATGAGGAAGGGAAACGCCGGCAGGAGCGGAACCACAGCACCGCCGCTCCACACCGCGAAGAGTCGCGCATGCCAAGCCCAAAGTGCAGGACGCAGGACGCGAAAGACAACGCGAACGGGTACAAGAAGCCGAGAGCGATGCCGCACGTTACGCCGTTGCGCGCGCTGCATCGTCCTGACCAGCCGTCGACCCCTTAGGAGCATGCCCATGACCGCACTTGACCGCATCCGCGTGATCACGCACAGCGCCATCCGCATCGAGAGCGAAGACGGCATCGTCGTCTACGCCGACCCGTTCAATCTCACGGATGCCGAGGCAGCGCACGATGCGGACCTCATCCTTGTCACGCACGGACACTTCGACCACCTCTCGCCCGAGGACATAGCCCGCGTGGTGGACGCCGGCACCGCGCTCGTGGCACCGGCATCGCTCGCCGACGAGGTTGCCGAACTCGGCATGGCGCAGGCGCATCTCATGCGGGCTGGCGAGCATCTCGAGCTTGCGGGAATCGGCATCGAGGCGGTCGCCGCCTACAACGTGGAACCCGAGCGGCTCGGCTTCCATCCCTCGTCGAACAACTGGCTCGGATACGTTCTCACCGTAGATGGAGAGCGCCTCTACATCGCTGGCGACACAGACCGCAACCCAGATAACGCGCGAGTCTCCTGCGACGTCGCGCTCATTCCCATCGGAGGCACCTACACCATGGATCCCGTGCAGGCGGCGGAGTTCGTGAACGAAATCCGGCCGAAGACGGCGATCCCCACGCATTACGGC
Organism: Enorma phocaeensis; assembly: GCF_900186505.1. GTDB lineage: Bacteria > Actinomycetota > Coriobacteriia > Coriobacteriales > Coriobacteriaceae > Enorma > Enorma phocaeensis. The sequence goes on from NZ_LT891970.1 coordinate 147,770, forward strand.
AGCGTCGCCGGATCAGCCGCCGACTACGCGGCGTTCGCAGCCGCCGTCGACCCTGCTATCCAGGTTGTGAAGCGGATGGAACGACTATGAGGTACGGAAAGGCCGAGACCCTCGCGCTCCTCGACGCGGCGGGTGTCCCCTATGACCTCGCCGAGCACAAAGCCATCTTCACCGTCGAGGAGGCCCATGCCGCAGGCGTGCCCTTCACGGAATACGGCGACAAGAACCTATTCTTGCGGGACGACAAGAAGCGCTCGTACTATCTCGTATGCATGCACGACCAGAAGCGGCGCTCGATCAAGGAGATCCAGCTGGCGGTGAGCTCCGCCCGTCGGCTTTCCTTCGCTTCGGAGCGCGACCTCGCCACGAAGCTCGGCGTGATCCCCGGGGCCGTCACGCCGCTCGCCGCACTCAACGACACCGAGCACGTGGTCCAAGTGTTCATCGACCAATCGTTCATCGATCTCGGGCGCATCGCCGTACATCCCTGCGATAACACGGCGACCGTGCTCCTGCGCACGGACGACCTCATGGCGCTCCTGCAAGACCGGGGCTCGCGCGTGCAGGTGGTGGATTTCTAAGCACCGGCACGCCCGGGTCCTAGAGATCCACTCAACATCCCAGAACCTCCCCAAACATGCCCTGAAGACGACGTCGCCTCATGCACCCGCAAGAAGAGCCTGGTTGTAAACTTCCATCCCATATACCATGGCGAAGGCCATGAGAACGGAAAAGATGGCGCGCTGACGAAAGCTGTTGGGCATGGAGATCCCCCTCGTTGCGCCCAGCCTTATCGAACGCGAGAACGCGCTGCGGGAGGCAACTGGACTTATGCCTCCCGCAGCGCGTTGCGTGAGCCATGGTACCACCCAGGCAGGCTCCTCTGAGCAAATCTCCACAGGCGCGCTAGGACCCGGCCTGCGGCAAGAGAACTTGAAGGCTAGTGGTGGCAGGCCTGCTCCTCGCCCATCGCAGGCAGCTCGCCGGCTGCCGCCATACGGGCGACGTCGCCCACACCGGGCGTCTGCCCCTCGAAGAGCACGGTGATGCCCGCCTGGGCGAACCCTGCCATAGGGCGCATGCCCATGCCCGCGGCGACAATGGCATCGATTCCGGCATCGGCAAGAAGGCTCACCGGGCGCATGCAGCCGCCCTCCTCATGGGGCGGATTGTCGATGATGTCGACGGCGGTCACGTCGCCGTCCTCGATGGTGACGACCGTGAAGCAATCGCAGTGGCCGAAGTGGCCGGAACGCTCGCAGTCCAACCCGCCCTTGCCCACGGTGGGGATAGCGATTCTCATGATCGAACTCCTCTCGCGCGGGCGAGCCGCGCATCGAATGACAGCGCTCCGATGATACTCCCAAACGGGTCCCACGAGGAAACGGACGCCCGAGCCCGCGGAGCGGCGCACTCGGACTGGCTACGCATGCTCGCTAGCCCAGCAGAAAAGGGCCGCGGGAACCCCTCCCGCCGTCTCGCGCACGATGAGATAGAAAGACGCGCAGGCGCCCTCGTCGTCGATGGGCACGACGACGCGTCCCGGAAGGGGCCCTTCCAGATACGGCGCATCCGTGGTGAATGTGCAATGCGGCGTCGAGCGCGCCAGCTGCGCGAAGACGACTCGGTCGCGCTGCTCGATGAACGTGGACGAAGGCAGGTACCGGTCGACGTACGCGCGCCAGAATCCTATGTCCGCAAGGATGAGGAAGGTGTTGCCATCCAGCTCCTCGAACGTCACCTTTCTCCGTGCGGCTAAGGGATGGTTGGGCGGAAGCGTGACGGATAGGCTCTCGCGCATGAGCGCGCACGAAGCGACGCCAGGGGGCGGCGTGTACGTACCATCTGCTGCGCCGACGACGATACCCAGATCCGCAGCACCCGATGCGACGGAGCGCTCGACCTCCTGCTGGCTGAGCGTATCGGATGTCAGGGTCTCCCCGGGAAAGCGCTCCACGGCAAGGCCCGTAAGCTTCCAGAGCGGCGCCGGCGCCACCGTGGCAACGCGCAAAGCATGCGCGCGCTCGGCAGCTGCGCCAACCGCTTCGCGCAGAAGCGCCTCGTCACGCAGGAGCTGCCGCGCCCACTCCACCGCCACAGCCCCGACCTCGTTCAGGCGGACGCGCCTGCCCTCGCGATCGAACAGGGGCGAGCCGAACTCGGCCTCGAGCCGTTGGATGGACCGGCTGAGCGCCGGCTGGGAGATATGAAGCTCGGCTGCTGCGGCGGACATGGTGCCCGCCCGCGCCACAGCTTCGATCTGCCGGAGCTGCTCGAGTTCCATCCCGTTCCCACTCTCTTGCTCTTATGCGTCTAGTGCATCATTGACATCGCATTTTGCATTTTACATCTCTTATCATCAGGTTGAAACTATGCACTATAAGCAATTTGAGAGCGAAAGGAGCCCCTATGCAAACGGTAACGATGAACGATGGCCACCAGATTCCCGCCATGGGCTACGGCGTCTTCATGATGAGTTCCGACGAGGTGCGCGAGCACCTTCCGCAGGCGCTCGAGACGGGCTACCGCCACATCGACACGGCCAACGCCTACTTCAACGAGGTATCCGTGGGCGAGGTCATCCGCTCGTGCGGCACCCCGCGTGAGGAGCTCTTCGTCACCACGAAACTCTTCCCGCAGAGCTATCCCTACGACCAGTGCAAGAAGGACATCGACGCCACGCTCGAGCGCCTCGGGCTCGACTACGTGGACCTGCTCCTCTTCCACCAGCCCTACGGCGAGTACGCTTCCGGCTGGAAGGCTATGGAGGAAGCCGTGGCGGAGGGCAAGGTGCGCTCCATCGGCCTCTCGAACTTCCCGGTCCACAAGATCGCCGAGATCATGGAGGTCGCCACGGTGAAGCCCGCCGTGCTCCAGGTCGAGATCAATCCCTATTGGAACCAGCACGCGCTCAAGGACGAACTCGCTAAGATGGGCCTGGGCGATATCACGCTCGAGGGCTGGTACCCGCTCGGCCACGGCGACGAGGGCCTGCTCGCCGAGCCCGTCTTCACCGAGCTTGCCAAGAAGTACGGCAAGACGCCGGCGCAGATCATCCTGCGTTGGAGCGTGCAGGAAGGCAACGTCGTCTTCCCCAAGACCCTGAACCCCGAGCATATGCGCCAGAACATCGACATCTTCGATTTCGAGCTCACCTCCGACGAGATGGCACAGGTGAACGCCCTGCCTCAGCACGCCTACTACGATGTGCCCGAGGAGCCGCCGGCGTTCGTGCTCGCAACCAACGACTACTCGAGGCAGGCGTAGAGGAGCACGTGGGCTCACCCGGGGCATTCCCCCCCGGGTGAGTCCTTGGCGTTGCCTACGGGGTGCGCCCCGGGGGATACCCCAAGCGACCTCGCAGGCACCACCCGCTCGAACAGACCCGCACCATGAAAGGAAGAACGCAATGGAGTTTGTGCAACTTAACAACGGCATCGAAATGCCCATGCTCGGCTACGGCGTGTTCCAGACGCCGCCCGACCAGACCGAAGCCTGCGTTTCCGAAGCGCTCGAGGTAGGTTATCGCCTCATCGACACCGCACAGGCCTATGGCAACGAGGAAGGCGTAGGCACCGCGGTCGCGAAGAGCGGCATCCCGCGCGATGAGATCTTCATCACCAGCAAGATCTGGGTCTCCAACATGAACTACGAGCGCGCGACAGCCTCGATCGACGAGAGCCTGAAGAAGCTCAGCACCGACCATATCGACCTCATGCTACTCCATCAGATGATGGGCGACTACACCGGCGCATACCGCGCGATGGAGGACGCCTACAAGGCAGGCAAGATCCGCGCCATCGGCGTCTCCAACTGCTACCCCGAGCGCCTGGTAGACCTCGCGCTGCTCGCCGAGGTGCCGCCCGCGGTGAACCAGATCGAGACGCATCCCTTCCGCCAGCAGCGCGAGGCGCATGAGAACATGGCCTCGCTCGGCGTCGTCCACGAGGCGTGGGCGCCCTTCGCCGAGGCCCAGAACGGCATCTTCGAGAACGCGGCGCTCAAGGCCATCGCGGAGAAACGCGGCAAGACCATAGGTCAGGTCATCCTGCGCGCCCTCATCCAGCAGGATGTCGTCGTGATCCCTAAGACCGTGCACCGCGAGCGCATGGAGGAGAACTTCGACGTCTTCGACTTCGAACTCGATGCAGAGGACATGGCTGCCTTCGCTGGCATCGAGGACCCCGCGTTCCCGCGCATCTTCGACCACTTCGATGTGAGCACCGTGACATGGATGCTCGGCGAGCTCGTAAAGAAGACGCAGCTCGGCGGCGGTACCCTCTACTAGAGCAACCTAGGAGCGCCGCGCACGCGCCGAAGAGGGTGCCCTACCCTCGCGCGCGGCGCTCCGACACGAACATGCGCGCAAGCGAGAGCGCGCTCGTTCCTCATTCCGCCTCAAAAGCATATCAGCTATCATGTCCATCCGGGAGAGCTCCCCGGAGCGAGGCGTGCATCGCCCGGCCGCGATTTCACGCTCGCGATACCGGCATGCCACGCTCGCGCGAGGACCACGCCAGCAAGAAAACTCACTCGCGCGAGGACCACGGGAGGGATTCATGCCAAAGAACCGCGCATCGAACAGCATCCGAGAGGACCTGCGCCGCGCCGTGCGCGACGACCGACGCTCCTTCATCGTTTTCCTCGTGCTGCGCGCACTCGTGGTGATCACGCTCGTCAGATGCGTCCTCACCGGTCGCTTCGAGCACGTCCTGCTCTGCATACTCGTGTTGTTCCTGCTGCTTCTGCCCTCGTTCCTCGAGTCGAAGCTCAACATCGACTTGCCCGATACCCTCGAGTGCATCCTGCTGTTCTTCATCTTCGCGGCAGAGATTCTCGGTGAGATCGACTCCTTCTACCTCAAGATCCCGTTCTGGGACACCATCTTGCACACCACATGGGGCTTCATCTGCGCAGGGATCGGCTTCGCCCTCGTCGACATCCTGAACCGTGGACGCTCCGCGAGCATCCACCTCTCCCCCGCATACATGGCTATAGCAGCGGTTTGCTTCTCGATGACCGTCGGCGCGTGTTGGGAGATCTTCGAGTACTCGATGGATACCTTCATGGGATTCGACATGCAGAAGGACACGATCGTCCAAGGGTTCCATAGCGTCACGCTCGACCCGACGCAGCAAAACATCGCCATCCCCGTCGAGGGCATCGAATCCACCGTCGTCGAGCTCGCAGACGGAACCGCCGTGACGATCGAAGGCGGCTACCTCGACCTGGGAATCAACGACACCATGGCGGACCTCATCGTGAACCTTATCGGCGCGGTCGCCTTCTCCATCCTGGGGTTCACCTACGTCAGAACGCGCGACCGGCACTCGTTCGCCGCGCAGTTCATACCCATCGTTAAGGACGCGGGTCCTCATGAGGACCCGGGCCTTGCCGAGAAGGTGTAGCCTCGCGGGGAACCGGACGCCCGGGAGTGATTCCCAAAACGTCGTTTCTAAGCAGACGGTAAGCGCAGGCGGCGAGCGGCACGCCCACGAACATGCCGGCGATGCCCCCGACACCGCCACCCACGGTCACCGCGGCGAGCACCCAGATGCCCGGCAGTTGGATTGACGATCCCACCACATGCGGGTAGATCAGATCGCCTTCAAGCTGTTGCAGAACCACGATGAAGACCAGGAAGACAAGCGCCTGGACCGGCGACTCCATGAGGATGAGGAAGGCGCCGATCACGCCGCTGATGAACGCACCCACCACCGGGATGAGCGCGGTGAACGCCGTGAGCGCACCGATCATCATGGGGTTAGGCAGCCTAAGGAGCACCATGCCGAGGGCGCAGAGCACCCCGAGCACGACCGCCTCGGTGCACTGGCCGACCAAGAACCGGTGGAAGCAATCGTCGGCGATGCCGAGCACATAGCGTACCAGCACCAACACCCGCTTGTTCGCGTAGCGCTCCATGACCATGTTGAGCTGCCGCGCAAGGCGCGCCTTGTTGAGCAACACGAAGATCGCGAAGATGATGGCGAGGAAGAGCGTCGCCGTGCCCGAGACGACGCCGCGCACCACGCCGACCACCCCTCCCATGATGGTCGAGACAACACTTCCAGCGAGCGACTGCCAGTCGATGCCCTCAAGCGAGGCAGCGGCACCGTCCAGCAGCTCAGGCGTGATAAGACCGCTCTGCCCGAGCCAGTCCGCGAGGGCGGACGCCGCAACCGGAAGCTCCACGACAAGTAGGCGCACGCATTCGACGAGCTGGGGCACCACGAGCCAGACAACCGCCACGATCACCGCCACGAACGTCATCCCGGCGAAAACCAAGCTCAAAGCAGGCCTGAACCGCGCAATCGCCCCCTGCGTGGAGTTTGGGAACAGATGACGCTCATAGAAGCTCATGAGGATGTTGAGCGGGTAGGCGAGCACGAGTCCCAGCACGAGCGGGGCGAGCGTACCGGCGACGAGCGCCAGAAACCCGGCGATGCTCGGCCAGTAGTAGATGGCAAGGTACACCGCGAACGCGGCAACGGCCACCATCGCGATCGCGCGCGCGCTCAGTTGGTTCATAGATTCCCCTCTTCCTGGTGCATGCTCATTTTGCCCGTCAGCATCACTGATACCCCGGTTCAGTGGTCATGCAATCGCTCGCGACCATAACAGCCCCCACGTTCACCATGTCCGCGCACACCGCTGCAATCGCCGTGAAGCCGCCAAGCACCACGGCGCCTACCCGCCGTCAGCCCTCCACCTCGCGCATCAAATCAGCGGGGTCGACATCAAAGATACGGGCGAGCTTGACGAGGTTCGTCGTAGACGGCTCGGATGCGCCCTGCTCCCACTTGCTTACCGCTTGACGGCTTACACCAACCTGCTGGGCAACGAACTCCTGCGTCATATGGCAGCGCTCGCGATGCGACCGCAAGACCTCGCCGAGCGAGCGGCGCACTTTGACGGCCTCGGGGTCCTTGGCTGCACGCTCCTGGCGCATGAACCAGCGGATCGCGAGGACGCACACGATGACGACGAGGATCGGTGGAACCAGATTCAGCAGCATAGCGAGGATGACGATGAATTCAAATCCGGTTGGCGCCATATGCCCCTCCTCCCATTGGAGCTTTGCCCTCATGGTACCCGGGAAGCCCGGTTGCCCCCACCACCTATCGCGCAACAGGCGGTTGCACTTGGGTTGCGGACGGGCGGCGCCGTTGGAACACCCGCATGCATCTGCTACCGTTAAGACGCCGGCTTCGCTCCCGGCAAGCCATACCGAACCATCACCTGGAGCAACCCATGACCGCCATCGATGCCGCCGCCATCCCCTCGATCGGGCCCGGCTTCCGCATACGCCCCATCCAGCCCGCCGACGACGATGCCATCGCCGCCATCGTCCGCTCGTGCCTCGCGGCACATGGCCTCGCCGTTCCCGGCACCGCCTACTTCGATCCCGAACTCGACCATCTGAGCGCCTACTATGGCGAGCGCCCAAACGAGCGCGCCTACTTCATCCTGGAGCGCCCCGACGGCAGCGTGGGCGGCGGCGCGGGGCTCTGCTCATTCCCGGGCGTCGACAGCTGCTGCGAACTGCAGAAGATCTACCTTATGGATGACCTGCAGGGGCAGGGCTTGGGCCGTGTGCTGCTCGAAGCCGTGGAAGCCCGGGCGCGTGAGCTCGGCTACCGCCGCATCTATCTGGAAACGCATCACAACCTGGAAACGGCGCTCGGCTTCTATGGGCATCTCGGCTTCCAGCGTATCGAGCAGCCCGCCCCGACCGTTCACACCACCATGGACCGCTTCCTCATCAAGGAACTCTAGCTGCAGGGAGCCTTCGAGCACTCAACCGAGCGCGCCTGCCCCATCTCCACCGCAGCCATAGCCCCGGAGCCCTCCGCAAGCTCACGCTCGTCAACCATGCGGCGCCGCACGAATCGCACGTGGGCGGTGCGCGGCGACCGCGCGCGAAAACGCTAGCGCTCTAGGTACGCGAGGAATGCATCTGCCTGGGCGGCGAGTGCGTTTCGATCCTCAGTGGATAACGCGAGCACGTCCGTCTCGAACGCGGAGCGATCGAGCTTCACACCGACTTGCGGCTCCTGCATAAGGTTTGCGTTTACAGCCACCATGAGCTTGGAGAGCATGCCGCGCGAACCGGCGCCCGCCGAACTACCCGCAGCGGAACTGAGCGCCACCTTCTTCCCAGCGATCGCCGCCGTCGAGCGGTCCCCGGCGACGACCGGACGGCTCAGCCAATCGATCAGGTTCTTGAGTGCACCCGGGTAGCTGTAGTTGTATTCAGGACTGAAGATCCACAGGCCATCCGCCTGCATGATTGAACTGCGCACGCGCTCGACGGGAACGGGTGCGGGAAATTCTATGTCCTGGTTCATGAACGGAAGGTCCGCGTAGGCGAGGAACTCGACCGTGGCGCGATCGCCCACCAAACGAGAAGCCTCCTCGGCGAGCTGGCGATTGAACGACGCCTCCCGCAGAGACCCGACGATAAAGAGCAAGTGTTTCATGGTTTCCACCTCATTGGACGTTGCAGGGATATGGACGTTGCGGGGTAGTTGGTGACACGGGAATGGTTGACGGTGCGGACCGCGCGAGCTCCCGATTCTCCTGTCTATCTCGGGAAACCCTTCTTCTCGGCCATCTCGACACTTTCCCATCGAAGTCGCTTGGTTATGTTCTACCCGACCAGACCGGTCGCAGACCCAAGACGATCCAAAGGCATGAAGCTCTCTAGAAAAGTGTCTCTCTAACAGCATCTCGATGCGGATCGTTTTGCCGAGATACCCTCAGATAGCCAGAATCGGCCTTCAGAAGCTCAAAACTGTCCAATCATCAGGATCTCGGTTTATGGAGCACCGGAACCGGCCTGTCGAGATGCGCCTAGATGGCCATTTCTAATAAAAATGGATGAGGCATTCTAGACGATCCGACAGAGTGGAAGCGCCGCATGAAACGGGCGCTTGCGGGAAGGATCACGCGAGATGGAAGCTGCCGTCTCGAAGAAACTCGTCCTAATAAACTGCATCCCGGGATGAACTCTATAGGTAGCCGCCCGGCGCGGACGCTTTGAATAGCCGCTTGGGATCAAGTGTCCTCAGAGAGCCTGGTATCTGATATATCTCCCGCACGCGCGAACCGTCACCAGGTAATAGATTCCTAGCACGCAGAGCGCCAGCGCCACAGTGGCACTCATGAACACGACGACCCCCTCCACGCCGAACATGATCGAAAGCACACCTATGAGCAGGAATCCAAAGATGCAGTGGACGAGCGCAAGCGCCGCAGGCACGCCGAAGCAGACCCCGATCTCCGCGAAAAGCGATGATCGGAGCAGCTCTTCCGGAGTCCCGATCACCGCCAGCGCACGATAGCTTGCCTTGGCATCCACCGCCTTCGAGAGCTGCTGAAGCGCCAAGACCGCTGCCGCGGCGACCAGAAACGCCGCTCCGTAGAAGATGCATGCATATGCGATGGGTAGCAGCACCTGGCCCGCGCCAGCAAACTCACCCGTCCGCAAGCCCACGCTGAACGCGAGCCCCGCCACCGTCATGCACATCGACGCCGCCAACAGCACGCACTCCGCCGCCGCGGCCATGCAGCCCGTCTCGGCACGCGCCTCAAGTTGGCGGACCGTAAACGGGACAAGGCCCGTCCAATAGCGGTCCGTATGAGCGCGCAAGCGCCTGGGCAGGCTGGATGACACCACGCGCATGAGGAAGTACGACCCAAAAAGCGCAACGAAGCCCAAGGGGATGATGAAGACGATGAAGTAACCGGGGTTGAGCAGGCAAGTCCCCCACACGATCGCCAGCAGCAGCGCGGCGGCAACCTTCTGGGCGCGCAAAGCGCCTCCGCGTGATAGCGGCCGGCGCTCCGGCACGGCAGCCAGCCGCACGAGATCGACAAGCGGCCGCTTCCAAATCCCCCGCACCGAAAGGACCGTGGCGAGCACGCTGATCACGGCAAATGAGCAGACGCACTGCCAAGCGGCTTGGCTGGAGACGACGAGCACCGGCGTCCAAGCGGCACCGAACACGAACGCCGCTATGAGGGAGAACAGCGGAGAGAGCATCCATCCCAAGATGAGCCCGCACGCGAGCGACGCTGCGGCAGTCACCGCGATCTCCGCGATGAGCACCAGCGCTACCTGGTTTCTTGCCATACCAAGCAATAGGTAGGTGCCGAACTCGCGCTTACGGCGCCGGAGCAGGAACATGTTGGCATATGCCAGCAAGAAGCAAAAGATAACATCGATGAAGATGGCAAACGCTTGGAGCACCCCGCCCGCTTTTGCGAAAGCTTCGCGCTGGTCGGGCGTGAGATCGAGCGCCAGCAGATAGTCCGTTGACGCGAGAAACGAATACAGCAGACAAGCGGCAAACGCCAGCGTCATGAAATAGACCGAGAAGTCGCGCGCAGAACGGCGCACGTTGCCGTATGCCAGCTTGACGAGCATGAAGCCTCCCATGACCAGCCTTCATCTGCGAGCGGCACCGCAAGTCCTGACGGAGCCGTTCGATACGCAGAGATTCTCACGCACGGGAAGCTTGCTTGCCATCGATTTTGCTTACCGGCAGCTAACATCTTCGTAAGGTAAAGCGTTGCAGCATCTTGGCTTGCGCTGCGCTACCCCGTCTCCTCGATGCGCCGAATGCTGGGTATCGTCCACGTAGCCAAGGCAAGCACGAGCATTGCCACGCCTGCGCCAACGAACCACGCCGGCGCACCCACCGCATCCGCAAACAGCGACGACGCCACGAGCCCCAAGGGCATGGCCCACGACATGATCGCGCCGTACAAGCCGAACACGCGCCCCAGGTACTCAGGTGGAACCTTTTCCTGCATGAGCGCGGTCTGCGGGCCAGAGTAGAACGGCGAGCTCACGCCCATGAGGAAACTCGCCGCCAGGAAGAGCACGAATCCCCCCTCGCCGAGAAGTCCCGCCGCGAGCGTTGCCGCACCGTACAGCGCCGTCGCAGCAACGACCGTGAGCGCACGGTTCTTGAAGCCTCCCCACGATGCCAGAAGAGCGGATCCGGCGATCATCCCCACCGAGAAGACGATCTCGGCCGTCGCCGCATCGCCGGTGGTACCACCAAAATGGTCGAGCGTCATGATGGGAAAGAGCGCTGAGATGGGCGAGAACACGAGCGTGAAGGCAAATCCGCACCACAGAAGCGCAAACAGGCCGCGGTAGGTGCGCAGCACACAGTAGCCGGCCGCCGTCTCGGAAACGAGGGCGCGCGCCTGCGCGACAAGTCCAAGACCCTTCGCGCGCGGGGCACCATCCGCTACGGTCGGCTCCGCGTCCGGCAGATCCCCCGCCATCCCGGCGCCGCCCACGTCGAGCCGTGCCGCCAGCACCGCCGCCGTGGCGACGAGCGCGCCAGCCACATCGAGCGCGATCATCGCCGTAAGCCCCCAGAGCGGATAGATCACCGCCGCGATTGCCGTGCCCAAGATATAGCCGCCGGACTGAACCGCCTGCGTCGCCCCCGCCAGGCGCGTGAGGTGCTCAGACGGCGCAACGAGCGGCGTGAGCGCCTGGAAAGCCGGCGTATGGAACGCGCTGCCAATCGCCCGCGCAAAGAGCGCCGCCATGATCAGCCACACGGGAAGCTCGCCCGCGAACGAAGCCACTGCAACCACGGCGCTTACCGCCGCGATGAAGAGGTCGGCACCCACAAGCGTGCGCTTGAGCGGAAGACGGTCGACAACGGTCCCTGCGAACGTGCCGAAGAGCGCGAGCGGCAAGAACCCCGCAAGCGACGCCAGCGAAAGCATGCTCGCCGAGTTCGTGGAAATCGTGATGTGCCATACGAAACCCATCTGCAGAATGGAGCTTGTAAGCACGGAGGCGAGCTCGCCGCCCCATACGCATGCCAGCTTGAGCTGCCAGGAATCTCGATCCACCGCCAGCTCCCCCTTCCATCAACGCAGCTCATTAGTTCCATCGAGATCGACCGCCGTCTTAGGTGCGCACCTGGTCGAGCTCGGCTCAAACGGGTAGGTTCAATCTACCAGAACGGAGGCATAGGCCACCGCTCGGGCAACGCTTTGGCAAGGACCGCTCGGCCTATTCCATTGCGGGCTCTCGATTGTCACCCCCTTCGCTACAGACTCCTTGCGCCCCCACTGTTAACTCCCTACGCCTCCACTGTTACCATCCTGTTTGAAGGTATCCTGTTTGGAAGACCGTCCCGTCTGGACTTCCAGCATGCCCTCCGTTCCAGATCCACTTGATGCAGGCTATGTCGAAAGAGGAGCCCATGAAAGCAAACCTTGCCATCGCCGCGATGCTCGCAGCCGCCATCACCTTCCCGCTTTCGGGTTGCTTTGGGCTACCCAGCATGGAGGAGATTTCGACCCAAGCGAGCGATCTCGCCTCACAAGCTGAAGATGTAGCCTCTCAAGCGCAAGAGCTTGCCGACACGCTTTCAAATGTCGAATGGGGAAAGGTCTCTCGTCTCGTCATCAAGGATGCCGAGACGGGAGAGGTCGTTCGCGAGCTGACTGACCAAGCGGACATCGAGCGCGCCTTTAGCCCGCTCTCCGGGATAAGCGGCCTCGCAGCCGAGCCCGACGGGAGCCCCGAATACACCTTCGAACTATGGCAGCCCGAGACTCAAAGGCTCGGCCAGAGCTCCGACGACCTAAACGAGATCATGGTGCTCGAGGTCACCACCTACGAAGGGTCGCCGGTCGTGATGATCGAGGTAAGCCCCGTAGGCCTAAGCCTCCATCTATCATCTCAATCCGCTGCCGACGCGCTGCGCGCCCTGGCGGAGTGAAGTTGCGAAGGGCTGCACCGCGCGGTTCTCTTGCCTGCGCGGTGCAGCCCTTGCAGGGATGACCACGACGAGATGACGGGGCCAGCTGATCCGTGATGTGTGATCCCTGGTTCCGGGATAAAACTGAGACCCCAAAGCATGCCCGCAGCGCTCATCGTGAAAACGTCCATCGAGACGGACCTCGACGATGGCCCGTTTTTCGAGATGCGGCAAAATGGACAGAATCTCGTTTTATAGACGCTGAAATGGCCTTAGTTTTTCATTCCAAGTGCAACAACGCCCGATGGGGACGGCCCATGGCGCCCTGATACGATGGTGCTTGCGACGACAACATCATCAGGAGGCAGCCATGGGCCGGTACAGCCATCTTACCATCGAGGAGCGCGAGGACGTCATGTGCCTGCGCAGGCAGGGGAAGGGCGTCTCCGAGATCGCCCGCGAGATCCACAGGGACAAGTCCACCGTGTCCAGGGAGCTCGCGCGCAACTCCTGCGCCGCGTCGACCGCGCGCCCCTGGTACCGGGCCTCGACCGCCCAGCGGCGCTACGAGGCGCGCAGGGAGGCGTGCCGCAGGCCGCGGCTGCTCGACGACCCCGAGAGGCTCGAGCTCGTCAGGGAGCACGTGCTCGAGGGGCGCTGGTCGCCCGAGCAGCTGGAGGGGCGCATCCGCCTCGAGCGCCCCGACCTCGCCGTCAGCGACACGACGATCTACCGCGCGATCGGCTCCGGCTCGCTCGACCGCTGCGTGGGCGGCCGAAGGGCGTCGGCGAGGCTGAGGCGCGGCGGCAGGCGGCGGAAGCGCCGGGACGGCTCCGAGCTGCGCGGGAAGATCAAGGTGTCGCACGAGCTCTCCGAGCGGCCCGCCGAGGCGGGCGCCCGCTCGCGGGTCGGCGACTGGGAGGGCGACACGGTCGCCGGGCGCGCCGGCGGCGCGTGCCTCGTCACCATGGTCGACCGCATGAGCGGCTACCTGGCCGGCCGCAAGTCGCCCTCGAAGAGGAAGGGCGACGTGAGGGGGGCGATGGTCGAGTCGATGCGCGGCCACGCCGTGGAGACCGTCACCCTGGACCGGGGCAAGGAGTTCGCCGAGCACGCCCTGTTCACCGAGGCCGTCGGGGCCGAGTGCTACTTCTGCCCGCCGCACCACCCGTGGGACCGCGGGACCAACGAGAACGCCAACGGGCTGCTGAGGCAGTACTTCCCAAAGGGCTGCGACCTGGACGCCGTGAGCGACGAGGAGGTCGAGAGGGTGTACGATGAGCTGAACCGCAGGCCTCGCAAGCGCCTGGGGTATCTGACGCCGTACGAGGTCTACCGATCGGCCTCGTTGCACTTGCTGTGAAAAACTAAGGCTTTTTGAACGCATCTCGATGATGCACCCCGGTAGCACGATGCATCGAGATGCACTTATTTAGCCATTTTCCTGAATTGCCAAAGTGCTGACCTCTTCCCGCCGGCACAAATGATGGGCTCGCAGCGCGCTCGAGCACCCCGTGGTCGAACGCGTCGCCCATGAGGGCCTTCGATAGCGCCCCCATCGGCACCATCTCCCTCTCCGAACTTCCTCAAGCCACCAGCATCGGCCCAATCAAGCGAGCGCCCGCAGTCGAATCGTGCGCAGGGGGATAGACGGAGCAGGTGCGATCATCCTACACAGCCTCGGCGAGGGCGCGCACGAGCTTCTTCTTCGAATCGCGCACCATAAGCTCGCCATCGACCTTCACGTATGACTTGCCCTTGAGCTCGGGATGCTTTTTGGCACAGACGCCGAAGCAACCCGTCTTGCGGTGCTTTTTATCGACTACGCCTTTGAGGTCCTTCGGCGCGATGCCCGAGCATTTCTTGCAGATCCTTACCTGGCAGGACACAGCGGCTCCTCTTATCGATCCCTAAATGTTGGCGAGACTATCTCATATTAGTTAGCTACATGCAACTACTGCAGAAGAAAAACTTCCCAAGATCCGCCGCCTCGTTAGAGCTTCGTTAGAGACCGACCGCATCCTTGGAATCGTACGCAGTCGGGCGAAGGGGGGTGTTCCTATAGTTTTGTCAACTGATTTTGTTGGCAAAGATCACTGCTTTCGAGCATGCTGACGCCAGCCCTTGTCGGGCTGGCGTTTTTCTATGGCTCTGGCTAGCTAGGCCGAGTACGGGACCTTGTCCCTCATGATCGCGTAGATCACCTTCATCCTCTTCCTGGCGACCGCCTTCAATGCCTCTCCGTGGCACATGCCGCGATCCCTGCATTTGCGGTAGTAGTCGCCGAACCGGCCCCTGCTCCTGCTAAGCGAGTTGCAGGAGAAGATGAGCAGGTTTTTCAGCCTCTTGTTTCCCTGGCGCGAGGCGCTCACCGACGATATCGACTTGCCTGACTGGCGGTTCCTGGGAGCGATTCCGCAATACGATGCGAGGTGGTCGTGGTCGGGGAAGTCGTCGATGTCGATGCTTATCACCAGCTCCGATGCGGTCCTTGGGCCGATTCCTGGGATGGTCAGCAGGCATTCGTAAGTGCCGTCCTCGACGAGCAGCGCCGTTATCTCCGTGTCGAGCCTTGCGGCTTCCTCGGCGGACTCCCTGATACGCCTGGCAAGCATCCTGACCTGCGGGTTCTCTGCCATGACCTGGTATTCGGACGGGCGCGTCGACGACGATATCGCCGCCAGCGCGGCGTCGATGCGCGCCCTGTTCGCGCCGCGGGTAACGGCGCCGACGGCAGGCTTGCCGGCATCCAGGATGCCCCAGGGGCCGCCCAGGGACTCCATCATCTTCAGCCAATGGGGATCGGCCAGGTCGGCCAGCGCCTCGAACGCGGGGCAGCTTTCCAGGAGTATGCTCCTGAGCCTGTTCTTGTCACGGGTGGAGCAGGTGACCATGTGGTTCCTCTGCGCCGCCATCGACCTTGCGGCCTCGAGCCTCTCGTCGCGCCTTGGCACGGGCAGCAGCGAATCCGGGATGCCGAGCGCCGTCTTGGCTATGACCGCGGCGTCGCGCTCGTCGGTCTTGGCGTCGCCCGCGAACAGCTTGGCAGCTCCGTGGGCGGCGATTCCCGGCAGGTAGGCGACGGGCAGCCCGGCCAGCCTTGCCCTCGATATCGCCAGCGACCCGATGTTGCGCACTTGGTCGACGACGACCAGCGTCCCTGCATCCACTCGGGCGAACAGGCTGTCCAGGTCATGCTCGGTGTTGGCCACGGGGCCGCTGGCGAGGATCTCGCCCTGCCTGGTCACGTGGCACGCCCAATGGGAGAACTTCCCGACGTCGAGGCCTATTACGGCAGGGCAGGCGGTGGCTTCGGTCAGCATGATGGTATCCTTCCAATCGTCGGTCGATCGGAATGCTGCCTCGCGCGACACCCACATTACCTGGCCGTGGCGCTCTTTGGTCGGAGGAGCCCGGCAGTTTCCTATTAGTCGTCAGAAGCAGCGGCGCCCGCGTCGGCAACACCCCCCGGGCCCTCAAGGGGCAGGGGCATAAGGCCGTCCGCGGGCGCCCGATCGGCAGTCCCTCGGGACATATGTCAATCGTAGTCCGACCGTCTAAGCGGATGGCTTAAGCGATTGGGCTAACTACTTCTCAAACTGTAATGGGCGGCACGCTACCCCGCGCCCATCGCCTGAGCCATTTGCAACGAGAAAGGATGTGCCATGGACTGCATGCTCGAAACGCATGGGCTCACCAAGCGCTTCGGCCGGGGCGAGAGCGCCCAGACCGCGGTGGCGGACGTGAACCTGCATGTGGAGCGCGGGCGCGTATACGGCCTTCTGGGCCCCAACGGCGCCGGCAAGTCAACCACGCTCAAGATGATTTGCGGAATACTCCGCCCCAGCGCGGGCGAAATCCGCTTCGACGAGCACCCGTGGGAGCGCCGCGACCTCTATGCCATCGGCTCGCTCATCGAGGAGGCGCCGCTCTACCCCAACCTCACCGCGCGCGAGAATCTCCGCGTGCGCACCACGATGCTGGGCCTGCCCGAACGCCGCATCGACGAGGTGCTCGAGACCGTGGGGCTCGCCGACACCGGGCGTAAGCGCGCCGGGCGCTTCTCCATGGGCATGAAGCAGCGGCTGGGGCTGGCGCTCGCACTCGTGGCCGAGCCGGAGCTGTTGGTACTGGACGAGCCCACCAACGGCCTGGACCCGCTCGGCATCGAGGAGCTGCGCGACCTCATCCGCGGCTTCGCAGCGCAAGGCATCACGGTCCTCGTGTCGAGTCACATCCTCCACGAGGTCCAGCTTATGGCGGACCGCATCGGCATCATCACCGGCGGGCGCCTCGCCTACGAGGACGAGTTGCGCCCCGGCGAGGACCTGGAACAGCTCTTCATGGACGTGTGCGTGAGGGGGCGGGCGGCATGATGCGGATGAGAAGTTCGGCTGGAGCGGTGTCTGCGCAGGCCGCGAACGCCCCTGCCGCCACCGGTGCGCAAGGCGAACATGCCGTCGGTTCACGCAGCGGAAACGCCGGCGCGCCGCACATCTCCTTATGGCGCGTGCTCCGAGCCGAAGCTCGCAAGTTCCGCCATGCCGCACCCTTGCGCCTTGCGATCATCATGGCGCTGCCGTTCCCGCTTATGGCTCTCGTCGTGCGTTTCCACGGCGAGGTGAGCTTCTCGCCGTGGAACTACTGGTACGCGCTCCTCATGCCGGTGACGATCGCGCTGGTCACGGGGTGTGTCGCCAACTCCGACGCGCGGATGCGGAACCGCTCGCTCCTGGGCTTGGGCGTGCCGCTCGGACAAGCGTGGTGGGCGAAGGCGCTCTGGTGCCTGGCGCTCTCCGCGCTGTCGAACCTCGTGGTACTCGCGATCTACGTTGCGGCGATCGCCATCGGCGGCGGCTTGTCCGGTGCCGCAGTGCTCACCATGGCATGTGCGGCCGCTGCCACCACCATCACGAGCGCATGGATGATTCCTGCCGGGCTCTTCCTCACCGCACGAGCCGGACTCCTCGCAGGTATCTTCCTGCCGCTCGCCGTGCAGCTCGTAGGCGGATTCGCCTGGAGCGCCATCCCTGCGCCGCAGCTCTTCCCTCCGTCGGCCACCGCGGTCATCCCCACGGCCTTCATCCCCGTGCTGCCGAGCGGCGAGCCTCTCACCGCCGACATGGTACTGGGCGGTGCGCTCGCAGCGGACGGCATGCTCACCTGGGCGGGCATTGCCGTGGGGGCAGCAGCCTTCGTGGTACTTACGGCACTTTCCGCCGCGTGGTTCGCGCAATCCGAGGAGGTGCGCTGATGAGCACCGCTCTGGCCCGCATAGGCCGCTCCGTGCATGACGCGACCAGGATGACGCCGGCGCCCCGCATGACCCTCCTCCGCACCCTGCGCTCCGAAACCATGCGTTTCACCCGCTCGCCGCTCGCGCTGGTACACCTTATCTGTGCGTTCACCGGCGGCATCGCATGCGGGGCCTACTTCGCCTACGCACCCTGGGATCCCGCGTTCGGTGCGGATGCCTACGTGCAGCTCCTCGGTGCGCTCATGCCGCTCATGGCAAGCATCGTCTGCGGACTCAATGTTGACGAGGAGCGCCGCGCCGGGCGGCTCGCCAACCTTACGGGCGCCCCGTCTCGGGCAACGGCCATCGCCGCCAAGGCCATCGTACTTTGGCTCGCGGGCGCGATCGCCCTGCTGCTCGCGGTCGGCATTTTCGCCGGCGCGCTTGCGCTGGCGGGTAGGCTCGCGCTCGGGCTCGACGCCCTCGTATTCTCCGTCGCGGGACTCGCGCTTGGAAGCATCCCGCTCTATCTGCTCTTCCTCGCCGTCGCGCTGCGCACGGGGCGCAACGCCGCCATCGGCGAGGGTGCTGCGGGCCTCGGCATCGGCCTCTTCTCGGTCGGCGGCCTCGCCCACGGCCTCATGACCGGCGAGCTCACGGCAGCGACCGGTGGCATCCTGGGGCTCATCCCCTTCGCCTGGCCCGCGCGGCTCGGATCGCTCGCCATCGAAGCGGGCATCGCGCAGATGTCGGATGCCGCCCAAGCCGCCGCAATCAATTCGCTCGCCTTGGAACTCACCATCGCCGCAGCAGCCCTCACCGCAACGGGGCTCGCCGCCCTCATCGCATGGTTCAACCGATTCGAAGGAGGCAGGGATGATGATTAGCGTCGCCCGCGCTCGCAGCGCCGCGCTGCTGCTCCCCACGCTGCTCGCCTGCACCCTGCTTTCGGGCTGCTCCGGTGGCTGGGGCGTGGCAATCTCCTCGGTCTTCGACCGGCTCTTCATGCCCGAAGAAACCGTCTGGGCACCCGCGCCCGAGCCGGAGTCCTACACCGGGACGTACGCCGATGCCACCGGCGCCGGTACCAACTACGTCTATCGCATCCAGGGCGCCGCCTCCGACGGAACGCCTACGGAAGTGACGATCGTCTGGTACGGCAGCAAGGCTCCCGGCGACGGCTGGCTCAAAATCGAAGCCCACGGCGGCTCTGGCGACCATTACCGGAGCGTCGGTGCCGCCGATGTCCCAGATGCTGCCATCGACGCGCTGGAGGAGAACTCCTAGTCTGCGGGAGGAAGTCGCATCGTTAGTGAATCGTTAGGATGTTGGCGCAGAATGAAAGCAGCTACCGGCGAGCGGTGGCGAGAGTGACGGCGGAAAGGGGCTGAGATGGCGCGCATCGTGGCGATCGACGACGAGCAGGCAATTCTCGACGTGCTCGGGCGCATCCTCAAGCGCGACGGGCACGACGTGCTCGGTCTGACCGATCCCGCTCGCGCGCTCGAGCTCGACCTCGCCCGCGTGGACCTCATTCTCTGCGACGTGATGATGCCAGGTCTCGACGGCTTCGAGCTAGTACGCGAGCTGCGGCCGCGCTTCGACGGGCCCATCGTCTTCCTCACCGCCAAGGTGGCAGAGGAAGACGCCGTGACCGGCTACGGGCTGGGCGCGGACGATTACGTGCGCAAGCCCTTCGGCGCTGCCGAGCTGCGCGCGAAGGTAGCTGCCCATCTGCGCCGCGAACATCGCGAGCGCACGCACGCGCTTGCCTTCGGCCCGCTTCGGCTGGACCTTGGCGCGCGGCAGATCACCATGGACGGCGAGTCCGTCGCCCTTACACCCACCGAATACGAGGTTTGCGAACTTCTGGCCCGCCGCCCGGGCCAGGTGTTCAGTCGCACGCAGATTCGCGAGGCGCTCTTTGGCTGGGAACGCGAGGCGGATGATGCGGCCATCTCCATGCACGTAAGCCGTGCGCGCAAGAAGCTCGCCGCAGCGGGCGCCGACCCCATCGCGACCGTGTGGGGAATGGGGTACAAATGGCAGCTCTAGACCGCGGGCGGCGCACCTGGCGCATGCCCCTCTCCTTTGTCATCGCGCGCTACTTCTTCTACGTGCTGGCAGCGCTTTTGGGCGTATGGATCGTCTCCTTCACAGCATTCAGCATGGCACTCAACGCAGGTATCGCCTATCCCGCCAACTACGGCGCCGCATATGCCAGCGATACCGTCGCCGCCGTGCAGGCCACGGACATGGTGAACGAGGATCTGATTCCATCCGCATACCGATACGTTCATGTCGACCCCAACGGGACGGTGCTCGCGACCGACCTCTCGGGAGAAAACCTGCTCCGCACCATCGACGCGACCACAAAGCAGCGCACCGAGGGGGCGCAGGAGCCCCAGGTCTTCGGCCTCGACGGCACCACGTATGCCATCGGCGAGCTCTCGGACGGGTCGTTCTGCATCCTCACCAGCACCTACCTGCCCGAATATACCTCGCGCGAACTGCGCGACAGCCTCCCCAACCCTCAGAACCTCATGATCGCGTTCGGCGGTGCGGGAAGCGCCCTCGCCGTTGTGCTTATCGCCCGGCGCGCATCGTCCGTCCTCGTGCGGAAGATGCAGCCTCTGACGGAGGCTGCGGAGCGCATCGGGCGCGAGGAGCTCGACTTCAGTGTGGGAGAAAGCAACGTGCGGCAAATCGACGACGTGCTGGCGGCGATGGAGCGCATGCGCGGTTCGCTCGCCGATTCGCTTGATGCGCGCTGGCGTGCGGAGCGGGCGCAGCGCGACCAGGTGGCGGCGCTCGCGCATGATCTCAAGACCCCGTTGACCGTGATCCGTGCCAACGCCGAGTATGTGGCAGACGAAGCGCGCATGCTGGGCGCGGACGATACCGGTGCGCTCGCGGACATCGCCGCTGCGGCGCAAGACGCCGCCGACGGGTGCAAGCAGGTCGACCGCTACGTGCAACTCCTCATCGAGGCGTCGCGCGGAGGAGCACCTGAAGGGGCTAAGCGCCAGGTCACGGTTGCCGTCCTTGCTGAGTCAATCATGCAGGCCGCTGCGCCCTTGGCGCGCGCGGCGGGCATCTCGCTCGCCGTCGAACAAGACAGGGCGCTTGCGGACGCTCGCGCCATCGTAGATGCAGAAGCGATCGAGCGAGCCGTGGTCAACCTTGCCTCCAACGCCATCGACCATGCACGCAAACGGGTGCGTGTCATGTTCAACCTCGAAACGAACGGCCCGGATTCAACGCCCGACACATTCGTCATCATGGTAGATGACGATGGCCCGGGCTTCTCGCCCGCCGCGCTCGAGCACGGCTGCGAGCGCTTCTTCCGCGATGATGCTTCCCGTACAGGAGCCGCGTCCGGCGCGCATTACGGCATCGGCCTCTTCACCGCGGCGGAAACCGCCCGCGACCACGGCGGCAGCCTCGAGCTTTCGAACCGCGTCAGCGCCGATGGCTCCCCTGCCGGTGCCCGCGTGGTAGTCCGCCTGCCGCTCGCATAGCACAGGGCTTCCCGCCGCCAGGTTGCAGGCCGGGTGCCGGCGAATGCGTAAAGCCCCCAAGCAACGCGGCGCTCTTCCGATGGAAAGGACAGCGGGCGGGGCCCTAGCTCGTCTCCGCGATCTCGCGCTGCATCCGCTTCGTCAGCTTGGAGAACACGAGTCGATAGCTCATGTCGCACAGGTCGAGGGCGAGCTCCTCCGAAGGACCGCCGGGCATGCCCGCCTGGTCCACGTCCACCGAGATCCACGTGCGACCATCCGAGTAATAGCCGGGCAGCACAGCATCCGGGAACTCGGCACGCAGCTCGCGGATACGGTCTGGGTCGCACTTGAGCGAAAGCAGATGCCTTCCCGCATACGGCGGCTTGGCATCCGGTGCCGCGATGAACTCGCAGGCGAACTGCTTGCCGCCCACCCAGTAGACCATCCATCCCCACGACTCGTGAAGCGCCTTCGTGGCACCCGGGTGCGAGAGCAAGCGTTTTTCTATGAGCGAAACGTCCATCCATCCATCCATCTATCTATCCAGTGCGTGCAGCGCCATTACTGTTCGTCGCCGTAAAACCCCTGGCTGCTCATGGCTGACCAAGAGAGATACATATCACGATAATTCTCTTTGATGAAGCGCTGGATGATGCGGACCTCACGTTCGGATAACGACTCACGATGCCGCAAAACGGATTCACCGTCGCTTTTCACGAAAAACTTTGCCGATCCGCCTTCGGTCAGCTTTGAATCGCTCGCGTGGACGTGCATGCATTCAACGATGCAATGTGCGGTGAAATACAAATAATAGCCGCACACTTTGAAATCGAAATACTTCGGCATGGCTATGCCGCCAGAAATTCGCGGTTGCGGCGGAAATAATCGTTCACTATGGAGAGCTCTATGTCATCCATACTCGTCTCAAAAACCTCTCCCGTGCTAGAAAGGACAGCAGCACGAGATGGAGAGCCAAGGTTGAGCACGCGAATACAGTCTTCGCTCACGCTGAACGCATAGCCGTTCACGATGATATCCGCAGCATCCGCCACCGCTTTGAGCTCGGCTTCACTCATAGCTCACCACGACCTTCTTTATCGGGGCTAAGAATCGGTCCGCGTCGAAGTACAGGTTGGTCAAAATGGGAACGAGATCGATGTATTCCTCAACCGGTGCGTCGACTCCCTTATACTCTGCATCCACGACGAGATAGCCGTTATCCCATTCCTTAATCGAAAGATAACGGCGCAAGGCACGAGGAGTTCGGAAACGGATGGAGTGGCCATCGAATGAGAAAATCGAATAAGGGCCTTCGCTGCTCAAGCAAGCGCATCCCGACGCTTCGTTCACCGTAGTACCTCCTTACCTCGCCTCCTAGTATATCCACGATGAACCTGCGTTCTTTACGCGTCCTCGCGCCAGCGCTTGAGGGTGGGAAGCACGGCTCCCATGAGCGAAGCGCACTCATCAATCGACCAGCCCACGGCCTCCGACACGCGCGGCGCGCAATCCTCGATCATGTCCTCCATGGTTGTCTCATACGTGTACGCACCGTCGTCGTAGCACCACGTGCAGAAGTCCTCGTTCACTGAACCATCCGCCTCATGGCCGTGCTGGCCGGGAGCGGTGAACATCATGCCGCAGCTCTGGCAGTAGTGCTCCGGCATCTCCAGAAGCTCGGTCACGGGCACGTCGAGCTCGCGCGCGATGAGCTTGGTCATGTCGATACCCGGCGTCGTCTCTCCCGTCTCCCAGCGGCTCACCGCCTGGCGGGTGATGAAGAGCCTCTTCGCCAGCTCCTCCTGGGTAAGCCCGCGCTCGCGGCGCAGCCGGGGAAGCACATCCTTGATGGCCATGAGTCCTCCTGACCTCGCGGTTCTCGACGGCCCCATTATCCGGCGCGCATGCATCCCGCAGCAAGCAACAGCTTGTTGCGGGGCGCGGATACTCTGCAAACCGCCTCGCGCAGCGCCGCGCCAGCCGGTTGTTGTCGCCCCGCTCGCACATGCTGTCCAAAATGGGGATGAGCGAGAGCGTGTAGCTGAAGCCCGTGCTGCCGAGGTCCTCGTCCGATACGCAGCGCTCACCCATTTGGACGCCTCCCTTCCAGTAAGTACCGCAACCGGATGCGCGTGCCTCTCTATCCGTACGCGCTTGGTAGATTTGTAGTACGGAGCACCCGCGGCGTCATGCGGAGATTCTTACCAGCAACAGACAAGAGCACCAAAGGAAGCATCGGTATTTTGGCCTCGATGCTTTCAACATTCTGGCTTGGTGACGACCCTATCTAAAGAGTTCGTCATGGCTGCCCGTTCGCTCGAAAAAGGCAACCTCCGCGTTGCTCGACCATATCAGCAGCCAATCGCCCGCGTTGGCCACATGGCACTCGTTGCGTCCAGCCCACCGACCGGACAGCGTGTGCATATTATGCCGACGGCGCAGTTCGTCTAAAGCTTCCGGTGAGTTTTCGATCACAAGGTCAATGACCTGTTCCAGCTGCGACAAATCCCATCCGCGTCGTTTTGCGTTCTTCTTCAGGTCGCGCTTAAAAGCTGCCGAGAAATCAGCTGACAAGCGACCCATCAGGATACTGCCGCTTCGATGAGATCATGTCCGTTGGCGAAGCGCCCGGGCTTGCCTGACGCGAGGAACTCGTCGCCTTCAGCGATGGCTTCCAGGCTTTCATCGTTAGGCTCCTCCGGTGCAAACGTGAGCGGGATGCGGCGAGTATTCACCATCTGCTTGTAGAAGGCACGCGTGACCGAGGAGAGGTCAAGCCCGTAATAGGCAGCAACCTCTGAAGCGCCGCGCTTGAGCTCGTTGTCGAGTCGAATGGTGAGAGTAGATGCGCCCATATAATCTTCCTGCTTCCTCATACGTATGTTCAGACATATCATGATGTACATACAGTATACCCAAAGCATACATATTGTCCCACGACACGTATTTACATGTAGCAGGCAGAGCGGACGACGGTGACCTGCCGCTCTATTCCGCAATGTTACTGCGTCGAACTCAGGCGCCACAAACCCTGGCGATACAAGTGCTGTGTGATACGCAGAAGCTCAGTAGGCCGCTCAACAGAGAAGGCCTTGTGGAGCGTCTGCTCCTCGCCGTTTCCTAATCAATTGAGATCGGCTCGATTCATCCAATTCGGCTCTTGTTCGCCTTGTGGGAACGCTGCCACTCCAGCCGGTTGTCGCCCCACTCGCACATGCCGTCGAGGATGGGGTCGCAACCAGATGCTCTGGACGGAATGCCGCATCGCCCGCAGCGAACAGCGGACTCCCCGAACGTTTTCCGAAGCCGAAATGCTTGCAGGAGTCAACGATGAGGTGCGGCAGGGTGCATTTCGAATCTGGGGTGTTTCGGGCAACCGCTCTCCTCGGTGCAAAACGATGCGCCGCGCGATAGCATAAAACCATGCAGCACCTGCGGAATTACCATAGACCTGACTGCAAGCGTAAATCGGTCCTGACTACAAGCGTGAATCGGTCGATGCCAAACCAAGCATTTGAACTCGAAACCCTTGGCGTCGCGAAGCAACTGCCGCGCGGAACCTGTCACGCGCTTCGCGTCATACGCCGGTAGGCAGTGAACGCGCCGATGACCCACAGTAGCGACACCGCGATCACTGCCGCAGGGCCTGCGCCCACGTAAACGCCCATCTCGGCAAGGGGCTCAACAGAAAGCAAGCCTGCCTTCATGGCATGCATGCACAACGCTGCGATCGATCCCCCCGGGAACATCCAGCACGGCAGCCCAAGCGAGGTGAGCATACCGGCGACAAACGCCGGCAGCATCACAGCGGCGCCCCACGAACCAGCGCGCTGCTGGTCAGCCATGCGCGTGGCAAGCGCCGCACACGCCAGCGCCATGAACCCCGCCGTTGGTGCCGCGATCGCCGCAAACAGGAGCACACCCTGTGCGCCCAGCCCCATCGAAAGCGCGAGCGTGCACATCAGAACCTCTGCCAGCGCAAAACCGGCGAGCGCCTTCGCGGCCACACGACAACGGCGCGTCACGCCCACGCGC
Source organism: Enorma phocaeensis (assembly GCF_900186505.1). Classification (GTDB taxonomy): domain Bacteria; phylum Actinomycetota; class Coriobacteriia; order Coriobacteriales; family Coriobacteriaceae; genus Enorma; species Enorma phocaeensis. The sequence continues at coordinate 173,287 of NZ_LT891970.1, forward strand.
GCAAGCGTCTCGCCCATGCCGTACTCGTGCTCCTCGGCAAAGGAGACGAGCATGCCGATCGCCGTGGGCACGCCAACGGCAAGCGAACCTATGGCGGCGCAGGTGAACCACGGCCAGAACTGCAGCACGCTGTCGAAAAACCACCCCATAGCAACCGCGAGCACGCAGCACACGAGCACAGAAGGATTCCTTAGCATGGCCTCTATGTCATGCAGCAGCACGATGCGAAACAGTCGCAGGGAGCTTACCGCCTCCTGCCCGGTCGTACCGTGCTCTCGACCCACCGCCATCGCCTACTTCCAGCCCAGCGTGGCGCGCATCTCCTCCGCGCGGCCCTTCGCGAGCGGAATCGACGTATGCGCGGCATCCGAAAGCGTGAGGTTGAACGAGTTGCGCGTATAGCGCTCCACACGCGCGACCTTCTGCACGTTCACGATATAGGACCTGTGGCAGCGGAAGAACCCAAAATGCGAGAGCTCCTCCTCAAGCTCGTCCAGCGTGGACGGCGTCTGGTAGAGCTCACCGCGCACCGACACGAAGTTCTGGCGGTTGAGGCTTTCCACGAAGTCTATCTCCCGCGGATCAAAGAAGAGCGTTGACGTGCCCGTTTTTGCCTGAATCTTGCAGATGCGGACTTCGTCGCCCGCGAAGACGGATTCGTCCGCACCTGCGTCGTCAATCTGCGCCGGGAAGAAGCGCCCTTCATCCTCCCACCAGGCCTCGCCAGGCATGAGCAGCGCTTCGCGAAGGGGCTCGCACACGGTGACGAATACCGTGCCGCGCTCCGACTCGGTGCCCATCCAGGCGAGCACGGTGTGCCGTGCCTCGACGCCCAGCTCCGCAAGCGGGCGCTCGCAAAAGACGACCTCCGGCTCAAACAGCGTCAGACGCGCCAGGTTCATGAGAGTGCGCTGCTCGGGCGAGAGCTTCTCGACCCTGGTGCGCGCAACCGCTTTAAGGCCGAAGTGCGCGATGGCCTCCTCCGCCGTGATGGAACCGCCGGCGAGCGCTGAGAAAAACCTAAGGTACGAGCGGACGGTATCGCGGCCAAACCCGCGATCGCCCTCCACGTAATAGGCAACGCGTGCCTTGCCATACACGTTGCGCACCTCCTCGAGCGCGCGGCGGCCAGCCTCGCGCCCGCATTCGATATGAATGCTCTTGCCGCGCGTGGCGGCGATCAGCTCCTCGATGCTGTTGAAATCGGTCGCAGGCATGGCGAACCTCCGAGCGCCTGTCGCGCGGCGTACAAGCCAGTCCATCACAACGTCCACGATTATACCGAGCGGAAGCCGTGCACAGGGAGCGCACCCGGCAGTCTCCTGCGCCCGCGGTGCTCCTGTCGTACCCCCATATGCTCCTTTCGTACCAAACGATGCTCCAAGCAGGCAAAACCCCTAGAACGCGAAAACGTGCGGCGGCATAGTCGGAATCGCACCGCACGACGATGCGAACAGGCTCCAGCGAACCACCGGAGCACGCCAACAGAAAGGAGCACACCATGCCCGCATCCATCGACAGCATCCTCAACGCCCTTGCCCCCGACTTCGCGATCACCACCAACCAGCTCGCAGCGCTCGTGCTCGTCCTGGCCATAAGCGTGGTGCTGCTCGCCTACGGCCTGGGCCGTCAGGCAGCCAAACTCGATCGCCGCATCAAGGCGCTCGAAGCAGCGCTCTCCGCCGTCGAGATCTCCCACCAGTAAGGACGGGCGATGATGAACATTCTCACCATAGAAGGCGTCTGCCTTTCCTTCGCCCGCAAGCACCGCGACGAAGAGCGGAAGCAGGTGCTCAGCAATCTGACCTTCGCCGTCCGCCGCGGCGAGACCTTCGGCTTTCTCGGCCCGTCCGGCGCCGGCAAGACGACCACCATCAAGCTGCTCACGCGCCAGCTCGCCAAAGACAGCGGCCGCATCCAGCTCTTCGGGCGCCCCATCGAAAACGCCGCTCCAGCCGATTACGAGCGCATCGGCATCCTTTCGGACACGAGCGCCCTCTACGAGCGCATGTCCATCGAGGACAACCTGCGCTTCTACGCGAACATCCGCGGCGTGTCGCCAAGCGGCATCCCGCGCCTACTCGAGCGCATGGGGCTCGCACGCGACCGCAAGACCCTCATCAAGAACTGCTCCAAGGGCATGCGCCAGCGCGCCGCCCTGCTTGCCGCGCTCATCCACTCGCCCGAGCTCGTGTTTCTGGACGAGCCCACGAGCGGCCTGGACCCCGTCGCCCGCACCGAGGTACACCGGATGCTCGCAGAGCTCCGCAGCGCCGGCACCACCATATTCATCACCACGCACGACATGGCGGAGGCGGAAGAGGTGTGCGACCGCGTGGGAATCCTGAACGAGGGCAGCCTCGCGGCATGCGACGAGCCGGATGCCCTCAAGCTGCGCTTCGCACGCAACCGCGTGACCGTACGCACGCGCACGCGCGGTACCATAGAGACCACCAAAGACGCCGCCGGCGCGCCCGTGCTTGCCGAGCTGCTCGAAGCGGGCGAATGCCTCTCCATACACTCTGACGAGCCGAACCTCGAGGAAGTCTTCCTCGAGCTGACGGGAAGGGAACTCTAATATGAACGCCGGAATGCGCAAGGTCGGGATCCTTTGCACGAAGGACCTGGTCGATATGCTCAAGAACCCCAGCATGCTCTGCTGCCTGCTGTTTCCCATCGGATTCAGCGTGCTGTTCCGCTTCCTCACCGCCGACATGCGGGCCGAGGCGCTCACGCTCGCCGCAAGCGACGCCGCGCGACAGCAGGTCGTCGACACGATCAGCACGCTGCTTCTGGCATCGAGCCTCTGCATGGCCATCGGCATGATCGTGAGCATGGCCGTCGTCTACGGCATAGCCGAGGAGAAGGAGAAGCACACGCTGCGCACGCTCATGCTTTCCAACGTGAGCGCCACGCAGATCGCGCTGTCCCGCGCGCTCGTGACGCTCGGCGTTGTGCTTGTCGTTTCCATTGTGTGCTACCTCGTCCTCGCTGGCGGAGACTTCGGGCTGCTGCCGGCGTACCTCGCGCTCGGCCTGCTCGGCGCCGTGCCGCTTGTACTTGTGTCTCTTGTGCTGGGACTTGCTGCGCGCGACCAGATGACAGCCGGCCTCTATTCGATGCCCATCGTGCTCGTTGCGCTGGCTCCGGTGTTCGGCATGCAGAACGAGGCGATCGAGGGCGTGGTGCAGCTGGCGCCCACAGGCGGCATGTTCAGCCTGTTCGAGCTGGCGGTATCAGGCGAGCTGTTCACCGCGCAGGCGTTGGCACCGCTCGCGATCATCGTCGCGTGGACGGTAGGCGGAGCGGTCGTGTTCAGCATGCTCTACAAGAAGCTCGCACAGGATAACTAGATGGTTATGAGGCGAAGGCAGCCAGCTGTGAGCCGCCTTCGCCCTGCACTTCGCCCTCAGGTGTGACAGGGTCCCCGAAGGAAGCTGTCACGCCTGAGGACCCGTTCGCTACTCCTTATGTGCCACCACCAGGCACGCGGTCGTGCCTATACGTCGCCAGCTTACACGCCCGAACCACGTTCCCAGAATCGAGCGGAGCTCTGCCTCCGAATAGATTCGCACGTCCCCCTCGTACGAGAAGGGCATCCAGGCGTTCATGATCGAGCGCGCAGGTGCCGGCTGCCACGCATCGCCCATCACAAGGGCTCCGCCGCGGCGGAGCACGCGCCACATCTGGAACGCGGCGCGGTCGGGATCGGGGTAATGGTGAAACGAATCGTTACATACCACCAGGTCGAAGGACTCGTCGCGGAAGGGCAGGCGCTCTGCGTCGCCTTCGATGACTTCCGCTCTGGCGGCAAGGCGGATACGTGCCCGCTCGACCATAGCAGGTGGAAGGTCGATGCCCGTGGGCCGGCAATCGGGCAGCGCGGCGAGCAGCTGCTCGGAAAGCGCACCGGTCCCGCAGCCCACGTCGAGCACATGCGGGGTGCAGACGCCCGCAAGCGAACGCTTCGCCTCCTCGAGGATATACGGATAGAGCGCACGGGCATGGCTTCCCTGCATGCCCTCGTCGTATGTTGCAGCCTGCTCGTTGAACGCCGCCCGCGACCGAGCCTTGAGCTGCTCCGAAGCGGATGCACCACCCCTATCCGCGCTCCTGTCTTTTCTCTCGTCCATCTTCCGTCCTTTCTGTTGAACAATGTTCAATAATGAAGTGCGAGAAAAGCCCGAGTTGCAACTCGGGCGAATCCCCTAGTTGGCCTTCTTGCCAGCGCTCCGGAACTCCTCGACCAAAGCCGAAACATAGCGCCGCACCGTCTGGACCGTCCGCTCGTCCAGCTCATGTTCGCTAGACGCGAGCCCGATGCTCCCATACACCAGCATGCCCGCCAGCACCTCGGCGTCGAGCGCCGTAGCGCCGCGCGCCGCCGCATCTCGCTCGAGCGCCGCGGTAAGGCTCGGTCGCACCGCCTCGCAGATACCCAGCGAAAGCCGCTCGTGGAGCGCGCCGTGTTTATCGGCGTGGAAGAAATCTGCGTACGGAAACGCCCCTCCTCCGGCCCCCAGCTCCAAGGCACTGTCGAGCTGCTCGTCAAGCGAGAGCGCACGGTTGTCGAACACCGCGCACAACTGCTCGGCGCATTGCCGTGCGTACTCCTCGATCGCCGCGTTAAACAGCGCCTGCTTGGAATCGAAGTAATGGTACGCGAGACCTGACGCCACGCCCGCCTCGCGCGCGACCGCGCGGACCGACACGTTGTCGTAGCCCTTCTCGGCAAACAGCCGCATGGCGCACGCCAACAGCTCGCGCCGCCGCTCCTCGGGATCTTTTACCGTTCTAGTCATACAAGCGCCTCCTCGTTCAACCCGCAGCGTACACCTTAATTGAGCATTGGTCAATATTTCTTTTCCAGCTGCACGAATCCATAACTTCTAAAAGATATTTAGAAGTTATGGATTATACTTCTAAATAGTTTATAGAAGTTTGGAGAACACCATGACAACCTCGGATATCGCAGCCCTCGTTCGCGAACGCCTCGCAGAAGCGATTCCCTCCCCCTCACCGCGCAAGGAGATAATCCGTGAGCTTCCTGAGCCGGCGCGATTCAACCTGGTCCACATCATCACCGGCATGCGCCGCTGCGGAAAGACGTTCTACCTGTTTCAGCTCATGCAGTCGTTGCTTGCCAAAGGCGTTGATCGCCAGCACATGTTCTACTTCGATTTCTCTGACGAACGCCTCAAACCCCTCGATCGCGGAATCATGCAGACGGTCGTAGAGGAGTACTGGAGACAAGTGCCTGACGCACGCGAATGCGGATGCTACCTGTTCCTCGACGAGGTTCAGGAAATCGACGAGTGGCAGGGATTCTGCCAACGCATTGCCGAGCAGGAAACTGTCACCCTCGTTATCACCGGATCCTCTTCGAAAGTCTCCTCGTCGGAAATCGCCTCCTCATTCCGCGGCCGCTCGCACGTTCACGAGATGTGGCCACTCTCGTTCGCGGAATACTGTGCATTCAACGGCATCCCGCTTCCAGAGACAGGGCAAACGAGCTTCTCTCCCAAAGAGACTACACGCTACGAATCAGCCTTTAGCGATTATCTGCAATGGGGCGGCTTCCCCGGCATCCAGCAGCGACCTTTTGGCGACCGCATCGAACTCTTGCAGGGATACGTTCGCGACGTGGTGGCGCGCGACGTTGCCGAGCGCTCCGGACGAGAAGACATCTCACTCACCATGCAGCTGGCACTGTTCGCCATCCGCAATACCGCTTGCGAACTTTCGTCCAACGGCCTAGCGAAACGGCTCACCGACTTAGGCTACAAGGCATACTGGAACAAGGTATCCCAGCTGCTCGAGCTGCTGCAGCAGGCGTATCTCATTCACTATCTGCCGGAATATACGACTATGTTGAAGCCGAACACGACGGCCCGGCCCAAGGTCTATGCCGAGGACCATGGCCTCGCCTACGCAGTCTCGCGCGCCAACCAACAAGATCATGGCAAGCGCCTTGAGACGTTGGTGTATCTAGAGCTGCGGCGCCGATTCTCCGGCAGAAGAACCGACGCGATATCGTCCCTTACCGTACCCGACGGCTCGAATGCGAAGGTCGATTTCCTCACCGGGGATGCTCTAGGGCTCGACCCTTACGAACTGATACAAGTCAGCTACGACATGAGCGCTGACCGCACGAGGGAGCGCGAGATAGGCTCTCTCGTGGCGGGCATGCGCTTCACGCGTTTGCAAGAGGGCCTGATCCTCACACTCCGTGAAGAGGATGCCGTGCATTCTGATGTGGGCGAGATTCGCATCACGCCGGCTTGGAAATGGTGCCTGCTTCCCTACGAAGCTGAGATGTAATGCCAGATTGTGAGAAACGAGGTAGCCATGCCTAATACCATCCCTCTTAACCAGGCGCTGCTGCAAGAGGCCGAAGAGCTTCTCGACTCAATCGGCCTCACGGTTGATGATTATTGCAACCTCGCCATTCGGCAGCTACTCATTACTCATCGCATCCCCTTTGAAATGGTTGCTCCGTCACACCTGCCCTCAAAACAGCCTAATGCCGTACAAGGAGAAACCCGAAATCTTGTCCGCAAGATGTATGCGCTTGCAGAACAGCTCGAAAGGCTGCACGAAGGAAGACATTTCACCCCTGATGGTCATATGGTAGGAAGTATCGGCGAAGTTATAGCTGAGCAGCGGTATGACCTCACGCTGTATGAAGCATCTCATCCCGTTCATGATGGATGGACGCCTGATGAGCGACAGGTGCAAATCAAGACAACGCAAACGAGCTCAGTCGCAATCAGCGAACAGCCCGATTATCTAATCGTGCTCAAGCTAGACGGACACGGGGACTGCTTTGAAATCTACAACGGTCCCGGTGGGCCAGCATGGCAATGCGCCGGCAAGCGATCGAAAACAGGACAGCGCCGCATAGCTATCAACAAGTTGATAGAGCTGAACGAACACATTGCCTTCCTAGACCGCATACCGCGCCGACAAGCTTTCTCGAACCCATCAACTCAGTAACCTGCTGCATGCTATCCTCCTGCACACGGAGATCAAAACACAACCCCGTCGGGTAGTCGGGGCGCGGTCACCCGGCCGTCCGTAGCCTGCCGCGCAGCGGTTGTCCCTTCTCCGCATGACCCTTGTTCAAGGAGGAGGATTTGTTATGCGGAAAGGCGTTTGTTCCGGCGATTCCCGCTCGATTGCGATTTCGACAACATTTACCGTTTACTTCGACGGGCAATTCTGGGTCGGCGTGACGGAATGTATCTCTGCTGGCCGGTATCCCAGCCGGCTCCTCAACTTCTAAAGCATTTTTAGAAGTTGAGGGCCAAGCTTCTTAATCTATTTTAGAAGCCGACGCGTCAACGGGGCAGGCCGCGGAAACGCTCCCGCGCGGTCGAACCCACGCGAGAAGGGCTTCAGCATCGGCAGCGGAGGCGTCGCGCAAAAGGAGGTCACCCATCGCGGCGGTTCTCGTGACGAAGCTCGCGATACGAAGCCTCCGCTGGAACGGGCTCGCAGATGCGGTCGCATGCTGCAGGCGCGTGCGCGGAACCACCTCGGTCCGACGCCTGGCGCCGCCCACGACCATCACGAACCGCGCACGGTCGTGCCCGATACGGCTATCCCGGTAGCGAAGGACGGAGTTCAGAACCATCCGCACGACGGCCGCAACCCCCGCAGCAACGAGCAGCACGTCGAGCGCCAAGCACGCCATACCCCAAGACTCCCCTGTCAGCGGGACATGCCCCACAGCGATGCTAATGCCACATAGCAGAGGTTCACGTCCGTGGGTGTGACCTCGTAGCGCCACATTGCGTACTCGACGCGCGGGCTAATCGCCATGTCGGCAAGCTCGATTGCCAGCATGACACCGGTGATGACGATCGGGACAAGTGCAGGGACGCATGCGCCGGTTTGAGCCGGGCTCGACAAGAAGGCACGAAAACTGGAGGCACAATCGCTACCCCGCACCCACATTGCACCTGATAATGAAGCTGAGCTCAAAACATGCGCGCAACCCCCCGAAAAAGGAGAGACAATGTTGAACACGGCATACACCATTCGAGAAAAACGGCGGGCATGCGGCTACACCCAGGAACGATTGGCTCAAGCGCTCGGGCTTACACCTGCGGCAGTTTCCAAATGGGAGACCGGGCAGACGCTCCCCGACGTGACGATGCTCTGCCCCCTCGCAGAAGCGCTCGGCACCACGACGGATGAGCTCCTGGGATTCAACCCAGACGTAAGCGAGGAGCGCGCCGAGGAGCTTCTCCAGCCCGGCCGGGATGCCTTGGCCCAAGGCGACTTCTCGAACGCAACCAAGCTAGGCGAGAAAGCGGTCCAGCTTCATCCCGCAAGCGCAACGCTCGCCTTTGCCGCTGCATCCTTGTTCATGGAGATTGCGCAGGAAGCACAAAAGGCGGTTGCCGCGAGCGAGCCCGCAGAGCGCCTGCTGCAGGAAAGCATCGGGAGAGCAGCGCTCGCGCGCAGCATAGAGCTCTTCGAGGTATGCCGGCAAGATGGCTCCCTGGAACAGCGCGAAGCAGCCGCCTTTGTGCTCGCCGGCCAGTACGTCTTGGCAGGCGACCACGACAGGGCGCTTGAGGCCGCGCGATCCATCCATATGCCGCAGGCGGACCCGCGCATCATGGAGGCAGCCGCGCTTGCAGCATCCGACAAGCTCGACGAAGCAGAGATCATCGCGCGGCATGCGCTCAAGGAGAAGGAGAACGATGCTTCTGCGCTACAAGACATACTCTCCGGCATCCAAAAGAAACGGAACGACCAATGAGCACGAGCGCGCTCACGCCCGGTACATGAGTGCGACTCTCTCTGGAACCATGTAAAGAAACCTACTCCGGAACGGCGGCGGAGCCCCAGAGCGCACTGAGCCGAGGCCATGATACGCTCTGGGGTGCAACCCACCGCCGCCTGAAGGAGCCGTCATGCCGCGCCTATCCATCCCTCAGATGCCATTCGCCAAGGTCTACCCGCTGCTGGTACAGAAAGCTGAGCGCAAGGGCCGCAGCAAGGACGAGGTCGACCAGGTCATCTTCTGGCTCACCGGCTACGATGCGGAGGGCCTGCAAGCACAGCTTGAAGCGGGCGCCACCTACGAGCAGTTCTTCGCAGCCGCCCCACAGCTCAACCCCAACCGCTCGCTCATCACCGGAAAGATCTGCGGAGTAGACGTCACCGCAATCGAGAACCCCGTCGAGCAGAATGCGCGCTACCTGGACAAGCTGGTAGATGAGCTTGCCCGCGGGCGCGCAATGGAAATGATCCTGCGAGCCTAACGGGGTTCCCAGAGGACGCAGCTACGCTTCTCGCCCTTAACGCCGCTCTGCGCATGTGGCCCAAAACGTGGGGATGCGCAGGTCGTGCAGGCGGCCTTCGCCATCGGTGTCCTCATAGCAGTCGATGAGCGCGAAGCCTGCCTGCAGCTGACCACGAATCTGCTCGTCAAAGGTGTGCGAGAACTGCACACCGTCTTCCTTGAGGTCGATTGTCGCTGCTAGCTCGGAATCGCGCAGCGGATTGTACGGAAGTCCGCGCACCACGTGTTCCCCGGCGTCGTCCAGCGCGTAGGCGAACCCGTTATCGAGCCCGGCTAGCAACCGTCCGCCCGGCTTGAGCACGCGATAGCACTCGCGCCAGATGGGCAGCACGTGTTCCACATAGCAGTTCGAGACGGGGTGGATGATGAGGTCGAACGCCTCGTCGGCGAACGGCAGCGGATGGGTCATGTCGGCTCGTACGCATTCGATCTCGTAACCCTCGCGCTCGGCAACCTCCCGCTCGCTCGCCAGCTGGCGTTCGGAATAGTCGAGCACCGTGCATCGCGCACCGCACGCCGCCATGATCGGCATCTGCTGGCCTCCGCCCGACGCAAGCCCCAGCACGTGGCAGCCAGCAAGGCTTTTGGGAAACCACGCCCGCGGCACTGGGATCGTCGGCGTAAGCACTATGGACCAATCGCCCACCTGCGCGCGCATGAACTTCTCGTGCGAGATGGGCGTTCCCCATTCCCAGCCCTCTTCAATCCAGCCGTCGATCGTCTTGGCGTTGATGTCGGTGTAGTTCGACCCATCGATGGCAGATACCCCCATCTGCGCGCTCCCGTCTCCTGCAAGGCCCATCCATGCACAGCGGCAGACCAGACGCCTGCAATGCTGTCCGTGTGCGTCGCATGCTTCCTGGAAGCATTATCGCCCGTCCTCACCCACCCGCGAAGCTGACAAGTTTTTTTGCAAAGTTTACTTGTCTTTTTTTGCAAAGCATACTATGCTTAGTTTGCAAAGCGTGCTTTGCAGTTCTTCATCCGGACACACTGGGTAGGGAGGATTATGAGGAGTCGAATCCGTGAACTCAGGCGGGCGCAGAAGCTCAGCCAAGCCGAGCTAGCCGACGCCGTGGGCACAACGCGCCAGACCATCACCTCCATCGAGGTGGGCAAATACACCGCGTCGCTCCCGCTCGCCTACAAGATCGCCCGCTACTTTGGGCTCACTATTGAGGAAGTCTTCGATTTTTCCGAAATCGACGAGGAACTGTAACCGTCTATACAGGCAACGCACGGATAACAAGCTAGCAAACCTGGCATTTCACAGAACACCAGCAGCCAGAAGGAGGCCGCACTTATGAAGACCACCATCGACGCCCTGCGCGAAGACGCCAGCAAGCGCCTGCACCGCGAAACCATGTCAGCTGCAGCCATCTGCATCGTGCTCGTCGCAGGCGGCGCGCTTACCGCAACCGATAACCTTCCCGCCCTGAACGGCACCACGAGCACGTCGGCCTTCCTCTTAGGAGCGGTGATGGGACTTTGCGCTGTTGCAGCCGTGGTCACCATCAAGAACATCACGGAGCTTCGCCGCGCGCTCTCCGATGACCAGGCGCTCCGCCGCCTCCATGCAAAGGAGAACGACGAGCTCCAGGCTCATCTGGAACGGGAAGTTGCCCGCTCGTTCATCCAGACCATGCCCGCGCTCTCCGTGATCGCCATCTTTGTCGGAGCGCTCGTGAGCCTTGAGGCCATGGCGGCGGTCGCCTCGACGATCGTGTTTCTTTCCGTGGCGTTGCTCGTCGTAAAAGCCACGTACAAGATTCGCCTGCGGAGTGAAATCGGCGATGAAGCGGAATAGCCGATTGGGCTGTCTGCATTGAGTTCGCACATATGGCAGCGCCCGCCCGCGCATGTTTTCGCGTTCGTGGGCGGGCGCATGCATCTAGCTACGACAGATAGGATTCAAGCGCTTTGACGAGAAACTCCGTCGCGCCCTCACCGGCAGCGTCATCGTAATACGTGCGGAACCGGTCATCGGCAAGGTACATCTGCGCCAAACCGCGATGCGCCTCAGGCGTGTAACGGCCTGCCCCCCAATGCCCCTGGATCCACCGCGCATGCATGCGCGCGAGCTCCTGCGATTCCTCGCTCGCCGTATCGCCCGTAGCCATAGCAAGCACGAGCTGCTCGTTGATAGCCTCTCCCAGCTGCTCGAGGTCATCCCACTCCTCGCGCGATGCGGAACGCAGGCGGTCGTTCGCCGCATCCACCGCATCGTCGCCCCAGCGCTCACGCGCCTCCTTGCCGTACGTACGCTCGTTCACCGAGACCTTCTCGTTTTTCAACGCCTCGAAGGCACGCATCTCGCTCATGGGCACCGTCTCCTTCAATCTCAAATTAGCGGGCATTACCATATCGCATCACGCAGCAGGAAACAGCCGGACAGTACGCACCACTTGGCGATGCGCAGCGTTTCCCCAGTACACAAGCGCTCTACTGCATCTCATCTGGCGGTAGAGCAATCTCAACCAGCTGTCGGTTGAGTTCCCAGACACCCGGCGCGACAATCATGGTGCGCGCAACCAGAACGCAAGCACGACGAAAGGACCACCATGGAACGCCAAACGCTTGGGACCATGATCCGCACGCTTCGCCAAGAGAAACAGATGACTCAGCTCGACCTCGGACGTGAAATGGGGGTCACCGACAAAGCCGTTTCAAAATGGGAACGCGACCTATCGGTACCGGATGTGAGCTCGCTGCCCAAGCTCGCCGGCCTACTCGGCGTTTCCGTCGATGAGCTCTTGCAAGCCCGCGCCGCAGGAGAACAATCCACCGAGCGCAATCCTTCGCTTGAGAAGGCAAGCACTCTCATCAAGCTCGTTTTCAAAGCGGTGGCACTCGCCATGGGCGTCGGCGTGACCGCTCTCTCCATCATGGACGAGATCGACCCGCGCAACGCATTTATATTGCTCGGCATCGGCCTCGCTTGTCTCGCGCTCACGCAGATCGCAGATGAGGGCAAGGAGTAGAAACGGCTCCATGGCTGCGGCGACGGTTGCCGCCTCATCACAAACGCGGGGCGGCAACCAGGCGGAAACCCATCGCATTACATTGCCAGCAGATTAGCCATTGATTCCGAAGCGGTTCATAAGCTCGCCGAATGCGTCCTGCGCGGCGCGACATGTATCCAGCAGATATCCTGGTTCGCGATCCCATTCGTTCAGCCCTCGATAGTAGAACAGCTTGATCTCATCGGTAATGATGAACGGAACCACGCCGTGACGCAGGCATTCTTTGAAAAGAAGCAGGCGACCCACGCGCCCGTTGCCGTCTTGGAAGGGATGGATGCGCTCGAATGCCACGTGAAATGCAACGATGTCCTCAAGTGTTTTCCCGCCGCCGTCTTCGTAATCATCGATGAGCGCACGCATGCGCTGCGGGACGTCCTCAGGCGAGGCGGTCTCACGGCCACCGACCTCGTTGGGCAAGCGCTTGTACTCCCCAACTGCAAACCAGGTTTTCCGGCTATCGCTCGTACCGCTCTTTACCTGAGCATGAAGCTGCTTGACCATGCGCTCGCTGATGCGATGTCCAGCAGCATCGATCATCATGTCGATGCAACGAAAATGATTCGCCGTTTCAACAATGTCGTCCACATTCGCCACATCGCCAGCACCGATGGTGTTCGTCTCGAAGATGAAGCGCGTCTGATCGTGCGTCAGCCTGCCTCCCTCCATATGGTTGGAGTTGAAGGTAAGGTCAATCTGCACACGATGGTAGATGCCGCCAGGCAGGTTAGCCTCGCGTTCCCGCCTCAGCACGGCAAGCAGCGAGGCGGGGCGGGCATCGGTGCGAGGCTTACGCACAGGCTTCTCTGCGCCTGTCGGAATGACCCATGTCTTGCCGACGAGAAACGCACCCGGCACACGACCTTGGGCGCAGTAGTTCCTAGCCGTACGTTCGGAAACACCCCATGCCTCAGCAGCGTCGGCAACTGACCAGATACCTTTTGCTGCCATGGCCCTCTTCCCCTACCGGCAATATTTCTTGATAGATAATGTATCAGATGCCATGTTATATTGCCGATAGGGGAAGCGCATTATTCCTCACACCTGAACGCGTCACGACGGATATCAAGACGAGTATGCCGCACAGGTCACGTCCATGTGCTCGAAGGCAGTAACCATGCGAGCGAGGCGTACATGGTCACAGCCGAGGCGGTCGAGTTCCGCGATGTCGACCGCCCCTTCTACGCATATCGTGAAAACGCCTCAAAGCGTGTTCCCCGATCAAACGCTGAACGAGGCGCTATGTCTCGAAACGGCAAAACTATGCGGGTTCGACACTGCAGAGTGGACGCTTTTGAAGTTGGATGGAGGAGAGCCGCTTCTCGCGGTCCGGCGCTTTGATCGCATATTTCCCAATCATCAAGAGAAGCTCATCAGCAGCTTGCCTGTTCCCAAACGGCTGCATCAAGCGGATTTCTGCCAAGCATCGCTTCTCATGCCCGAAATGAAATACGAGCCGACCAACGGGAACTACGTAAACCGTTGCGGGACCATACTTACTCATGCCTCCAGCAACCCATTTGGCGACCGCGCCCTCTTCTTGCAAACGCTGTACTTCGACTATCTCATCGGAAACTGCAACAACCATCTCAAGAATCACGCCATGCTCTGGGATGAAACCTGGGACTCTTGCGAATTGGCCCCGTTGTACGACATCACCTGTACAACCATCTATCCAAGCGTCAACAAAGAAATGGGTGTCTCGCTTTGCGCGAGCCGCAAGATCTCCGATGTTACCTCCGATGACATCGCGGAAACTTCAAAAGCGCTGGGAGTTCCCCAGAAGCTTGGCGTGAGCTTGTATCGAGAACTCTGCTCCAAATCCACCAAAGCCCTTGATGCGGTTGCAGACCATCTCACCCAGTTTGGATACGACCGCGTTGAGCTTCTCGTCGAGCATATCAGCGAGGAGTTCACCAGCAAGGTACGGCTATAGAAGGCCTCTGTTTTCGCGTTCGCATAAGTAGAATCCTAAATTCTATTGATTTATGCGTACGCGTAAATCATACTAAATAAACTCATTGTTTTCGCGTTCGTATAAATCGGAGGAGATTATGCAGGTAATTATTACCCCTAGCGATCTCGGCAGCATCATTAAAGCCGAACGGAAGCGCCAAGGGTTTACGCAGGCAGAATTCGCCGGGCTCTGCGGCGTCGGCATCACATTTCTCTCCCAACTCGAGAACGGCAAAGAGACAGCTGAGCTTGGAAAAACGCTCGCCGTGCTCACAACACTCGGCCTAGATGTCTTCGTTGAGAGGAGAAGCTGATGGAGAGCAATCTCAGAGTTATTCGGCTTGAATACCGTGACCTTCTAACAGTTGGAACCATTTCTACAGCAACCATGACGTTCCGATATGACGATGGATACCTTTCATCTGCTCGTGCCATTCCGCTCTCGCTTTCCCTCCCCCTTTCAAATCGTCCGTATGAGCTCTCCGTTTTTCAACCGTTTTTTGAAGGCCTGCTACCTGAAGGGGAAGCTCGTCGAGCCTTAGCTGGTGAGCTGCGTCTGCCGGAGCAGGATTGGTTATCGCTCCTTGCGGCTTGCGGTAGAGATTGCATCGGCGATGTCGTTATCCGCGACGAAGGCGACCGTGACCCATTCGAAGAGCATGGCTATAACGCCATAACCCACAATGACCTCATTGAGATGTTCCTCGACAGACCAAGCCGCGCACTTGAGAACGCAACCATGCGCCTCTCGCTCGCCGGTGCTCAAGACAAAACTGGCCTCGCCCATCAACCAGAAGCGCCGATGACCGAAGGATGGCTTCAGCCGAAGGGCACCGCTGCGACAACCCACATCCTTAAATCAAGCCCGCTTCGTGACATACCTGAAATAGAGTACCTTTGCATGAGCGCTGCGAATGCCTGCGGCATAAGGGTGGCAAACGTGTCGCTCCTCGACCTCGGTCAACCCATCCTTGCAGTCGAACGATTCGACCGCTCCATTTCACCCGATTCCGCCGACCTGCATGTCACAAGGCTTCATCAAGAAGATCTTGCCCAGGCGTTCGGGATCACCCCCGGATCAAAATATGCAGAGCTGGAAGGCGGCAGCATCCGAAGCATCGCGCACTTCCTCCGCTCACAAGCGAGCACCCCGGCACTGGATATCTTGCACTTTGCTCAGATGCTCTGCTTTTCTTACCTTATCGGGGACTGCGATGCTCATCTCAAGAACTATTCGCTTATGTATGGGACAGGGAGGCATCCGAGACGTACGGCTTTATCGCTTGCCCCGGCATACGATCTCGTATGCACTACATATTTCCCCAGATACAGCCGCGACATGGCGATGTCCCTTGGTGGATCGCGCAATATCGACGAGATCGCTCCCTCGACATTCAGTGCTCTTGCCCGAGAGCTCGGGATCACCGAAGCGGCTCTCAAGAGATTGGCAAGTCCACTTGCAGAGCGTATCGAAGACGCGATACGAGCGGCTGGAGACGGCTCGATGGGGCCCGTCCTGGAATCCACACCCTATATCGCCGATGACCTCATCGAAGACATCGCCCCGCGCCGCGAAATACTCAGGACGTTCTGCCAGTAAGCGCGAAACGTGCAGGCACGGCGCCCGTCCCATCGCCCTGGGACGGGCGCCGCTGCCCGCATTGCCTACTCCCGGTCGAGCAACTGACCGAAGGCAACCTGGTCGCCCTCGCCCAGTGGCGTGACCAAGGGTTTTCCGTCGGCGTCCACGAGCACGGTGATGCCGCTGCCACCCGTCATGTTGGACGACATCAGCAAGTAGTTCACCCCGGTCTGCACATCGACGATGACCTTGCGAACGTTGGTCACGCCCTGCGAATACACCTCGACAAAACGCTCTTTCGCCATAGCAGTTCCTTTCATTGTTCGGTTGCAAGACTATCGTTCAAACATGTTTGGCTGATATCGATGCCGGCTGCTTGGATGCCAGATGGTGGGTTCTAGTTCCCCAGCAACCTTGAGATGATGCCCGCCGCGATCGACGCAGGGATGAACAGCGCCGCAGCTGGTGCCGCGATAGGCGCAAGATCCCAGTCCATCGCAATGCCCACAATCACCCATGCCACGCAGGCAAACCCGAACACCATCATGACGACGCCGAGCCGGTTCATCCTCTTGACCCCCGCGGCTAGCGAATCGCGCATCTCCTTCGAGTCTTCCCGTACCAGCGCATCGATGCTCACGCCGAAGAGCTCGCTCAGAAGCAGAAGGCTCTGCACGTCCGGATACGTTCGATCTGTCTCCCAGTTGGAAATGGTGTTCCGCGTCACGAACACCGCCTTTGCCAGCTCGCCCTGCGACATGCCGAGCCGCTCGCGATGCTCTTTGATGCGCCGTGCGAGTTCCACGCGAATCCTTTCGGGTACTTAGTTGCCGTGCCGCGGAAACTGTACCATCGAGCTGCTTTGGCAAGTGCGCGATTGAGTGAAATGTGGCTGCCAAAAGGTTTGTGCAGCTGTGTTGAACTGGTATTTTGCTGAACTGCTTGTGTATGGGGCGCTTCCTCCAGGGAGCCCGCCGAGCAGAGGCTGCCGCGCGGTTTTAGGATTATGCGCGCCGCACGGGGACCCAGATCTCGCTGTACGCGGTGCCATCTTCGCGAATGTTGCTGAACGAGAACATCCGGAAGCCGTTGAGCTCGTAGGGTACGGTACCCAACCATTCGCCGTAGATGCTCGCCGTCGTCTGCTGCATGGCCTGGGGGAAGGGCCCGTCGCTGGGAAAGACCGCCCACACGCCGGCTGCGGCTTCGAGCGTGGAGAGGCCCGTGCCCACTTCTGCTGCAGGCACCGTCGTGGCAACGCCGATCATGTGCGTCAGCATGCCCTCCTCGCGCTGGAAGTTCGTGTCGGAATCCCACGAGACGTTCAGCACCTCATGCGGCAGCGAGTCGAAGGCTTCCCCCATGAGACGATGCATCTCCGTGCGCTGCTCCGGTGTGATGGACCGGGCGAGCTCTTCGATAGCGGGGTTTTCGCCCTCGAACTGCATGGGTACACGCACCGCGGCTCCCGCGAAGCGGAATGCCGGAAGCTCGATGATCCTGTATCCCATAGTTAGCACTCTCCCTAGGTTGCGCCGCACGCTCGGTATAGCAGTTCATCGTCCACCTTCTCCAGTGAACGAGGCCTTGTCTACTTTTCCGGGTAATACGGGCAGGCGCCGTGCAAGCATACGCCATTCGAATCGGACACCGCGCATGAAGGTACACGGTCGCCAAGTTCGAGCTGCGTACCCAGCTCCTTGTTGAACCAGGGCACCGCAGTACGTATCGCGATGCGCGTATCGCGCTTGCAGCACCGGGGAGCACCTGCTTGGGCGATCTGCTGCAGGATATCGGCCACCATGAGCTGCCCCTCGCTCCATCCTTCGCCTCGAAGCGGTGCGTTGCCCGCCATGATGGCGAACGCCATGCCGCACGAAGCAGCCGCTCCGCACACGCCCCACTTCGCGCACGCGGCGCCAGGGACGCAAGTCGCCCGCTGCTCGAGCTCGTCGAGAGCCGAAGCTAGCAGATCGCGAGCGGCGGCATCCTTCTCCCCCGCCTGGGCGCAGGTTAGCAACGCCGCGCCCACAAGCACATGATGCACCGGTCCGAACGCCGGGCATTCCTCGCGCGCCATCAGGGCTTCCAGCAGCTCAGCCGGATCGCTCCCCTCCCATGAAAGGCAGACATCCTGAATCCATGCGGCTTCCATTGGCCTCTCCTTACCAGACTATGCAGGCGCGTCGCCATGCCCTCCTTGCACCTGTTGCTATAGTATATATTGACAGTTATCAATATATAAGGGGTTTGACCGAACATGAGCGATTTGCCCACCGTTGCTTTCGTGTGCACTCACAACGCATGCCGCAGCCAAATCGCCGAGGCGGTAGCCCGCATCTGGGCTGACGGGACACTCATCCCTTACTCGGCTGGCACGCATCCCGTCGAACGAGTCAACCCGGACGCCTTGCGCGTCCTACACGACCGTTACGGCATCGACGCCTCGACACAGCGCCCAAAAGCGCTCGACACGCTGCCGAGCATCGACATACTCATCACCATGGGCTGCGGCGTGACATGTCCCACGCTCCCTGCACGGCACCGCGAAGACTGGGGACTCGAAGACCCCACGGGCCAAGGAGACAAAGCGTTCATCGCCACCATCGACGCAATCATCGAGCGCGCGCTCGACTTAAGGGAGCGCATTAGAGCAAATCATCTCGAAGGAAGCCCTGAGCTCACGCGTCATCGCGTAGCGCGCCGCTTCAAGGCGCTTGCCGACCCCACGCGCCTGCATGTGGTTCAGCTCCTTGTGCAACACGATGAGCTTTGCGCATGCAAGCTGCTCCCCCACCTCGGAATCGGGCAACCCACGCTCTCGCATCACATGGCGCAGCTTTGCAGCGAGGGCATCGTCATCCCCCGCAAAGACGGGCGGTGGACGCATTACCGCCTCAACCGATGCGCGCTCGCCAGCATGCGGGACGCGCTTGGCAAGGATTTGGAAGGTGGCCGCTAGGAGAATGGCAGCGCCCGCACGCACCGCGTTGATGCCATGCACCGGCCGAAGTCCCCAGCACAATTTGGAATCAGATTTTTTCCGTTCTGCGAAGAGAAAACAGCACAATATGGGACCTCGGAATTGGTTCAAACTGAAGCACTGCTGAAAGCACGATAGCCACCCCGTCTCCATCCGTGCCGTCATGCAGCTCAGGCTTTGATTTGCGCAACTCAACCCAATTGAACAGGGAGGATCGTGACCTCATTTACCATAAGCATCAACAGGGCCGCACGCTTCACATAGGAAGGAGATGCCATGGATGTGCACCTCATTGAAGACCCCGAGCGGGGCACCATCGAGGTTCAGATTCTCTGTCCACCGGCGTGCGAGCACGCAATTAATCTTGCCGAGCGGATCCGCATGCTTACCGGGCGCATCATTGGATACGAACCTGGACGCATCGAGCGTCGCGTCATCCCGCTTTCCCATGTTGCCAGCATCGAAGTTGGCCAAGGGGCTTCATCCTATATTGTCCTTCGCAACGGAGACCTGCTGGAAACCCCTCTGCGCCTTTACGAACTTGAAGCTGCGGTAGATGGAACCGAATTCCTGAGAGCCTCGCGACAAGCGCTCGTGAACTTCGATGCCGTGATCGCCATCCGCCCAGAGCTCAACGGCCGACTTGCTCTCGATCTAGATAACAACGCGACCGTCATCGCAACACGGACCTATGTGCCAAACATCAAGCGCAAGCTTGGGATAATTGGGAGGTAGACCATGAATGCCATTGACAACAAAAGCGTACAACGCCACGGACTGCTTGCTCCCACTGATGCGCCGCCTGAAACCGCTCTCGCACGCGGCCTGCTCACCGGTTCTGCCATCGCGGTTGCCATGCTCCTCATATCCACGCTCTTGGGAATCGCCGCCATCGGCATGACGCCGGACCTCGCCATCAGCCTTTCATCCATCATCGCGGGCATGGCAGGCGGCATCTTGCAGCAAATCTGGTTTAACCCCAATGTGCTCAGAGTACGGCTTTCCTACGCCTCGCGCATTCCGCTGTTCGGAATCACCTATTTCGCGATACTCGTTATATGCGCGCAGCTAGGTTCTTGGCTGCCGTCCACCATCGCAGCATGGGCCACCTTCACCGTGGGCTACCTTGCCGTATTCGCCATACTCACAATCGTGTTCTCGCTCAGGTATCGCAAGCAGAGCAAAGTCTACGCTGAGCACCTAGCCGAATATCGCAAACGGCAAAGGTAGAACCATAATCGAGACGCCCTGGAGCGAACACCCCTATTCCGTGCAACCCCTCGCATCAGCCAGCTTTGCCTTGCCATAGTTGCATCCGAACAGCAATCCGGCTAGCAACAGCGAGGCGCCCAAACCGGTATAGAAGACCGCTATGAAGCGCTCCGGGGCGATGCCGCTTGCGCGCAGCGCGATGCCTCCCGTCATCATCACCGCCATGATGGCGAACGCCTTGGCATCGAAAAACTTAAGAAAGAACTGTCGCTCCTCGATATTGGAGCTTATGCGATCGGTGTGCTTACGCACCAATCGGCCGAACACAAGCATCTGGAAAACGCAAAATGCCACCAGCGACAGAAGTGCATTGAGCGGGGTGGCATAAGGAGGGTAAGCCATCAAGGCGATACGCAAGATGTTGATGCCCGCCACGCTCCATACCAGACAAGCAATCAGCAACAGGGTGTTTCGCCGCACGCTCATCATCGCGTACCTCATACGTGCCTGTCAGCGCCTTCGGCGGCGCCGGCCACCGAAGCTGAGCCACCCGCGGCGGTAGAAGAACGAGACCTCTGCCACCACGATCGCGATGCATACGCACGTCACCAGCGAGTAACCCCACACGGCGTCGATCAGTCCCATGTGGGGGAAGTTCATGCCATACCAACCTGTCACCACCGTGAGCGGCATGGCGATGGTGGTGACCACGGTGAGCCACTGCATCACGTTGTTCTGCCGGATGTCGATGCCCTCCTGATACAGGCCGCTCACCTGCAATGCATAGTTCTGAAGAGACTCGAGCCGCGCGGACAGGCGGTCGAGCTGACGCGAGAGCATGGTGAACCGGCTGCGGTCCGCAGGCGGAAGGAGGGCCGACTCCTCCCCGGCAAGAAGGTCGGCGATGTCCGACAGGCCCTGGTAAAAGCTATCAAGCCCCAACATGCGTCGAGAATCTGCCATCATCTTGGCGCGGTCGATGCGCTCACGCCCCTCGAGGATTCGCTGCTCGAAGGTTTCGAAATCCCCACGCACGCGGGAGAGCATCTCGGGATGCTCGTAGAGCAGAGAGCGCAGCAGGGCGCAGAGAACCCCCGCAGGAGTTTCGACGGCCGCGGCTTCCGAGGCAAGGCCATCGAGCAGCACGGCGCACGTACCCGACGCGTCAACGAAGACGAGCCTCGCGGACGAGAGCGCGAACGCGAAGCGCGGCGCATCCGCCGCGCGCCCGCCAGCAGGCGGCAGCACCACGACCCCCAGCACGACCTCCCCAGCAGGCTCGGCAAACGGCATCGCAGCATGAGGCAGCTGCTCGATTATCTCCGCGCCGATCCTTCCTGGGAAGAACTCCTCCGCATGCTCGGCTCCCATCAGCAGGACGGAACCAGCTTCTTTCTCTAAGTCCCTTTCCGACCTTTGCGATCCCAAATTCAAAGCGTCGGCTCCGCTCATGCACCCGCTCGATGCGGAAGCATCGCACGCCGCAAGACAACCCGCTCGAATTACCCAGGCTTTTCCCATAGCTCGCACCTCCACGCGAAACGCCTGACCGCTTCATGGTAGCTCCATCGCCCGAGGGCGGCAAAGCATGGGCGCGATCCAAGCCAAATACGCGAATAAGCCCCTGCGCCCGACCGGCCCGCAAGCCACAGGGGCAGGCCATGCGACCCGCTATTCCTCCAAGCTCCGAATGAGACCGAGGCGGACGGCCTTGAGCTGCACGGCACCGGTCTTCTCGTCCACGCACTCCACGCACGCCCATTCGTCGTCCACGTCTATCAGCGTGCCTACGAGACGCGTTGACCCCACGCCCGCCACGACATCGTCGAACACGAGGGTGCAGCCCTGACCCAAACGGCTCCTCAACAGCGCGGCCAGGTTTGGCGTGCGGTCCCCCTCGGCGCCGACCAAACGACGGAGGTACTTCTTCGACGGCATCGCGACGATCAGGTATATCAAGAGCGCGAAGATGACGTAGACCATAACCTCCATGCGATCACACCCCTTCCGCCACGATGCTCGCCACGTCGGCCGTATCGATGAGCGCCACGATTCCCTGCTCCACGACCTTGGGGCTTCCGAAGCGCGCCGACTTCTGAGCATAGGACACACGTAGCCAGTTTTCGGTCACGCCAAGAAGCTCGGCGCCCACGATAGCGCCGCGGTCATCATCGTCCATGAAGCCGATTGTCACGCGCTTGCCCACGAAGCGCTCAAGCACGTGCAGGTCCCGATATGAGGCGCGCCCAGAGCTCACGACGCTCACCTCGTCGTTCGCCAAGTCATCGAGCGTCACGCCGTAAAGCCGGGCGAGCTCGGAAGCCTTGTCGAGCGATGGCGCTCCCTGCCCCTGCTCCCAGTTACTCACCGTCTGGCGCGTGACGCCAATCGCGACGGCAACCTCTTGCTGGCTCATCCCGCTTCGCTTGCGCAGGGCAAGCAGCTTGTCTTTGATCATGCTGGCCTCCTGTATGGAACATGCGATAGGACGCGGAGATAAAACGGCCTCGTCCTGCACCCGCATATTGTCCCAGCTTCCGGCGCTGGAAACGAGCAAAAACGGTTAGCATCTTGTCAAATGAACCGGGCGAGGTGGAGCGGAAACGAATAAGGAGACGGTCTGCGACGTCCCCGCATCCCCAACCCCTCTACGGACCGTAGGTAGCGTCCGTGCAGCGCAGCGCTTACCCTGCTATTGTCGAAAACACCTTACTTGAGGAGTACGCATGAGCACCTACATCACCGCGGATACCATTCGATTCCTGCGCGAGCAGCGAGCCCTTACGCAGCGCGCCCTCGCTGAGAGGATCGGTGTAACAGACAAAGCCGTGAGCAAATGGGAGAGCGGGCGCGGCCTGCCCGATATCTCGCTCATCGAACCACTTGCGGAAGCGCTCGGGGTCTCGGTGGCAGAACTGCTCACCGGCGATGTGCGGGAGAACGTCAACCGTGCCGGCAACATGATGCGCTCCAAGTTCTACGTCTGCCCCATCTGCGGAAACGTCGTACACGCCCTGGGCGAGGGTTCGTTCTCCTGCTGCGGCAGCCAACTCCTTCCCCAGGATGCCGAAGAGCCGGACGAGGGTCATGGACTCGCCGTTACGTACAGCGACGGCAGCTGGCACGTTGCGCTCGACCACCCCATGACCAAGCAGCACTACATAAGCTTCATCGCATATGTGACCTCAGGCGCCGCGCACCTTGTCAAGCTCTACCCCGAGCAGGTATGCGAGGCCCGCATCCCCGCAGCCGGCTCAGGCTATGTGTATGCCTATTGCAACCAGCATGGCCTCTTCCGCGTGCGCACCCCGCGCCGACGGTAGCACGCATAAACGTACTAGGACTCCGATTGCCGCGACAGCTCCGCCTGGCACCGCCCACGCTGCAGCTCGCCGCCTAGTCAGATCCTGAGCACCGTACCGGATGCAGGATAACCGTCTTCAGGTTCTCCGGCTTCTTCGTCGCAAGCTGCCTGCACGCCGCGTCGAACACCTCGGACGTCACGAAATCTGGCTGACGGATGAGCGACACCCACGAAAGCGCCGCCTTGTTGCCGATCGCCGCGCCGTCGAATACCCCAGCCCCGGCCCACCACAGCCCCTCGAGAGGCGGAACCACGAAGTCGAAGTACCCCTCGGGCTGCCACGGGCCCATCTTCGACATCTTCACGGTGTAGGAGAAGCCATAGAGCAAGCCGAGTGCCCGCTGATAGGCGCCACCTTCCTCGTTGGGATCGCCCGTGCCGGCCACAGCGGCGAACGTCATCGCAGGGACGTTTACGAACGCTGGCCGCACACCTGGCACATACAGGTCGCGGTATTCCTTCTTGAAATCGAATGCCATGGACGTTCCTCCTCTACGCCGCATCCGCCTGGCTCGCGCCTACGCACCCGCTCCGGCAAGCCAGTCCTCACGCGTAAGCCGCAAGCAGTGCGTGAGCCGGCGCTCGCCCAGCAACGGAACATCGGACTCGTAGCTGTGGTGGTAGACGAACCCGCACTTCTCCTGCACCCGACGCGACGGCTCGTTGCCGTCGTAGTAGCAGGCCCAGATTGCAGGAAGACCCAGGTTCTCGAAGCCGTAGCGAAGCACCTCACGCGCCGCCTCGGTGGTGAGCCCCTTGCCCTGGTAAGGCACGCCGATCCAATAGCCGAGCTCCATCTCGCCATCTTGCGCCACATCCGAATACTCGGCGTGTGTGAGGCCGATTGCCCCCATGAGCTCGCCGATTTTGCGCGAGACCATCGCGAAGCTGTCGGGCACCGCCAACACGTCATGGATGATCCGAGCGCTCATCTCCACGCTCTCATGGCACGGCCAGCCCGCACGGGGCCCGATGCGCGAATCGCTCGCCAGCTCGTACAGCGCCGCCGCGTCGCACGCGCACCATGGGCGCAGCACCACCCGCTCGGTGCGCAGTTCCCGTGTGACAGCGCCCTCGTCATACACGCCCATCGCCTCGTCCTTCCGTCGTCCTTCCGTTGTCCAATGCATATAGGGTACGCATCTTGCCGCAATCAACACACGAGATGCAGCATCCATTCTGCAGACGGGACGCTTCGATATAACGTGTCTATCATTCTTCCGTTCGCCCTGCCGCTGTGAGCTTGCCAGGAGCCCTTTTCCGCCTATAGTGGAAGGGCCAGCGATCTCCATCATGTCGGCGCTACTGGGCACCTCCTCGTGCGCTCCGCAACGCTTCGAGCTGCCGGTACTGCACCGGAGGAACGCCTTCGGGGGAGCACCTTCGGTACCCGACAGGAAGGCCAGACATGCCGCAGCATATCACCGTCGTCGATTACGACCCGATGTGGCCGCAAGCCTTCGAGGCGGAACGGGCGCTCTTGGCGGCGACGGACGGACGCATCAGGTCCACATCTTTGCCGCAGATGACTGGTATAACATCGATCGCCATCTCGCCGTTCGAGACTTCTTGCGCAACAGCCGAGAGGCGCGGGAGGCATACGCGAACATCAAGCGAGAGCTTGCTCAGCGCTACCCGTATGACATCGATGGTTACTGCGCAGGAAAAGACGAATTCGTGCGGGAGCTTGAGTGTCAGGCGCTAGCCGTCTACGACGGAAGCCGGAACGGGCCTCATCTCGCTGCCCCAACGGCACAGCAGGGTAAACCTGCCTCCGCCTCAGCACCCTCCTGTTCGCCAGAGCGGTAAACAGGCATAGAACCGTGCGGACGGTAGATAAGCTGGATATCTATCGAGACCGCGATGATGGAACCTGCTTCACTTTTTTCGATTTCACCCTTGCACTGTGTATAGGTGTGTATATACTGTAGCTATCGGGTATACACATTATACCCAATGGGAAGGCGCGAAGACGTTCGCAACTTCCAGCGCCGCCAGGGGGACGCCCCAAGGCGGCACCCCTTCTCGGGGACGCCCAAGGAGGGCTATGGAAAGGACTGCGATTTGGACATCATCATCTCTGCCTCAAGCGGCAAACCCATCTACGAGCAGATCGTCGAGCAGATCAAGGCAGCAATCGTAACGGGCGCGCTCGCAGAAGGCGAACAGCTGCCCAGCATCCGCGCGCTCGCCAACAGCCTGCGCGTGAGCGCGATCACCACCAAACGCGCCTACGCCGATCTGGAAGCAGCCGGCCTCATCGAGACGGTCCAGGGCAAAGGATGCTTCGTCGCCAACGGAAATGCCGAGCTCATCCGCGAGGAGCAGATGCGTCAGGTGGAGGCGCACATGCTTCGCGCCATCGAGAGCGGTCGTGCCATGGGCCTCACCGACGATGAGCTTACCGAGATGTTCGCCCTCGAACTTGAATGATCCGCCCGGCCTAAGCCCTAGGGCATCCCGGGATCTTGTGAAAGGAAGCCGACCATGTACAACATGAGAGATACCGGATACGAAACCCTCCCCCTGATCGAGGCCAGAGGTCTCACCAAGCACTACGATGGCTTCTCCCTGCAGGGCGTCGACCTCACCGTGAGCGAAGGCGAAGTCGTGGGCTTTATCGGTAAGAACGGAGCCGGTAAATCCACCACCATCAGGGCGCTTCTTGGCCTCTTCCCAACCGACGGCGGTGAGGCGAGCGTGCTCGGCTGCCCGAGCGCGAACCTTTCGCGAGCATCGGGAGCCGAGCTCAAGGAGCAGATCGGCGTCGTCTTCGACACCCTCTCCCTCCCAGACCATCTACGGATTGCCGATGTCGGTCGTATCTATGCGTACGCGTATGGCAACTGGGATGCACGTCGCTTCGCGCGCATGATCGCCGAGCTGGGGCTCGACGCTAAAAAGACCGTGAAGAGCCTCTCACGCGGCATGGGCATGAAGCTCTCTTTAGCCTGCGCGCTCTGCCATGACGCGCGCCTGCTCATCCTCGACGAGGCTACTGCCGGGCTCGATCCCATGGCGCGCGATGAAATCCTGGACGAGCTGCGCGATTTCGTTGCTGCGCCAGGACATGCCATCCTCATCTCGAGCCATATCACCTCGGACCTCGAGCGCATCGCAGATCGCATTGTCTGCATCGATGAGGGCAGCATCGTATTCGACCTGCCCAAAGATTCGATCACCGACGAAATGGGCATCGCGCGCTGCCGCGCGGCAGATCTAGAGCGCATCGCAAACTCCGGCATCATCCCCGATGCTGAGCTGCGCTACCTCCGCCACGACTTCGGTATCGATGTGCTCGTGCCCGATCGCTTCGCTTTCGCGGAGAACTTCCCCGAGATTCCCGTCGACCGCATGACCATAGACGATTACATGTCCCTCCTCCTGAAAGGCGGTGCTCGGTAATGAAAAGCGCCTACTTAATCGAAATGACTGTGTTCCGCGACTATGCCCGCCAGCTTCTGGGGCTCGGCCTTTTAGTCAGCCTCTGCATCGGCGTGGGAATGCAAACACCGCTCGCCATGCCCGCGACGCTCACCTGCATGTTCTTCATGATGGCGACGATGGGGCTCGCTGCCTACGATGAGCTCAACCACTGGGGGCTCTTCCGCCTCACGCTGCCGCTTTCGCGCCGCGACGTGGTGCTCGGTCGCTATGCCGCCATCGTGACGCTGGGCCTCATGGGCATGGTAGTGGGACTTGTCGGCGCACTCATCGCCATCGCTGCCGTGACCGTCATTGGAGTCCCCGGAGAGGTCGGCCAAGCGTTCTCCTTCGACGCAGAACTGCTGGCACCCATGGCATTCACTACGGTCTTTTGCCTGCTTATCGGGTCTATCGTATCAAGCGTCGTGACCCCCATCTACTTCCGCCTAGGACAGACGCGTGCCACCCAGATCCTGCCCACGGTGATCGTGCTGCTATTCGTGGTACCGGTGGTCATCCTTGGAAACAGCGGCATGCTCGACGGCGGCATTCCAGGCATGGAGCTCCTATCAGCCGCGCTTGAGCTGCTGGAAACGCCGGGGGGCATGGCCGCAGGCTGCGCGCTCTGCATCGTCGTCTCCGCGCTCGCGCTCGGCGTCTCCGCCGCGATCTCGCTCAAGCTGTACGAGAAGCGAGAGCTGTAAGAGCTCCGCCCCTAAGACATAGCTGGAATGTCCGTTTCCCGCCATCACGATGCTATCTAGGACGATCCGGCGGCAGCGGCACGGGAGTCTGCGCAGCTTGATTGCGCGCAGGCTCCCATATTGCATACTCCAGCGCGCGACGACAAACCGAAGGCTCCGCACCTGCGCGGGCAATGATGAGTTAGATGGGGCCTCGCAGCCGGCAAGAAGGCGTTGCCGAAGCCCGAAAACGCCCCTTCTCACTGGGACCGGCCATACACATGTCTCTTGGCGGTGGTCGAAAAGCGAAAACGCGCGTACACCCGAGATAACTAAAAGAAATTGCCTGCTCATAACAGCGGGCAAGTTTTGCCTACAAACGCCAATCGATTTTTACCACCGCCAAGACGAGCGAACCGCGCTGCGACCGGCTCGAGAGGACAGCATAGGCCCAAACAGCCCTGCGAGAGCCTCCACAACGAGGTGTAACGTAACCCAGACACCTCGCCTACCATCGCAAGCGCAATACCCGTCGAGAAGCAGACGCAGAGCAACCCCCTATCGTGGAGCTATCGACACTGCGCTATTCATCTGCGGGCGGCATTTAGCATGAGACTCGCCTTTCCAAGGCCGCTTCTTGCTAAAAACCGCCCACAGATTTCCGAAAAGAACTCTGGTTAGGGATGTGCGGCGAGTGCAAGAGCGACGACGAAGGCGCCGCGCCAAGCACTGATGCCGCGCCGGATGCGACGGCGCGTGCCGCGTCAGGCGCTACGCCAGACGCGCGTACTTGCGCTTGCCCACCTGGAGCACAACGCCGGCATGTAGGAGCGCCGGGTCGATGTTGTAGCTCTTGGGCGCCACCGGCTTCTGGTCGATCTTCACGCCCCCGCCATCGATAAGGCGACGCGCCTCGGAGACGCTCGGAGCAAGACCGGCTTCCTTGAGCAGCCCCGCAAGATAGATGAGCCCCTCGGCGTTGGGTGTGAGATCAACCGAAACCTCAGCGATGTCCTCGGGCAGCTGTGCCTCTTTGAACACGCGGTCGAACTCCGCCTGGGCCTCGTCGCCGGCGCCGGCGCCGTGGTAGGTGTCGCACAGGTCGCGGCCGAGCGCGCGCTTGAGTTCGTAAGGGTCTGCCGAGCCGTCGGCGAGCGCGGCTTCGATTGCGTCCACCTCGTCCGGGGACTTCGAGCTCGCGAGGCGGTAGTACTTACCGATCATCTCGTCGGGGATGGACATCGTTTTGCCGAACATATCGGCGGGCTCGTCGGTCAAACCAATGTAGTTGCCGTAGCTCTTGGACATCTTCCTCACGCCATCGGTACCCTCGAGCAGCGGCATCGTGAGCGCGATCTGGGGCTCCATGTCCATCTTCTCCATGAGCTCGCGTCCGGCAAGCAGGTTGAAGAGCTGGTCGGTACCGCCCATCTCGACGTCCGCCTTGATCTTCACGGAGTCGAATGCCTGCATAACCGGATAGAGGAACTCATGCAGGGCGATTGGCGTCTGGCTTTGGTAGCGCTTGGTGAAATCGTCGCGCTCGAGGATGCGCGCCACGGTGAACTTGCTGCAGAGCTCGAGCATGCCCTTGAGGTCGAGCGACAAGATCCAATCGCCGTTGTGCACGATGGTGGTCTTCTCGGGGTCGAGAATCTTCATGGCTTGGCTCACGTACGTGGCGGCGTTTGCCTCCACCTGCTCCTGCGAGAGCTGCGGGCGGGTCGAATTCTTACCGGACGGATCGCCGATCATCGCGGTGCCGTTACCGATGATGAGGGTGACCTTGTGACCCAGATCCTGGAACTGGCGCATCTTACGCAACGGCACGGCATGACCCAGATGCAGGTCGGGACTGGTGGGGTCCACGCCGAGCTTGATGTTGAGCGGCACGCCGCGCTCGAGCTTCTTTCTCAGGTCAGCCTCGGGCACGATCTGCGCCGCACCGGAAGTGATGACGCGCATCTGTTCATCGACTGAAAGCAAGGTAGGTCCTCCTGCTCGAATCTAGCGCCCTCGCCCAAGACCGGGCGGTGCTGTATTGGCAACTTTTTTAGTTTAGCCGAGTTTCCCGCTTCGACCAAGACCAAGCGAGGGGGGCCGCGCATGCCTCGCCGCGCATGCTCCGGTTTTTTCGGCAGCACGCGCAAAGCGGCACGCCGCCCCCTCGCAGAGACACCACCACTCGCCACCGCGACGGCGCACTCGCAACTCCATAGCAGCGCACCGCGGCCCCTCGACATCAGGCGGCCGTATGCACTCAGGCGGCAGCATGCACGCCGATCTGGGCGAGCGTCAGCGCAGGTTGGGGTTGTAGCCGATCACGGAATCCTTGCCATACCACTGAGCAAGGCGGTAGTTGATGTAGTTATCCATGTTGTCACGGATGTCGCCCATGAAGAGCACCTTGGGACCAGCTGTGTAGTAGGCGACCTCCACCTGGGACTCCGGTGTCTCTTCGAGGTAGGCGAGCCGCGCCCTCACCTGCTCGTCGTAATCCGCAGCCTCGCCCGAGATGAGCGATGCGGCAGCCGAGATCGAAGTCAGATCATCGCGATGGCGCTCATCGACGGCAAGGGCCGCAAGCACAAGAACGAGCGTCAGGGCCACCGCCCCAAAGTAGGCACCGAGCACACGCGCTGGATGCGGCGCCGACGCCGACTGGCTCGTCTCACGCTTCAATACCAGATCCGCATACGCGGCGCCGAGGGGCGCGCCATCCTCGGCGCGCGCAACGCCATGCAGGCGCTCCCATCTGCGCGCAGCCCACCCCACAAGCCAGCCCGCACATAGCATAGCCGCCATGACGAACAGGTCGTAGCGGATATTCTGCACCCGCCCGGGGCCAACGTTTCCCATCGAGAAGAAGGTCGGCGTGAAGCTCGCCATGAAGAGCGCAAGCATGACGAGCACGGGCAAAGCGGGTAGGCGATACGAGCACGTGTTTCGCCGAGCGAGTCGCCAGAACACGGGAACGGTGAGCAGAAGCGCGACTACAAGCAAACCGTTTATCCAGAGCAAGGAGTACTCGAATCCCGCAAGGGCGCTCCGCGCCATCGTGCCCACCACGCCCGCGCCATCACCGGGGAACTGCGTCACCTGGCGCTCAGCGTTGCCCGGAGCCGCCATGGAGCACGCGAAACCGCAAACCAGGATCGCGAGCGCCGGCACGAGCGCCAACGCGCGGGTGCGCACGCGCACGATGCCTGCCACCGTCACAGCGAGCAAGGCGAGAACGCAGACGATACCCGTCACGAAGTTGCCGCCCGCCACCACGAACGCGAGCGCGCAAAGCACTAGCGTCCGCACAGCCGTACCGCCCGCGGTAAGCGGCCCGCGCCGGGTACGGCCACGCAGGAGCCGGACCACCAAGCCTGCACCGAAGAGCATCAAGGAGTGGTAGAAGGTGTAGTAGATCGCTGAGTTGTACCACCAGAACGCCTCGACGGGGCTCGGCACGAGCTGCGTCTGCAAAAACAGCACCAGACAGGTGAGAACGAGCCACGAGCTGCGGTCGCCGCCTGCGACATCGCGCACCGCCACGCCCACAGCATAGCCCGTTGCGAGCACGAGCGCCGCTATGATGAAAACCGCTCCCAGCCCGTAAAGCGATTCGCTGAACACCCCGGGCTGCAGCGACATGAGAAAGATCGCGGAGTAGGTTCCCTGCCAGCTTTCGAACGTATCGAGCGTCTGCTGCAGCGCAGCCGCCACGGCGCCCGAGGGCCCCTCGCCTGCCTCGAGCGCGAGGTGGGCGTCCACACCGTAATGCCAGTCGTCGGCGTAGCTATGGTCGAAGGCGGAGATCGCCACCATGACGCCTAAGGCGAGCGCAACAATGATGCAGAGCACCACGGAGAGCACGCACACGGGGTCGGCGCGGCGGCTGCCGAGCTCGCGGTGCGCGGAACCCACTTCATCGGCAGCCGGGGCGTTCCGTGAAAGATCTTGCCCTCGAGCGCCGGCAGAGCGCGCAGGCGCGAAATGGGCGGCGACATGATCGGCAGCGGGTTGCGAGGAATCGGCGGCACGCGCAGCGGGGGTGTGTTGCGTCTCGGTCTCCACATAGGCTCCCATCGGCAGCCCGCACGGTAGGTATGCAGCGGGTCTGGAATTTACTCAGAACAAGGATACACAACACGTATAGACCATATGTTGCGGTATTGTGAGAGCATGTATGTTTGACGACCCGGTAAGCCGCAATCGGGCGGCTACCCACCTAATCAGGAGGTCTTCATGGGCCCACGTCAGCGCAATATGCGTTCGCGCGCTAAGACGCACGCCACATCGATGATCGTCGCCTCGGTCTTCGGTTTTTTGCTCCTCACCGGCATCGCGTTCGGTGTGGGCATGATCGGAGTCGTCGAGACCTGGCTGCAGGACCTGCCCGACTATGAGAACGCGGACCTGTATCTCGCCAGCGAACCCACCGTCGTCCTCGACGCCGATGGCAACGAGATCGCGAGCTTCTACACGCAGAACCGCACCACCATCACGATCGACCAGGTGTCCGAATACGTCCTCGAGGGCACAGTCGCCACGGAGGACGAGCGCTTCTACGAGCACAACGGCGTCGACATCGTCGGTATCATGCGCGCCGCGATGGTGCAGCTCACGGGAGGCTCCGAGGGAGCGTCCACCATCACCCAGCAGCTCGTCCGCAACACGATCCTCTCCGATGAGCAGTTCGACATCACCCTCGAGCGCAAGGTGCGCGAAGCCTACCTTGCCCTCAAGGTCGAGGAGATCTACTCCAAGGATGAGATCTTGATGATGTACCTCAACACCATCTACTACGGGCATGGCGCCTATGGCATCGAGGCCGCATCGCAAACCTACTTCTCGAAGAGCGCCGCGGACCTCACTCTCGCCGAGGCCGCACTGCTCATCGGTCTCCCCAACGCTCCTTCGCAATACGATCCCACGGTCAATCCCGACCTCGCGGTCCAGCGCCGCAACACGGTACTCGATCGCATGCTCTCCAATGGCTGCATCTCGCAGGAGGAGCACGATGCCGCTCAGGCAGCCCCCCTGGAGCTGAACGTCACCGAGATGTCTGATACCGGCGTCAACATCAACGCCTATCCGTATTTTGTCGATTACGTGCGTTCGCTGCTTGAGGACGAGTTCGGCTACGACCAGATCTTCTCCGGCGGTCTTACCGTGCACACCACCATCGACCCGGACGCGCAGCAAGCAGCCGAGACCGCTGTCACCGAGCGCTTGGCCGTCTACGACGAGCCCGACCTCGATGCCGGCATGACCATCATCGACAACGAGACCGGTGCGATCGTCGCTATGGTTGGCGGCAAGGACTACTACGCCGACTCGAACCACATCAACCACGCGACAGCGCAGCGCCAGACCGGCTCCGCTTTCAAGGCCTTCACGCTCGCAACCGCCATCGACCAGGGCATGAACCCCGACATCACCATCAATTGCGGTTCGCCTATGGAGTTCGACGACGGCACCTACCGCGTGGAGAACTACGGCAACCACAACTACGGATACATCTCCCTGGCGCGCGCCACCGAGGTCTCGTCCAACACCGGCTACGTGCAAGTTGCCAAGGCGGTGGGCGTCCAGAATGTCGTCGACATGTGCCATAACCTCGGCATTGAAGACCATATGAACGCCTACTCGTCGCTCACGCTCGGCACGCAGTCGCTCTCTACCCTCCAGATGGCCGAGGCATACTCGACCCTCGCCACGGGCGGAATCCACCGTGATGCCATCGCCATCACCTCTATCGAAAACCGTGATGGAGAGACCATCTACGAAGCCGAGGACACCTCTGAGCGCGTGCTCGACGCAGACGTCGCCTCGACGGTGACGGATATTCTTCAGGGAGTCGTCTCCCGCGGTACCGCAACGACCGCCCGTCTCTCGGTAAATCAGCCGTTCGCTGGCAAGACCGGTACCACCGACCTTCCGTCCGACCTGTGGTTCTGCGGTTACACTCCGCAGTACTCCCTTGCCGTGTGGTGCGGCCACAGCGGTGGCTCCACCCGCATCACCGTCTGGGGGCGCCAGGCCACTACGGCAGACCTGCCCCTGCCCATGGCGCGCGACACGCTGAACGCGCTTCTCGAGGGCGTGGAGCGCGAGGAGTTCCCCGAGGGCGGCACTCCCACCTACAAGGATAACGACGTCTGGGAAGTCGACGGCGAGCCGTTGGAGAACAGGCATCCCGAGACTGAGGAACCCGAGACCGAGGAGACGCCAACCACCGAGGAACCGGCGACCGACCCCACCTCACCCGTAACCTCGCCTACCCCCACTACACCGCCCCCGGAGTCGACCACGACCGACCCGAACCCGCCCTCAGATACGTCCACGACCAACCCGAACCCGCCTTCAAGTACTGGTGACCCCAGCGGTTCCAACGACGGCAACGCAAGCGTTTCCCCATAATGACGCCGGAAGCAGTGCCTGAAAACGCCGTGTGCGGGGCGTGCTTCCAAGCAGCAGAGGTTCTGCATAATCGATGCAGAAAGGAAAGGCCATCGGCACAAGCCGGTGGCCTTTCTCTCACCGGGCCACTTTCCCCGGTGTCCGTCTCTTACCAGCGGACCCTAAAGTGGCGGGTACCAGCTAAGGAGACGTTCGCCGATGGGACCCTCGCCACCGGCCATGTCACTTCCATGCGGTATTCCAGTAACGATATGCCTCATCTATCTGGAGGAGCAATCGTTCGGGCATCACGCTGCGACCTTTCGCCTTATCCGCCCAGCATCGCAACGACTAGATCCATCCCCACCCCGGGCTTCTAGACCGCAATGCGCCCCTCGGAGCATCCGCAATCTCACGCATTACGCGCTTATATACTCATATCGCAACTATTCTGCATTATAGAAAAGATCAATCGTAATAATTCATCATTCTGTTTCTATCTCGTATGATTAATGCATATTTGCAATACGCATCGTAAATTATATTAATTTCTATCATCTTAATCGTAGGAATAGTTCATTTTATAAAGTGTTATCGTAATATTTATGTATATTATTTCAATATTCTGCTATAAGTTTACGATGAGCATTTTCAGATTGCATTTTTCTTACGATATCCTCTGTTGCCATTCTATAGCCGGACGGTGCAGCTGAGAATGTTGTCCTTGCACCGCCATAATGTAGCAGAGCCGCTTCCTTGGCTGGGAGCCTTCACGCACTAGGAAGGTGGCCGGCATTCGGTTGTTCGGTATCGTAATAACCAAGCCCTTAGCTGCGCGGGTCGCAGAGCTTGGAAATAATCTGCTCTAGGTGAGCACCGTCCTCATCGGTCCGGGTGATGACAAGAATCGTATCGTTACCAGCAAGCGATCCCAGAACCTCCGGAAGCTCAGCTGCGTCGATGGCGGCAGCGATACCGGACGCGGTACCCGGCTGCGCCTTCACGATAACCAAGTTTCCCGCGTGCACGACCTCGATCACCAACTCGGAAACCATTCGCTGCAGGTGGAGGTCCTCAGCGAGTACATAGACCCCCTCGGGAAGCTTGCGAAGGCCCATGTCGGCGATGTCGCGCGAGACGGTCGCCTGCGTGCAGTCGTATCCCTGTTTCTTGAGCTCTTCGACGAGCACGCGTTGGGTGCGGACGTTCTTGTTGCGCACGATCTCCCTGATCGCGTCCTGACGACCGTTCCGCTTCTTAGCCATAACGCGCTCCCATCGTATATCCCAGACGACGCCGAGTAACTTCAAATTGCATAACGAGCCTATAGAAAGGCGCACTTATGAATAATATCGCGTTACGGAACCACGTAAACGTCCGTTAACAAACTGATGAGCCGAATGGGCGAAAAAAGCCCGCAGGCGAACAGACCTTAGTCCCTGGCGGCACCGACGCAGGTTCCGCTCTACATGAGACCGAGCATGCTAAGCGGATGGCGCGGCAGCGGCAAGCGCGAAGCGTACGCAAGCTTGCTTATGCGAGCACCAAGGCAGCAGCCCATCACGTTGCGGCGCGCAACCCAACGGTACATGAGACCCGCAGGGCCCCTCGCCTTGTCAAGCGCCTCGATGGTTCGCTGGGTACCGGGCGCTTCGAGGATATCTCGGACACGCTCGGTCCGCTCGATAGATGAAATGCCGCGCGCGAGCACGATTCGCTCGATGGAAGCAACGATCTGGCGCAAGTGCAGGCGGTGCACAGCGATAACGAGGTCGTGGTCGTCCTCGAGATGCCAATAGGACACAAGCTCGAGAAGGCGCTCGTGCTCGCGTTCGCGATGCGCATACGCCAAACCGCCGGGAGCAGCAAGGCTCTCGCCTGCTGCCGTCGCATGGTAGACGGCATCGGATACAACAGCCACGCGCGCAACGTCTTCGAGATAAGCAGCCAAGAAGGAGACCTGGCTTTTGCACAGCGCCATGCGCAAGCCAAGGTCATCGATACGCGCGTGCAAAAGCGCCTTGCCCCTCAGCACGCTGAACAGGCCCTGTTCGATGAGGGGAGCTGCACCATGTCGAAACTCCGATGCGGAGGAGGTGGGCGCCAAGGGCACGTCGAGCACCTGAGAGACGCGCTCTCCATGGCCGAGGTAGGTGTCGATCGAGAGGGCCATGATGCCCATCTCGAGCTCAGAGGCTGCAAGAGCTTGGGCTAGCGCTTCGAGCGCATGCGGGGCGAACCAGTCGTTTTGCCCCATGACGAGGATATAGCGTCCCCGAGACGCAGCGATAGCCGCATCGAGAGCGGCCTCCTCGTCAGCATCGCCCAGATTCAGGACATCGAGGGAGATTTCGCGCTCGGCGATGCCCTCGAGGATCCTTACGGTCCCGTCCGTTGAGCCCCGATCTGCGACGAGCAGTTGGATATCAGTACTGCCTTGGGAAAGCACGCTCTCGACCGCGCGACCAATATGCTGCTCAGCATTGCGCGTCGTCATGACGACGGACACGAGCGGTTGCTTAGCAGCGCGGCGCGACACGGGACCCAAGCCTCCCAACATACGGAAAACGAGCCTGATATTCGTTATGGTAGCACCCGGCAAATGCCCGAAAGCGCTCGCCGACGGCTGCACGCCATGTCCATTTTTTCGGACCTGATGAGGCTTGGCGGCGCCATCTCAAGCAACCATATCAGCAACACGCGGATTTGCAGCTGCGAGGCATCCTGCTCACGGTGCCGGGGTGAGCGAGCCTTCCGGATAGCGCACGGCGCGGAACACGAGCCCGTCAGCAGGGGCCGTAGGTCCTGCGGCAGCGCGATCGCAGGCAGCAAGGGCCTCGGCGACCCATCCCGGCTCACGACGACCCTGGCCCACCTCTGCGAGCGTACCCACAATGGTGCGGACCATTGAATGCAGGAAGGCGTTGCCGGTAATGGTGAACTCGAGCAGCTCTTCATCCAGCTCGCGGGCGCGCGAGAACCCTACCTCCATCACGTTGCGGCACGTTGGCTTGCCCACCGCCGAAGCCGCCTTGCAGAAGCTCTTGAAGTCATGCTCCCCCACCAGGCAGCCCATCGCCTCGCGCATCGCTCCGTCATCGAGCGGGGTTCGCAGCCACCAAACCCGGTCGCGTGTGAGCACGGGGCGCTCGGGCCGGTCTGCGATGCGATAGACGTAGGTTCGCGCCTCGGCATCGAAGCGAGCCGAGAACCCTGGTGCCGCATGGAAGACCGCGTTTACGGCGATGTCGCGCGGCAGCAGGGCGTCCATCGCACGCAACCACCTGCGCGCAGGGATCTTAAGCTCCGCCGCTTCGGCGGAAAAGCTCACGTACTGGCTGAGCGCATGCACGCCGGCATCCGTTCTGCCCGCGCAGGTAAGCTCGACCCCGCGGCGCAGGAACGTCTCGAGAGCCCGCCTGAGCTCTCCCGCGATCGTCCTGACGCCAGGCTGCGGCTGCTCGGCGAATCCGCTGTACGCGCCGCCCGCGTAGGCAACGCGCAACACGATGGTGCCCTCACCGGCCTCCTGCTTGTCGAATGCCATCAGCACTCCCCGCTCCCCATGAGACCCTTCCGTCCTGTCCGGGCCCCTTCGCTTTATCCCATGCAGGACATGATAACCACTAACGCCATAACCGCGATACCCACGGCAAGTGCCGCGCGACTCCGCCCGTCGAGCGGCAAAGGCCGTGGACCTAGGCGCGCCGAGCTCTCGTACAAGCGCGCGTCCATGGATTCCGCGACGCGATCGGCCCGTCTGAAGAGCCCCACGACCACCGGCGTGAGCACCGATGCCCACGCGCGCACGCGCCTAATAACGCCAGCCTCGTCGAACGCCGCGCCGCGCGCTGCCTGAGCCATTCGGATGCGATGAACCTCTTCGGTGACGAGCGGGATGAAGCGGAGCGCCATGGAGAGCATAAGACCCACATCGGCAACGGGCACGTTGAACCTACCAAGGGGCCGCATGAGGCGAACGCAGCCGTCCGCGAGCGCCGTAGGCGTCGTGGAGGACGAGACCGCGAGCGCGAGGCTCACGAGCAACGCGATGCGAATCACAGCCCCTGCCGCTCGGAGGCCACCTACCGTGCTCACCCCCAAAGCACCCCACAACGCTATATCGCCCGTTCCATCGCAGGACACGAGGTTCGCGCAGACGATGAACAAGAGGAGCGCAGCCACCGGTCTGATCGAGCGGAGCAACGCGCTCGGGCCCACGCCCGCCATCCCAAGCGATACCGCAGCCGCAAGTATCCATAGCGCAAGGGCCCACGGCGCCTGCGCAGCAAAGATCGCGATCGTCGCCCCCAGCAGAAGCACGATCTTCACCCGTGCATCGATGCGACTGAGCAACGGGGATGCCAAGGGTACCGGAGCGCCGCCGCCCGCCTCGAAGGGCATTGCTGCCGCGGTCGCCCCCTCCCCCATCGCAGGGCCGTCCATCTCCTCGATGAGCCGCCATGATTCCGGAGGCTCCATACCGGCATCCCTGAACGCCCGCGAGGCGTCCGCATGCTCGAAGGGGCTACCCGCCCAGACCATCCTGCCGCCTGCGATCACGATGACACGGTCCACCTCGGGCAGCCACTCCTCTAGGTCATGGCTCACGACCACGACGGGCAGCCCCTCCTCGGCAAGCGAGTTCACCAGCTCGTGAAGCGCCGCGCGCGATGGGGTGTCGAGGCCGGCTGTCGGCTCATCGAGGACAAGCGCCCGCGGGTCCGCGGTGATAACGCTGGCGAACCCCACGCGCCGGGCCTGCCCGCCGGATAGCGAAAATGGATCTGCAGCAAGCGGCACGTCGAGCGCCGTTCGATCCCTCGCCTGCACGACGCGCTCGCAAACCTCATCCTCGCCAAGGCCGAGATTACGGGGGGCGAAGGCAAGCTCCGCCTCCACGCTCTCGAGAAAAAACTGCTGCTCAGGGTTCTGGAACGCAAGACCCACCATACCTGGACGTGGCCGCTCGCCGCAGATGTACACCGCTCCGTCATCCGGGCTGATTAGACCGGCCATAAGACAGGCGAGCGTGGTCTTGCCCGCACCGGACCGGCCAGCGAGGAGCACTATCTCGCGCGGCCGCGCCTCAAAATCGATGCCGTCGAGAACCTGGGTGCCACCAAGCGTGACCGTCGCCCCTTCGACCGAGACCCCCTGCTCGCCCGCGCGGCCCGCCTCAAGTCGCGAGGCATCAACGGCAGCGGAAGGCGCCGCGCAGCACGATCGCAGCTCCGATACAGCCTGCTCGTTCAGCACTCCCGCGCGCAGGCTCTCGCGAACCCAACGGCCCACATCCTCCGGCTCGATCCCTCGAGATACGTCGTAGCCGCATTCAAGGGCGCGGCGCAACGCCTCGACGTAGGGGTTATCGATGAGCGTGCGGCTCCACAGCCCATACCCGTCGACGTCTAAAAGCAGGTCAGCGGGAGCGCCTTCCCATATCAGGCGGCCCGCTTCAAGAACCAACACGCGATCGCAGGCGATGACCTCGATGGGATCGTGCGTGACGAGGGCCACGCCAGCACCCCGGGACGCGAGGTCGCGAAACAGGCGCCGAAACGCCGGGCGGCACGCGCTGTCCAACTGCGCGGTCACCTCGTCGAGCACCAGGTAGGCAGGATGCATGGCGAGTATTCCCGCAAGCGCGAGGCGCTGCAGCTCTCCACCGGAAAGCGTGGAGACCAGCCTGCCCGCAAAGTCGCTCAGACCAACCGCAGCAAGGGCCTCATCACACCGAACCGAGACTTCTTCTTCATCCAGGCCGAGGTTCCTCGGGCCGAACGCGACCTCATCGAGTACTTCGGTAGACACCGCCTGATCATAGGGGCTCTGGCCAACCAGGCCCACTAGACGCCGAATTTCGTCCGTTCGAGAGGTCACCGCTTCGTTATCCCCGGTAACGCGAACCATACCCATATCGGGAGCCTGAGCGCCGCACATGACGCGCGCAAGCGTGGTTTTGCCCGAACCGTTGCGACCGATGATCGCAACCATCTCACCGGGTGCGATGGTGCACGAAACGCCAGCGAGGGCCTGAACGCCAAGCGGTTGCACGGATTCGCTGCGCTCACGTGCCTCACCTGCTGCCGGTGCAGTAAAGCCCACCTCCACATCGACGACCTCGAGCATGCCACCTCGCCTCTCGACTCTCACGTTCGCGTTACTTGGGCGCATCAAGGCAAACGATCGCCCAGAGGACTCCGCTGCTCCAAACAAAACCGCAAGCGATCACAGGCGGCGCATTGCACCTGAGCGCCCGGTGCGCAACCGAAACGATACCAAAAAGGGCCCCGCAACGGGGGCCCTTGCCAAAAACCATATGGCGACGAGGTTACTCGGCCTGCTCCTCGGCAGCATCGGTAGTCTCCTCGGCGACCTCAACGGTCTCCTCGGTCTCGACGGCCTCGGCCTCGGGAGCCTCCTCCTCGACCTTCTCGACCTTCTTCGGAGCGACGGCCTTCTTGGGCGCAGCCTTGGAAGCCTTCTTGACCACGGGCTCGCTCACGATCTCGATGATCACCATGCGGGCGTTATCGCCCTTGCGGGGACCGAGCTTCATGATGCGGGTGTAACCACCGTTGCGGTCGGCCCACATGCCCTGAGCGGCCTTGTCGAAGATCTCGGCAACGAGCTGCTTATCGCCGAGCTTGGCGATGGCCAGACGACGAGAGTGAAGGTCGCCCTTCTTAGCCCAGGTGATGATGGGCTCGACGTAGCCACGGAGCGCCTTGGCGCGGGTCTCGGTGGTCTTGATGCGGTCGTTCTCGAAGAGCGACTTGGCAAGGCTCTTCTTCATGGCCTTGGTATGGCTCGCGTCGGTACCGAGCTTCAGGCCTTTCTTCTTGTTGTGACGCATGGTCTCGTTTCTCCTCTATGTGCAGAGCCTATGCCTTGAGGCTCAGACCCATCGACTCAAGCTTATCCTTAACTTCCTCGATCGACTTCACGCCGAAGTTGCGGATGTTAAGCAGATCGTTCTCGGAGAACTCCACCAGCTGGCGCACGGAGTGGATGCTCGCGCGCTTCAGGCAGTTGTAAGAGCGAACCGAGAGATCGAGATCCTCGATCTGCTTATCGAGCTCGGCGTTGTCGCTGGTGACCTCGGGAGCGAAGATGGAAGGCTCCTCCTCCGCCTCGGGGGTCTCGGCGAGGTTCATGAAGGCACTCATGTGCTGGTTGATGATGTTCGCGGCCTGGACCACGGCATCACGCGGGGTGAGCGCACCGTTCGTCTCGATCTCGAGGACGAGACGATCGTAGTCGGTGTGCTGGCCAACACGGCACGCCTCGACGAGCTTGGCGCAACGGCGCACGGGCGAGAACAGAGAGTCGACATGGATAACGCCGATGGGGTCGTTATCGCGCTTGTTGCCCTCGTAAGACACATAGCCGCGACCGTAGCCGATGCGCATGCTCATGGTGAGGTGACCGCCCTCGTTGAGCGTGGCGATGTGCTGCTCGGGATTGACGAGCTCGAACTCGGACGGAATGAAGAAGTCCGCACCGGTGACCTCGCAAGGGCCATCAACGGAGATGGTGGCCGTACCCTCGCCTGCGCTGGTGCCCAGAGTACGGAAGACCAGGCCCTTCACGTTCAGAACGATGTCGGTGACATCTTCGACCATGTTGGGGATGGTCATGAACTCATGCTGGGCTCCATCGATCTGGATCGCCTCGACCGCGGCGCCCTCCAGGGAGGACAGGAGTACGCGACGCAGGGAGTTGCCCAGCGTGTCACCGTACCCGCGCTCGAGCGGCTCAACGGAGACGCGAGCGGAAGTCGCATCGATCTCCTCGACTTGAACCTGAGGCCTAATGAATTCTGACATGTATTAACCTCCAGCCTCAGCAGCCCGGATGGACTACTTAGAGTAGAGCTCGACGATGAGCTGCTCTTGGATATCAGTGCTGATCTGCTCACGCGTGGGCAGCGAGAGCACGTTACCGGAGAGCTTCTCGATATCGACCTCGAGCCAGCCGGGCACCTCGAAGCGCTCGGACTGGATGAGGGCCTCTTTGATGGGAAGGAGGTCGCGATACTTCTCGCCAACAGCGACGACGTCGCCGGGCTTGACCTGGTAGGAGGGGATGTCAACGCGAACACCGTTCACGGTGAAGTGGCCGTGGGTCACGGTCTGACGGGCCTCGCGACGGGTGCGGGCGAAGCCGAGACGGAACACGACGTTGTCGAGACGGCTCTCGAGAAGGGTCATGAGATTGTCACCCGTGACGCCCTTCATGCGGCGAGCACGCTCGAAGTAGCGATGGAACTGCTTCTCGAGCACGCCGTAGATGAACTTAGCCTTCTGCTTCTCGCGCAGCTGCATGCCGTACTCGGATTCCTTACGGCGACGCTTGGGCTGACGCTTCGATTCCTTCTTGCTGCTATAGCCGAGCTCAACGGGATCGACCCCGAGCTGGCGGCAGCGCTTAAGAACAGGAGTCCTGTCGATTGCCATGGTAATGCGATCCTTTCAGTTACACGCGGCGACGCTTCTTGGGGCGGCAGCCGTTGTGCGGGATGGGGGTCTTGTCCTGGATGCTCGTGACCTCGAGGCCGGCGGCCTGGAGCGAGCGGATGGCGGTCTCGCGACCGGAGCCCGGGCCCTTCACGAACACGGCGACCTTGTGCATGCCGTGCTCCATAGCGGCCTTGGCGCAAGCCTCGGCGGCCATCTGGGCAGCGAAGGGCGTGCTCTTACGGGAGCCCTTGAAGCCCACCTGGCCGGCGGAACGCCATGCGATGACATTCCCCTGGGGATCGGTGATCGAGATGATCGTGTTGTTGAACGTGGAGCGGATGTGCGCCTGCCCCACGGAGATGTTCTTGCGATCAGCGCGCTTGATACGGGTGACAGCGCCGCGCTTGTTCTTTGCAGTAGCCATCTAGCGCTCCTTACTTCTTCTTCTTTGCACCGATCTGACGCTTCGGGCCCTTGCGGGTGCGAGCGTTGGTGTGCGTACGCTGACCGCGGACCGGCAGGCCCTTGCGGTGGCGCAGGCCACGGTAGCAACCGATGTCCATAAGGCGCTTGACGTTCTGGTTGCGCTCACGGCGGAGGTCGCCCTCGACCATGATGTGGTTCTCGTCGATGTACTTACGGATAACGTCGACTTCCTCGTCGGTGAGGTCGCGGACGCGAGTATCCGGATTGATGTTAGTCTCCGCGCAGATCTTGGACGCGGTGGTGCGGCCGATGCCGTAAATGTAGGTCAGACCGATCTCGACGCGCTTCTCACGCGGAAGGTCGACACCATTGATACGGGCCAACTTTCAATCTCCTCTCTTAACCCTGACGCTGCTTGTGGCGCGGGTTCTCGCAGATGACGAGCACCTTGCCATGGCGCCTAATGATCTTGCACTTGTCGCACATCTTCTTA
Source organism: Enorma phocaeensis (assembly GCF_900186505.1). Lineage (GTDB taxonomy): Bacteria > Actinomycetota > Coriobacteriia > Coriobacteriales > Coriobacteriaceae > Enorma > Enorma phocaeensis. The sequence continues at coordinate 216,609 of NZ_LT891970.1, forward strand.
ACCGAAGGACGTACCTTCATGATGTTTCCTTTCGGATACGCGAAACACTGCCTACTATCTACTCGTCCAGCCGCAGACGTTAATACCCTAGCTGGAATGCCCCAAAGGGGCGGGCCGTCACTTACTTGTAGCGATACGTGATGCGCCCGCGCGTGAGGTCATAGGGAGAGAGCTCCACAACGACCCTATCGCCCGGGAGGATACGAATGTAGTTCATGCGGATCTTGCCCGAGATGGAGCAAAGCACCGAATGACCGTTCTCGAGCTCGACGCGGAACATCGCATTGGGGAGCGGCTCGGTGACCTTACCCTCGAGTTCGATTGCATCTTCCTTTTTCACAGGCACATCTTTCTCTTGGAAACGACAGCAACAGCGAATGATACAACACTTTGTGCTGTATCGTGGATTTTTCGTAATGACTTCATAACTCCCCCGCATGCGTATCGAGCGCACGCAGAGGAGCCGTCGATAGGGTTCTGGATCCAGTGGCGCGGCAAACGCCCGAAACCAGAATCGTGACCTACATGACACCGCCTTGGAGCGAGCACCACGCACCCTGAGCATCTTGCGTGAGAATCATCGGGCCATCGTTCGTGATGGCTATCGTGTTCTCGTAATGCGCAGCCGGCAGATGGTCGTTCGTCGTGACGATCCAGCCATCAGGACCGGTCGACACATGGTGCGTGCCGAGCGTGATCATGGGCTCGATGGCGATAACCATGCCCGCCTCGAGGCGAATGCCCCTTCCCTTCTTGCCGAAGTTGGGGACGTTCGGCTCCTCGTGCATCACACGGCCAACGCCGTGGCCGACGTACTCGCGGAGCACGCCGTAGCCATGCGACTCGGCGAGCGACTGGATCGCGTGGCCGATGTCACCGATCCGATTGCCGGGAACAGCTTGTGCGATACCCGCCTTGAGGCAGTCGAGGGTGACCTCGCAGAGCGCTTTGACCTCAGACGAGGGATTGCCGACGTAGAAGGTCCAAGCGTTATCGCCGACCCAGCCGTCGACGATGGCGCCCGTGTCCACCGACAAGATGTCGCCATCGCGCAGGATCACGTCAGGGTTGGGGATGCCATGCACGACGGCATCGTTAAGCGATGCACAGATGGTTCCGGGGAACCCGCCGTACCCCTTGAAGGCAGGCGTTCCGCCGTGCATGCGGATGATCTGCTCGGCCAGCTGATCAAGCTCGAACGTGGAGACGCCGGGACGCACCATGGCGCCAACATGGCGGAGCGCCATCTTAGACAGCGCTCCGGCCTTCTTAATCTCCTCGATTTCCGCATCAGTCTTGATCTTGATCATAGACCGAGCGCTTCCTTCACATCGGCGTAGACGACGTCGATAGCGCGAGCACCGTCGACTGCCTTCAGCAGACCCTGACCGCGATAGTACTCCACGAGCGGGGCGGTCGAGGTCTGGTAGACATCCAAACGGTTCTGGATGGTCTCGGGCTTGTCGTCATCGCGCTGGTACATCTCGCCACCGCAAGTGGGGCACACCGCATCGGAAGCCGTGCCGGTGTAGCCGCAGGCGCGGCAGGTCCGGCGGGCCGAAAGACGGTCGATGATGACCTTGGGCTCGACATCGATGAGCAGCGCGCAGTCGATGGAGCGACCCATCCCGGCGAGCTCGGAATCGAGCGTCACAGCCTGAACCGTATTGCGCGGGAACCCGTCGAGGATGAAGCCCTTCTGCGCATCATCGGCAGCAAGGCGCTCCTTGACGAGGTCAATCACGAGCTGATCGGGCACGAGCTCGCCAGCATCCATGTACTTCTTGGCCTGGACACCCAGCTCGGTGCCGCCCTTGACGGCAGCGCGGAGCAGGTCACCCGTAGAGATATGCGCGACGCCATAATCCGCGACGAGCTTCTGAGCCATGGTGCCCTTACCGGCACCGGGCGCTCCCAACAGAACGATGTTCATGGGTGACTCCTCTCTGACTTACTTGAAGAAGCCATCGTAGTCGTACATCTTGAGCTGGCCCTCCACCTTATCGATGGTATCGAGGACCACGCCGACCATGATGAGGACGGACGTGCCGCCGAACGACTGGATGAGCTGGTTGCCGGTCGCCGAGAAGACGATCGACGGGAAGATGGCGATGAGCGCCAGGAAGATCGCACTGGGGAGCGTGATCTTGTTGAGGGCGTTCTTGATGTAGTTCGCCGTGGCGCGACCGGGACGCACGCCGGGGATGAAGCCGCCCTGGCGCTTGAGGTTCTCGGCCGTCTCGTCGGGGTTGAAGATCATCGACGTATAGAAGTACGCAAAGAACACGATGAGCACCACGTTCAAGATCCAGTTGATCCAGCCCGTGGCGAGTGCATTGGCGACCACCTGCACCCAACCGACGTTGGGGAAGAAGACCGCAAGCTGCGCCGGGAAGTAGAGAAGCGCGCTTGCGAAGATGATCGGCACGACGCCCGCAGTGTTCACCTTGATGGGCAGATAGGTGGACTGACCACCCATCATGCGCCTGCCCACCACGCGCTTGGCGTACTGCACCGGGATGCGGCGCTGACCGCGCTCGAGGTAGACGATGAACGGGATGACGAGCAGGATGACCACGAGGATGATGGCCGTGATCACGAGGCCCATCGAGCCATCCGACATGGAGGAGGCAACAGCCTGCGGCAACCCCGCCATGATGTTGGCGAAGATGATGAGCGACATGCCGTTACCGATACCGCGCTGGGTGATGAGCTCACCGATCCACATGATGAGCATCGCGCCTGCGGTGAGCGTGCCGACGATCATGATGTCGAAGATGATCTCGGGTGCGCCCGCGTCGGAGAAGCTGATCCCGTAGCTCTTGAAGAGGAACAGGTAGCCGATGGAGTTGAGGATCCCTAGGCCAAGCGTCAGGTAGCGAGAATACTGGGTGATCTTGGTCTGACCGACCTCGCCCTCGCGGGCAAGCTCGTGCAGGCTCGGAACCACGCTCTGCAGAAGCTGCATAATGATGGAGCTCGTGATGTAGGGCATGATGCCGAGCGAGAACACCGATACATAGCTCAGGGCTCCGCCGGAGAACAGATTCAACAGCGACATAGCGCCCGAATCGCCGAAAAGGCCCAGCATCCCCTGGAAGGGGACACCGGGCACAGGAACGTGCGCACCGATACGGTACACAACGAGCATCGCTATGGTGAAGAGAATCTTATCCCGGAGGTCTTTGACACGGAACGCGTTCTTCAGGCCAGTTAGCACGGGAGCTCGACCTTTCCGCCAGCGGCCTCGATCTTGGCCTGGGCAGCAGCCGAGACCTTGTCGACGCGCACCGTGAACTTCTTGGTGGTCTCGCCCTCAGCAAGAACCTTCACGGGCTGGAATTCCTTCTTGATGATGCCGGCAGCCTTGAGCGCGGCACCGTCGATCACGGCACCGTCCTCGAACTTCTCGTCAAGACGAGCGATGTTCACAGGCGCGAACTCGATGCGACGGGGATTGCGGAAGCCAGGAAGCTTGGGCAGACGCATAGCGAGCGGCGTCTGGCCGCCCTCGAAGCCCGAACCCTTGCCGCCGCCGGAACGGGACAGCTGGCCCTTCTGGCCGCGACCGGCCGTGGTGCCATGGCCGGAGGAGTTACCGCGGCCGATGCGCTTGCGCCTATGGGTCGACCCCGGCGCGGGGGTGAGGTCATGAAGCTGCATTGCTACTCCTCTACAATCTCAACAAGGTGCTTGACCTTGAAGATCATTCCGCGAACAGATTCGTTGTCGGGAAGCTCGTGAACACGGTTGATCTTCCCGAGGCCGAGGGCCTTGACGGTCCTGACCTGATCCTGCTTGCAGCCGTTGGTGCTACGGACCTGCTTGACCTTGATGGTATCTGCCATCGTTAAGCCTCCTTCTTGCCCACGAACATCTCGGAGACCGTGATGCCGCGGCGGGCCGCCACATCCTCGGGGCTCGAGAGCTCCTTGAGGCCCTCGGCAGCGGCCTTGATGATGTTCAGGCCGTTATCGGTACCGAGCGACTTGGAGAGGACGTTCTTGATGCCGGCAAGCTCGAAGAGGGGGCGCACGGCGCCACCGGCGATGACGCCGGTACCCTCGACAGCGGGCTTGATGATGATGCGGCCAGCGCCAAAGTGGCCCTCGACCTCATGCGGAATGGTGCCGGACTCGGTGACGGGCACATGGAACATATGCTTCTTGGCATCGAGGGAAGCCTTGGAGATAGCCAGGGGCACCTCGGCGGACTTGCCCATGCCAAGACCAACGTTGCCCTTGCCGTCGCCTACGACGACGAGCGCCACGAGCGACATGCGGCGACCGCCCTTGACGGTCTTGGCAACACGGTTGATGAAGACGACGCGCTCCTCGAACTCGGAGGCCTCGCGCTGCTTGTTGTCACGATTACGAGCCATGCTCAAACCTCCTAGAACTCGAGGCCGGCGGCGCGAGCACCGTCGGCGAGGGCCTTCACGCGGCCATGGTAGATACGGCCACCGCGATCGAAGGTGACAGCCTTGATGCCGGCCTCGATGGCGCGCTCGCCAACGAGCTTACCGACCTTCTCGGCAGCCTCCTTGTTCGAGGTGTGGGTGCCCTTGAACTCGGGCTCGAGGGTCGAGGCCGAAACAAGGGTGTGGCCCTTCGTGTCGTCCACGATCATCGCGTAGATGTTTGCGTTGGTGCGGGTCACGCGCAGGCGAGGACGCTCGGGCGTGCCAAAGATCTTCCCGCGGACGCGACGCTGGCGACGCTTGAGGCCGGCGAGCTTCGCTTTGTTCTTATCCATCCTTGAATCTCCTTAGAGGATCTTGCCAACACCTGACGGGGTGCTGGACTTACCAGTCGGGCGTACCTACTACTTGGCGGCCTTGCCGAGCTTGCGACGGATGTGCTCGCCAACGTAGTGGATACCCTTGCCCTTGTAGGGCTCAGGCGGACGCTTGGTGCGGATCTCGGCGGCGACCTGGCCGACCTGCTGCTTGTCGATACCCTTCACGTTGATGTGCGTGTTGTCGGGCACCTCGAAGGTGATACCTTCGGGAGCAGCGTAGTTCACGGGATGCGAGTAACCGAGCGAGAGCTCGAGGTCCTTGCCCTTGAGCTGCACACGGTAACCAACGCCGGCGAGCTCGAGGGACTTGGTGTAGCCCTCGGACACGCCCGTGACCATGTTCTGGATGAGCGCGCGGGTGAGGCCGTGGCGGGCGCGGGTCTCGCGCTCGTCGTCCGGACGGCTCACGGTGAGCATGTTCTCCTCGATGGAGATGGAGAGCTTGCTGTAGATATCAAGCTCGAGCTGGCCCTTGGGGCCCTTGACGGTCACATGCGAACCGTCGACTGCCACGTCGACTCCGGCGGGAATCTGGACAGGCTTCTTACCGATACGGGACACGGTGTTCTCCTTCCTTCTACTCGCCTACGTCTTACCAGACGAACGCGACGATCTCGCCGCCGACGCCGGCCTTGCGGCAGTCACGGTCGGCCATGACGCCCTTGCTGGTGGAAACGATGGCGGTACCAAGACCACCGCGGACGCGGGGAAGGTCGGCGACACCGGCATACTTGCGCAGACCAGGCTTGGAAATGCGCTTGATGCCAGAGATGACCTTCTGCTTCTTGGGGCCGTACTTGAGGGTGATGTTGAGGGTCTTCTGGGGCACCGTATCCTCGACGGTGTAGCCCTCGATGTAGCCCTCTTCACACAGAACGCGCACGATCTCGACGAGCTTCTTGCTGCTCGGCATCGAGACCGTGGCCTTGTTCGCAGAGTTCGCGTTACGGATACGCGTAAGCATGTCTGCGATCGGGTCAGTGAGGTTCATGCAGATTCTCCTTCGTTCTAGATGAACTCGTGCAACCGGTCCTCGACCACCCTTAGCGGTCGAGCCTGCCGTGCACGCTCTTCCCTGCCCGGGCTGCACTACCCGGACACTGGCAGTGACTTACCAGCTGGCCTTCTTGATGCCGGGAAGCTCGCCTTTGAGCGCCAGCTCGCGGAAGCAGACACGGCACAGGCCGAACTTGCGGTAGACCGAATGCGGACGGCCGCAACGCTGGCAACGGGTGTATGCGCGCGTCGAGAACTTCGGCTCACGCTGCTGCTTGGCGATCATCGATTTCTTAGCCACTTACTTACCTCCTAACATGGATGTACAGGCACCGGACGGGCCGCTAGCGAGCGGCCCGGAGCCGGAGCGGTTTCGCTACTTCTTGAAGGGGAAGCCGAAACCGTCGAGAAGGGCGCGGCCCTCTTCGTCGGTCTTGGCGGTGGTGACGATGGTGATGTCCATACCACGGGTGTGGTCGATGGAGTCAAAGTCGATCTCAGGGAAGATGAGCTGCTCGGTCACGCCCATGGAGAAGTTGCCGCGGCCGTCGAAGCTCTTGGGCGAGATGCCGCGGAAGTCGCGGATACGGGGGATCGCGACGGCGGTGAGACGGTCGAGGAACTCCCACATGCGGTCGCCGCGGAGGGTGACCTTGGCGCCGATGGGCATACCGGCGCGCAGGCGGAAGGAAGCGATGGACTTACGAGCGCGGGTGATCATCGGCTGCTGGCCGGTGATGGCGCGCAGGTCGCGCACGGCGCCGTCGATAGCCTTGGAATCGGTGGCGGCCTCGCCGACACCCATGTTCACGACGATCTTCTCGATCTTGGGGATCATCATGACGTTCTTGTACTGGAACTTGTCCTGCAGCTGCTTGCGGACCTCGTTCTGGTACTTGGTCTTGAGACGCGGGACGTACTTCTCCTCAGCCATGTCAACTCCTTTGGGGTTTTAAGCACGGGGCTTGGCCACGACGGGTTGTCCTCGTGCCTCCTGTCGTCACGGTGTGCGCGCTGGCTGTCGCGGCACAGCGAATCACCGACAGGAGCCGGTCAATACAGGTCGGTATGATACGCGTCTCGCGTGCGAAATGCCAGCAGAATCTCCATACCCGCCTATCTCCATATTTGACGCGGTCATGGCAGACCTCTCCCCCGCCGCGGGGGCCGCATCCCGCGTTCCGTGCACCCCTTTTCCCGTTGGGTGCACCTCTTTTCACGTTAGGTGCAAACTCGCAGGGAAATCTCAGGCGCCCTCGAGTTTTTTCTCAGGCCATTTGCACCTAACGCGAAATCGACTGCACCTAACCCCGTCCTCGAGGAGGCACCCTGGCCCGGGCACCCCTATTCGCGAGCAGTCGCTCGCGGGCTCGCACATCATCTATTTCGCGAGCAGCGCAAAACAAGCAGCAAGGGGTCTACATCCGCGATTATCTTGAGGACCACTGGTTCATCGAGACCGAGCCCCCGGAGCCGCTCGGCACACGCCGGCGAGAGGTTGTTTTCCTAGAGATACCCCTCCAGCGACCGGGCGAAAATGCACGCCATCTCGCACGGACTCTCCTCAAAGCCGTATCCTATCCACGCCTTCACCAAAGCGGACGAAGCGCCCGCGAAGTAATGAGGTTGGTAGCGGTTGTTGAGAACCCCCAAGCGCTCGATCTGCTCAACAGTCCACACATAGAACAGATCGTCCAACCCGGCAAGCAGGCCTCTTCGATACAGCACCGTGAACTCGCGTCTATATGAATAAATCCCTTGGAAGATCCACTCGACAACTTGGGATACGTTCTTAGCTGTCATGGTGTTGCGAGCGAAGAGCTCGGCGAACCGATCGGCGACGAATCTGTCGGCGATATCCCGAATGGAGGTGAAATTCCGGTAGAACGACGCGCGCGACACCCCCGCCTCCGCGACAAGCTCGCTCACGCTGATCTCGTCCAAACGCTTTCGTTCGAGCAGGCGCAGCAACGCTTGGGTAAGGCTCTCTTTCACATAGCTCCGTCTCATGAGAATACTCGCCCCTTCTGTCTCATTTTGCCCACCGCCACCTACCCGCGGGGGAGCCCTGCCCTATGTTCAATATACATTTGTCTCATTTCGAAGGAGGGCATCTTGAACGATCTGCTGGGATATCAGGGCAAGACGTGCGTGGTTACCGGAGCGGCAAGCGGCATGGGCAAGGCGACCTGCGAGCTGCTCATCGAGCTCGGTGCCGAGGTGTACGCACTCGACAGAAACATCGTCGAGCTTCCCGGATCGAAGGCGTTCCTCACGTGCGACCTTTCCAACAAGCAAAGCATCGACGAGGCGTTTACCGCGATCCCGAGCCATATCGACTGCTTCTTCGGTGTAGCCGGCCTCTCGGGCGCGAAGACCGACTACTGGACCACCTTCACGGTCAATTTCATCGCCAACAAGTACATCACCGATACCCATCTCGATAAGCGCATGGCCGCGGGCGGAGCCATCGTCTACGTGACCTCCACGGGCGGGCTCATGTGGGAGAAGTGGAAGCGCGAGTACGTGAAGATCATGGATTGCGCCACCTGGGACGAGATGGTCGCCTTCATGAAGCGCGTCTCGCCGAGAAACGGCGTCGGCATCATGGCCTACACGCTCTCCAAGCGCGCCATGAACTATTACACGACGCTCAAGGCGGTCGAGTACGGCAGCCGCGGCATTCGCGTCAACGCCGTGCTGCCCGGGTCGACCGACACGGGCATGAAGGCAGAGTTCGAGAAAATGGCGGGCGGCGCCGACAAGCTCCTCAAGGAGAACGGGGCCATCGGGCGCCTTGCCACGTCGCGTGAGATGGCAGACCCCATCGTGTATCTCGGTTCCGATATGGCGAGCTTCGTCTCAGGACTCATGTTCATCGCCGACATGGGGCATAACGGCGAGAAGGTCCTAGGGCTGGCGAAGAACCAGCTCGATGTTCCGGCCGCGCTCCCCCTCTACAACACCAAGTTCTTCCAGAAGATCCTCGCAAAGCAGGTGTCCTAGGGTCAAGATGCCGAGCGTACGATGCGCGCCTCCCGAACGGCAGGCATCGCCAGCGCATTAGCCGTTCACGATGTCCAGAAATGCCCTGTCCAGATCGTCCCAGGGTACGGCCGGACGCTTTGCACCGTAGACAGCAGGCTCTCGCATTCCGCAAACGCATCCGCGATCCACCGATCAAGCCAAGGAATCCGCTCGTGGCCAACGTGCTCACCAGAGAGCATCTTCTCGGCGACCACCTCTTGGATGAGCGGTTGGAGCTCTTTCTCCAACAGGCCATCTACCAGCTTTGCAAATTCCATGGGAACCGGCTCGTCTGACGAAGCCGCCCACCGGATGGCGAGTAGCGCCCTTGTAACGTACAGGTACTTCTTGAGACTTACGCGCTCGCCGAGCAGATGGCTGTTGTAGGTGCTCTTCGCCATCCCATAGTAGTGATGAGCGCTTGCAGCGGGCGAATAACACCGTCGCGCCAGCTCACGGACTCGCGAGAACGCGCTCTTCTCGCGGTAGACGATCGGCGATGCCAGCCATTCGAACACCGACGGGTTCGAGGCGCGCATGAGTTTTAGGAACTTCGCCAAATCCCAGCCGTTGATATCGAGCGTATCGTCGAGCTTCCATTCGATCACATCGCGCGTTTTCTCGAGCCTCATATATTCAGCCGGCTTGCGAACATACACCAGGCGCACGTCGTAATCGCTGTCAGGAGACGCGAATCCCCAGGCACGGCTGCCCGACTCGACGGCGAAAAGCACCCGCACGTCACGCTCGGCTTCCAGGGCCCGGATTTCCGTGTTAATCTGTTCCGTCATGCTGCCGAAGTTCACCCCTCGCCCCGTTCTCAGGATCCGCTCCCTCTCCCAATGCAACGCCCTCTGCAGACGCTGTCGAAGCAACCTGCCGTCCTCATCAAAGCGAAGCTGCTTGCGTTCACCCTGTTCATCCACAATGCGACGTACTCTGATACAGTTCTCGTCGAGCGCGTTGTAGACTTCCAGACGATCCGTATCGAGGACGGCAGCGGCACCGCACAATAGACCGAAGTTGCCATAGCGCGGGTCCGACTCCACCAAGGGCTCGATTCGGCGAATCTTTTGTCCGATGAGCCCTGGAGCAGGATATTCGCGCCACACGACATCCCAATCAAACGTAACCGTCTCGCCCTCTCGCACCCATCCGCACTCGCGCGCCCAGTTGACAAAGCCATCTTCCGGATCGACATCATCTAGTGAAACCGAAACCTCATCGAGCTTGGTGTTTACGATCGCAACCCAGTGCCCATTCGCCCCAATGAGCACCGGCGGCATCATTTCCCATTCGTTATCCCAGCGATTGAACCCTACCAGCACATGCTCCAACGGATAGCCGGCAACCACATGGTTCACCACATCGCACCGCTCATCCAACTCCCCCGCCTTGCGGCAGAACACAGGGTCAAAGCCCACAAGGCCCATCCAGTGATCTTGCTGTTTGGTAGCGCCCATGTCCACACCCGCCCGAATTGCAGCCACGCTGCGCCCCTTCCATGCGAAGCGTTTCGCCTCGCATAGTTCGAGCAGCTTCCGCTCCTCAGCAAGCATAGGACCCCGCTCGGACAAATCCGATATCCCTCGATACTGTCGGATCAGGCAACGGGGGTCACGGGTTCAAGCAGGTCCTCCACCCGGCGATGGAGCGCGCAGGCAAGGCGCGCCACGCGCTCCTCAGATGCCTCATGCCACGGACGGCGCAAATCAACTAGCACGTTGTACGGCAACACATCAAAGACCAGGCGGAACGTGAGGGCGCATCGCCACTGAAGGTACGCCGTCGTCCAACCCGTCCAATACTCCCGCGTGCGCCCTGGACGAAAGGCCTGTTCAACATTGCTCAAAGCCTCATCGTAACCGAGCTCGTGGCAAAGGTCCCAAAAGAACTCGATTCCCGACCTCCTCCAGCACGATGTCCCTGACATACAGCCCCGTACGGTCGAATTGCGCAGCGAGCGCTTGAATGCTCCCTTTGCACTTGGCGTCGATAATCAAGCAGCTATTCCCCTTGTTTCGCGTAATATCGGGGAGCATGCGCAGGAGAAGGACGGGCTCGCATAAGGCAAGCGCCCACCGAATAGCGTCGATCTAGCTCGCAAGCAGCACGAAGAGGATGTACAGGAGCAGGATCATGACCGCGCGCTGGCGGGCGGATGTCTTGTAGATGATGGGGTTACCGTACTTGTCCCGCTTGATGAGCTGCTCAAGGTAACTAAGCCGCCTGAGGTCCTTCTCGAACTCCTTGTACATGGCGGAGCCGTAAGGATAGGGATTGACCATCTCGTCCTCAATGATCTCCCCGGTGTTCGGGTCTTTGATCTTGAACCTCATCTGATGTCCTTTCCGCGAGACGAGACGAGATTGAACCGCCTTTCGTTCGCACCGAGCAACCAGCGGCGAGAAGCCCGCGCGCGATCTAGATGGAAATCGCCGGCTCGTCGAAGTCGGGCTTACATAAGGCGAGCGCTTACCTAATCGCGCGGGACCATATCGCGAACAGCACAAAAACGATGAGCACCAGTAGGAAGATGACCACGCGCCGGCAGGCGGATGTCTTGTAGACGATGAAGTTGCCGTACTTGTCCCGATCGATGAGCTTGTCATGGGTTTTAAGCCACCAAAGATCCTTCTCGAACTCCTTGTACATGATGGAGCCGTAGCGATAGGGGTTGTCGATCTCGACCTCGACTATCTCCCCGGTGTTCGGGTCTTTGGTCTTGAGCTTCATCGGATGTCCTTCCCGCGAGACGGCACGAGATCCAGATGCGAAGGCGTCTCCCCCGGCGCTATTCTACAACCGTCTCCATAGGCCGCTCTACGCCCCGCCGACGTACCTGATCGGGTTCTGCCCGCGGAACAGATCCGTGACGGCCCGGCCCCTGTAGTGCTCGCGCAGCTCATCGCTGGCGAGGTTGCCCACGAACTCCACGCGCCCTTCGCTCGGTACAAAGCCATCGTCGCGCCGCATGACCTCGCCGGCATAGAACCAGCCCGCGACACGATAGACCTCGACGATGCGGCCGTCATGGACGCCCAGGACGAGTCGAACGTTGCGCACGCGGTCAAGGCTGATGGCCCATTCGCCGCGCACCCGCTCGTACAGCTCGTAGCGAGAAGCCAGCAGCGAGGGATCTACATTGGCGATCTTGATGAGGACCGCCGGTTCATCGAAGTCGGATTCGCGAAGTTGGTCCTCGTGATCATAGCTTGGCATGGTTAATCCCCCCTAGAATCGCTCATTAACGCGCCCATCATTATCGCGCATCTCCGTCAGCCATTTCACGCCCACTCGGCGTGAACAGCAGAAGCCAGCCGTTACCGCTTCATGCTATGGCGGTCTTATTACGACACTACGAGAGCAATACAGCGTACTCGGTAATGTTGCTGGCCTCAAAGCAGCTTCTCCCTGGTTCGGAAGGGGTGGGCTTGCTGCATCTAGAACACATAGCGCATCGCTCTTCTGCGCCTGTTGGGCGTACGCAAGATCAGCATAGAGCATGTCCAAACGCCGTCAGCGTTTCGTCAGACGCCCTGTCGGGCACCTCCTTGCCCATGGCGCCCTCGATCGCATCGAGCAGCTTCTTGGCTCGACGCAGGAAGAACGTATCGAAGTCATCCGCGGCAAGCGCATCGTAGTCCACGAGGTGGGACTCCACGCGCCTGCGGAGCTCGTCGCCATCGACCTGCTCGTCCTTCATGATCTTCGGGAGGTACTTCGAGGGCGCAACGCCCCCGATCTCCCGGTTCGTGCGTGCGATGAGCGGGGTCTTGTTCACGATGGAGTTCCACTTCGCCCGTTCGAGCCCCGTCCTCTCGCAGTACGCGCGCGGGAAGATGTGATGGATGTCCGGCGGGGTCTCCATCGACTTCACCATGGTCATCGGCGCACCGTCGACGAAGTCGAGGCAGTTTTCGCGGAACACGAGGGCCATGACGCCCTTGTAGGCGGCGCTGTTTCTGGTCTGAAGGCCCAGCAGGCGCGTGGACTGGAAGTAGGCGGCGTTCACGGTGCGCATCGCGGACTCCTTGCCCTCGATCTCCGCCACCAGGTCCTCGATGTCGTTGGCGTAGCGCGTCTCGTTGGCGCCACCGTACATCTCCCCGAAGATCCCGCACCACAGCCACCGGCGGAGGATCGCCTTTACCGGCTGCCGGTCGAACGTCTTGCGCCCGATGTAGGCGCAGGTGGCTGCGAGCGGGATGAGCTGCGTTGTGTACGGGAGGTCTCGCATGCGGAAGACGCACTCGCCGATGAGCAGATCACGGGCCATGTCGAACCCGTCCAACAGCGCGTCCACGTTGGCGACGTAGTCCTCGTAGCGCAGCGCCAGGACGTCCTTCTTCTTGCAGCTCGTGCTGCCCTTGGTACCGGCGCGCTTTGAGCGATATGTCGTGTAGAGCGTCATGGAGGTCAGAAACGTAGTCTCGTCGACGCCCTGCATGAGATCCGTTCTGATGTCCTTGCCTTCGGCGCAGATGCGCGGGCGCACGACCTTGTTCCAATTGCCGCGCAAGTCGAAGTCGTAGGTGGCAAAGGCTGCCGTCACGAGCTCGAACACGGTAAGGGAGACACCTCCCGTGTTCACGTTCTCGAAGACCTTGCAGACCGCCTCGCGGGGCGTCGTCTTGTCCAGGGTGATGACCGGGATCACGTACCCGGTCATCGTGTCGAGGATCTCATCCTCGAACCTGTCCCAAAGCTCGTCCTCCTCGGACCCTATGCCGTAGCGCTTGAGGTACTCCTTGTACCATTTCGAGCGCTCGGAGCCGTCGAACACAAGGTTGGCGGGAAACATGAGCTCCTCGATCTCGCGCTCACGACTCGTGAGGTCGAGGACGATCTTGCGGCCGATGTCCTCGGTGACGATGCGCTTATCCGATATGGAGACGACCGCATCCTCGCGGTCTTCCTCCGGATCGAGACATTTGCGCATATCAAGGTAGTAGAAGCGACTGAGCTTCTGGCCGCGCTCGTTCGAGGTGCAGACGGGATCTTTTCCGAAAAGCGAGCAGTACAGCGAGGTGAGCCGCTGCTGGCCGTCGAGGACGAGGTAGTCGGGCTCGCGGGAAATGCCGTGCGTTCCCTCGAAGGCACGGTACTTCAGCCTAACCTCGCCGCCTCCGCACTCGAGCCTCATGAGCGCGCCCATCGGATACCCCTGCGTCAAGCTCGCGATGATGTTCCTGATGCGCCCGTCATCCCACGTCCAGCTACGCTGGAACTCTGGGAGCTGATGCGTCCCCTTGCCAACCCCTTCGAGAAGCTCGCCGAGTGAGGTGTCATATGATTTGGGCGCTGCTGTAGCCATATTGGCTCCTTCGAGGTAAGAAAGATATGCAAGGACTGTATATTTGCCCCCGCCTTTTCCAAGCCTTCAGAAATGTCGCCGAACCGCGTCGTCTCAATCTTCAAAACCATTAACTCCTTGGCATTGTACCCCGTGCACACCATGCAGCGCGGTCTATTCAGGCGCGTCGAGCACGATACGAGCTTGTAGGCCTCGTTAGAACGGCGGCGAAGTTCTTCGTGTGCGCAATCGGGTTACCCGAGTTTTTGAATCGTGGGCGCCGGCCCGACACGATGCAGACGGCTGCAGGGACATCAACCGCCGAGGAACGGACGTGCGAGACCTTCATGGAGACGACGCCATTGGCACACCCTTCAGGTTCTTCATGACGCTGCTTGGCAGATGACCCTACCGTCCCGTAATATGGTCGGCTACCGGAACAAGAAAGCATGGTGTATCCATAGCAGCAAACTCGGCCTTGAAACTCGCTTGCGCTGGTTTGTCCGCACGGACAGGTAAGGTTCAGGTCGCAACAAGATAACGTCTCCCAACGGGGGCTCAGTATGGCATCTGACAAACTCGCCTGGATAGACTTTTATGCGTTCAGTCCAGGTGATGTGAAGTGGACCTTGGCGTGCGACCTGGTTTCCGGCCGCGTCTGCCTTACGAGCTTCGACGAGCGGGGCCTCAGGGAAATGAACAGGCGTCTGTCCTTCGTCAGGACGGAACTGGACACGTACCAGGCTCTGCTTCTCGCCCGGCAGAGAATAATCGATAACGCGCAGTTCCATGTCGCGCACTTGGATGAGGCAACGCTCAGGCTCATCGAGAGCGAATACCCCTTCCACCGATTCCAGCGCCTTTTGAAACGCGTTTGCGCGCCGGGATACTACGCGATCGATGACTCGGGAAAGTCCTTCTCCTGCGGAACAGGAGAGGATTCCATGAGCTGCATTACCTGGGGAGTCGGCATCGCCAGCCCCGTTAAAGAGCTGTTCGCGTTAATCAAGAAGGCCTCCGGGCTCTCACGACACACGAAGTGGTGGCGCTGAAAGCTAGTCGGGGCATTCGCTCGTCCGAGATTCCCGTCGGTGAGGCGACAGGTCCCGTCACGCTCTCAGGTGCATCCCGGCACTAGATATCCCCATGGGGCACCCATTACAGTTTGAGAAGTAGTTAGCCCAATCGCTTAAGCCATCCGCTTAGACGGTCGGACTACGATTGACATATGTCCCGAGGGACTGCCGATCGGGCGCCCGCGGACGGCCTTATGCCCCTGCCCCTTGAGGGCCCGGGGGGTGTTGCCGACGCGGGCGCCGCTGCTTCTGACGACTAATAGGAAACTGCCGGGCTCCTCCGACCAAAGAGCGCCACGGCCAGGTAATGTGGGTGTCGCGCGAGGCAGCATTCCGATCGACCGACGATTGGAAGGATACCATCATGCTGACCGAAGCCACCGCCTGCCCTGCCGTAATAGGCCTCGACGTCGGGAAGTTCTCCCATTGGGCGTGCCACGTGACCAGGCAGGGCGAGATCCTCGCCAGCGGCCCCGTGGCCAACACCGAGCATGACCTGGACAGCCTGTTCGCCCGAGTGGATGCAGGGACGCTGGTCGTCGTCGACCAAGTGCGCAACATCGGGTCGCTGGCGATATCGAGGGCAAGGCTGGCCGGGCTGCCCGTCGCCTACCTGCCGGGAATCGCCGCCCACGGAGCTGCCAAGNACGACTAATAGGAAACTGCCGGGCTCCTCCGACCAAAGAGCGCCACGGCCAGGTAATGTGGGTGTCGCGCGAGGCAGCATTCCGATCGACCGACGATTGGAAGGATACCATCATGCTGACCGAAGCCACCGCCTGCCCTGCCGTAATAGGCCTCGACGTCGGGAAGTTCTCCCATTGGGCGTGCCACGTGACCAGGCAGGGCGAGATCCTCGCCAGCGGCCCCGTGGCCAACACCGAGCATGACCTGGACAGCCTGTTCGCCCGAGTGGATGCAGGGACGCTGGTCGTCGTCGACCAAGTGCGCAACATCGGGTCGCTGGCGATATCGAGGGCAAGGCTGGCCGGGCTGCCCGTCGCCTACCTGCCGGGAATCGCCGCCCACGGAGCTGCCAAGCTGTTCGCGGGCGACGCCAAGACCGACGAGCGCGACGCCGCGGTCATAGCCAAGACGGCGCTCGGCATCCCGGATTCGCTGCTGCCCGTGCCAAGGCGCGACGAGAGGCTCGAGGCCGCAAGGTCGATGGCGGCGCAGAGGAACCACATGGTCACCTGCTCCACCCGTGACAAGAACAGGCTCAGGAGCATACTCCTGGAAAGCTGCCCCGCGTTCGAGGCGCTGGCCGACCTGGCCGATCCCCATTGGCTGAAGATGATGGAGTCCCTGGGCGGCCCCTGGGGCATCCTGGATGCCGGCAAGCCTGCCGTCGGCGCCGTGACCCGCGGCGCGAACAGGGCGCGCATCGACGCCGCGCTGGCGGCGATATCGTCGTCGACGCGCCCGTCCGAATACCAGGTCATGGCAGAGAACCCGCAGGTCAGGATGCTTGCCAGGCGTATCAGGGAGTCCGCCGAGGAAGCCGCAAGGCTCGACACGGAGATAACGGCGCTGCTCGTCGAGGACGGCACTTACGAATGCCTGCTGACCATCCCAGGAATCGGCCCAAGGACCGCATCGGAGCTGGTGATAAGCATCGACATCGACGACTTCCCCGACCACGACCACCTCGCATCGTATTGCGGAATCGCTCCCAGGAACCGCCAGTCAGGCAAGTCGATATCGTCGGTGAGCGCCTCGCGCCAGGGAAACAAGAGGCTGAAAAACCTGCTCATCTTCTCCTGCAACTCGCTTAGCAGGAGCAGGGGCCGGTTCGGCGACTACTACCGCAAATGCAGGGATCGCGGCATGTGCCACGGAGAGGCATTGAAGGCGGTCGCCAGGAAGAGGATGAAGGTGATCTACGCGATCATGAGGGACAAGGTCCCGTACTCGGCCTAGCTAGCCAGAGCCATAGAAAAACGCCAGCCCGACAAGGGCTGGCGTCAGCATGCTCGAAAGCAGTGATCTTTGCCAACAAAATCAGTTGACAAAACTATAGGAACACCCCCAAGGTCGAAGCACAACTACTCTTCTCCCCCCGGCTGCTCACCATCGATCCAATAGGCATGCATCTTCCGCAGGAGCTCGGCGGTCACAGGGTATCCTGTGGCGCTTCCAAGTACCGAATCAAAGCCGCAACGCGGGCACACCGCCGTGGCGCCAAGGCCATCGGGAACCCATTCCAGAATCTCATGCGGACTGTAGATACTCTCGCAGCAAAAGCATCCGCAGACATCGCTCCGGCTCAGGTCATCACGGTTGTTCATGGTTCCATGATATGCAGCCACATGATCGGGAGCTTTGCTTCCGACGCGGCTATATTCAATGATTCGAATCCAGGTCTCCAAACTCATGGCCGCAGGAGCGACAGCGCCAGCGCGGCGAATCGGACGCCACCATACATCCTCCCAGCACAACAACGCCTGCATTGAGTGCCGTCTCGAGCTCCTTAGTGAATCTAGGCCTGCCCCATTGGATGCGAGCGATCTCTCGCGATCCGCAGGACGGGCAACGAAAATGGACCGGGTACTCAAAAAACTCGTTCATGCCTGCCACACGATCCCCCATAACCTTATTCTGGATAATCCTCGCCTATCCAATCAGGATCATCGAGTTTGACGACAAGCCGCAGCTTCGAGTCGTAGGGCTCCACGAGCAGGCCCATGAGACGCGAGCCGTACGTATCGAGAAGCTCGCGGAGCAGGCGGCGGTCCCTCTGGCCCCAGAGCGGATACGGGAGCACGTGGTCGCGTTCGTCGACGAACTCGTACCCAGGGGACGCGCTGCCTTCACCATGGATGACGATGCGCATGAGCCCGCCGGCTTCCTTGTCTTCCTCCGGCTCCCCTTTCGATCCGTCCTCCTCTTCAGCTCGTGCATCCTCGTCTGGCGCATCATCGGGGTCACCCGCAGACCGGCCATCGTCCGCAGGCCAATCCCGATCGTCGACGCCGCCAAACCGCCAGAGCTCGACCTCCCCCACCTGCTGGTACAAGGGGCTTTCCTCCAGCAGGAAGACGATACCCCGCCGCTGATAGTCGTCGTATCCCGAGAACGGCGGGACGTACGTCGCAGCCTTCTTCCGCTCCCGGTATTCGGATCCGAACCAGTCCGTGTACATGCTCGAGAGCAGGGCGGTAGAGACCGGGAGCTCCTCCGTGTCGTAGAGCACGGTATCGCAGCCGCAATAGGGGCATAGCGCCGTGTCCGCGCCGTCCTCCTCGGACATCCAATCGGTGATCTCGCTCGCCGCGAACGTGCTCCCGCAATGGAAGCATCCGCACCGGAGCGAGCTCCCCTCGATCATGGGGCGACCGTACGCCGTCAAGCGGTTGAGTACGTGCCTGGCCTTGTAGTCGAGACACGGGACGCTTACCGCCGCGTTATCCGGCACGATGTTTCGCTTCATCGCTAGCACCACCTTATAGGATTGCCCGTCTCGATCGAGGCGACCAGCCCCGTCGAGCAACGGGAGGTCGGTCTTACCGTACTGCACCGGTACAGAATCAAGATGCAATCAGGTCCTCTTTAATCACATCTGCCAAGCAGAGCTCCCCAGCAGGAATCTTCGACAGCCGCCGATAGTCTCGTGCGGCCGCGACAATCGACCCCACATCCCAATACGCTTCCAGGAATACTGCGCGCTTGATCTTCTTCATGCCAAGCTCTTGCTTGCAATAAACGCTTGGTCGCACACTCGATTTCACCTTGCTCCACTGTTGCCACATGCCTTCTCGAACGATGACGAGCGCTTCCATCTCTGGATGCGTGAACACATTGATCACTGGATAACGATTCACATAGAGCGAGCCCAGCTGGAACGATTCCTTGCGCGAATCCAGTACCCGCATGATGCAGACCGGCCAGGGAAAGTCGTAGCTGAGATAGTTTGCTTGGATCTCGCTCGCCTTCCTCGTTCGAGTCACTTCGATGACATCCTCTTGGGGGAAGATGAGCGCGTCTGCATCGATCAGCTTCTTTATTACAACTTCCTCAGCCGTTCCCTCACATATGATCAAAGCATGATAGCCTTCACGTGCCAGCCGCTGAGCCGCGTTCTCACTCATGGGATACTGCGCTCTCGACATGGTGCTTCAGCGCCTTGACATCCAGATATCTCGGGGCCGTACCCTTGATGTAGTTCGAGGCGAAGACCTCGGACTTTTTGTTTTCGATGCGCCTCACGCGTGTCGAATACTTCACCACCTCGGACCTATCGTCCTCACCGCGCACGAGGAAGAACACGTTATCCTTCCGGTGCACGTGATCGAGCACCTGGGGATAGTGCGTTGTAAACACGAGCGTGCCGCCGTGCGGATTCGTGTTCCGTGATGCAAACAGATCAATCACAACATTGACCAGCTGCCGATTGAGATGGTTCTCGATCTCATCAACCAGCAGATAGCCTCCCGTGTTTAGAACTCCCATCGCACGGGAGATGAGCGACATGCCCCGGAGCGTTCCCGATGAAAGCACCTCGGCAAGGCCTTCCTCGGAGAGCACGATGGGTTCTTCGTCCTTGAACTTCAGCTCGAATGCGCGCCCCGTGTCGAGCACTTCGAGGTGCTCGATGTGCGAATCGAAGACCTTGAGGATGCAATCCAAGCCCGCGCTTGCCTGACGCAGCTTGAATCCGGTTTCTCTAAGAACCACTGCGGTGCTCCGCATGCCTAAGTCCTGATACATCGCGGCGGCGGACACCGATTGATCATCGTTCACCATCACGACCCATGCCTGACGGTCATCCGTCACGACAGTCTCTCCACGCTGGTACAAAACTTTCGCATTCTTGAGCAGCTGATCCCAATCGCCCAGCGAATTCTTGGTAAGCGGCATCGAGGAAACTCGATAAACGCTCTCGTCGGTGATTTTCAAGCCAGATACATCGGTGGCTCTCGTACTGTCAATTGAATGCAGAACCGCTTCGATAAGATAGAGGCGATCTTCATTCCACACCAGGCACCGAACCGTCGCATCGCCGTCGAAAATGCTGTAGAACGACGCTGGGAGGCCCCTTCCGTTTATCGGCGAGCCATTGACGATTCGCGACGCGAGCTCAACGAGGCATAGCGCGGTGCTCTTACCGGATGCGTTGATGCCGGCAAAAGCGATTACGTTGTTGGTATATATCGGACGCTCGATTGCCGTCACCGACTCGTCCGCTGCAGGAACTTTGTCCGCCGCGAATAAATCTAGTTCAAAGATTCCGTTTTTGAACATTCTCAAATGGTCGAAATATATCTTCAGGAGCTTCATACTGATATCTTTCTAATATACAAACAGATAACATGTTTGTAATATAGCACAGTCATGATGGACGGCTCGCGACGAGTCCCATGCGCTGCGTTTCGCTTCATCGCTAGCACCACCTTATGGGATTGCCCGTCTCAATCGAGGCGACCAGAAGCCTCCGTATGCGCTCCGCGGTCCAATACTTCCCCTCGTAGAGGAACGGGGCCTTCTTCGAGGTCACGTAGAACTCGCGCTCGACACCGGGATTCGCCTTCGAGCCTAAGGCGTACGCGGTCTCGGTCACCGCGCCCGTGTCGAAGCAGATAACCTTCGTGCGCCAACAGCCCTTCCCATCCGGCGCCTCAGGCATGATCTGCTTGAAGTGGGTCGTCTCCACCGGATCGCACCCCGTGCGGTAGAAGCAGATCTTGCCGCCGACCATCCACACCTCCTCATAAGGAGCGATAGACAACGGAAACGACCCACATTGCGCCGAGACCCAGACCTCCTCGTCCGTCTCGACGTCGCACAGGACCCACTCGTCGACATCTGCGACCTTCGCGATGAAGCGGTCGAGCTCCACCAAGGTGGCGGCAGCTTTCTCAGCGGGATATATCCCGCCGTTCCCCTGGGGCAGAAGCTTGCTGAGCAGCGGGAACTCGGACTCGCCACCCGCCTCCTTGACAAGCGATCTGAACTGTGCGCAACCGGCGATGTTCGAGACGCTCTCGGAAGAGTACTCCCCGTCCTCGTGCTCGCAACAGAACTCCGCCCGCTCGTAGAACTCCTTTTCAAGCTGGCCGTATCGGGCATCGAACCGTCGGCGGTCAAGCCGCTTTCTCGCCGCGTCGAGCTTGCGCGACGCGAGGTAGCCCTCGTCGTCGACATATAGGTCGTCCAAGGGAACGGGACCGGGCTTGAGCTTGCCCTCCTCAAAGCACCGGCAGCGAACCGTCGCACCAAGTCCCATCGTCTGCCCCCACTCCAACGCCCGTCATTGTTTTAAAACTACCGTTTCGACCGGACAAAATCGGTCGTTGCCAGCACAATCGCTGAATAAAGCTGGGCCGTGATCAGGCACGCAAGCAGCAACCGAGAGAGACCCCGGCACCGGAATCGACCTGAAACCGATGGAAACCTCTCTCCTCGTATATGACCGATTTCCCTGGGTAGAGCCCGAGACCGTCGCAGCAAGGCCCGTGTTACTCGTCATCCACGAGCAGCACGTCGTCGCGATCCGCTGCGATGGCTCGCAGCTCGTCCGTGAAGCCGCTCACGCTGAAGAGCGCGAATGCATCTGTTCGATCCCCTCTCTCCCATGGCACTCGCTCCACCTTGCTCTCAAGGCCGCGAAGCACGTCTGCGCCCACCGGGTCCTTCCAGAACTTGCACTCCCCCCATACGGCGCGCTTCTGAGAGGCGTTCAAGGCGATAGCATCAATCTCATCGCTTCCCGACCACCAGCGGCCGACGCGTTCCGGAACAAACCCCAATGCTCCGGAATCGACCATATCCCACAACCGCTCGCGACAAACACTCTCGTACACGAATGCAACATGGCTATCGATGAAATGTTCCCGGATGCGGTGCTCGACCGCAGCCGTCCGCCCCGTCTCTAGGTAGCTCAGATTGGGCAGCACGAATTTGAACCAGAACTGCAGGAAATTGTCCTTAATCCTGTACAAGGCCTTCTTGCTCTTATCGGGATTGCCCTCCGTGACCGGCACCTCCCGCTCCAAGACATCCAGATCTATGAGCGTTTTGAGATACTTGTTGAGACTCGTCTGCCTCATACCGAACACGCGAGAGATCTCACTCGGACGGTGCGCACCGCCCGCGACCGCCCGGATGAGCGCGAAGTACGTGCCCACGTTGGGAACTTCACGCTGGAGGAGGAAGTTCGGCTCATCATAGAGGAACCCGTTTCGATCGAGCACGTTTGTTGAGATCGCTGCGAAGATGTCATCCTTGTCTTCGAACAGCTCGATGTACTTGGGCACGCCGCCGGTCACGGCATAGCGCTCCACGAGCTCGCGCGTCGTATGCCCCGGAAGGAACTCGCGGTAATGCGAAAACGGGATCTGTCCCATCCGGATTTGCGCCGTCCTGCGTCCGTACAGGGGGCTTTCTTCGGATAGCACCTGGTCTTTCATGAGCGAGATGAGCGAACCGCAGAGGATGAGCATGACGTTAGCGTGCTTGAGCATTATGTCCCAGATGCGCTGGAAGACCGACGGATATGCGGGGTTCGCCTTGCCAAGGTATTGGAACTCATCGATGACGATGACGGCCCGCTCGTCCACAGGCCTGCATGCGCGGGCGATCTCGCGGAAGATGTCCTCCCAGCGCGAGACGCGCGCGCTGCGGAGCAGGTCGCTCTGGAGGAAGTCGGCCGCCACGGACTGGAAGCTTTCAAGATTTTGGAGCTCAGGCTCTTCTGTTGCGAGGAAATACAGCGCGTGCTTGTCCTGAATGAAACGGGAGATGAGCTCGGTCTTGCCAACGCGGCGGCGACCATAGACCACCACGAAGGAAGACTCCTCGCGTGCATACTCGCGCTCAAGAGTCCGCAGCTCTCGCTTTCGATCGACAAAGGCACGCATTGCGACCTCCACTGCAAGCATAGCAATTCATCAGCATTATTCTATATAGGATTATTCTATTTAGAATAATCCTATTGAGCAAGGATTTTCCCCACTTCGCACTCCATGTCACGTCATCACTCTGGCGTAACTTCGCCGCAAACCCCTTGTCTAACCCAGCAGCCCCTCCCTGTCCAGCACGTCATACGCATGGTCCGCCCAGGCGCGATCGACGATGTAGGGTTGCTCGTCCGCAATCGATGACGCCGCAAGCGGCTCGCTGAAGAGCCTCAAAGCATCAACCGGCATGTCTGAGAGATAGGTATCCTCGCCTACCTCGATCGCGAGGTGAAGATCCCCGTCATCGCCGATACCGCGCAGTACCACGCGGCACTCCACATCCACAGGCACGAGCCCGTCCACCTTCGCTTGCCCGGTCACGCCGATCTTCAGGCACTCAAGCGCACGATCATCCAGCCCCGCCTCAAAAAGCAGGAACTTCTCACGCAGCTCATGTCGATCTCTCGCGATACGGTACCGCTCGCAGGGAAAGGCATCGCGCTTGAGGCTGTCGAACATTGCGATGCAACCAGCGCGCATCTCCTCGTGATCGACCTGATAGATCACAGCCCGATGCGATGGCATCAAGCACAGGCATGGATGGACAAGCGACGCAGTGTATCCGCAATCGGGACACGTGAACTCAGAAAGCCTATCTGCGCGCAAGAGCTCGGATGCCTCCCTGCTCTCGTCAACGTTCACAAGCGTTCATGCGGCAAACTCAAACCGTTTCCCGCAGTTCGGACAGGATAGGGCAACGACGTCGCGCTCGGATTGCTTCCACAAGCCTGCCTCTTCATTTTCGTATCCTGGTGCGACCTTCTGCTTCACCACAACGCCGTTAGCCAAAGCCCATCCCTGCAGGGAATCCGGATCCGCACGCCCCTCCTCGATGAACCAAGCACTCACTGTGTCTGCCTCGCCCGCCAGCGCACGCGCCGCCATACCCGTAGGGTCGCTTATAATCTCCCAGCTATTGGGATCGCACGGATATAGATACGACGTGAATTCCTCGTCATCGATGACGCCTTCGTACTTCGGGCACGATTCCGAACACGGCCAGTAGTAGCAACGTCCCTTGGTTAGGCTCAGACCTCTCACCTCGTCACATTGGTCGCCCACGTAGCGCACGATCGACCACTCTTCTTTGACGTTCATGAGCTTCATGATCTTCTCAAGCGTACGGATGTCACGCGCGAGCTGAGGGCCGTCCGGAGCAATTTCTACGGCATACCGCTCGAGGACGCCGTAGTACTCCGCGTAGCTCTTCATGCCATACGGTACTATTCTCGTCGAATCGCCTCCACGCTCCGATTCGCCATTGCTCGCCTGGGTGCCGACGTTCTCCGCCTCCCATGTTCTTATGCGTTCATCCACATCGTCGAGCATGCTCGGAAAGGAGAACACCTCTCCACCCTTCGCACGGCGGTGGGGGAGCAGGCCGTATCGTTCGTGTTCAGCAGGAATATACGGTCCGTTTTCGTAGCTGCCACCCATGGGAAACCCCTATCTCACTAGGTGAACTTGGATCATCCGAGACGATCTCCGCAGCTTGAAGACTACCGGTTTGCGCGGACATATTTCAGCCGTACTCAAAGCTGGGTCGTTCCTTGCACGTGCTCGTGAGCAACATGGTTGACAGCGGAGCCCCTCCGAGTCGTGAATCGGCGCATCGCAGCCGCAACGGCAGCCCGATGCCAATCACTCTCTGGGTGAGCCGTGAACCTTGGTTATGACCGTCCCGGCATCGACGTTCTCCAAGATGAACTCCTCGAACTCCTCGCTCCCCTGCATGAGGGTCTCGACTGATACGCGCCTGCCGCCGGCGTGAACGGTCATCTTGCTCATCGTGCCCACGCTTTTGTTGTGGTTGATGTGGCGCACTACCTTGGTGACGTCGCCAGAGGTAAAGCTCCACGGCCCTCGAATAAGACCGGGGTTCACGGACGCAAGCCCGTGGCGCACGGTAACCTTGAAGCGCCGCGCCCAGACAGCGGCTAGCAGGAACGGAGAGAGCAGGATCGCGAACGAGACGGCGCCCGCAACGGGAAGCTCCCCTGCAAGCGCGAACCCTATCGGAACGAGCGCGAGCAGCGCGGTTGTGCCCAACATGAAACGGGAGAAGCCTCGCGGTGCCGCGACATCGAAATCTTGATCCATGGCAACTCCAATCGCATCACGGCAGGCGGTCACGTAACGCGCCATTATCAGGATACCCCGCCGGGCGTCGAAGACGAGATGCAAGACGGCAAGCGTTCGATATCGCACTTCCCAACCGAGTTTACGAAATGCGACTGGGGCGAGACGGAACCGATCTAGCGTCGCGTGGGAGCGTCCCTCGGCAGGATCCCCCGCATAGAAGCTCGCCTGAACGGGATCGGCGCTCCATGCATTCATCTCCCAATTCGCTAGCAGCGCGATGGCCTGCCCCATCCGAGCCTCGGCAGCAGGGATTCCGTTTACCAAAACAGCCAGATAGCGGAGGACCACATGCAGCACGCTTTCCCTGTTAACGCCGTAGTCCTGCAAATCGGCTGTCCGCATCGCCTATCGCTATACTGGACTGAGCATCAACTCTATCTGAGGAGGCACCATGGACAAGACCGTCATCGCTTCCGAGAACGCGCCCGCAGCGCTCGGACCCTACTCCGCCGGCATCGCGGGCGGCAACCTCGCTTTCCTTTCCGGCCAGCTGGGGCTCGACCCCGCGACCGGCGAGCTCGCCGAGGGCGTCGTCGCCCAGGCCGAGCAGGCGCTCAAAAACATCGAAGCGCTGCTCACCGCCGCCGGTGCAACGTTCGGCAATGTGGTGAAGACCACCGTCTTCCTCGCCGACATCGCCGACTTCAACGCGGTGAACGAGGTCTACGGCGCGCACTTCACCGAGCCGTTCCCCGCGCGCAGCGCCGTGCAGGTGGCTGCGCTGCCCAAGGGCGCCCTCGTCGAGATCGAGTGCATCGTCGCGCTGTAAGCTGTCGTCGCGACGTGAGATAAATTCGGAAAACAACCCCAGCAGCTCAAAGAGCCGCTGGGGTTGCTCGTCAAGCTCCCGCAGCTACTCGGTGAACACATACCGATCGAGCCGCGCGAACGCCTCTTGCACGCGCGCCGTAGGCAGCGCGAGGTTCACACGGATATGGTGCTCGCCCAAGAAGGGGCGGCCGTCCTGCCAGGCCACGCCCACGCGCCAGCCGCGGTGCAGCAGCTCGTCCACCTCACAGCCATGCACCTCGCACCAACCGGTGCAGTCAAGGAACAGCATGTAGGTGCCCTGGGGCTTGACCGTGCGCACGCCCGCCCCGGCATAGCGTTCGGCGATGTGCGCGCACGCCCAGTCGACGTTTTGGCCCAGCACTTCGCGAAGCTCATCGACCCACACGCGACCGGCCTCGCCATACGCGCCGATGAGCGCGTGCATAGAGAGCACGTTCATCTCGTTGTAGTGGGGCTTGCTGCTCTGCGCCGTGACACGATCGCGCAGGTAGTCGTCGTAGATGATGTGGTAGCTGCCCACAAGGCCAGCAAGGTTGAAGGTCTTGCTCGGCGCATACAGCGCCACCGTGCGCCGGCGCGCGTCCGCACTCACCGACTGGGTGGGGACGTGCACGTGCTCGGGCAGGATGATATCCGACCAGATCTCGTCTGAAACCACAACGCAATCGTACTTGGCGTAGAGCTCCATGGCCTGTTCGATCTCGGCGCGCTCCCAGACGCGACCGCACGGGTTATGCGGCGAGCAGAACACCGCCGCATGGATTTTGTTCTCGGCGAGCTTGCGCTCCATGTCCGCGAAGTCCATACGCCAGACGCCCCGCTCGTCGAGCTTGAGCGGTGAGTGAACGATCTTGAAGCCGGCGTTGTTGATCGAACCCGTGAACCCTATGTAGGTGGGACTGTGCACAAGCACGGCGTCACCTGGCGCCATAAAGGCGGAAAGCGTCGAAATAAGGCCGCCCAGCACGCCGTTCTCGTACCCGATGTGTTTGGGCTCGAGGCCTTCGACACCGTTACGGTCATGCTGCCAATCAATGATGCGCTGGAAATACTCGGCTCGAGGCTCGAAGTAACCAAAGTGCGGCTTGCGCACGCGCCCGATGATCGCCTCTTGGATGTCCGGCAGCACGGGGAAGTTCATGTCCGCGACCCACATGGGAATGGCATCGAAGGCCTCGTCCGGGGCACCGGGAACACCGGGGCCGGTACCGAGTGCATCGACCGCTATGGCGTCCTCACCGCGACGGTCCATGATGGTCGTGAAGTCATAACGCATGGCGAGCCTCCTCGTGCGGCGGTGATCCTCAGGCTGCGGGCAACGCCGGCACCCTTGTGCCGGCACCGCTTTTCTTTCAAGTGTACTCCGCGATAGCGCACGATGCGGCTGATAGGGTAACCGGCGTCCGCGAGCGCGATTCGGGTGCCGGCGCAGAGGCATCCAACGTCGATTTTTCCGCTCGATCAAGAATACTGTGGGTTCACTTGCACACACGCGCGGCACCACCGATTCCGACGTAGAAACGCGCAGGAAAGCGTTGGGCGAGCACGCGGTCTGGTCACCCATGCGCAAATTACCCACAGTATTCTTACTCGAACTTCGCGGGGCCATGCCATCACCCCGTCGGAACGGACCAACACCCGACGACGCCCGGGTCCAACCCCGTCGGCGGCGCGGCCGTTGCGGACCGCGCCGCGACGTCGCCTCCTGCCGGCCCTTTGGAGGGGACGTGAAGATACGCCTGATGACAATCGGCTTTTGCGTTCTTCGGCCGCTTTGGCAGACAATTGACACCACGAGGCGCCATATAAGGAGGACGATTGTGGGCACAGACGGCCGATACGATGCGATAGATTCCGCCAGCTGCACGACTCCCCGCATCGAGGATATCCCCCTGATCGTTCGGCGCGAGATCGAGGCGCGGGCCATCGCGCCCTTCTACGACGCGCTCGTCGAGGAGCTCGGGCAGGACCGCGCAGACCGGATCGTGCGCACGGCCGTGTCGCGCCTGGGGGAAGAATCCGGCCGCGCGCTCGCCGCCGAGCGCCCCGGAGATGCCGACCCGCTCGCCTACTACCGCGACGAGGTCATGCCGCGTTTCTCGGCAGGAGGCTCCATGACGTGGGAGGACGTCGAACTCGATGCGGAGGCGGGCACGCTCGCCATGGACGCGACGCGTTGCGCCTTCGCCGAGATGTACCGCCGGCTCGGCCTCGAGCACTTGGGCCGGCTCCTCTCCTGCGAGCGCGACCCGCACATGTTTCACGGCTACGATAAGCGGCTGGAGTTCACCCGCACCGAGACCCTCATGGAGGGCTGCGACCGCTGCGACTTCCGCCTGCGCATGAGGCCATCCGATACCGCGCCGACCGACCCCGAACGATAGGAACCGCCGTGCCCGCACGCACTGAACGCAACCGCATGACCGACGCCGACCCCGCCGCCGCGCGCCGCGTCGAGCTCCTCTCCCCCGCCGGCGGGCCCGAGCCCTTCGCGGCGGCCCTCGCCGCGGGCGCCGACGCCATCTACTGCGGCATGGGATCCTTCAACGCGCGCCGCAAGGCCGCGAACTTCGATGACGAGAGCTTCGCGACGGCGTGCCGCGCGGCGCAC
Source organism: Enorma phocaeensis (assembly GCF_900186505.1). Lineage (GTDB taxonomy): Bacteria > Actinomycetota > Coriobacteriia > Coriobacteriales > Coriobacteriaceae > Enorma > Enorma phocaeensis. Next base: position 245,307 of record NZ_LT891970.1, read on the forward strand.
CTCGCCGGAACGCGCGTCTACGTGACCGTGAACATCGTGATCAAGGATGCGGAGATGCGAGACGCCCTGGAGCTCGTGCGCCGGTGCGCCATGCTCGGTGCGGACGCCTTCATCATCCAGGATTGGGGGCTTTTCGCCGAGGTTCGCCGCCTCATGCCCTCGATCGAGACGCATATCTCCACCCAGGCGAACATCCATGACGCGCGCGGGACGGCGTTTTGCGCCGCGGCCGGCGCCGACCGCGTGACGCTCTCGCGCGAGCTCTCGATCGCCGAGATTGCCGCGATCCACGACGCGTGCCCCGGCATCGACCTCGAGGTCTTCGCGCACGGCTCCATCTGCTTCAGCTACTCGGGCGTCTGCCTGCTCTCGAGCTTCTGCCAGGCCGGGCGCTCCGCCAACCGCGGCATGTGCGCCCAGCCCTGCCGCCTGCCCTACGAGCTCATCGACGAGGACGGCCGTAACATCTCCGCCCCAGGGCGCGGGCGCCCGCTCTGCCCCCGCGACACCAACACGACGGACCTGCTCCCGCAGCTCATCGCGGCCGGCGCGGCGGCACTCAAGCTCGAGGGGCGCATGAAGGCCGCCGACTACGTCTACGCCGTGACCGATGTCTACCGCCGCGACCTCGATGACCTCGCCCACGACAGCGAGCCCGACGCTGCCGAGCGCACGCGGCGCGCACGGCAGCTCAAGCGCTGCTTCAACCGCGACTTCACCCATGCCTACCAGGACGGGCGCTCGGACGACGACATGATGAGCTACGAGCGGTCGAACAACCGCGGGCAGCTCGTGGGGCGCGTGGCCGAGTTCATCCCCACCGAGCCCGTCACCAAGGGCGAGCGGCTCCGCGCCGCCATCAAGGGCCCCGCGGGCACGGCGGTCCTCGCGCTCGATGAGCCGGTGGGCAAAGGCGACCTCCTCGAGCTCCGCGACGACGAAAGCCCCGACACCTTCCTCACCGCGCTCGCCCGCACGGACGGCGTCGCGGGCGGGACCGTCTCGGTCGAGGTCCCCCGCCCCGTCGCGACCAGTTGCCGCGTGCGCGTGATCCGCAGCCAGGAAGCCATCGATATCGCCGACGCCGCGCTCAAGCGCGCGGTGCCCCGCAAGCGCGCGGTCGATGTGCGCGTGACGGCGCGAATCGGCGAGCCCTTCCGGGTCGAACTCTCCTGCGCGGACGACCACGCCGTGCGTGCCGCTGCCACGGGCTTCACGGTGGAGGCGGCGCGCACGAGGCCGGTAACAGCCGACGACCTCATCGAGCACGTGGGCCGCATGGGCTCGACGCCCTTTGCGCCCGCCGCGTTCGACGTCGAGCTCGACGAGGGCTGTGGCATGGGCTTCTCCGCCGTGCACCGCGTGCGCGCCGAGGCGTGCGCCGCCCTCGAGGAGACGCTGCTCGGGCCCTGGAGGCGCCATGCCGATGAGCTCGCGCGCATCGAGATCGCCCCGCACGCGGCGGAAGGCACCGCTCGCGCACGCGAGCCCGAGCTCTGCGCCGTCGCCGCCACGCCCGAGGCCGCCGAGGCCGCGCGCGAGACCGGAGCGTCGCGCATCTACCTCTCCTCCGATGCGCTCGCCGAGGCCGGGCTCGACGCCGCGGCGGCGCGCGAGCGCGGCTACATCCCCGTCCTCGACGAGGTCTGCCGGGCGCGCGACCGCGAGCGCCTCGATGCCTGGGTGGCTCCGGGTGCGCCCGTCGCCGTGGGCAACATCTCCGAGCTGGCGTACGCCCGAGAGCTCGGTGCCGTGCCCGAGCTGCGCTCCTGCATCCCCGTGCACAACGCTGCCTGCCTCGCGTTCCTGCACGAGCAGGGAGCCGCGGCAGCATGGCTCTCGCCCGAGATCTCGCTCGACGAGCTCGCCGCGCTCGCCACCGGCGCCCCGGTGCCGCTCGGCCTTATGGTCTACGGCCGGCCGCGCGTGATGACGAGCGAGCACTGCATCCTGAAGGTCGCCGACGCCTGCATCGACGACTGCGCGCGCTGCGCGCTGCGGCGCCGCGAGCTCGTCCTGCACAACATCGACGACAAGCTCCTGCCGGTGCGCACCGACATCCACGGGCGCTCGCGGCTCTACGAGGCCTATCCGCTCGACCTCACGCCGCAGCTACCGCAGCTCATCGAGGCCGGCATCTCGCGCTTCCTCGTGGACGGCACGCTGCTCGACGCGCGCGGCCTCGCGAGCCAAGTCGCCCGCGCGCGGCGCGCCCTCGAGGCCGCACGCGAGGGCAGGCGGCCCGCGCCGCGCCAGAAGGGCTGCTCGAGCGGCTGCCTCTTCGTGGGCGTCGACTGAGGACGGCTGATACCGCGCGCGCCCGCCCGCCGGGAACCGAATCCCCAGGCGGACGGGCGCGACCACCGCGCAGTGCGCTTATGTCAGGCCGCCCCGAAGGGCGACCCGGACGGGCGCCTCCGGCGGAGCGCTCGCGCCACGTCGCTACCTCGCGACCGCGATCAGGGCGTCGCCCGCGGCGACCGTGGCGCCCGCCTCGACCGCGAGCTCCACGCTTGCCAGATCGGCCGTGTTCGACACGGCCACGACCACGCAGTCGGGATGACCGGCGGCGGCGATGGCGGCGCGGTCCATCGTGATGAGCGGGTCGCCCGCTGCGACCGCATCGCCCTGCGCCACGTAGCCCGTGAAGCCCTTGCCCTGCATGTCGACCGTGTCCACGCCGATGTGCACGAGCACCTCGACCCCGTCGGGCGACACGATGCCCACGGCGTGCCCCATAGCCACGCTCACGGTGCCCGCGACCGGGGCGTACACGGTGTCCCCCTCGGGCCAGACGGCGCAGCCGCGGCCGAGCGCCTCGCTGCTGAAGATCGGGTCGGGGACCTCGGTCATCGCGATCACGCGACCGGCGACGGGCGCGGCGAGCGCGCCCGCCTGCGCGGAAACCTGGATCGCCTCCGGCTTGGCCGGGGCGGCTTTCTTCTTGAAGGCATCGAAGAGACCCATGGTCAGCTCCTTAACGAATAGATGGTGGGATGCGGCCCGGCCCAGGCGAGCGCCCGGTCGGGCATTCGGGATGCACGGGCGCCAGGCGATGGAGCACGAAGGCGAGCCTCGTCAGTCGCCCGGCGTGAGGATCGGGACGTGCTTGATCAGGTGGTCGTCGGTCGCGTCCGAGATGATCGTGAGCCCCTCGAGGTCGAAGACCTTCACGTTGGACACGCGATGGAACTTGCTGCTATCGCAGAGCACGTAGGTCTTCTCGGAATTCTGCCTGACGAGCTTCTTCTTGGCCGCCTCGTCGAAGCTCGGGTTCGTCACGCCGCGCTCGACGCTCACGGCGTTGACGCCTAGAAACGACTTGTCGAAGTAAAGCTCGCCCAAGATCCGCTCCGTGATGGGACCGGTGACCGAGAGCGTCTGGGGGTTGTACTCCCCGCCCAGCATGAGCACATGGGCCCGGATCGCGCCCGTCACGTAGCAGGCGCTGCCGTTGCCGGTGTAGATCGTGACGTCGCGATCGACCAGATGCCGCAGCAGCGCGGTGCAGCTCGTGCCGGAATCGACGTAGACGGTGTCGCCGTCCTGCACCTCGCGCGCGGCGCGCTGCGCGATGGCCTCCTTCTCGGCGGCGTGCAGGGCGCTCGTCACCATGACGCCGAGCTCATGCGACACGGTCCTGAGGCGCACGGCCCCGCCGACGAGCAGCTCGACGCGCCCCTGCTTTTCGAGCTCCTTAAGGTCGCGCCTGATGGTCGAGACCGACGCCTCGGGCAGAAGCTCCTGGAGCTCCTCGAGCTTCAGGATGTTCGACTCGTCCAGGTGCCCAAGTATGGCCTGCTGCCGTTCATAGGGGATCATGCGCGCCTCCTTCTCGTCTTCATCACGAGCATTGTACCGCGCCGCACCGCGCAAGCGCCGACGGGGCGGCCGCCCGCAGACGACCGCCCCCGTCCGCTCGGACGCGTTCGGACGATTGGGCATGGAACCTTACGCCAACTGGTCGTCCTTGCCGGTGAAGATGAAGCCCAGCACCGCGCCGACCACGGTTGCGATGAGCATGCCGATCATGGCGAAGGCGAAGTTCATCGCGTCCTGGCTCACGAAGGCCGGGAACGTAGTGACCGAGCCGAAGACGAACGCCGTGCAGACCACATGGGTGAGGCCGCAGAACGCGCCGCCGGCGGCGCCGGCGATGATCTGGGCGCCCCAGAGCTTCTTGTTCTTGACGAGCATGCCGAACAGCGTGGGCTCGATGATGGCGGAGAGCGCGATGGTGACCACACCGGATGCCGCGAAGCTCTTGAGCTTCTGGTTACGCGCCTTGAGCAGCACGCCGAGGGCCACGCCGATCACGCCGAAGTTGCACGCGAAGGTGAACGGGCAGATGAAGTCGAAGCCGTTCTGGGCGATGTTGTTGATCATGATGGGGTTCACGGCCCAGTGGATGCCCATGGACACGAGCACCGACCAGCCGCCGCCGACCAGGATGCCGGCGAGCACGGAGCTGCGCTCGATGAGCCAGTTGACCACGAAGGCGACGCCCTCGCCGGCGTACACGCCGATGGGGCCGATGACCATCATCGTGAGCGGGACCATGATGATGAGCGAGACGGCGGGCAGGACCACGAGCTTCAGGGTCTCGGGGATCTTCTCGTCGAGGAACTTGTACAGGAAGGAGTAGGCCCACACGGCGAGGATGGCCGGCACGACCGTCGAGTTGTAGTTCATGAGCACGACGGGGATGCCGAAGAAGTCCGTCATCGCGCCGTTACCGACCTCGCCCATGAGGTTGATGAAGTCGGGATAGAGCAGGCACGCGCCGATGAGCGCCGAGAGATACGGGCTCGCGCCGAAGCGGCGGCCGGCCGAGAAGGCCAGAAGCACCGGCAGGAAGTAGAACACGCTCATGGAGAGGGTGTACCAGATGACATAGGTGCCGCTCCCCTCGGTAATCAGCCCGAGCTGGGTGAGCAGGATGAGGATGCCGCGCAGGATACCGGATCCGGCCATGGCGGGCAGCAGCGGCGCGAAGATGCCCGAGACCGCACCGAAGATCTTGGAAATGACTCCCTCGCCGCTTGTGGACGAGTCAGTGGAGAGCTCGGCGCCTGCGCCCTCGACGAGCGCGAGGAACTTCTCGTAAAGCTTAGGCACCTCGGTGCCGATGAGGATCTGGTACTGGCCGGCGGAGTTGACCGTGTTGATCACGCCGTCGACCTCCTTCACGGCCGCGTCGTCGCACGCGGCGTCGTCCTTGAGGTTGATGCGCAGGCGCGTCGCGCAGTGCGTGAGGCCGGAGATGTTCTCCGCTCCGCCCACTGCGGCGAGGATGCCCTGGGCCATCGCATCCCAATCGTGTTTTGCCATAGGGGGTTCCTTCCTTTCCATCTATCTTACGTGTAGCCGGTGTCCCGGCCCTGTCCCCTCTGATGCCGTCTAGGTGCCGCCCGGGAATCCCGGGGGATGAGGCCCGCACCCTCGGCGTCGCCGCCGCGCGCGGGCGCGGGATCACTCCGAGCAGGCGCACAGCAGACGGCGCATGAGCGCTGCGGCCTCGGTGCCGCTGTTCGCGTCGATGACGCGCTGCACCTCGTCGGCTCCCACCGCGTCGAGCGCGCGGTCGAGCATCTTGATCATGGCGATGTTCTGCGCGCACTCCTCCTCCGCGTCCTCGATGATCGGGAACGTGTCGAAGTAGATCGCGTTGTCGTAGCCGTGCTTCTTGAGGTAGTAGAGGAATTCAAGCGTCTTTATGGGAGTGGCCGTGCCGATCATGAGCCCGTCGTCAATCGAGCCGTAGCCGTCGTTCAGGTGCACGCCGAAGAGCTTCCCGCGCCCGCCGAAGAGGTCGCACGCGAAAGCGGGGTTCTCGTGCTTCATGAGCATGTGGCAGTAGTCGAGGGTGACGCCCAGGTTGGGGCGGTCCACCTCGGCGAGCATCATGCCCGTGATGCCCATGCTGTCGATGAAGGCGTAGGCGCGCTCCTCGTAGGGCTTGTACTCGATGCTGATCGAGAGGTCCGGCGCATAGTCGCACACGTCGCGGTACGCAGCGGCGATCTGCTTCCACACACGGGTGTAATCGATCTGGAAGCTGTAGTCGAAGCCGTCGAAACCGAGCCAGATGGTCACGGTCGTGCCACCCACGGCGCGGCAGTAGTCGCAGGCCTCGTGGCAGAGCTCGAGGGCCCGGCACGCAATCGCGGGATCCGCGTTGCCGAGCTCTCCGTTGATGAAGTCGCCGCGGAAGCGCAGCGCCACGCCGTTGAGCGCGAGCTTGTGCCGCTCGAGCAGGGCCTTCATCTTATCTGCGGGGATATCCCCCACATGCTCGGGATAGTTGAGGTCCACGTGCGTGAGCCCCACCTCCTCGAACTGCGCGAACACGCGGTCGAGGTCCTTGTCGCCCGCACGGAAATACGAGTTGATGCGGGTTGCAAGCTTCATATCCACTCCTCCTGTCCTGTCGCGTCTCTGAGGCGCTTTGCGCGACCCCTCTTCCATCGACAATCATTCTATTCCAAAGATTTTCATTTGCAATAGGATTTCTCAAGTATTTGTCATTTTGTTTCATCATTTTGCACGATTATTCTAAAGCCGGTCAGAATTACTTAATATTCTCGCAGGTATAACCGGTAGAACGATATCTGGAATGTTTTGACACTCTCTGATTGATTTTTGCGCCGCACGCGCTATCCTTGTTGTGAGGAGTCGAAAACCACCTGGGAGGTACCCCTATGCTTCTCTGCCCCAGCATGATGTGCGCCGATTTCGGCAAGCTGCGCGACGAGATCGACGAGCTCGAGAGCGCCGGCATCGACATGTTCCACTGCGATGTCATGGACGGGTCGTTCGTCCCCAACTTCGCGCTCGGCCTCACCGATGTGCACGCCATCGCATCGCTCTCGCACGTACCGGTCGACTGCCACCTCATGATCGAGAACCCGGCATCCAAGGTCGACCTCTTCATCGACGCCGGTGCGGACCTCATCTACATCCATCCCGAGTCCGAGCGCTATACGGTGAAGACGCTCCAGGCGATCCGCGCCCGCGGGGCGAAAGCCGGTATTGCCATCAACCCCGACACCTCCGTCGCCACCGTTGAGGAGATGCTCAACCTCTGCGACTACGTCATGGTGATGACCGTGAACCCCGGGTTCGCCGGGCAGGCGTTCGTCGAGTTCACCAAGGACAAGATCGCTCGCCTCGCCAAGCTCAAGGACCGCTACGGCTTCACGCTCACCATCGACGGCGCCTGCAGCCCTGAGCGCATCCATGAGCTCTCCGCGCTTGGCGCAGACGGCTTCATCCTAGGCACGAGCGCGCTCTTCGGCAAGGAAGCCGGCTATGCCGCCTGCATCCGTGCGCTCCGCGAGGGCTCAGCGGCATAGGTGCCCGCGCGCAGCCCGTATGAACCTTATATAACCCTTTGCACCGGGCGCCCGGCCCGCCGCTTTGGCTAGCGGTTGCGCGATGCGGGCACGGCATCGGCACCTACGCCCGGTCGCAAGAGGCGGTCGGGCGATTCATTGGACCAAGGAGGCCTTCCATGAAGATCGGAATCGGAAACGACCACGTCGCTGTCGAGCTCAAGCAGGCAATCAAAGCGCACCTCGAGGAGCGCGGCCTCGAGGTCGTTGACTTCGGCTGCGCGGGCACCGACCGCTTCGACTACCCCATCTCGGGCTATAAGGTCGGCCGCGCCGTGGCGGATGGAACCGTTGACCTCGGCGTTCTCATCTGCGGGACCGGTGTGGGCATCAGCCTCGCCGCGAACAAGATCCACGGCATCCGCGCCTGCGTGTGCTCCGACCCCTATACGGCAAAGCTCAGCCGCGAGCACAACAACACGAACATCATCGCCTTCGGCGCCCGCGTGGTCGGCACCGAGCTCGCGAAGATGATCGTCGACGAATGGCTCGACGCCGAGTTCCAGGGCGGGCGTCACCAGCACCGCATCGACATGATCGCCGAGATCGAGCAGACGCAGGGCCTCGAAGCCGCCGAGTAGCGGTTTCCCGTCCTGTGCTTCCAAGTTGCTCGCAGCTCTCTGCAACTCGATTGATTTCTGTAGAAAAAATCCCGTTCAATAAGTGCTCGAATTGCACTTCGAGTTTCCATCATCAGCATATGTGCAGATAGATTGGTTACCGCCCGTCCGGTGACACACGGCTGTTTGTACAATAGTTCATCGAATGAGCTTTCATGCAACTCGATGTTCAAATGAACCCCGAATGGCGCGATTTCTGCAATTCGGGGTTCATTTGTACGCCGAATTGCAGCAAGACACTATGTCCGATGAGCTGCGCATCAAGCTGCAGCCAAGGGGGCCTGTGGACATAAAAAGAGCCGGTCACCCGAAGGTAAACCGGCTCTTCAATGTGCCTTGACGGCGACCGCGGGCGTCGATTAGAACTCGGCGCCGCACTTCTTGCAGACGCGGATCGAGGTCTTGTGGCCGTCGATCTCGCCCTGCTTGTGGCCGACGCGGGTGGCAGCGCCGCACTTGGGGCAGACGAGCTGCGCGTTGGAGGCGTCGATCTTGGCCTCCTGCGACACGATGCCGCCGGTCTGGTTCTGCTGGTTGGGGCGGACGGCCTTCTTGACGACGGCCACACCCTCGACCTTGATCTTGCCCTCGGCGGGGTACGCGTGCAGAACGGTGCCCTGCTTGCCGCGATCCTTGCCGGAGAGAATCTTGACGGTGTCGCCCTTCTTGATGGACATCTTAGCCATACGTGACCTCTCCTTTCCTTACAGGGTCTCGGGAGCAAGCGAGACGATCTTCATGTACTTCTTGTCACGAAGCTCACGCGCGACGGGCCCGAAGATACGGGTGCCCACGGGCGAGCCGTCGTTGTTGATGACGACGCAGGCGTTGTCGTCGAAGCGGATGTAGGAACCGTCCTTGCGACGGACCTCCTTCACCGTGCGGACGACGACGCACTTCACAACGTCCTTCTTCTTGACGTTGGCGCCGGGCGTGGCCTCCTGGACGGCAGCCACGATCACGTCACCGATTCCTGCATAGCGGCGCTTGGAGCCACCGAGCACCTTGATGCAGCGAACCTTGCGCGCACCGGAGTTATCGGCGACGTTCAGCATGGTTTGCATTTGAATCATGGTAGTTCCTCCGAACCTAGGCCAGGGAGAGGTGCACGGCACTTATCGGGCGTATCGCCAAGCCGTGCACGTCGCTGGCATGAACAGTCAAAGCAGCCTACTTGGCGCGCTCGATGATCTCGACGAGACGCCAGCGCTTCATCTTGGACAGAGGACGGGTCTCCATGACGCGAACCTTGTCGCCCACGCCTGCGGTGCACTCCTCATCATGCGCATGAAGCTTCTTGGTGGTGGTCATCATCTTGCCGTACTTGGGATGGCGCTTGCGCTCCTCGGTCTGGACAACGATGGTCTTGTTGCCCGAGATGGAGATGACCGTTCCCTGACGGACCTTGCGCGTATTGCGCGTGGTGTCGCTCATGTTATCTCCTTAAGCTCTACTCTGCCGCAGCGGCCTTCTCAGCCGCGATCTCGCGGGCGCGCTGCTCGGTGAGTACACGCGCGATGTCCTTCTTGACGGTCTTGACGCGAGCGGTGTTATCCAGCTGGCTGGTAGCCATCTGGAAACGAAGGTTGAAGAGCTCGGCGCGCATCTCCTTCAGCTTGTCGGCAAGCTGAGCGTCCGAAAGCTCACGAATCTCTGCGGGCTTCATTACTTATCCTCCCCGTCCTGGTCAGCGCGGGACACGATCTTGGTCTTGATGGGCAGCTTGTGCTGGGCAAGACGAAGCGCCTCGCGGGCGATGGGCTCGGCCACGCCGGAGATCTCGAACATGATACGACCCGGCTTGACGACAGCCACCCACTCCTCGGGGTTGCCCTTACCGGAACCCATGCGGGTCTCGGCAGGCTTCTTGGTGATGGGTTTGTCGGGGAAGATCGTGATGAACACGCGGCCGCCACGACGCATATAACGAGTCATGGCAACACGAGCGGCCTCGATCTGACGGTTGGTGATCCAGTGGGCCTCGAGGGCCTTGATGCCATAATCACCGAAATGCAGCTCGGTATTACCCTTGGCCTGGCCCTTCATGGAGCCACGCTGCACCTTGCGGTGAAGAACACGCTTAGGGGCAAGCACTACTGACCCCTCCTCTCGGAGTTACGACGACGCGGACGGCTGGAACCCTCGAGCGCCGGGTTAGGAACGGGCTGACCGGGGAGCTTCTCGCCAAGGTAGATCCACACCTTCACGCCGCAGGCACCCATGGTGGTGTGAGCGACGGCGGTGCCGTAATCGATCTTAGCGCGCAGGGTGTGCAGCGGCACACGACCCTCGCGGTACCACTCGCGACGGCCCATCTCGGCGCCGCCGAGACGACCGGAGCACTGGATACGGATACCCTTGGCGCCGGCCTTGCGGGCGGACTGGACAGCCTTGCGCATGGCGCGACGGAAGGCGACGCGGCCCTCGAGCTGCTCGGCGATGGACTGCGCGGTGAGCACGGCGTCGAGCTCAGGACGCTTGATCTCGATGACGTCGACCGAGAGCTGGCCCTTGGCCACGCCGGCAACGCCCTCGAGCTCGGTGCGCAGAGCATCGATCTCGGAGCCCTTCTTGCCGATCACGATACCCGGACGGGCGGTGTAGATGATGACCTTCACCTTGTCACCAGCGCGCTCGATCTCCACGCGGGAGACGGCTGCGCGACGGAGACGCTTGCCCAAAAACTTACGGATCTTGAGATCGTTGCCGAGCGTCGCGGCGTAATCCTTATCGGCGAACCAGCGGGAGCGCCAGTTCTCGGTGATGCCAAGACGGAAGCCGGTAGGATAGACTTTCTGACCCATAGCGCTTATGCCTCCTTTCGCGGAGCGACGACGATGGTGATGTGGCTCGTGCGCTTAAGGATGCGCGAAGCGGAACCCTTAGCACGCGGGCGGATGCGCTTGAGCGTGGGGCCCTCGTCCACATAGGCGGCGGCGACCACGAGGTCATCGGCGCGCATGTGATTGTTGTTCACGGCGTTTGCCACAGCGGAGCGGAGGCACTTCTCCACATCGACCGCCACGGCGCGCTCGCAGAAATGCAGGATGTCGAAAGCCTGCTCAACAGACTTACGACGGATGAGATCGACCACGAGGCGAGCCTTGTACGGCGAGACGCGCACGTACTTGGCGACGGCGCGAACCTCGCGGGTCTCGGTATCGGTAGCTTTAGTTGCCATTTACGTGAAACCCCCTACTTGGCCTTGTGACCGCGGAACGTACGGGTCGGCGCGAACTCGCCGAGCTTGTGGCCGACCATCGACTCGGTAACGTACACGGGGACGTGCTTGCGACCGTCATGGACGGCGATGGTGTGACCCACCATCTCGGGGAAGATCGTGGACGCGCGGGACCAGGTCTTGACGACATCCTTCGTGCCAGCCTCGTTCATCGCGACGATACGCGAGAGCAGGCGAGCTTCCACGAACGGCCCTTTTTTGAGACTTCTGCTCATAGGTGCTTAACTCCTTCTCGGTATCTCAGGCTACTTCTTGCGGCGACGGATGATGAGGCTGTTCGAAGCCTTCTTCTTCTTGCGCGTACGATAGCCCTTGGTCGGCTTGCCCCACGGGGTGACGGACGGACGACCGGAGGTATGGTTCTTGCCCTCGCCGCCGCCATGCGGGTGGTCGACAGGGTTCATGACCGTACCGCGGACGGTCGGGCGCACGTTCAGGTGACGCTTACGGCCGGCCTTGCCGATCACGATGTTGGCGTGGTCGGCGTTACCGACCTCGCCCACCGTGGCGCGGCAGGTGATGAGCACGCGGCGCATCTCAGAGCTGGGCATGCGCAGGATGGCGTACTTGCCCTCCTTGCCCATGAGCTGGCAAGCGGTGCCGGCGGAACGGGCGATGGCAGCGCCCTTGCCGGGCTGGAACTCGATCGCGTGGATGAGGGTACCCACGGGGATGTCCGCGAGCGCAAGCGCGTTACCGGGCTTGATGTCGGCCTCGGGGCCGGACAGGACGGTGTCGCCGACCTGGAGACCCTTAGGAGCCAGGATGTAGCGCTTCTCGCCGTCCACATAGTGGAGCAGCGCGATGCGGGCGGAACGGTTGGGGTCGTACTCGATCGTGGCAACCTTGGCGGGCACGCCGTCCTTGTTGCGCTTGAAATCGATGCGACGATAGCGACGCTTCACGCCGCCACCCTGATGGCGGACGGTGATGCGACCCTGGTTGTTACGACCAGCCTTCTTGGGCAGCGGCTCGAGAAGCGACTTCTCGGGCTTCGTCGTGGTGATCTCCGCGAAGTCGGAGATCGTCTGCCAACGACGGCCGGCGCTGGTCGGCTTGAGGTGTTTGACAGCCATTACAATCCCTTTCATCTCTCTCCGTTGGCCGATACATCAGGGATCCGGGTTTTCCCGGGGTGTATCGACACCGGATTACCACGGTACCGGGCGGCTCCATCATGAGCGCCCGATACGATTACTCCCCCTTCCGGGGAAGCTCGTACGGCGCCGGCCTTAGGCCTGGTTACCGTAGATCTCGATCGAGTCGCCCTCGGCGAGCGTGACGATGGCCTTCTTCCACTGACGGGTCTTGCCGGCCACGTAGCGCACGCGCTTGGTCTTGGGCTTCACGTTGATGGTGTTCACCGAGGTGACCTTGACGTTGAAGAGCTCCTCGATGGCATCCTTGATCTGATACTTGTTCGCGGAACGCGCAACCTCGAAGGTGTACTTGTTCTCCTCCATGAGGTCGAACGAGCGCTCGGACACGATCGGGCGAATGATGATCTCGTGGGCGGTCATTTATGCAAGCACCTCCCCGAAGTGAGCGGCAACATCGGCGGGCATCAACAGGGCGCCGTTGTTGATAAGGTCATAGGTGTTGGCCTCATCAGGCGTGATGATGAACGTCTTAGGGATGTTGCGGAACGACAGGAACGCGTTGATATCGTCCTCGTGGACGATGATGGTGAGGCGCTTGCCCTCAAGCCCGAGAGCCTTGAGCATGGCGACGGCGGCCTTGGTGGACGGCTTCTCGAAGCCGTAGTCGTCCACGAGCACGAGCTCGTTGTCGCGCACCTTCGCGGAAAGCGCGGAGCGCATGGCGAGCTTGACCTCCTTGCCGTTCATACGCTTGGCGTAGGAACGGGGCTTGGGCCCGTGGATGACGCCACCATGACGCCACTGACCGGCGCGGATGGAGCCCTGGCGGGCACGGCCGGTGCCCTTCTGGCGCCACGGCTTGGCACCGCCACCGGAGACCTCGCTGCGGCCCTTGGTGGACTGGGTGCCGGCACGCCAGCTGGCCATCTGGCACTTCACGATGTGATGCATCACGTGGGTGTTCGGCTCGATACCGTACACCTCGGCAGCGAGCTCGGCCTCGGTGACCTTCTTGCCCTCGCTGTTCTTTACTTCAAACTTTGCCATTTGGTGTTCTCCTTGGTATGACGTTGGCTTATCGAACTAGAGCGATTACGCCATACGGATGGCGACCAGACCGTTCTTGGCACCCGGGACAGCGCCCTTGACCAGGATCAGGTTCTGCTCGGCATCGATGCGAACAACGGACAGGTTCTTCACGGTCACGCGCTCGTTGCCCATGTGACCGGCCATCTTGACGCCCTTGAGGACGCGTGCGGGGTAGGCGCACTGGCCGATGGAGCCCGGATGACGCTTGAAGTGAGAGCCGTGGGTCATAGGACCACGACGCTGACCCCAGCGCTTGATGCGACCCTGGAAGCCCTTACCCTTGGAGGTGCCGATAACGTCGACCTTGGCGACATCGGCAAAATCCGCGACGGTGACGACCTCGCCGACCTTGTGGTCCTCGCCGTTCTCGACGCGGACCTCGCGGAGGTAACGGACGGGCTCGACGCCGGCCTTGGCGAAGTGACCAGCCATGGGCTTGTTCACGTTCTTGGCCTTGATCTCACCGAAACCGATCTGGACGGCATCGTAGCCGTCGGTAGCCTTGGTTTTAACCTGCGAGACTGCGCAGGGGCCAGCCTGGATGACCGTGACGGGCACGACGTTATCGTCGTCATCCCACACCTGAGTCATGCCGATCTTGCGGCCGAGAATCATACTGATCATTCGATGATCCTAACCCTCTGTGGTCTTGGGACCCGCGAGCGCCCCTTGCGCTCGCCCCCAGCGGACCACTTCCGACGTGCTATGCGCCGGTTTGCACCCCATCCTGCCTGTTCAGTCGCGCAACCCATTTGCGACGAGCGTCGACGAGACAGAATACGCCCCATAAACACAGCCTGTCCAGTATACACGCGTGCGGGCGTATCCATATGTCTACATAAAGTCTTCGCATTAGCTTTCTGCAGGTCACATGGGACACAAGTTGAGATATTGAACGGAGGCACAATCCTGCAGTCATTCCGCATGCTTGCGATGCATTCGGCTTTGGACCTGTTCGCCGCCTCCGCGCCTAACCCATAGCGATCCGAATGGCATCCAGGATCTCCGCGCATCTGATTGATGCAGCATGCGGCATAACGGGGCTCTCCACTGCCCCCCTACGCAGCAACTCGCAGAAATGCGTGATCTGACCGTAGAAGTCATCGACCACATACGGCGCCTCGATGACTCGAGCCTCCCCATCGCTCAGCTCAAGCTCGATGCGCTCGGGGCGGTGCGGGGAAGGCGCGACCAGGGTTCCCCGAGCCCCCTCGATCCTCAGCGCCCGTGGCTTCGCCCGATCACAGGCGCATTCCAGCTCAGCGCGCACCCTGCCAATCAAGAGCTCGGCGTCGCAATACACATCCGAGCCATCACGGTAGCGCTCGCACGTCGCACATGTGACCTCGATGTCGCCGGGCAGCAGCTCGTCGATCCAGCTCGCGCAGTACGTGCCGCAGTCAAGCAGCACGCCCGAACCCGGACCGCCCCCGAGCAGGTAGCAGCCGTTCTCGATGTACTTCGCAAGAGAGTTCCCGCACATGGTTGCAACGACGCTCTCAACGGGGCCGATGTGCTCCACGGCGCTAAGCACCTCTTCGTGAGCCGGGACGAATCGCGCCTTCATGGCTTCCATGAAGAGCACCCCAGCGCTGCGCGAGGCCGACGCGACCTCCCTCATCTCATCAGCGGTGAGCATGGCCGGCTTTTCGCAGAGCACCGCCTTGCCGGCAGCGATGGCCGCCAGGGACCATGCATGATGGAATTCGTGAGGCAACGAGATGTAGACCGCATCGACCGCAGGGTCAGCGAGCAGCGCCTCGTGATCGCCATAGGCGCGCGCGTCGACGGCGCACGGAACCTCGGCAAGGAACTCCCAGGCCTTCTGCTCGCTCCGGCGACTCACCGCAACAAGCTCTGCATCATCAACATGTTCGAGGCTCGCGGCAAATCGATGAGCGATGTTCCCAGCACCCAAAATACCCCAGTGAATCATGCGTCCTCCTCACGAACAGTGACGCCACGCGCATATCGTCCATCCGCTGCCCAGTATACCAAGCATCCGCTCGAAAACGCACCGATTGCAGCCTGTGCCGCACGCCTGAAAGCAACCTCCGGCAAAGCGCACGCCTGCGGTCGTAGCTGCATTTCAATTGCTACTTTTCTAATAACATTGGGTATAAGCGCCACAAGGCCAAACGACAGCATCAAAACGATCGGAGGACCTCATGGCCACCACGTATGAGCTCTACATCATGAAGACCTGCCCCTTCTGCCGCAAAGTGATTCGCTATATGTACCAGCACGGAATCGAGATCCCGCTCCGCGACATCAACGAGGACGCCGAGGCGCGCGCCACACTCGAACGCGTCGGCGGCAAGGTACAGGTACCATGCCTCTTCATCGACGGTGCACCGATGTACGAATCCGACGAGATCATCGCCTATCTCGAAGAGCGCTTTGTAACCAACGCGCCGCGCAAGCTCTCGATCGAAGACCATGCGATTCGATACCGCACCGAAAACGGAACGGCCCTGGCCGAAGTCACGTACCCGACAGATGGAGACGGCACGGTCAACATCAATCACACGTTCGTCGACCCGGCGCTACGCGGTCAAGGTATGGCGGGAAAACTGATGGAGGCCTGTGCCCGCGAGCTCGAACGCACCGGGCTCAAGGCGCATCCAACCTGCAGCTACGCAGAAGATTGGTTCAGGAAGCATCCTGAATGGGAGCACCTATTGGCGTGATGGAGCAAAAAACGCTCAAAACTGAACCCATGGCATTGTGCTCGTCATCCATACCGGCCGTGTAACGCAAAGCGCCCCCTGGAGACCAGGGGGCGCTTCTACAAGCTAGCGACTATTGTTTAGAGCTTGATCTCGATGTCGACGCCTGCGGGCAGGTCGAGACGCATGAGCGAATCGACGGTGGCAGCCGTGGTGTCGATGATGTCGATGAGACGCTTGTGGGTGCGCATCTCAAACTGCTCGCGGGAGTCCTTGTCCTTGTGCGGCGAGCGGATGACCGTGTAGAGGTTGCGCTCGGTGGGCAGGGGGATGGGGCCGGACACGCGGGCACCGGTCTTCTGAGCGGTGTCGACGATGAGCTTCGCGGACTGATCCACAACCTCGTGATCATAGCCCTTGAGGCGGATCCTGATCTTCTGGCTAGACAACGTTACCTCCTTGATATGCGAGGGCATCCTCGCGATAGAACCTTAAGCGAGCGATCGCGAGAACTTACGCGTTGCCGCCAGCCTTGCTGACGACCTCCTCGGCAACGGACTTGGGCGCCGGCTCGTAGGAATCGAATTGCATCGTGTAGGATGCGCGACCCTGGGTCTGCGAACGCAGGTCGGTGGCGTAGCCGAACATCTCGCCCAGCGGCACCTTGGCGCGAATGACCTTGTTGCCGGAGCGGTCGTCCATGCCCTCGATCTTGCCACGACGGCCGGACAGGTTGCCCATGACGTCGCCCATGTACTGCTCGGGGGTCTCGACCTCAACAGCCATCATAGGCTCGAGCAGGATCGGGTCGGACTTCTTGAGGGCGTCCTTGATCGCCATGGAGCCGGCGATCTTGAAGGCGGCCTCGGAGGAGTCGACCTCATGGTAGGAACCGTCGAACAGCGTCACCTTGACGTCGACAACCGGGTAACCGGCGATGACACCGGTCTCCAGGGCCTCCTGGATACCCTTGTCGATGGAGGGGATGTACTCCTTCGGCACGACACCGCCAACGATGCCGTTGACGAACTCGTAGCCAAAGCCCTCTTCCATCTTCTCGAGCTTGATGACGGCATGGCCGTACTGGCCGCGACCACCGGACTGGCGGACGAACTTGCCCTCGGCACGGTCGACATCGTGGCCCGGGGCCTCACGGTAGGCAACCTGCGGCTTACCGACGTTGGCCTCGACCTTGAACTCGCGGAGCAGGCGGTCGACGATGATCTCGAGGTGCAGCTCGCCCATGCCGGCGATGATGGTCTGGCCGGTCTCGTGGTTGGTGCGCACCTGGAAGGTCGGGTCCTCCTCGGCGAGCTTGGTGAGCGCGAGGCTCATCTTGTCCTGCTCGGCCTTGGTCTTGGGCTCCACGGCGACGTCGATAACGGGATCGGGGAACTCCATGGACTCGAGGATGATCTCCTTGCCCTCCTCGCAGAGGGTGTCACCGGTGGTGGTGTTCTTGAGGCCCACAGCGGCGAGGATGTCGCCGGTGGAGGCGCCGTCCACGTCGACGCGGTCGTTCGCGTTCATCTCGAGGATGCGGCCAAAGCGCTCGCGCTGGCCGTTGGTGGCGTTCACCACGTAGGAGCCGGCGTCCACATGACCGGAGTACACGCGGAAGAAGGTGAGCTTACCGACGTAGGGGTCGGTAGCGATCTTGAAGGCGAGCGCGGAGAACGGCTCGGTATCGCTGGCCTTACGGCTGTCAGCCTCGCCGGTCTTGGGGTTGGTGCCCTCCACCGGGGGAACGTCGAGCGGGCTCGGCAGGTAGTCGACGACGGCGTCGAGCAGCTCCTGCACGCCCTTGTTCTTGTAGGCGGAACCGACGAGGACGGGGTTCAGCTCGTTCGAAAGCACGCCGGTGCGGATGGCGGCCTTGAGCTTCTCCACGGGAATCTCCTCGTCCTCGAGGATGAGCTCCATCAGCTCGTCATCGTAGTTGGCGGCGGCGTCGAGCAGCTCCTCGCGCTTCTCGGCGGCGATGTCCTCGAACTCAGCCGGGATGGCATCCATCGGCTCGGGGTAGGTCATGCCCTTGTCGTCGGCCTTGAAGTCCCATGCGGTCATGGTGACAAGGTCGATGACGCCCCAGAACTGATCCTCGGCGCCCATGGGCACCTGGATGGCCACAGCGTTGGCGTTCAGGCGCTCCTTCATGGTGTCGATCGCATGGAAGAAGTCAGCACCCACGCGGTCGTACTTGTTGATGAAGGCGATGCGGGGAACGTTGAAGTTGCGGGCCTGGCGCCACACGGTCTCGGACTGGGGCTGCACGCCGGCAACGGCGTCGAACACAGCCACAGCACCGTCGAGGACGCGCAGCGAGCGCTCGACCTCGGCCGTGAAGTCCACGTGGCCCGGGGTGTCGATGATCTGGATGCGATACGCAGGACCCTCGTTGACGTTGCCGCCCTTGTGCCAGAAGCACGTGGTGGCAGCGGAGGTGATGGTCACGCCGCGCTCCTGCTCCTGGATCATCCAGTCCATGGTGGCTGCGCCCTCATGCACCTCGCCGATCTTGTGGGTCTTGCCCGTGTAGTACAGAATGCGCTCGGTCGTGGTGGTCTTACCAGCGTCGATATGCGCCATAATGCCGATGTTGCGGGTATCGGCAAGGTTGTACTTCTTCTTAGCCACTTTCAATTCCTCCCAGAATTACCAGCGGTAGTGCGAGAAGGCACGGTTGGCCTCAGCCATCTTGAAGACGTCCTCGCGACGCTTCACGGAAGCGCCGACGCCGTTGGAGGCGTCGAGGATCTCATTAGCCAGGCGCTCAGCCATGGTCTTCTCCTTGCGGGCACGCGAGAAGTTAACGATCCAGCGGATGGCCAGCTGCGTGGAGCGGCGGGAGTTGACCTCCATAGGCACCTGGTAGGTGGCGCCACCGACGCGCTTGGGCTTGCACTCCAGCGTGGGCTTGACGTTCTCCATAGCCTTCTTGAAGACGGAAAGAGCGTCCTGCTCGGACTTGCTTGCAACGATATCGAAGGCACCGTAGACGATACGCTCGGCGGTAGCCTTCTTACCATCGAGCAGGACCTTGTTGATGAGCTGGGTCACGAGACGGTTGTTGTACACGGCGTCCGGCATGACCTCGCGACGATGATTCTTAGACGCACGACGCGGCATGGTGTTTCTCCTCTTGGTTCTGTTCGCCTAACGCACTCTCAGCACGCGGCGAAGCGTGACGATTGCGTTAGTTCTTGGGGCGCTTGGCACCGTAACGGGAGCGGGACTGCTTGCGGTTGTTCACGGCGGCGCAGTCGTAGGCACCACGGATGATCTTGTAACGCACACCAGGGAGGTCGCGCACACGGCCACCGCGCACGAGCACGATGGAGTGCTCCTGCAGGTTGTGACCCTCGCCGGGGATGTAGGCCGTGACCTCGATACCGTTGACCAGGCGCACACGGGCGACCTTACGAAGAGCCGAGTTAGGCTTCTTGGGGGACGTGGTGAACACGCGGGTGCACACGCCGCGCTTCTGCGGGTTGTGCTGCAGCGCCGCGTTCTTGGACTTCGCGGGCTTGGACTTACGGCCCTGAAGGACCAGCTGGTTAATTGTAGGCAAAGCGTACTCCTTCTTCGATGATTCCAGCTTTACTTTGGTGCAACGGCTTGAATCGAGGCGTCAGCATCCACCTTCGAAACACGCGACTCGCAACTTTACCTGTGCCTGCTGCCCGTGTCAACAGACCACGCTCCCGGGCGTTTCCTTAATTTGGCGGATTCTCCCAAAATCTCCACAGAAGCGCTTACGGCAGGAACCGCCACCTATCATCCGGGCGGGCTAACGTCCAACCATGCTGCCGCCTGGCGTCTTTGATTGTGTTGGGGTGCCCGCGAGACCGGATTTGCTCTCGTCCATGATGAGCTTGAGCGCGATGATGGGCACCGCGATCCCCAACGCAATGATCACGATGTCGGGAACGTTTCGGAGCACTATGTTCTCGAGATCGGTGCCCAAGGTGCCCCATACGTTGTAGACGCCATGCATGACCATGGGAGCCACAAGAGACTTATAGTGATGCGCAAGGTATCCGAGTGCCAAGCCCAAGATGCCTGCATAGATGCCCTGGACAAGATTCATGTGGAAGATGCCGAAGAAGATCGCCTGGATGAGATTCGCCCAAGCGAAGGGCACGCCCGCGCGCTCGAGGTACGTGAGTCCAAGCCCGCGGAAACCCGACTCCTCCACGATCGGCGGGAGGATGATGGTCGCGATGAACCAGGCGACGCCGTAATCGGTCATCCCCGAGCCATCCACCATATCGGTGTACTCCTCGAAGACGTGCGGTAGCAGAATAGCGATGATTACCATGACCACCGTGGTGAAGTGGTTCATGGCGAAGGCGAGGAACGCAGATTTGAGCATGGGAACAACCCCGAGCCCGCGCCAATTGAGATTAGGCGCGATGCAGAGAACCCGTTCCCGTGCGAGGGGATCGCTCGGCGAAGCGAAAGGAACCTGAGACGCTGGAGGCACCTGAAGCTGCGCCTGCGGGGCAGCCCAAGCCTGGGCGTTGTTCGCCTGCTGGCACTGAGCCTGGTACGTGGGCCGGTACGCGGGCTGAGGCGGGTACTGCAGCTGCTGCCAGGCATTCTGCGTAGCAGCATGAGACTGCGGAGCCTGTGCCGTCTGCTGGCCGGATACGGGCCACTGGCCCGATGGGGCCTGCTGGGCGCTATAGGGCTGCGAAACCGCTTGAGCCTGCTGCGCCCCGGACATCTGCCCTACCTGCAAAGGCCGATATGCCTGCTGAGCAGCTTGCACCATACGGCGCGCACGGCGGGCATTCTCGATCATGACATACAGCCAACCGAGAATGGGCGCTCCAAAGGCAACGTAGCAGAGGATCGAATAGACGTTCATGTTCTCCATGAAGAATTCCAGCACGCCCGCAGCTGCGAACCTTCCACCAAAGATCGCGGGGACCGTCATCGAGACGAACATTACAGCGTAGCTCATGACCGTCGGCAGAATGCACATGAGCAGCAACGCAAGAACCGCAAGCCCGATATTGCACAATCGCGAACGCTTCACAGGATCCATCATCTAAGCGTCCTCCTTGGAATCAAACCTATTCGCACCAGTGTAGCAGGCAGTTAATACATTCCCCGTTTCCCTCGCCAGCTATCGCTTCAATTCAGCTGCGTCGCATGCAATCTGTCAATATAGGGGCATCTCGAAACATGCACACTCATCGAGATGCCGCCAGATCGCCATTTCGGGCTCTTTTGAAGTCGATTCTGGCTATCCGGGCGGATCTCGATTGGCTACCCATACTCGAGGTGCGGAAATATAGCCATTTTCGTAGAACCTCGATAGGCCTCCTCGATGAGATGGAATCGAGATGCAGGTTTGCTGCCCTTCGATCCGCTCCCACAGAAAATGGGCCCGCTCCCTATCGGGGACGGGCCCAAGTACTACACAGCGCTATGCGCGGCGGCGAGCTCGCCGAGCGTTAGTCCTCGGTCGAGTTATGGCCGTTCGGATCATCGGGATTGTCGCCGTCGTCCGGGTCCACAAGCTGGTTGAGCAGCTCGTCGAGGGAGGCCATGTCCTCGTTGATGATGCCGGAGGTCTGCCCGTCCTTGGTGGAGGTGTCCACGGGACCGCCGATCATCTCCTCATCGGAGTCGAAGTGGTGGCGCGGCGCGCTCGTGCCCAGCAGGATGTCATCCGGGCCATCCGGGCTGAACACCATCTGGAGAAGCTGCGAGAGATCCTCTTCGTCAGCAACGTCGTCGTTGTTGTCGAGGATGTAGAGGAGGTTGTGCTCCTCCAGGCCATCGCGCAGCTCCTCGATCGCCTTGGCTCCGATACCGTCGATGCGCAGCAGGTCCTCCTCGCTCTTGCCGACGAGGTCGCCCACGGTCTCGATGCCCACCTCGCTGAACTTGTTGGTCCAGCGCTGCGAAACGCCCAGGTCATCAAAGAGGTACAGGCGCGCGTCCTCGGCAGAGATCGTGCGTCCGTTGCGGGTGAACGAACCGTCGCCGCCGCCGAACTCGTCGTAGCTCGCCCACTCGAGCTGCTGCGGGACCTCGGTCTCGAGCTCCTTGAGCTCCGCAGGAGCCCAGTCAGGCAGGTTCTTAGACGTAGCGGAGGTGGGGCCGTCGATGCTCACATAGCCCTCGGGCGTACGATAGGTCAGCGTCGCGTTGGCGTACGGCTTGAGGCCAGTGCCCGCAGGAATCTTCTTACCCACGATGACGTTGGACTTGAGGTCGAGCAGATGGTCGACCTTGCCCTCGATGGCGGCCTCAGTGAGCACGCCCGCGGTGCGGATGAACGACGCGGAGCTGAGCCAGGAGTCGATGCTCGAGGCGACCTTGAGCGTACCGAGGATCGCGGGTTCGGCAACAGGCGCGGCACCGCCCAGGCGGGCGACGCGCTCGACCTCGTCGGCGAACTCATAGCGGTCGACATACTGGCCCAGGAGGTACTTGGAGTCACCAGGGTTGGTGATCTGCACGCGACGGAGCATCTGGCGAGCGATGACCTCGATGTGCTTGTCGTTCAGGTCGACGCCCTGCGAGGTGTAGACCTCCTTCACGCTCTGGACGAACGTGTGCATGGTGCTCTCGATATCGGTGAGCTTGCGCAGGTTGCGGAAGTTCACGAAGCCCTTGGTGATCTGATCGCCGGCGCGGACCGTGCAGCCGTCCTGGATGCCGGGCATGAAGCGCACGGAGCCAGGGACGCGCATCTCGTCGATGGTGCGGCTCGGGTCGTCCTGGTCGGTGATGGTGAGCACGAACTCGGACTTCTCGGGCTTGATGGACAGCACGCCGGAATGCGGGGCCAGGTCGGCCTCGCGGCCGAGGATCTTCTCGTTCACGTTGCCGACGACGTCGAACATACGGCCGACGGTCGGCAGGCCCTGGGTGATGTCCTCGACGCCCGCGACGCCGCCGGAGTGAATGGTACGCATCGTCAGCTGCGTGCCGGGCTCGCCGATGGACTGCGCGGCGATGATGCCCACCGCGGTGCCGATAGCGACCGGGCGACGCGTGGAAAGGTCCCAGCCGTAGCACTTCTGGCACACGCCGTACTTGGAACGGCAGGTGAGCAGCGCGCGGAGCTTGACCTCGGTAAGACCGGCGTCGAGCATGCGCTTGATGTCGTCGGTGCTCTCGATGTAGCCGTCGTGCTCGAACAGCACGGTGCCGTCCGGGGCCACGACGTCCTCGATGAAGCAGCGGCCCACGAGGTCGGCATTGATGTCGCCGCTCTCGGCGAGCGTGAGCTGATAGGTCACGCCCTCGGTCGTGCCGCAGTCCTCCTCGCGGACGATGACGTCCTGCGCCACGTCGACCAGACGACGGGTGAGGTAACCGGAGTCGGAGGTGTGCGACGCGGTGTCGACGAGGCCCTTACGCGCGCCGTAGGTCGAGATGAAGTACTCGAGCGGCAGCAAGCCCTCGCGGAAGTTGGCCTTAATGGGCAGGTCGATGGTATCACCGGACATGTCGGCCATAAGGCCGCGCATGCCGCCGAGCTGACGCAGCTGCGTCTTGGAACCACGGGCGCCCGAGTCGGCCATCATGTAGAGCGGGTTCTCCTCGTCGAACATGTCGAGCATGAGGGCGGCCACCTTGTCGGTCGCCTGGTTCCACGCCTTAACGACCTCGTTGTGGCGCTCCGCCTCGTTGATGAAGCCGTCCTCGAAGTACTCGTTGATCTGGTCGACATCGGCCTGCGTCTTGGCCAGAATCTCGGGCTTCTCATCCGGGATGAGAGCGTCCCACAGCGAGATGGTGAGGCCGGCACGAGTGGCGTAGTGGAAGCCGGTGTACTTGATGTTGTCGAGAATCGGCGCGACCTCGGCCTGCGGATAGCGATCGCAGCACTCTGCCACGAGGCGCTTCACGTCTCCAGAGCCCATCTTGTAGTTGATGAACTCGTAGTCGTCGGGCAGGCACTGCTGGTTGAAGATGATGCGGCCGATGGTCGTCTCGAAACGTGCGGTCTTATTGCCCGTCACGTCGAGCACCAGGCGGTCGCCACCGCCGTTGTTCACGACGAACTTCGCGGTGCCGTCCTCCTCGATGACGTTGGCGTCCGCAACGCTCACGCGCACCTGGATCTTGGCCTGAAGGTCGATCTCGGCGCGGGCGTCGTAGGCGTTGAGCGCATCATCGAAGCTCGCGAACACATGTCCCTCGCCCGTGAGGCCGTCGCGCTCCTGGGTGAGGTAGTACACGCCGATGATCATGTCCTGGCGCGGCGTGTTCACGGGCTTGCCGGACGCCGGCGAGCGCAGGTTGTTGCTCGAGAGCATGAGGATGCGCGCCTCGGCCTGGGCCTGCTGCGAGAGCGGAACATGAACCGACATCTGGTCGCCGTCGAAGTCCGCGTTGAAGGGCTCGCAGACGAGGGGGTGCAGGTGGATGGCCTTGCCCTCGACGAGCACGGGCTCGAAGGCCTGGATGGAGAGGCGGTGCAAGGTAGGTGCGCGGTTGAGCAGCACCAGGCGGCCGTCGATGACCTCTTCGAGGATATCCCACACAAAGCTCGCGTTGCGATCGATCGCGCGCTTCGCACCCTTGATGTTCTCGACCTTGCCGAGCTCGACCAAGCGCTTCATGACGAAGGGCTTGAAGAGCTCGAGCGCCATGGTCTTGGGCAGGCCGCACTGATGCAGCTTGAGCTTGGGGTCGGTAACGATGACCGAACGGCCGGAGTAGTCGACGCGCTTGCCGAGCAGGTTCTGGCGGAAGCGGCCCTGCTTGCCCTTGAGGGCCTCGGCGAGCGACTTCAGCGGACGGCCGCCACGACCCGACACCGGGCGCCCACGGCGGCCGTTGTCGAACAGCGCGTCCACGGCCTCCTGCAGCATGCGCTTCTCGTTGTTCACGATGATCGCGGGCGCGTCGAGGTCGAGCAGGCGCTTCAAGCGGTTGTTGCGGTTGATGACGCGGCGATAGAGGTCGTTCAGGTCGGACGCGGCGAAGCGGCCGCCGTCGAGCTGGACCATCGGGCGCAGATCGGGCGGAATCACGGGGATGACGTCCAGGATCATGTTCGCGGGATCGTTGCTGCCCTTCAGGAAGGCGTCGACCACCTCGAGGCGCTTGACCGCCTTCTCCTTCTTCTGCTTCTGGCCGTCCTCGTCGGCGATGATCGCCTTGAGCGTCTCGGCCTCCTGCTCGAGGTCGATGGCGGAAAGCAGGTCGCGGATGGCCTCGGCGCCCATGTCGCCGGAGAAGTACATGGAGTAGTAGCGCTTCATCTCGCGGAAGAGCGGCTCATCGGAGATGAGGTCGCGCTCATGGAGCTTCATGAAGGCATCGAAGGCTTCGGTACGAAGCTGCTTCTCGTCCTTCGTCTCCTCCTCGATGTCGATGATGCCGGCGGCGATCTCCTCAGGCGTCAGCGGCTCCTCGTCGCTGAACTCGTCGAAGTTCGCAGGGTCACCCTGCTCCTTCAGGGCCTCGATCTGGCGGGCGCACTCGGCGTCCAGCTCCTCGAGATCGGCGGCGAGCTCCTCGCGCAGGTCGTCGGCGTCGGCCTCGCGGGCCTCGTAGTCAACATGCGTGACGATGTAGCTCGCGAAGTAGAGCACCTTCTCCAGGTCCTTGCTCTTGATGTCGAGCAGGCGGCTCATGGGGAAGCTCGTGGGGCTCTTGAAGAACCAGATGTGGCTCACCGGGGCGGCGAGCTCGATATGGCCCATGCGCTCGCGGCGGACCTTGGAGGTGGTCACCTCGACGCCGCAGCGCTCGCAGACGATGCCCTTGAAACGGATGCCCTTGTACTTGCCGCAGGAGCACTCCCAGTCCTTCGCGGGACCGAAGATCTTCTCGCAGAACAGGCCGTCCTTCTCGGGCTTGAGGGTACGGTAGTTGATGGTCTCCGGCTTCTTGACCTCACCCCTCGACCAGGAGCGGATCTGGTCGGCGCTGGCAAGGGAGATCTTCACCGCATCAAAATCAGTAGCTTCGAAATCTGCCACGGTCAACTACTCCTTATCAGTGGTGGTGGCGAACTCATCGCCGAGAATGGCCTCGGCGGCGTCGGAGGCGGCGTCGACGGGAGCTTCCTCGTCGAGCACGGCGTAGTCGGCGAACGGGTCGACTTCGGCCTCGGCGGCGTCTTCGGAGGCAGCCGCCTGCGCGGGCGCGGGCTCGGCGTCATGCAGCGGCTCGATGTCGAGCGCAAGCGAGCGGATCTCCTTCACGAGCACCTTGAAGGACTCGGGCAGGCCCGCCGTGGGGATGTTCTCGCCCTTGACGATGGCCTCGTACGCCTTCACGCGACCGATCGTATCGTCGGACTTGACAGTGAGGATCTCCTGGAGGACGTTGGCGGCGCCGTATGCGTAGAGCGCCCAGACCTCCATCTCACCGAAGCGCTGGCCGCCGAACTGGGCCTTGCCGCCCAGCGGCTGCTGGGTCACGAGGCTGTACGGGCCGGTCGAGCGCGCGTGGATCTTGTCGTCGACCATGTGGCCGAGCTTCAGGATGTAGCTCGTGCCCACGGTGATGGGCTCGCGGAACTCCTCGCCGGAACGGCCGTCGAAGAGCGTGGTCTTGCCGCGCTCGTCGAGCTGCGTCACGAACTCGGGGCGCATGTGCTCACCGTAGCGCTCGGAGGCAAGGTTGAGCAGGTTCTTGTTGGCGCGGCGGATGACCTCGGCGATCTCGTCCTCGCTCGCGCCGTCGAAAACCGGCGTCGAGACGAAGAACGGGCCGGGCACGTACTTCTTGGAGTCCGCGTCGTCAACGTCCCAACCGGAGGCAGCAGCCCAACCCAGGTGGCACTCGAGCAGCTGGCCCACGTTCATACGCGAAGGCACGCCGAGCGGGTTCAAGATGACGTCGACCGGCGTACCGTCGGCCATGTAGGGCATGTCCTCGACCGGCAGGATCTCGGAGATGACGCCCTTGTTGCCGTGGCGACCGGCGATCTTGTCGCCCTGCTGGATCTTGCGGCGCTGCGCCACGTAGACGCGCACCTGCTCGTTCACGCCGGGCGCGAGGTCGTCGCCGTTCTCGCGGCTGAAGCGCACCACGTCGATGACGCGGCCATAGGCGCCGTGCGGCATCTTGAGCGAGGTATCGCGCACGTCGTGGGCCTTGGCACCGAAGATGGCCTTGAGCAGGCGCTCCTCGGCAGTCTGGGTGCTCTCGCCCTTGGGTGTGACCTTGCCCACCAGGATGTCGCCGGGGCCCACCTCGGCGCCGATGCGGATGATGCCGTCCTCATCGAGGTTGGCGAGCATGTCCTCGGAGAGGTTGGGAACCTCGCGGGTGATCTCCTCGGGGCCGAGCTTGGTGTCGCGCGCGTCGATCTCGTGACGCGAGATGTTGATGGTGGTGAGTAGGTCCTCGGCCACCACGCGCTCGGACACCACGATGGCGTCCTCGTAGTTGTAGCCTTCCCAGCTCATGTAGGCAACCGTCAGGTTCTGGCCGAGCGCGAGCTCGCCGTGGTCGGTGGACGGGCCGTCGGCAAGCGGCTGGCCCTCCTCCACCTCGTCGCCCACGCGCACGAGCGGGCGGTGGTTGATGCAGGTCGACTGGTTGGAGCGCTGGTACTTGGGCAGCTTGTACTCGTCCATGCCGTCAGCGGTCTTCACCGTGATCTTGGAAGCGTCGGCGAAGATGACCTCGCCGGCATGCTTGGCAAGGGTGACCTCGCCGGAGTCGACGGCGGCGCGGCGCTCCATACCGGTGCCCACATAGGGCGCGGCAGGATGCACCAGCGGCACGGCCTGGCGCTGCATGTTGGCGCCCATGAGGGTACGCTTGGCGTCGTCGTGCTCGAGGAAGGGAATGAGCGTGGCGGCGACCGAGATCATCTGGCGCGGCGAGACGTCCATGTAGTCGACGCTGTCCACGGGAACGTCGGCAGGTGCGCCGAACGAGCCGTCGAAGTCGCGAGTACGAGCAACGATCGTGTGCGGGCGCACGAGGTTGCCCTCGGCGTCGGTGGTCACGAACTCACCGGTCTTGGGGTCGATCGGGGTGTTCGCGGGCGCGATGATGTGGTCCTCTTCCTCATCGGCCGTCATCCAGTCGATGATGTCGGTCACGCGACCGTCGACGATGCGGCGATAGGGTGCCTCGATGAAGCCGTACTCGTTCACGCGTGCATAGAGGGCGAGCGAACCGATCAGGCCGATGTTGGGGCCTTCGGGCGTCTCGATCGGGCACATGCGGCTGTAGTGCGAGTTGTGAACGTCGCGAACGGCTGTGGGCACGTTGGTGCGGCGGCTCGAGCCGGACTTGTGCCCCGCAAGGCCGCCGGGGCCGAGCGCGGAAAGGCGGCGCTTATGGGTGAGGCCGGTAAGCGGGTTGGCCTGGTCCATGAACTGCGAGAGCTGGCTGGAGCCGAAGAACTCCTTGATGGCCGCGGTGATCGGACGGATGTTGATGAGGCTCTGCGGCGTGATCTCGTCGATGTCCTGCGAGCTCATGCGCTCACGGACGACGCGCTCCATGCGGCTCATGCCGATGCGGAACTGGTTGGCGACGAGCTCGCCCACGGTGCGCACGCGGCGGTTGCCGAAGTGGTCGATGTCGTCGGTCTTGAAGCCGGGCTCGCCAGCGGCAAGCGCGAGGAGGTAGCGCAGGGTGGCGACGATGTCCTCATCGGTGAGGATCTGCACGTCCTCATCGGTGGTGAGGCCAAGCTTCTTGTTCACCTTGTAGCGACCCACGCGCGCCAAATCGTAGCGCTGCGGGTTGAACAGCAGGCCCTCGAGGAGGCTGCGCGAGGCGTCGACGGTGGGCGGCTCGCCGGGGCGCAGACGGCGGTAGATCTCGATGAGGGCATCCTCGCGGGTGAGGGCGGCGTCGCGCTCGATGGAACGACGCACCACATCGGAATCGCCGAGGAGCTCGATGATCTCATCGTTGGTGACGGCGATGCCCAGCGCGCGCAGGAACATGGTCGCGCTCTGCTTGCGCTTGCGGTCGATGGAGACGACGAGCTGGTCGCGCTTGTCGACCTCGAACTCGAGCCACGCGCCGCGGGCGGGGATGACCTGGGCCTTGTAGACCATCTTGTCGGTCTTGTTGCCGTCCTCATCGGTGGCGGCATCCTTCTCGACCTCGGAGCTGTAGTACACGCCAGGGCTGCGGACGAGCTGCGAGACGACGATGCGCTCGGTGCCGTTGATGATGAAGGTGCCCTGCTCGGTCATCATGGGGAAGTCGCCCATGAAGACCAGCTGCTCTTTGATCTCGCCGGTCTCCGTGTTGGTAAGGCGCACGTCGGTGAGCAGCGGGGCCTGATAGGTCATGTCCTTCTCGCGGCACTCGTCCACGGTGTGGGAGGGGTCGCCGAACTGGTGGTCACCGAAGGTAACCTCCAGGACATGGTTCTGGCTCTGGATGGGGCTCGACTCCCTGAAGGCCTCGCGAAGGCCCTCGGTCATGAAGCGGTCGAACGACTGCTTCTGTACGGAGATGAGGTTGGGCAGCTCCATCGCTTGCGGGATCTTCCCGAAGTTCAGACGCATGCGCTCGGTCGCCGTGATGTGCGGGGTGGGGGTTGCGTTTGGCACCAGCAGTTTCCTCCTTCTTGGAAAGGCGGCTCTCGTCCCTTGGGCTCGCGTTCACGCAGAGCGCGCGCCTTGGGGCCACGTATCGCAACCTATTAGTTTATCAATCGCCTACCGTTTAGCAAGAAAGTCCTTGACTTGCCGCCGAATCTGAAGTAGTGAAAATACTTTGCCGCATCGTTGCAGGTACAAGCTTTAAAGCGAACATATGTTCATGTGTTTTATGTGGGCTACTTTCCTCTTCGCGCCATGTTCAAGGCGCACCGCACACCGTCGAGGGCGAGCCGCACCATCTTTTGTGCCGAGTAACGAGTATCGCCCGCCACGCGCTCCCCGCGCTCGTAGGCGACCGTACACAAGCTGAACCCCAATGTGGGCACGAGCCCGCGCAGATACAGGCGGTCTTCGTCGATTGACGCCAGGCGGTCGAGTACGCAGGAGGCCATCAGCCTGAAGTCCGCGTGGTCAAAGACCACTTCGCCGCCGATGAGCTCAAGCAGCCTATAGAAGGCGTGCGCGGTCGCGCGCTTCATGGCGGAATCTGCCGGGCGCCCGGATCGCACGCCGCAGACGACGTCGAATCCCGCGCGGTACCGATCGACCATGATCCCGAGCACCGATGGGTCGTCTTGCCCGTCGCAATCGAGCGTGACGGCGGCGTCGACCTTGCCGCGCACGGAGGCAAGGCCGGATGCGAGCGCGCGCTGCTGCCCTTGGTTCATGCCCAGATGCAACCCGCGCACGCGCCCAGGGTTCGCCGCAGCCGCAGCGTCGATGAGGCTCCACGTTTCATCGTTCGAGCCATCGTCGACAAGCACGAGGAAGCTCGCCGGTGCGATAGAGCCCGCTGCCGCGAG
Organism: Enorma phocaeensis; assembly: GCF_900186505.1. Taxonomy (GTDB): domain Bacteria; phylum Actinomycetota; class Coriobacteriia; order Coriobacteriales; family Coriobacteriaceae; genus Enorma; species Enorma phocaeensis. The sequence continues at coordinate 275,794 of NZ_LT891970.1, forward strand.
CCGATCGAGCTCTTCAACGAACCGCGGGATCATGATCGGTAGCACCTCGGCCTCGTTGAAGCATGGAGTGATGAGTGCCAGAAGAGGGGCGGAACGCCAGGCTTCACGCACCTCGCCGTCCCGCCCCGTACAAGCTGAATCTGTATATTGGGGGCGCGAACCTTCCGCTCGCGCCATGCCGCCCTCCATCATCAAGAGGCCGCGCCTAGCGCTTGAGGCCGCCGCGCTCCTCGATGGCATCCCAGAAGGCACCGCTGAAGCGTGGATCCTCGGCGGCCATGAGGGCGTTGGTGGCCATCCAGCCGGAAGGGGTACCGGTGTCATAGCCGCTGAGCGGGTCGATGACGACAGCGTACATGTTCTCGCGGTCAAGCGAGCGAGCCATGGCATCGGTGAGCTGCACCTCGCCGCCAGCACCGGGCTCCTGGTCGGCAAGAAGATCCATGACCAACGGGCTCAGCAGATAGCGGCCGACGATGTAGAGGTTGGATGGCGCCTCCTCGACTGCGGGCTTCTCCACCAGACCGGAGACACGCCACACCGCGCCCGGCTCGCAATCGGCGGCGTCCTCGGAACCCGGCAGCGAACCGGCGCGCTCGCCAGCGATGACACCGTAGCGCGAGACCTCCTCGGGCGCGCAGGGTGCCACCGCGATCACGCTTGCGCCGCCATGCGCCTGCGAGACCTCGAGCATCTTCGTGCAGATGTCGCGCCCAGGGACGACGTAGTCGCCGAGCAGCACGAGGAAGCTCTCGCCCGCCACGGCATCGGCGGCAGAGCGGATCGCATGGCCGAGGCCGCGCGGCTCGTACTGATAGCGGAAATCAACGGGCATGGAGCCGGTGGCAGCGACAGCGTCGGCGTAAGCCGCCTTGCCGCGCTCGCGCAGCAGACCCTCGAGCGAGCGATCGGGCTGGAAGTAGCTCAGGAGCTCAGGCTTGCCGGGCGAGGTGACGATGATGACATCGTCGACGCCCTCGGGTTCGAGCGCCTCCTCCACCACATACTGGATGACCGGCTTGTCCAGCACCGGCAGCATCTCCTTGGGAGTGCACTTCGTGGAGGGGAGGAAGCGGGTGCCGAGGCCCGCTGCGGGGATGATGGCCTTCATGGGCGGATGTTCCTTTCGACGCGCCGGGCTGCCCCGCCCGGCGTTGCCTTGCTGGCAGCATCTTAGCGCCGCGCGGTGTATTCGTCTCCCTCGGGTTCCTATTTCCAGGTTTTCCGCACGAACATCGACTTTCCATAAAGTGTCCCGCAGGCCTGATCATCCACGTCATTGGCTGCCCGTACCCGAACCCGCACGCACCGACTATCCAAGAAGCGACTTGTGTCCAAATCACAGGATCTCGGTGAGCGGTCGACCCCCCTCCATTCGCCGAGATCCCGGGAGCTAGACAGATTCGGCGATTTTGAGCGCGATTCTGGCTAGCCAGCGGGACCTCGATGAAACCCTGCCTCTCCATCACACGCCGAGATGCCCAAGAATGGACAGATCCGGGATTCCTAGACGCGGTTCCGGCTAGTTAGCAGGATCTCGGGGCGAGCCAGAGGAATCTCGGAGTGAGCCAGCGGAATCTCGGCGAAAACAAAACGGGGCCCGGTTTCCCGGACCCCGCATGCGAACGATGTTCGCGGCGGCTCATGCCGCCTTCTCGTGCAGGCGCATGGCCTGCGTCGAGTTACTTGAGGGAGACGGCAGCGCCAGCGGCCTCGAGCTTCTCCTTGGCGGCCTCGGCGTCCTCCTTCTTGACACCCTCGAGAACGGCCTTGGGCGCGCTCTCGACGACCTCCTTGGCCTCCTTGAGGCCGAGGCTGGTGAGCTCACGGACGACCTTGATGACCTGGATCTTCTGATCGCCGAAGCCCTCGAGCACGACGTCGAACTCGGTCTTCTCCTCCTCGGCGGGAGCGGCAGCAGCCGGGCCGGCGACGACGGCGGCAGGAGCGGCGGCGGAGACGCCGAAGGTGTCCTCGATAGCCTTCACGAGCTCGGAAGCCTCAAGAAGGGTCATTTCCTTAAGGGCCTCGATGATCTCTTCGTTGGTAAGCTTAGCCATGGTAAGCATTCCTTTCGGTTGCCGCGCCTAAGCGCGGTAGTGAACTAACATGCGGCGCGGTTGCGCCAAGGCGCGCGACCATGAGGCCGCGCAGAGCGGAAGACTACGCAGCCTTCTGCTCGGAAATCTGCTGGACCGTGCGGGCGAGACCGCTCGACACGCCGTTGACGCAGACCGCGATATCGCGGGCGAAGCCGTTGATAAGGCCAGCGATCTGACCAAGAAGCTGATCCTTCGTGGGGAGCTCGGCGATGGCGTTGACCTCCTCGGCCGTGACCGCCTTGCCCTCGGAAATACCGCCCTTGATCTCGAGCACGCCCTTGGACTTCGTAGCGAACTCCTTGAGCGCCTTCGCTGCCTCGACGGGCTCGTTCTCATAGAACACGTAGGCCAGCGGACCGGCGAGAATCTCGTCGATGGCAGGCTGGTCCTGGTTCTGGAGCGCGAGACGGACGAGGTTGTTCTTGTAGACCTTCATCTCGGCACCGGCCTCGCGAAGCTGATGGCGCAGCTCCTGCGCCTGCTTCACGGTAAGGCCGTTGTAGCCAACGACGAACACGCCGTTGTTCTCCTCGATCTTCGACTCGATCTCGGCGACCTTGTCGATCTTGTACTGCTGTGGCATCTGTCGTAACACCTCCTCGATTTCTTTCCCAGGCACGACCCGCCAAAAGACCTGCGGGGATGTCTTGGAAAAGAAAACCCCCGCGCTGCAAAGAGCGACGGGGGCGAGAAGACATAAGAGCTATCTGCTCGACCACCTCGGCTGGCGGGTTTCCCCATTGAGCCTTGGCACTTGCGCCTTGGCACCGGCTGTCTCTGGCAGCGGGTTCGTGCGTGAACCGCTGGATAGTATGACGCTTGGACGCGGCCGCGTCAACGGTTGCGCTGTTAGCATGCAGGAAATGTGTGCAAGTGCGCCGCTCCGGGGCAAGATGTCCCGCCATGCCGAGCACGCGCCGCCTATTGCGGGGTATGCTGCTTGCGAACACGAAGAACCTCAGCGTCGATGAGGAGCCCCATGGCCACCCGCAAATCCTCCACCACCATACGAACGCTCCATTACTTCTGGGGCGTAACCAAAATCCAGTTGCCCATGTTCGTCCTTGACGTGGCCGTCACGCTCGGCTACGTCTTCTTCCTCACCTTCGCGAGCCCGCTCATCGTTGGGCGCATCGTCGACATGGTCGGAGCGGGCGGTGTCAGAAGCGAGGATGTCCTGCCGGTCTTTGGTCCCTACATCGCAGCGCTCGTCGCCGTGAACATCGCAGGCCAGGTATGCAGCAAGCTCCAGGACTACGCCTGCGCGAAGCTCGAGATCCGCGCCGGATACGAATTGGGGCGCGAAGCGTTCGACACGCTCTCCAACCAGTCGATGACCTTCCACAACAACCGATTCGGCGGCTCGCTCGTGAGCTCCACTCAGAAGTTCGTCTCGGCGTATAGCCTGCTCATGGACAACTTCACCTACTCCGCGCTACCCACCGCCGCGACCGCCGTGCTCACCATCGCCATGCTCGTCCCACTCGCACCCGCCTATGTTGCCGTGCTCGCGGTCGTGCTCATCGCCTACGTCGTCATCGTGTTCAGGCTCTACCGCAAGATCCTGCCCATCAACGCCGCGGCATCTGCCGCGCAGAACCGTCTCTCCGGAGAGCTATCCGACTCGATAACCAATATCCTCGCCGTGAAGACCGCCGGTCGCGAAGCCTACGAGCAGGGGCTCTTTGAGGAGGCGAACCAGGAGGTCAAGGCAGCCGACAGCCGGCGCATGCGGCGGACCGTCAAGACCGGTGCGGTAACGAGCTCGCTCATCGTGCTCATGATGGGGCTCGTCGCCGTGTTCATCGCGGGCGGCAACGCATGGTTCGGCATCTCGGCGGGCACGCTCGTCATGATGTTCACCTATACCAATTCGCTTACAGGCCGCTTCAACATGCTGTCGCAGATGTTCCAGCAGATCAACCGCTCGTTTGGCGAGGCACACGACCTCACCGTCGCGCTTGACGAGCCGCGCTTGGTAGATGACGACCCGGGTGCCCCCGATCTCGTGGTGGACGCCGGATCGATCGACTTTTCCGCCATCGATTTCCACTATGCGGACGCAAATGCCGAGGACGCGGTGTTCAGCGACTTCAACCTGCACATCCCCGCCGGCCAACGCGTTGGCCTCGTGGGACGCTCGGGTTCGGGAAAGACCACGCTCACCACGCTGCTGCTGAGGCTCGCCGATCTTTCGGGCGGATCGATCTCGATCGACGGGCAGGACATCGCGCACGTCAGCCAAGTGAGCCTGCGCCAGCACATCGCCTACGTGCCGCAAGAGCCGCTTCTGTTCCACCGCACCGTGCGCGAGAACATCGCCTACGGGCGCCCAGACGCCACGGAGGAGGAGATCCTTGCCGCCGCGCGCGAGGCAAACGCGCTCGAGTTCATCGAGAAGCTGCCGCGTGGCCTCGATACGCAGGTGGGCGAACGCGGCGTGAAGCTCTCCGGCGGGCAGCGCCAGCGCGTTGCCATCGCGCGCGCCATCCTCATGGACGCACCGATACTCGTGCTCGACGAGGCGACGAGCGCACTCGACTCAGAGAGCGAGAAACTCATCCAGGACGCCCTCGAGAACCTCATGCGCGGACGCACCTCGCTCGTCATCGCCCATCGTCTCTCGACCGTCGCCGCGCTCGACCGCATCGTGGTCATTCGCGACGGCGAGATCGTGGAGGACGGTCGCCATGAAGACCTGATTCGAGCTGGCGGCGAATACGCGCAGCTGTGGAGCCGGCAATCCGGCGCGTTTTTGGGGAGCGAGTAGGCATGGAAGCTCCGGTATCAGCGACATCGCAGGATGGCGGCGCACCGAGCGCATCGGGTTCCCCCGCCGGGCATGAGGGGCCGGCTCACCAGATTGAGCGGCGCGTCGCCGTGCTTGCCCCAAGCGAAGGCGCCGGCGACGACGTGCTCGTACAGGCGGCGAAGCTGCTCGTAGACGACCTCGCAGATGCCTATGCCGCCTACGAGCGCATGTCCTCCTACCAAGGAGACGAAGCTGAAAGGACCCTGTTTATCAAGGCAGATGGGACACCCTGTAGGGCGGTGATCGCGCCATGCGCATCCAACGCGATGCCCGATGCCGGCGCCGTTGCCGCCGCCCTCGGCACGCCCCCGCACGATGCGCCCGGATACGACGGGGCGCACGTGTACCTGGTCGTTGTGAGTCCATCTGAGGACGGGACGGAAGCCCTGTCCAAACTGGGAGAACTCTCCAACTCGCTCCGCACGTACGGCATCGTTCACGCTGGCTCCGTCATCGTTACCCACGGCGATCAAATTCCAGCGCTGATGCGCACCCCCCGGCTCGGCATGTGGCGCCGCCCGGTCGCGGAGTCCATCGACAGCCTCATCGCCGCGATGCGCATGGGCAGCGCCCTCGGCGCTCCCATCATCGCCTCCCCTTCCCGGCTCTGGCTGAGACTTCGCAGCTTGCGCTGCAGCAAGGATCGCTCCTGAAAGAGAGGCGGTGGAAAGGCAGTTCCTGCGAATACCGGTTTGGTACCACAGCGGGGACGCCCGCACAACAATCGGCTGGTTCCACGGAGCGGGCGTTCTCATAAGGACCGGCTAACCTCCACGACGGGACCTGGTTCCAAGCCGGGGCGCCCCCACAGGAGCCGACCACAAGAAACTGGAAGAAATGGCTATTTTGCTGCATCTCGGCGCGGTCGTTGGACCGTTCTCGAAATCGAGATGCTGCTAGATAGCCATTTCAAGGCCTTTTAAAGCCGATTCTGTCCAATTGAGGGCATCTCGGCAAAACCAGCACCATCGAGATGCACCTCAATAGACACTTTCGGTTCAGCACCGCCCTCCGAGCACCCCGGCAGCTTTTATCTATTGTTTGAAATAAAAAATCCTTTGGTTTCCCAATCGTGTGACGAGCGGCCCGCATGCCGCGCGGGCATCCGACGCGCTGATGTCATCCGGCCCACCTCGGAGGCAACCGACAACACCGCAGATTTCCCTACATCAACGCATACGCCAAGACAGCACCTCGCGCCAGCGCTCGATAAGCCGCTCCAAGCTCCATGCCGCGTTCGCCGGGCTCGTCGATGGAAGGACGACTGCATCGATGCCCGTTCGCTCGCGCAAGTAGCGCGCATACAAGCGTCCCGCCGTGGCGCCGTTGCACGCCACCGTGTCGATCGGCGCCACATCCACGATGCGCTCGATGCGTGCGGGCACGACGTTTCTTATGCTCGCATCCGAGGAACCCTTGATGTCGCAGCTCTCGATCACATCCCAAAGCGCGATACCGCGGCGCAGGAGCAAGGCGCGCTTCGCCTCAATCGACTCATCGAGAGTCGCCGGATGCGCGGCTCCCACACCGGCAGGCGGTGCCGCACCGGGCAATGGGTCGCCCTCGTTTGGCGGAACAGGGTCTCCCGTGCATGCTGCGACGACTCGCCAGAATCGGTTGCTGGGGTTACCGTAGTAGAAAGCGTTTGCACGCGAGAGCGCAGAGGGGAACGAGCCCAGTACGAGTATGCGCGAGCGTTCGTCGAACACCGGATCGAACCCGTGGGAAACATGCTGGTAACCGGCTGTCATCCCGACCCTCCGCGTTGCATCTTGCTTCATAATCTAAGGCCATGTGCCCGCACGGTCGCGCAGCACGCGCCGGGGCGCTGGCCACATCCATTATGCGCGACAACCCATGGCAATTGGAGGAACCATGTCCAGCCGCTACCTCATCGTCATCGATATGCAGAACGACTTTGTCGACGGGGCGCTCGGAACGCCCGAGGCCCAGGCAATCGCCCGCGCCCTGGTTGAAGCGGTGAGCTCCTTCGATGGCGAGATCATCTTCACGCTCGATACGCATGGAGAGAACTACCTTGACACGCAAGAGGGCAAGCACCTGCCCGTCCCCCACTGCATCAAGGGAACACAGGGTTGGGAGCTCATCCCCGCCCTTGCCGAGCTCCAACGCGAGCGACAGGCGCGCGTTTTCGAGAAGCCCACGTTTGGATCGACCGAACTCGCCCATTACCTCGTCGCATGCAATGACGAGGAGCCGATCGAGTCCATCGAGCTCGTGGGCGTGTGCACCGATATCTGCGTGGTGTCGAACGCGCTGCTCATCAAGGCTGCGCTGCCCGAGGTTGCCGTCAAGGTCGATCCCGCCCTCTGCGCCGGCGTCACGCCAGAAGCCCACGAAGCCGCCCTCGCTACCATGGCGAGCTGCCAGATCGAAATGGCATAGCAATCCGAGACGCTGGGCGGAGCCGCCTGGTCCAAAGGCGCCCTCCCCATGGCGAACCTCGCGAGCGAGGGCGGTTACCCCAGCGCGCAACCTATCAGCGGGATGCCGAACCCGACCACGGTATCCCGCTAAGCGAGACCGAGGGCAATGCCAGCCACGTGCACCGCGAACGCCACGACCCAGGCCACGCCACATTGCATGAGCACCACGGCGAGCATCATGCGCGTCCCGAGTTCGTTGCGCACGGCGGACACGGCCGCCACGCAGGGCGTATACAGCAGAACGAACGTGAGGAACGTAAACGCGGTAAGCGGCGAAAACAACGTCGAGAGCGCCGCGACCGAGCCGCCCATAAGCACGGTGAGCGTCGCCGCGACATTTTCCTTCGCGCCGAAGCCTGCCACGATGGCAGCCGCCGTAATCCAATTACCAAAGCCCAACGGCGCAAAGAGCGGAGCCACGAGCGTGCCGAGGGCGGCAAGCATGCTGCTCGCTTGATCGTCCACCAAATTGAAGCGGATATCGAACGTCTGCAGGAACCAGATGATCACGCTTGCCACGAAGATGATGGTGAATGCCTTGGTAGCGAAGCCCTTCGCCTTGTCCCACGCCAAGCGCACCGTCGTCTTCACACTGGGCAGACGGTAGTTAGGCAGCTCCATCACAAACGGCACCGGATCGCCCTTGAACGCGGTGCCCTTGAGCACAAGCGCCACGAGCACGCCCACCAACATGCCCATGAGGTAGAGCGAAACCATGACGAGCGGAGCGCTATCGGGGAAGAACGCCGCCGAGAACAGAGCGTACACCGGCAGCTTCGCAGAGCAGCTCATAAACGGCGTGAGCATCACGGTCATCTTGCGGTCGTGCTCGGAAGGCAGCGTGCGCGTCGCCATGATGGCGGGAACGCTGCAGCCGAAGCCGATGAGCATGGGCACGAAGCTCCGCCCGGAAAGACCCAGCTTGCGCAGGATCTTATCCATCACGAAGGCCACGCGAGCCATGTACCCCGAGTCCTCCAAGATGGAGAGGAGCAGAAACAGCACGACGATGATGGGCAGAAAGCTCAACACGCTGCCCACGCCGGCGAATATGCCGTCGATCACGAGCGAATGCACCACGGGATTCAGCCCAAAGGATGTAAGCGCGGCGTCCACCATGTCCGTGAATGCACCGATGCCCATCTCCAGCAGGTCGGAGAGTCGCTGGCCCACGGCATCGAAGGTGATCCAGAAAACGAGCACCATGATGCCGACGAACACCGGAATAGCGGTGTACTTGCCGGTGAGGATGCGGTCGGCCGCCACAGAACGCAGGTGCTCGCGGCTCTCGTGCGGCTTCACCACCGAGGCGCTGCACACCTGCTCGATAAACGAGAAGCGCATGTCCGCCAGCGCCGCCATGCGGTCGGCGCCCGCCTCCTCCTCCATCTGCGAGATGATGTGCTCTACCGCGTCGAGCTCGTTTTGCTCAAGCGCCAGCGCCTCGATAACGAGCCGGTCGCCCTCGATGAGCTTCGTCGCGGCGAAGCGCACGGGAATGCGCGCCGCCTCGGCGTGGTCGGCGATAAGGTGGATGAGGCCGTGGATGCAGCGATGCAGCGCACCGCCGTCCGCACCGTCCGGCGCGCAGAAGTCCACGCGGCCAGGATGCTCGCGATAGCGCGCCACGTGCAGGGCATGCTCGGTGAGCTCCCCGATGCCTTCGTTCTTCGCCGCAGCGATGGGCACCACGGGAATGCCGAGCGCCGCCTCGAGCGCGTTCACGTCAACGGTACCGCCGTTTTCCGTGAGCTCGTCCATCATGTTCAAGGCGAGCACCATGGGTCGGTCGAGCTCCATGAGCTGCAACGTAAGGTAGAGGTTGCGCTCGATGTTGGTGGCGTCCACGATATCGATTATAGCGTCCGGCTGCTCCTCCAGGATGAACTGACGGCTCACCACTTCCTCGCTCGTATAGGGCGAAAGCGAGTAGATGCCGGGCAGGTCCGTGATCGTGGCGTTGGGATGCCCCTTGATCTGGCCGTCCTTGCGGTCGACGGTAACGCCGGGAAAGTTGCCCACGTGCTGGTTGGAGCCCGTGAGCTGGTTGAAAAGCGTCGTCTTGCCGCAGTTCTGGTTGCCGGCGAGGGCGAAGCGCAACGGCGCGTTCTCGGACAACGCGGCCCCCTCGCGGCGCGGGCGGGCCGCGCTCTCGCCGAAGGCGGGATGCGCGGTCACCTGAACCTCCGGGTTCTTGCGCGGGCAGTTGTGCGCGTCGTGCACGTCATCGACCTCGATGCGAGCGGCGTCGGCGCGGCGCAGCGTGAGCTCGTAGCCGCGCAGGCGGATCTCGAGCGGGTCGCCCATGGGCGCATACTTCATCATGGTGACTTCGGTGCCGGGCGTAAGCCCCATATCGAAGATGTGCTGGCGCAGCGACGAATCATCCGAATCCACCGATTCGATGATGGCGTCCTTGCCTATCTCGAGCTCATCGAGCTTCATGCGTGCCCCCTCTGTTGGCAGGCGAATCTCCCCTGCATGGTTCCCTACGAGATTGTAGTGAAGTATCGGCATGCCGCCAGAGCAGCCGCCCCGGTCCCGCAAAAGCATCGCATGCCCGTCAAATCCACCGGCCGGCTCGCCGGTTTTGACGTTCGTGCGATGCTTTTGCGCCCGCGCCGCGCGCCCGCGGCCCCGCGATGGCGGGCGCCTGGCGTACAATCACACGGGATGCGGGCCCCGGGCGCCTGCCCGCATAAGGAGGAATCCATGCCGAACGCACCCATCGAAAACGTCATCTTCGACATGGGCAACGTCCTCATGACCTTCAACGGCATGCGGTTCGCGCGCATCTTCACCGACAACGAGGCCGATGCGGAGCTGCTCGACCGCGCGCTGTTCAACCGGTTCGAGTGGTCGCTCCTCGACGCCGGCGTGATTGGCCACGAGACCATGCAGCGCGTCGCCGAGGCGGCGCTCCCCGAACGGCTCCACGCCAACCTGCACGAATGCATCGCGCACTGGCCGGAGCACTCCGAACCCATCCCCGCGACGAACGCCCTGGTACCCCGCCTCAAGGAGCACGGACTCGGTGTCTACCTGCTCTCGAACGCGAGCACCCGCATCGACGAGCAGCTCGGCCACTGCCCCGCCTATCCGAGCATGGACGGGCGCGTGGTGTCCGGCGAGGAGCGTCTCATGAAGCCCGACCCCGCCATCTACCGGCTGCTCTGCGATCGCTACGAACTCGATCCCGCAACATGCCTCTTCGTGGACGACAACCTCAACAACTGCATCGGCGCCGAAGTTGCCGGTATGCAGTCGTTCCACTTCGCCGGCGACCCCGCCCGCGCCGCAGCCGATCTCGAGCGCCGCTTGGCCGGTTAGTCATCCACCCGAATCGCAGCGCGCCTGCAAAGCGCCATCGCGCTCGAGACATGAACGGCCCGGCGCGACAGCGGCGCTGGTATGATGGAGGACGGCATTACGATGGGCCGGCCGTTCTCCGACGGCACGCGCCGAGAATCCAAGCGAAGGAGCAACCGTGGATCGCACCAAAATCGTTCAGCTGTACCGCGACGCCGATAAACTCGGTGGCGCGACCGTCACCGTCGCCGGATGGATCAAATCCGTCCGCGACATGAAGAACTTCGGCTTTGTCACCGTAAACGACGGCAGCTGCTTCAAGGATCTGCAGATCGTCATGAACCGCGACACCCTCGGCAACTACGACGAGATCGCGCACCAAAACGTATCTGCCGCCATCACGGCCACCGGCACCCTCAAACTCACCCCCGATGCCCCGCAGCCCTTCGAGCTCACCGCCGAGAGCATCGAGGTCGTAGGCACCTCCGCACCCGATTACCCGCTGCAGAAGAAGCGCGCCACGGTGGAGTTCCTTCGCACCCAGCAGCACCTCCGCCCGCGCACGAACCTCTTCCGTGCCGTGTTCCGCGTGCGCAGCGTCGCCGCCGCAGCCATCCATCGCTTCTTCCAGGAGCGCGGATTCGTGTATGTGAACACGCCGATCATCACCACCTCGGACTGCGAGGGCGCCGGCGAGATGTTCCGCGTGACCACGTTCGACCCGGCGAACGCCCCCCGCGTGACCGGAGAGCAGGCAGCGGCCTCGGGCGGCGCGCTCGCCGAGGGCGACATCGACTGGAGCCAGGATTTCTTCGGCAAGCCGGCATCGCTCACCGTATCCGGCCAGCTCAACGCCGAGAACTTCGCCATGGCATTCGGTGACGTCTACACCTTCGGCCCGACGTTCCGCGCCGAGAACTCCAACACCACGCGCCACGCCGCCGAGTTCTGGATGATCGAGCCCGAGATCGCCTTCGCCGACCTCGAGGACGACATGAATCTCGCCGAGGATATGCTCAAGTACGTCATCCGCGACGTCATGGCCACATGCCCCGATGAGCTGGGCATGCTCAACAAGTTTGTCGACAAGGGCCTCATCGAGCGCCTCGAGCATGTGGCGAGCTCCGAATTCGCACGCGTGACCTACACCGAGGCCATCGAGATCTTGGAGGCGGCCGTCTCCGCGGGCCAGAAGTTCGACTACCCCGTGAGCTGGGGCATCGACCTTCAGACCGAGCACGAGCGCTTCCTTACCGAGCAGCACTTCAAGCGCCCGACCTTCGTTACCGACTACCCCGTCGAGATCAAGGCGTTCTACATGCGCCTGAACGACGACGGCAAAACGGTTGCGGCAGCAGACTGCCTGGTACCGGGCATCGGCGAGATCGTAGGCGGCAGCCAGCGCGAGGAGCGCCTCGACGTGCTCGAGCGCCGTATCGCCGAGCTGGGCATGGATCCGGAGCAGTACAAGTACTACTGCGACCTGCGCCGCTACGGCAGCTGCCCGCACGCCGGCTTTGGCCTGGGTTTCGAGCGCCTCGTGATGTACCTAACCGGCGTGGGAAACATCCGCGACGTCATCCCGCACCCTCGCACCGTGGGCAACGCCGAGTTCTAAGAAGAGCCGGTCGCCCGATCCCGTCTCCAGCATCCCGCGTTGGATTTCGGTAAGAACCTGGGGATGTTGACAACTTGCCAAACCGCCCGCCGCACGCACGGAGCCGCATGCGGCGGGCGTTTTCCATTTGCGCGCGCCGAAACGGTACCCTTAATCGCCTACGGGGCGGTGCCGCCAAGCAGCGACGGCGGCGAGCGCGAGGAGGAGCGATGCGGGACGGACGAGCGACCATCCGGGGCAGCGACCACGTGGTGACAACCAGCAAGACCGAGGGAGCCGTTTCGAACAGCGAAGGCTCCGCGTGCGTGAACGGCACAGCCTGCGGAAGCGCGAGCAGCTCTGATAGCAACGACCCGAGTCACTCGGACGGCAGCGTCGCGTCCATCTGCGCCGAGCCGCACATCCCTGCCGAGATGAGAACCTTCTGCGTGCTGCGCGCACTCGAACGCTATTCCGACGATCGGCACTATATCTCTGCGCCGAACATCGCCTCTTTGCTAGCAGAGGGCAAACCCGATCTCCCCGTCACGCTCCATGTCGCCGCCAGCTCGGTGCGCAACTCCATCTCGACGCTCCGTAAACTCGGTTACGACATCCGCACTGCCAAAAACCATGGCTACGCGCTCGCAACGCGCGCGCTTACCGAACACGACCTACGCCAAATCGTCAGAGCGGTTCTGGGAGGTACGCTCGGCAACGCCCACCGACTCCAGCTCGTGAGGGCGCTGGTGCCCCTTGCGGGACCAACGCAGCGACTGGAGCTCGAAGCGCTCCTCAAGCAGGGCGGAGGCAGCGACCTCGTGAGACGGTGCGGAACGATCTACGTCGCGGCCGTGAAGACGCCAGAGCTTCTGCGCCGCTGCCTTGCCGCAGGAGCCACCGCCACCTTCGAGCTGCCATCGGGACTCAAGCGCATGAGGCCGCTGAGCGTCTTCCCCTCCGGGGGGACCCTCTTCGTCGAAGGCGAGATCGTCGATGCGCGAGGCGAGCATCCGCTGCTCAGAACCTTGCGTACCGACAGGTTCCGCGCCCTCTCATGCCGCCTCCCCACCGGCACCGTGTTGGTCGCCGTAGACACGCTCGCACCCCCTAGGTTACAAGTTGGTGACGAGCGCCCGGCAAGCGCAGGTGTGTAGGTATGATGGAGCACTAAGCCCCATAGGGCATGCGCATCATCCATCGCGGGCAGCGGGCAGAGTCCCGGCGCTCGCACGATCTTCGGGGGACCCCCATGAACATACCCGTCCTGAGCCGCCGCAGCTTGATTTCCTCGCTCGCCCTTGCGGGCGCACTACCACTTGCCGCTTGCGGCGGCACCTCGTCCGATGGAGGCTCGGAGGCCGGCAGCGCCGCCTCCGGCTCGTATCGAATCGGCGTGCTCCAACTCACGCAGCACGCCGCACTCGATCAGACCAACGAGGGCTTCATCGCCGCGCTCGACGAGGCGGGCATCGACTACGAGGTCGACCAGCAGAACGCCTCAAACGATCAGACCGCCTGCCAGACCATCGCGCAGACGTTCGTGAACGACGGCTGCGACCTCATCTTCGCCATCGGCACGCCGGCGGCGCAGGCCGTTGCCGCCGCGACGCAGGACATCCCCATCGTGGGCTCTGCCATCACGGACTTCGAGTCGGTAGGCCTCGTCGAGACGAATGACGCACCCGGCGGAAACGTCACCGGCAGCTCGGACATGACCCCGGTCGCCGATCAGATCGCCCTGCTGCAGGAGCTTCTGCCCGACGCGCAGAACGTGGGCATCCTGTACTGCACGGCCGAGGAGAACTCCCGTATCCAGGCCGAGCTCGCGGTTGCCACCTGCGAGGACGCCGGGCTCACGCCCAACGAGCAGACGGTCTCCAGCTCGAACGAGATCCAGAGCGTCGTGGAGACGATGGTCGGACAGGTCGACGTCATCTACGCCCCCACCGACAACACCATCGCCGCAGCAATGGCGCAGGTCTCTTCCATCGCCGACGAGGCCGGCGTCCCCACGATCGTGGGTTGCGACACCATGGTCCAAGACGGCGGCACCGCCTCGTATAGCATCAACTACATCGACCTCGGTCGCAAAGCTGGCGAGATGGCCGTGCGCATCCTCAGCGAGGGCGCCGATCCCGCTGAGATGCCCGTCGAGTTCCTCGACGCGAGCGAGTGCACGCTCATCGCGAACCAAGCCTCTGCCGATGCCTGCGGCGTCGACCTTTCGATCCTCGACGATCCCGAGATCGTCTAACCATCCATACCCGGTACCCGCGCGGCACCAAGCCCCCCGGCGGCAGCGCGCGTACCCATCAGCGATAAGGAGAACACCATGAACCGCTTCGAACTCACCCGCCGCTCGTTTACCGCAGGAATCCTCGGAACCGGTGCGATCGCGCTCGGCCTCGCCGGCTGCAGCGGCGAGCAGGGCGCTGGCTCTGGCTCCGGCTCTGCCGCCGCCTCCGGCTCGTACCGCATCGGCGTGCTCCAGCTCACGCAGCATGCCGCGCTCGATGCGGCAAACGAGGGCTTCATCGCCGCGCTCGACGAGGCGGGCATCGACTACGAAGCCGACCAGCAGAACGCCAGCAACGACCAGAACGCCTGCCAGACCATCGCCCAGACCTTCGTGAACGACGGCTGCGACCTCATCCTGGCCATCGCCACCCCGGCGGCGCAGGCTGTCCTGGGAGCCACGCAGGACATCCCCGTCGTGGGCACGGCCATCACCGACTTCGCCGCATCCGGCCTCGTCGACTCGAACGACGCACCCGGCGGCAACCTCACCGGCACCTCCGACATGAACCCGGTCGAGGACCAGATCGCCCTGCTTCAGCAGCTCATCCCGGATGCCGGCACCGTCGGCCTGCTCTTCTGCACCGCTGAGAGCAATTCCGAGATCCAGATCGAGATGGCCGAGGAGGCTCTGGACGCCGCCGGGATCGGTCACGAGCGCTTCACGGTCTCCAGCTCGAACGAGATCCAGAGCGTCGTCGAGACGATGGTCGGCCAGGTCGACGTCGTCTACGCACCCACCGACAACACCATCGCCGCTGCCATGACCCAGGTTGCGAGCATCGCCAACGCAGCCGGCGTGCCCACGATCTGCGGCGAGGTGGGCATGGTCGAGGCAGGCGGCCTCGCATCCGTCTCCATCAATTACTACGAGCTGGGCTACCGCGCGGGCGAGATGGCCGTCGAGATCCTCACCGAGGGCGCCGATCCGGCCGAGATGCCCATCGAGACCATGGATGCCGAGGATTGCGACCTCGTCTATAACCAGGCTACCGCAGACGAGATCGGCATCGACGTCTCCGCTCTCGCCGATGATGGCGGCGAGGACGTCTCCGCTGCGTAGGCTCCCCTAACAGCGCGTCCGTGCCTGCTGGAAGCTGAACGCTCACCCCGTAGCAAAGCCGAGCACCATGCAATCGGGGTTTACGCCAAGGTACGGCAAACGCAGGTAGCGCCTCCCAGTATTCCCCATCGCCCCCCTTGCGCCCCGAGTGGAACCATCCGCCCGGGGCGCTTCGTTTCCGCTCGATTACAACCAGCCATTCAGCTCGCGCTAGCTGTCGCGCGGACGCGGGCGGCATGCTAGACTGCTGTGTTGCTGTGAACTCACCGTATACGCGCGGCGCGCCGCGCATAGAGGGATAGGTTGGAGGAGATAGTATGGCACTCGCCATGCTTGGCGCCGTATCGCAGGGCATCCTCTGGGGCATCATGGTCCTCGGCGTCTTCATTACCTACAAGCTGCTCGACATCGCAGACCTTACCGTCGACGGCAGCTTCGCGCTCGGCGGATGCGTGTGCGCCGTGCTCGTCGTGGGCGGCATGGACCCCACGCTCGCCATCATCATGGCGATGCTCGCCGGCATGGTCGCCGGAGCGGTCACCGGCTTTTTGCACACCGTCTTCGAGATTCCGGCCATCCTCGCCGGCATCCTCACGCAGATCGCGCTCTGGTCGGTCAACCTGCGCATCATGGGTAAGTCCAACACGCCCCTGCTGCGCGTCGACACACTCTTCTCCTCGGTGACCGACGCTACCGGCCTGCCTCAGAACATCGCCTCCATCCTCGTGGGGCTCGTCTTCGCCGTTATCATCATCGTCGGTCTCTACTGGTTCTTCGGGACCGAGATCGGCTCGGCCTGCCGCGCCACGGGCAACAACGAGGCAATGGTGCGCGCCCTCGGCGTGAACACCAAGGTCACCAAGATGATCGCGCTAACGCTTTCGAACGGCCTGGTGGGCCTCTCGGGCGGCTTGGTGTGCGAGAGCCAGAGCTACGCCGATATCGGCATGGGTACCGGCGCCATCGTCATCGGCCTTGCCGCCATCGTGATCGGCGAGGTGCTCGGGCGGCTCGTGCCGGGGCAGCTGCGCGCATTCGGCAGCCGCCTCACCGCCGCCGTCGTGGGCTCGGTGGTCTACTTCCTCATCCGTGCCATCGTGCTGCAGCTGGGCATGGATGCCAACGACATGAAGCTCATCTCCGCCGTTATTGTGGCGCTCGCGCTGTGCGTACCCGTGGTGTGGGAGAAATACCAGCTCAGGCGCTCCTATTCGCGCGCATCGAAGGCCCTTGCCTCCGCGGGCGCCACAGACCCCGCTGAGGGCAGTACCTCGAATGACTCCACCATCGAAGGGGGGCGCTAACGATGCTGAAGCTCTCTTCCGTCAGCAAGACGTTCAACGCGGGCACCATCAACGAGAAGCGCGCGCTCATCCATGTCGATCTGCACCTCGCACCAGGCGACTTCGTGACCGTCATCGGCGGTAACGGCGCAGGCAAGTCCACGCTCATGAACATCATCGCCGGCGTCTACCCCATGGACGCGGGCACCATCACGCTCGATGGCAAGAACATCTCGCGCCTCTCTGAGCCCGCTCGAGCCACGTACCTGGGCCGCGTCTTCCAAGACCCCATGATGGGTACGGCTGCAGACATGCAGATCGTCGAGAACCTAGCCATGGCGAAGCGCCGCGGCAAGACCCGGACCCTCGCCTGGGGCGTCACCAAGGCCGAGAAGGACGAGTACGCCGAGCGCCTGAAGGAGCTCGGGCTCGGGCTCGAGAAGCGCCTCACAGCCAAGGTCGGCCTGCTCTCCGGCGGTCAGCGCCAGGCGCTGACGCTGCTCATGGCGACGCTCACCGATCCCAAGCTGCTGCTCCTCGATGAGCACACGGCGGCGCTCGACCCCAAGACCGCCGCCAAGGTGCTCGAGCTCACCGAGAAGATCGTCTCAGAGCGCAAGCTCACCACCCTTATGGTCACGCACAACATGAACGACGCGATCCGCCTGGGCAACCGCCTCATCATGATGCACGAGGGGCGCGTCATCTACGATGTCGCCGGGGCTGAGAAGGCCGCGCTCACCGTCGCCGACCTGCTCCAGAAGTTCGAGGAGGTCTCGGGCGGCGAGCTCGCGAACGACCGCATGCTGCTCAACTAGTCGCCGCCGAAGATCTCCATGATGTCGCCCAGCGCAGACATGGGGCTCTTCTTCTTGTGCTTCTTGTAATAGCTATCGTCGTAACGGCGATCGTCGTACCGTTTGCGCTCGTCGTAACGGCGCTCGTCGTAGCGCTGTTCCTCGACACGATGGCGATCGTCCTCGCGATAGCCGTCACGGGCGTCGCGGGCGCGTTCGACGATCTTGTCGAGCTCTCCCCTATCCAGCCAGATGCCCCGGCACTCGGGGCAGTAATCGATCTCGACGCCGTTCTTCTCGCTCATGAGCAGCGTGACGTCCTTGCAGACGGGGCATTTCATAGTGCTCCTCCTCGTCCTTGCCGACACGCGTCGGCGCCAGCGTTCAGTCATTACGCGCCTTATACCCCGATTCCCGCCGGTAATCGCTGCTCGTTGCCAAACAATCGGTTGGCCGTAAATAAGAGCAGCGGGGCATCCCAACCGCCGGATGTCCCGCTGCTTGTTTCCCGCGTTGTCTAGATATCGATCGAGACCCTACCTCAAGGTAACCGCCTGGGCGCCGTCGATCGCGAGGTCCGCCTCGAGGAATGCCGTGAGCGCGGCGATCACCTGACGCACGTCGCGCGTACCAGCCGTTTCGTACGAGGAGTGCATCGCGAGCTGCGCGCAGCCCACGTCGATCGCATGCATGCTTGCCTGGATGTTGGAGAGGTTGCCCAAGGTCGAGCCTCCTGCCATGTCGCTGCGGTTCGCGAACGTCTGGTACGGCACGCCCGCGCGGCGGCACACGGCGATGAAGGCAGCGCGGCTGAAGGCGTCGGTGCAGTAGTGCTGGTTCGCCGCCTCCTTGATCACGATGCCTCCGTTCAGGCGGCAGCGGTTCTGCCCGTCGTACTTATCGGTTTTGTTCGGATGCAGCGCATGAGCGTTGTCGCAACTCACCATCATCGACTTCGCGAGCGCGCGGCGATAGTCCTCGGGCGTGAGACCGAGCGCTGCGGTCAGGCGGGTGAGTACATCGGGCAGGAAGGTGGACATCGCTCCCTGCTTGGTATTGGAGCCCACCTCCTCGTTATCGAAGCAGCAGTACACGTTCACGCTCGCGGGATTCTCGGCCGCTATAAAGGCCTTGAGCGAGGTGAACGCGCACATGAGGTCATCGAGCTTAGGCGAGGAGACGAACTCCCGCGCCGCGCCCCACACGCGCGCCGGCACGCGGCTCACCAGGAAGAGGTCGCGCGCGAGGACCTGCGCCCGCTCGACGCCGGCCTCGCAGGCGATGAGCTCGTCGAAGCCCTCCGCCGTGAGCTCGCCGGCAGAGACCAAGGGAACGATGTCGGTCGCGCGATTGGGAGAGAACGAGTCGTTCACGCTGCGGTCGAGGTGAATCGCGAGGCTCGGGATCATGACGAGGTCGCTGTCGGGTGCGACGAGGCGGCTTTCCACACGGCCGTCCGCCTCAACGAGCACGCGGCCCGCGATGGATAGCGGGCGGTCGAGCCACGTGTAGTCGATCATCCCGCCGTATGCCTCGACGTTCAGGCGGAGCATCCCCTCGGGTCCTTCGATGAGCGGCAGCGCCTTTAGCTTGAAGGTGGGCGAATCGCCGTGCGACGCGGTAACTTGGAAGTGATAGCTCCCCTCCGCGGCGGCGCGCTCCCCCACCTTGAACGCGATGATGCTCGAACCGTTACGGGTGGTGTAGTAGCGCCCACCCGCCGATAGCTCCCATGCGTCTCCCTCCGCGAGGCGGGTGAACCCCGCTCGGTCGAGCTCGGCGGCGATGGTGCGCGTGGTGTGGAACATGCTCGGGCACGCCTGGATGAAATCGATGAGCTCCTCGGCTGCTTTCACATCAAGCTCTTCTACCATGATCTACTCCTTAGCAGTTGAACGAGCGAGGACGTGGCGCCCAATTAGACGAGCTTGCCCGCGCAGTGGTCGATCGCATGCTGCACAACCTCGGCCGTCCAACCGCTAAAGCGCTTGGTGCGGCGCACCAGATTGCCCTCCTGGGGAACCTGGTAGGTCACGGTGATCATGCGGAAGCGCTTGACCTCGGTGACCTCTTCCAGCGAAAGGCAGCTCTCCTGAGCGGTGTAGGGTTGCGCTGCGATCTTGATCTTGGGGTTCATCATCGTGTAGATGCGACCGCCATCCTCGTAGGCGATGATGGCCTTGAGCGATCCGATCTGGTTCGCCGCCAGGCACACGGCATCCTCAAGCGATTCGAGCGTGTCGCGCAGGTCCTGCATGACCTCCACGTCTTCGATGGTCGCTGCCTCCGCGGGCTTCGAAAGAAACTCGCGGTCCTTCACGATCTCCTTGATCATTGCAATCCTCTCTGGTCGTCCGCGCTCGGCGCGGGCTTGCTTGCGATGTCTTGCCCGACTCTGCTCGCCGGGCTCGAGCATGCAGCTATCATAACCGGGTAGCGCTTCCCGGCGCCCCCCGATTCCCACGCCGCTGCATCGATGACATTAGGCCTGGTAGAACTCGTGGAAGTCCTGGGTCATGCGAGCCAGCGTTGGCTCGTCGACATAGCACATGTGCCCGCAGCCGTAACGGCAGAACCAGATCTTCTCGCGCAGCTCGCGCGGCAGGTAGAGCTGGGCGATGGTGTGCTCCATGTTCCACCACGGGGTCGCCGCATCAAAGCGCCCGCCCATGATCATGAGCTTCGTGGTGGGGCTGCGACGGAGCGCCACGGCGATGTCGAGTGCTACGTTGGGCGCCGCGACCGTCGTCTCGTCCACGCCGGGCTCGTCGTGGACCCAATTCCAGCCGATGCCGATCTCGCCCCACACGCTCAGTCGGTAGTTCGCCGGCCCCCGGTAGCCCACCTCGTTGCGGAGGAACGCTCGGAACGCGGCGTACCAAGCGCCCTCGATGGCATGGCTCGCGGGATCGTCGCACGCGAAGTAGAACGATGCCTTCTGGATGGGCAGCAAGGCGCTTCCGGCAAAGCGCATGTCGAGGCGACCGATGACCTTCTCATCGGCAGCCATGAGGTCGCGGCGGAACTCCTCGAGCGAGACGCGCAGGTTGCGTGCGATGAGGTACTCGACCGGAAGGCCGATGAACGCCGAGAGCTGCTCTGCCACGGCGCGCTGGCGCGACGCATCGATGCGATCGCCCTGGAGCAACGCCGAGGCGTACTCGTCACCGGCAAAGGCGGAGGCGCGATCGAACCACTCATCCTCGTCAACGTTCTCGCCGGCGAGGCCGAAATGCTGCGCCGTCGCTGCGAACGAAGGCATCATGCCCACGTAATAGAGGTCGTTGCCCGGTAGGTTCTGCGTCCAGTCGAAGAGGGCGGAAACCATGACCACACCGGCGACCGGCACGCCCGCCTCGCCGAGATAGCGCATGAGCACGGAGTTACGCATGGTCCCGTATGACTCGCCCACCAGATAGAGCGGCGAGCCCCAACGACCGTTATCCTCGAGCCACTGGCAGATGGCGCGACAGAACGCACGCGCATCCGCCTCCAAGCCGTAGACGCGCTCGGTACCGTATCCCTCGGCAACGAACGACCAGCCCGTGCCGAGCGCGTCGAGGAATACCAGGTCGCTCTCGGTAAGGAGCGTACCGGGGTTGTCCTCCACCTCGTAGTTGGCAGCATCGACGAACCCGCATCCGTTGGGCACCACGCGGCGGGGCCCGATGCCGCCGAAGTTGATGGGAACCGAGGCGGACCCGGGGCCGCCGTTGAAGCAGAAGCTCACCGGGCGACGGCGCGCGTCAACGCACTTGCCATCCACCTTCTCTGCAAGGTAGGAGACGTTGAACATCTTTCCCTCGAGCACGCCCTCGCTATCGATCACGTCGAGGTGGCCGGCGCGGGCCGTGTATGAGATCTCGCGGCCACCGGCACGCCAGATGAGGCTCGCCTCAGCCGGCTCTGGCACCGCTTGCGCTGGCACGGCTTGCTTTGCGGCCGCGCTCTCCATCTCTGCCATCGCAATCCTCCTTTACGCAACGCCCAGCATGTCGCAGAGCGTGAGCATGTAGATCTCGGCCGCATGCACGACATCGATCACGTCCACGTCCTCGTTGTAGCCGTGGATGCCGTCGTTGTTGCACGGGCCGAACTGGATGGTGGGGCATCCCAGCAGGCGGTAGTTCGCCGCATCGCTCGACGCCCACTGGTATGCCGGCAGGCACTCCTCGCCCCAGACGTCCTCGATGTTCTTCTTGAGGCTCGTCACAAGCGTGCAGGTGTCAGAGGTCACGTTGCCCTCGGCAATCCACTCATAGGTGGCCTCCACGCCGGTAACACCGCTCTCGGCGATCACGCGCTCGACGGCGGCTACGACCTCATCGTGGTCGGTGCCATACGGCAGGCGCACGTCGATGTGGGCGGTCGCGAGGTCGGGCACCTGGTTGATCTTGCTGCCGCCTTCGATGAGGCCCACATTGCACGAGATGTGGTCGACGACGTTGCCGACGCCCTCTGCAGGAATGGTCTGCTCGGCCACGATGCGCGAGTTCCGTACCGCGCGCTCGTGCTCGGGGAGGAAGTGTCCCGGCACGGAGATGATCTGGTCGATGTTCACGAGCACACGCGCCAGCTTGACGATGGCGTTGTCGCCCTTGTAGTTGTTGGTGGAGCCATGGCCGGGCACTCCATGCGCCGTGAGCGTCACATGCAGGATGCCCTTCTGGCCGATCTCGATCGTCTCGTGACCGGTCGGCTCGCCCACCATGACCGCATCGGCTCCGTCGGCATAGCCGTTCTCGCAGAACCATTTGGTTCCGCTGCCCGCGATCTCCTCATCGCACACCATGTGCAGGCGGATATCGCCCTTGAGCTCGGCGCCCGATTGTTTAAGCATCTTCATGGTGAAGAGCAGCACGGCCAGGCCGCACTTCATGTCCGAGGCGCCGCGGCCAAAGATCTTGCCGTCGTGCATCTCGGCACCAAAGGGATCGAAATCCCATCCAGAAAGCTGCCCCACCGGCACCACGTCCACATGGCCGTTGAGAACCACGCGGAAGCCCGTGGGGTCTCCCATCTGGGCGTAGACCACCGGATAATCTTCGCCGCCATCACCGACGATCTCCTCGGTCTCTATGCCCGCCTGCGCAAGGTAGTCGCGGACGAACGCGATTGCCGGAGCCTGGCTATCGATGGGACTCTGGTTCTTGATGCGAATCAGATCACGACAAAGCTCGAGCAGCTCGTCTTGCTGGTCGAGCACAGCCTGGTGCAGGAATTCCTTCGTTGGTGCCATAGGGCATACCCACCTTTCTTCGTCGGCGACCGCCTTGGAGCGTATCGCCTCTCATCATAGAACGGCCCGCCGCCAGAATCGGCAGCGGGCCGATTTGTACTCGACTAAGCACAAAGCCTACGCGAGCGCGGCGTCGAAGCGCTAGGCGGTCACCGCATCGTGGTAGCGGAAGCACGCGACCTGGTGTCCCGGTTCCACCTCGGTGAGGGCGGGGCGCTCCTTGCGGCAGCGCTCCTCGCAGAACGGGCAGCGGCCGGCAAGCGGGCAGCCCGCCTGATCGCCCACGGGGCTCGCGATCTCGCCCTTGAGCTTGAGCTCCTCCGTCTTCTGGAAGGGGCTCTCGGGCGGCACGGCCGAGAGCAGCGCCTGCGTATAGGGGTGCATCGGGTTCTCGTAGACGCGATGCGCCGGGCATAGCTCCACAACGCGACCGAGATACATGATCGCGATGCGGTCCGAAATGTGCTTGATGACCGAAAGGTCATGGCTGATGAACAGGTACGTGAGACCGCGGTCGCGCTGCAGACGGCGGAAGAGGTTCAGCACCTGCGCCTGAATCGAAACGTCGAGGGCCGAGACGGGCTCGTCGCACACGATGATCTTGGGGTCGAGCACCAGGGCGCGCGCCACGTTGATACGCTGCCGCTGCCCGCCGGAGAACTCGTGCGGGAAGCGCTCCATATGCTGGATGTCGAGGCCGACTTCCTTCATGAGGTCGAAGACGATCTTCTCGCGTTCCGCCTTGTCGGGCACGAGCTTGTAGATGCGCAGCGGCTCCTCGATAGCGCGCGCGGCGGTGAAGCGCGGATCAAGCGATGAGTACGAGTCCTGGAACACCATCTGGATGTTCTTGCGCATGGCCTTGAGCTCGGGGCCCTTGAGGCCGTTGATGTCTTGACCCTTGTAGCGGATCTCACCCGAGGTCGCCTGGTGCAGCTGCACCACGCAGCGGCCGAGCGTGGACTTGCCGCAACCCGACTCGCCGATGATGCCGAGCGTCTCGCCCTCGTACACGTCGAGCGACACATCCGACAGCGCATGGAGGGTCTTGGGCTTGTCGAACAGCCCCTCTCCACGGAGCTTGAAATCCTTGCTCAGATGGCGGATGGAAAGGATCGGCTGGCGCTCCTGCGCCTGCTCGGCTGCGGTGGCCTGAGTCATCTCGCTCATCGATTCACCTCTCCTCTCACAAGTCCGCCCTTGCCGTCCTGCAGGTGGCAGGCGACGAAGTGGCCGGGCGCGACCTCATTGAGAGGCGGCACCTCGCGCTCGCAGATCTCCTTAGCGTACGGGCAGCGGTTGCAGAAGTTGCAGCACGTACCGGTGAGCCTCAGATCGGGGGGAACGCCGGGAATGGTCTTGAGGTCGGCATCCTCATCGTCCGAGAGCTTGGGCATGGAGTCAAGGAGACCCCAGGTGTAGGGGTGCAGCGGGTTGGCGTAGAGCTCGCCGGTAGAGGCGTGCTCCACGGTGCGTCCGGCGTACATGACCATGACGTCATCCGCCATCTTCCAAACGATGCCCAAGTTATGGGTGATGAGCAGGATCGCCGTGCCGAACTTCTCCTGCAGACCCTGGAGCAGGTCGAGCACCTGCGATTGCACCGTCACGTCGAGAGCCGTGGTGGGCTCGTCGGCGATGATGAACTTGGGATGCAAGCTCATGGCCATAGCGATGATGACGCGCTGGCACATGCCGCCCGAGAGCTCGTAAGGGTAGGAGTCCATACGGCGCTCGGGCTCGGGGATGCCCACCAAGCGCAGCATCTCGATGGAGCGCTTGCGGGCCTCTTCCTTGCTCACGTTCTCATGAGCGCGGATGAGCTCGATCATCTGGCTGCCGACTTTGAACACCGGGTCGAGCGAGGTCATGGGATCCTGGTAGATCATCGCGATGTCCTTGCCGCGAATCTCAAGCAGGTCGCTCATGCTGATGTTGACCATGTCCTTGCCGTCGAACTCGATCTCGCCGGACTCGATGGAACCCGTCTTGGGCAGCAAGCGAATGACCGATGAGGCGGTAACGCTCTTGCCCGAACCGGACTCGCCCACGATGCCGAGGGTCTTACCGCGATCGAGCGTGAAGCTCACGCCATCGACGGCCTTGGAGATGCCGGCGGAGGTATGGAAGTAGGTCTTGAGGTCCTTCACCGAAAGAAGGTGCTCACGGGCCCCGTCTTGAGTGATTTCAGCCATGCGGCACCCTCCTTACTGCTTCTGCTTGGGGTCGAACACGTCACGAATGCCATCGCCCAGAAGGTTGAAGCCGAGCACCGTGATGAGGATGAAGATGCCCGAGATCGTGGCGATGTGCGGGGAGGTGCGCAGGCAGGTGCGCCCACCCGAGAGGATGTTGCCCCACGACGCGGTCGGCGGGGTGATGCCCATGCCGAGGAACGACAGCGCCGCCTCGGAGATGATGGCGCTCGCGACGTTCAGCGTGAAGTACACGATGATCGGCGACATGGCGTTGGGCAGGATATGCGTGAAGAGGATGCGCACTGGCGAGGCGCCGAGGACGCGCTCGGCGTTGCAGTACTCCTCGTTCTTGACGATATGCACCTGGCCGCGCACGACGCGCGCAAAGTACGGGATGTTACCGATACCGAGCGCGATCACGACGTTGATGGCTCCCTGGCCCAGGATCGTCATGAGGATGAGGGCGAGCAGGACGAACGGGAACGACATCATGCCGTCCATGACGCGCATGATGATCGAGTCGAGCAGGCCGCCGAAGAAGCCTGCCACGAGACCCACGAGGACGCCGATGAACGCGCCCACGAGCGTACCGCCCACGGCAACGAAGATCGAGATGCGCGCACCGAAGATGATGCGCGACAGCAGATCGCGGCCGTAGTTATCGGTTCCGAAGATATGGCCCTCGCTGCCAGGCGCCGCGTAGGCGTTCGTCATGTCGATGGCGTTGGGATCGTAGGGCGAGAGCTGGTTGGCGAACACCGCCATGAGGACCATGACCACGACGATGACCAGGCCCACGACGGCCATCTTGTTGCGCGAGAGCTTATGCCAGGCATTGTTGGCCTTGCGCTCGCGGCGCACCATCTCAAGCTGGGCCTCGACACCGAGCGCCGAGCCCTTGTTCTCGGTAGCTGCCATTAGTTCTGGCCACCTCCCTCGTAACTCACGCGCGGGTTGATGACCGCGTAGATGATGTCAACCACAAGGTTGATCACGACGAACACGACAGCGGTGAAGAGGACCGTGCCCTGGATGAGGGAGTAGTCGCGCCCGTTGACCGCGTTCACGATCAGCGTGCCGAGCCCCGGCCACGAGAAGATCGTCTCGGTAAGGATGGCGCCGGTGAAGGCTGATGCGATCTGCAGACCGAGGACCGTCACGATCGGCGGCAAAGCGTTCTTGAACGCATGCTTCCAGATGACGAGGGTCTCCTTGATGCCGCGCGAGCGGAGCGACTTGATGTAGTCGGTACCGATCGTGTCCAGCATGCTCGAACGCGAGATGCGCGCGAGCGTGGCAGCGGGAATGGTGGCAAGGCAGAACACCGGCAGGATCATGTGGCTCACCACGTCCCAAACGCCGTTTGAGAACGTGCCCATACCCATGGCTGGCAAAAGCCCCAGGTTCACGCTGAACGTGAGGACGAGCATGAGGCCGAGCCAGAAGATAGGCATCGACACGCCCACGAGGGCGACCACCATGAACACGTAGTCGAGAATCGAGTTCTGGTGCAGCGCCGACTCGACGCCGATGGGGATTCCCACGAGCGCGGCGATGATGAGGCCGGTCATGGTGATGGAGAGCGTGGCTGGAAGACGGCTCAGGATGAGAGGCATGACATCGCCGTTATACGAGGTCGACCATCCGAAGTCGCCCTGCAGCACGCCGAGGAGATAGTCGATGTACTGCTTCCACATGGGCTCGTTGAGACCGAGCTGCTCACGCAACTCGGCGACAGCATCGGGCGATGCCTGGGGTCCCAACATGGTGATGGCGGGGTCACCGGGGACCATGCGCGTGAGGATGAACGTCGCTGTGATCACCACGAACAGCACGGGGATCGCCTGCAGCACCCTCTTGAGAATCGTCTTAGCCACGAATCCCTACCTTTCCTAACAAACACCGCGCGCGGCGGGCACCTACCCTACCGCGCGCGGCGATACGCGCAGCGGTTACTACGCAGTCTTCGAGATATTGACCTCGGAGTTCACGACATAGACCAGGTTATCGGCACGCTGGACGAAGCCCTGGACGCTCTTGCTCAGGCCGTTCTTGGAGTTGGCCGTGCTGTAGACGATCATGGGGTTCTGCTCCACGATGAGGCGCAGCGCCTGCTTGTAGAGGTCCGCACGCTCGTCCTGGTCGGTGACCTCGAGCGCCTGCTGGAGCAGGTCGTCGACCTCGGGGACGCTGAAGAGGCCGGAGTTGCCGTTGCCGCCGATCTCAGCAGTGCTGAACAGCTTGTTCAGGAAGAAGTACGGATCGGGGTACCAGGTCCAGCTCATGCACACCATGTTGCACTGGCCAGACGACGCGTTCGAGGAGAGCGTGGCCCAGTCGTTCTGGTGGATGACGAGGTCGATGTTGAGGTTCGCCTTGAGCTGCTGCTGGACGACCGTCGCCACGTCGAGGCTCGTCGTGGTGTTGCCGGTGAAGAGCTCGAGCTCGAGACCGTCGGGATACCCTGCGCCGGCGAGAAGCTCCTTGGCGCCCTCGGGGTCGTAGGACGGGACGAGTTCCTCGACGGACTCATCGTAGCCCCAGCTACCACGCGGCAGCGGCACCGATGCGACCGTGCCGCCGCCGTACGGATAGGAGGCAGCGAGGATCTCGTCGCGGTCGATGGACATGAGGATCGCGCGGCGCACATCCGCGTTCGCGGTCGGGCCGTTCTGCATGTTCATGTAGATGTAGTTGAAGTTCATCCCCTCCTGCTGCTCCACGATGTAGTCAGAGTTCTCCGAAACGGTCTGCAGCGACTCGCCACCGAGGTCGGTGACGAGATCGACCTCGCCGGTGAACAGGGCGTTTGCCTGCTGCGTGGAGTCGGTGATGACCTTCCAGACCACGCCGTCGAGGTTCGGGCGCTCGCCCCAATAGCCCTCATGACGGGTGAGCTCGGTCTGCTGGTCGCGCGTGAACTGCACCATCTGGAAGGGGCCGGTGCCCA
Organism: Enorma phocaeensis; assembly: GCF_900186505.1. Classification (GTDB taxonomy): domain Bacteria; phylum Actinomycetota; class Coriobacteriia; order Coriobacteriales; family Coriobacteriaceae; genus Enorma; species Enorma phocaeensis. Next base: position 303,889 of record NZ_LT891970.1, read on the forward strand.
CGAGGTGCTCGCCGAAGCTGTCACCCCAGCCCTCGACCTCCTCCTGCGGGAGGATGGCGTTGCCGCCGTCGGTGAGCGCCGTGAGGAAGGCGGAGTTCGGGGTCTTGAGGACGCACTCGATCTCGGTGTCGGAGATCACGTTGCAGTGATCGAGCATGTCGAGGCGGTTGTTGGTGGACTCGACGTTGGAGCGCTCGAGCGAGTACTTGACGTCCTCGGCGGTCATGGCGCGGCCGTCCTGGTACTCACCGGGCTGGAACGTCACGTCGTCGCGCAGGGTGAAGGTGTAGGTCATGCCGTCGTCGGACACGGTCCACTCGGTCGCGAGGCAGGGCACGATCTCGGTGAGGTCCATCGAGTACTGCACCAAGGTGTCGCATACGGTGTTGATGATCTGCGACTCGTAGACGCCCGTGTACTTAACCGGGTCGAGAAGTGCCGGGGAGGCCGCGAGCGAGATGTTGAGCGTACCGCCCTCGGTGACCTCGGCGCTACCGGCGGAACCCGAACCGCCCTCGGAAGAGCAACCGGCGACGGAGAGCGCGGCGCCCGTGAGACCCACGGCGCCGAGCCCGCTCAGGAAACCGCGACGCGATACGGTTTTGCTGGTAAGTTTGCTCATGTTCCATTCCCTCCATTTCAAAAGGGGCTATTTCCACAGGTGCGCGCGGAACGTCGCGCACCCGTGAGATACCACGCTACCAGGCTCGGTAATTGATGAATCCGTCCCAGGGGTCGACGTGCTCGACGGGCAGGGAGTCGCGCAGCTCGAGCACCTCGTCGGGCACGAACCGGCGCTCCACCACGACGTCGCCGCCGTAGGCGCGCCACCAATCGCGGCTGATGATGAGGTAGCCGTCCTTGCACTGGTCGGCACCCCAGCTGTTCTCCACGCGCCAGGCGAGCGGCTCCCCCGCATCGTCAAGCTGCACGCCCTGGAACACCATGCAGTGCGACAGGCCGGTGCCGTTGAGGTCGAGGTTGTCGGCGCGGTCGATGGACAGATCGATATCGAAGAGACCTTCGAGGTCGAGTGAATCGGTAGCCAGCACGCCCGCGAAATCCGAATCGCCGCGCAGGGTGCGCTTGCCCACGTCGCACATCATGTAGGCGGGCACGCCGCCCTTGAGCGAAGCGATGACCGCCTGCTCGACGACGGGCATCTCCATGTTGAGCAGGCGCAGCGGACGGCCGCCCATGACGGCGTCGAACCAATCGATGCCATACAGGTGGCCGAAGGGGCGCGAATCGCCCGGCACGCTCACGAGCTCGATATAATCGCCGGCATCGAAGTGCGTATAGCGCTCCAGGATCTCGAGCGGGGTCACACCGTGGTCGCGCAGGATGCGGCGGCCGTCGGAGGTGATTTCAACCTTGCTGGCATCGACGTCGGCATGCTCGCCGACCTCGAAATCGAAATCGATTGCCAGCGGCGGCTCGCCCAAGCAGCAGCACAGGAAGCGGTGCACTTCATCGAGCATGTCCGCCTTGGCCGCCTCGAGCTCCTCGTATGCGGCGCCCGCCGCAGCGCTCTCGCGCAGCTTGGCGGCATCGCGAATCAGGATGTCGCCCAGGACCTCGTTCATGTACTTGGTGTCGTGCGTGCACGCGGTCTCGGGCATCGCGTCCTTGGGCACGGCGCCCCACTTCTCCAGGATGCTCGCGCAGAACATGAACTGGCCGCCGTCCGCCGCGGTGTGGAGGGTGAGGTGGTACACGAGGCGGTCGTTCGCCGGGCGGTCCGCCGTCTGGATGATGCGCTCCAGGAAGGAGTTCGACTTCTCGAGCTTCTCGTAGAACGTGGTGTAAGCCTGGGAGAACTCGAAGTCGTCGACGTCGAGGATCCCCAGGGTGCGCGCGCGCACCACGTTGAGCGTCGAGAACATCCAGCAGCGACCCGACTTATGCTGGTGCGTCACGGTCTTGGCGGCCTCGAGCGACACGCCGTAGGTGTCCTTGTAGGCGCGGCACGCGCGCTGGTCGCGCGCCGCCGCTGCGATGCCCATCGAGGTCACGGCGTTGCGGGCGATGCGGTTCGCGCGGCTCGTGGCGAATCCCTCAGTGAGCGCGTTGATGCGCCCCGGATCGACTGCACCACCCGGAACGCGGTCGCAGACGTCGTTCTGGACGGCCTTGCTATCCATGCTCCACGGTCCTTTCGTTAACTTCACCTGCATATTTGCCAGCGCGATATGAATATGGCTCTAGCATGTTACCAGTAGACTATAAGATGAATCGTGATGTCTGCATACCCCTTCGCCTCAATTCACCCATCGGTAACACTTTATCCCGGCAAAGCGGCGGCGCCGCACGGTGCTCCCGCACGGCGCCGTATGCATGCGCTTCCTCATGTCCGCTCGCGGCCTCGGGCCGTCGCGCGACGCTGGCCCGATCCGATCGGCCGCTAGGCGGACTTGGACATGTTCACCTCGGAGTTCACGACGTACACGAGCTGGTCAGCACGCTGGACATAGCCCTGGACCCCCTGCGTGAGGCCCGTGCAGACCTCCTCGGTCGCATAGACCAGCATCGGGTCCTTCTCCACGATCTTCGCGAGCGCCTGCTTGTACAGGTCCGCACGGGCGTCCTGATCGGTCACCTCGAGGGCCTGCTGGAGCAGGTCGTCGACCTCGGGGTCGTTGAAGCCCGCACCGTTGCCCAGGGCCCCGATCTCGGAGCTCGCGAACAGCTTGTTCAGGAAGAAGTACGGGTCGGGATACCAGCTCCAGCCCATGGCGTAGATGTCGGCCTGACCGGCCGCGGCGATCTCGGAGAAGGCGCCCCAGTCGTTGGTGTTGATCTCGACGTCGACGTTCAGGTTCTCCTTGAGCTGCTGCTGGAAGACGGTGGCCACGTCGAGGCGCTGGGTCGTGTTGCTCGTGTAGTACTTGAGCGAGAAGCCATCGGGGTATCCCGCCTCGGCGAGCAGCTCGCGGGCGCCCTCGGGGTCGTAGACCGGCACGGTGTCCTCGACGGCGGCGTCGTAGCCCCAGCTCCCCTTGGGCAGCGGGAGCGTCGCCTCGGAGGCCCCGCCGTATGGGTAGCCGGCGGCGATGAGGTCCTCGCGATTCACCGCCATGAGGATGGCCTTGCGCACGCGCTGGTCGGCGGTCGGGCCGTTCACCATGTTCATATAGATGTAGGCGATGTTGAGGCCGTCCATCTGGTCGACGACGTAGTTGGAATCGCCCTGGACCGTCTGAAGCGACTCGCCCTTGAGGTCGGTGACCATGTCGACATCACCGGTGAAGAGCGCGTTCGCCGACTGGGTGGCGTCGGTGATGACCTTGAAGATCACGCCATCGAGGTTGGGCTTCTCGCCCCAATACGCGTCGTTGCGCGCAAGCTCGGTCTGCTGGTCGCGCGTGAACTGCACCATCCGGAAAGGACCGGTGCCCACGAGGTGCTCGCCGAAACTGTCACCCCAGCCCTCGACCTCTTCCTGGGGAACGATGGCGTTGCCCGCGTCGGTAAGCGCGGTGAGGAACGATGAGTTGGGACTCGTGAGCACGCACTCGATCTCGGTGTCGGAGATGACGTTGCAGTGGTCGAGCATGTCGAGACGGTTCATGGCCGAGTCGTTAGCGGAACGCTCCAGCGAGTACTTGATGTCCTCGGCGGTCATCGCGCGGCCATCCTGGTACTCGCCCGCCTGGAAGACGACGTCATCGCGCAGCGTGAAGGTGTAGGTCGCACCATCCTCGGAAACGGTCCACTCGGTCGCAAGCGCCGGGACGATCTCCGAGAGGTCCATGCTGTACTGCACGACCGTGTCGCAAACGTTGTTGATGATCTGGGACTCGTAGACACCGGTATATTTTGCCGGGTCGAGGTAAGCCGGCGACGATGCCAGCGAGATGTTCAATGTGCCGCCCTCGACGGTGGCAGAGGAACCCGATCCACCCGAATCGCCGGACGCGCAACCCGCCTGCATAAGCCCGGCTCCGGCAACACCCGCCATGGCGACGCCGCCCAGGAATCCCCTGCGGGTGATGCGCTTACTCGTCAACTTGCTCATATCGACTCCTAACCCGACCGTACCGGTGCGCGAGGCATGTCGCTTGTTCCTGCTAGCGCCTTAGCGCACCGGAGTGTGGAACTTGTAGGTAACTATAGGGAGGGCGAACGCCCACCGGCGGGGAAACGCGTCAGTTCACCGTTAGGAAACAACGGGCGGCGCAACTTCACCGTTCCCAGACAATTCGGCACCCCCATTTGCGTTAGACTTTGCTCTCGGATATCTACTTCGATCGAAGGGAGCGCCATGCTTTTGCGTCAACTGCTCGAAATCTACGACCTCATCGACAAGCCCCAGGCCAACGGCGAGGAGGTCGCCGAGCTGCTTCGTTCGCGTGGTGCGACCGATGTCACCGTGGAGACCGTGGGCTCCGAGACCGGCAGCACCGACTGCATCAAGATCCTCATCCCCGGCTCGAACGGCAAGAGCCAAGGCGGAGACGCGCCCACCCTCGGCGTGATCGGCCGTCTTGGCGGCTTGGGCGCCCGCCCCGAGCTCATCGGTGCGGTATCGGACGGCGATGGCGCGCTCGCCGCGCTCACGTGCGCGCTCAAGCTCGTCGAGATGCACGCCGCCGGCGATGTCCTGCCCGGTGACGTCATCGTGGCGACGCATGTCTGCCCTGACGCCCCGACGCTCCCGCATGAGCCCGTGCCGTTCATGGACTCCCCCATCGATATGGCTACCATGAATCGCATGGAGGTCGACCCGCGCATGGAGGCAATCGTCTCCATCGACACCACCAAGGGCAACCGCATCATCAACGTGAACGGCATCGCCATCTCCCCCACCACCAAGGACGGCTACATCCTGCCCGTTGCGAACGACCTGATGGATGTCATGACCCGGGTGACCGGTAAGATGCCGCAGGTCTTTGCCCTGTCCCAGCAGGACATCACCCCCTACGGCAACGACCTTTACCACCTGAACAGCATCCTGCAGCCCACGACCGCTACCTCGGCCCCCGTTGTGGGCGTGGCCATCGCCACCGAGCAGATGGTTGCCGGCTGCGCGACCGGAGCCACCCACGCGAACGACGTGGAGGAAGCCGCGCGCTTCGCGGTCGAGGTCGCCAAGCTCTTCGGAGCCGGTTCCTGCAAGTTCTACGATGAGGGCGAATGGGCCCATCTCGTGGAGCTCTACGGAACCATGGAGCGCTACCAGACCATGGGCGGCGCAAACTAGCATCGCATCTCGAGCGAGGGGTCCGCGCGGACCCCTCGCTGCTTTTCATGCGAACCGCCGTTCAGACTGCCGGATCAAGCCGTGAAAGAGGCAGACCATGAGATCGATCGCAGGAATCACCGTTGGCCAGTCGCCCCGGATCGATATGACAGACGACATCCGCAGCAAACTCGCCCCCGGTCTCGAGCTCATCGAATACGGCGCGCTCGATGACATGACCCTCGAAGAGGTCGAACGCGAACTCAAGCCGCTGCCCGGCGACGAGGTGCTCGTGTCGCGCATGCGCGACGGGCGCCAGGCCACCTTCTCTGGCACCCGAATTGTTCCGCTGGTGCAGAAGCGCATCGACGAAGCCGAGGCCGCTGGTGCCGACGCGATCATCCTGCTCTGCACCGGCGGCTTCCCAGAGCTACGCCACAAGGTCCCCCTCATCATCCCGCAGCCCTTGTTCTACAGCGTCGCGCACGCCCTTGCCGGCGGGCGAACCATCGCTGTTATGGTCCCCGATAAAGCCCAGGTGGAGCAAGCGCGCGCATGGTGGGGCGACGCGGGCCTTTCCATCCAGGTAGTTCAGGCTTCTCCCTACGGCGACCTCGACGCAATCGCGCGCGCGGCGCGCTCCCTGCGCGGCAGCAATTGCGCGTTCCTCTGCCTCGATTGCATGGGATTCTCCGTGTCGATGCGCGATATAGCGCGGCGCGAATCCGGTCTCGACGTGCTGCTCCCACGCACGTTGGTCGCAAGCACCGTCTCCGAGCTGCTTGGCTAGTCGCCGCGCCCATCAATAGGGCGCGCGGCGACTTGGGCATCCGCTATTTGAATCCCTTTCGAATGACCCCAGAGCAAATAATTTCAGAAGTGAGTGCCTAATTCGAGAATCCCCGAGTAGCCACCTTTTTGCCGAAGAAATTATCTGCGGTTTTCCTGTCCAAAAACAGGGTCTACTTCGGGAGTCGGCATTTTCGCACTCACTTCTGGAAAAGAATTTGAGTCCTTCGCGTAACCCACGCCTTCCGGTGAAGCAGGCGTCATTTATTCCGCCAATCCAACCGTGGGAAACAGGTGTCGCTCCTCATCGCACCTCCCCGCACAAATCCTCCCAATCAATAAACAGCTCTCTTCTCAGCTGTCTCTCATGCTCGAGCAGGGCAGCCGACTTCTTTTGATACCTCGCGTGAAGCTTGTCAGCGGTTAGGCGGCGCACCTGTTCGAATCTATATTGATCTGCCAGCTGCTCATAGGTGAGAAGCGCCGTATCTATGCCCATGAGCTGCAGGCCCAGCAGTCGGTTGGCATCGGCGCCCGTCAAACCGTATGGACCATGCACTGCTCGCCCTTGGCACTCATAGGCAAAATCCTTATGCCTATCATCTGCGGGAAACAATATGTCGACAATACCGTGGTCCTGCCCCGTAACCGCCCGGGCCGCCCGGCTAAACCGAACCTTGGAATTGAGTTCCACCGGGCCGAACCCCTCGCCTCCAAGCGAACGGCTGCCGCATAGCCGCATCACGGCTCTCGCCTCAAGGGGAGACGCCACGACCCCCTTCACTTCCTTAAGCGCGCGCTCGAAAACCTTGTGCCCCCTTCTGCCCCTGGTTTTCTCGCACATATCCCAAAGTTCCTCTATGGTTACCAAAGGGGGACGCATCCATAAGGTGCTCTGACCGGACCGGCCCGGGGCAAGCCTCCACGAGGCATCCGACAGCGCGCCCGCATGCTCGAGGTATTCCATGTGCTTCGGATCCGCCGCAAACACGGTGAAGCGTCCCGTAAGTTCATACATCGCCATCACGAGCTGGATTATGCTTACACGCTGGGCTAATAAGAAGAGCGTTAAAGCCGGAGAGGCGACCTTGAGATAAGCATCGATATCCCAAACGCTCCCAACGGGGAGCTCACCGGTCCATAGCGTTCTATGAATGCCTTTGGAAGCGTGTCTAGCCCGCCTTTCGAACACCAGTATTTCCAGTGGCGTCGTCAGGTAATGGAAATACGACTGCCTGCGCGCGAGCATGCGAGGGCCCAGCGCGCTCGTAACATCGAGCTCCTCATTGACGAGCATCGCAACCTGAGGCGGAATGCGATGAAATTGAAAGGCCGTTCTCCCGGCAAGCACCATGTCCACGGGCGATGCTCCTTGATTGGCGCATTGGAAAGATGCCTACCAATATCAGAGCGACCTTACCGAATCGTCAGCGGGAGTCTCCCCCATCAAACATCAACCCAACCGCGTTCGTCCCTTCATCTCACCGGAGCAGATAGAGGCACCCAAATCGAGGAAGCGGGTGCGCAGGACGCATCAAAACCTGCTGGCAAGCACTAAAAAAATCACGGAATCGCGGCGCATCGGCTGCATCGAAGCACATGCGATATGAACCTAACGCCCCAGCTCCTCGGCGATGTAGCGGCCGGTAATGCTTTGCGGGCACGCGGCGACCTCCTCGGGAGCGCCAGCGCACACGATGCGCCCGCCGTCCTCTCCCCCACCGGGACCCAGGTCGATCACGTAGTCGGCGTTCGCGATCATATCCAGGTCGTGCTCAATCACCACCACCGTGGCCCCGTTGTCGATGAGCCGCTGGAGCACGCCCAGGAGCACCTCCACGTCGAGCGGATGCAGGCCGATGGTCGGCTCGTCGAACACGAAGAGCGCGTCCTCCTGGCTGCGGTTGAGCTCGCTCGCGAGCTTGAGGCGCTGCGCCTCGCCGCCGGAAAGCGCCGGCGTCGCCTCGCCGAGCGTGAGGTAGCCGAGCCCTAGGTCGGACAGTGTTTTCAACTTGACCAGCGCTGAGCGCAGATTGGATTCCACCAGCACCTCGAGCGCCTGGTCCACCGTATAGGAGAGAAGCTCGGGCAGGCTAAGATCGCCCATGAGGCGGATGTCGTGCGCCGCGCGGGCATAGCGCGAACCACCGCAATCCGGACACGGGATGTCCACGTCGGGCAAAAACTGCACGTCGAGCGAGATCTGTCCCGTGCCGTCGCATGTGGGACAGCGCAGCTTTCCCGTGTTGTACGAGAACGCGCCCGCCTTGAGTCCGCGCTCCTTGGCCTCGGGCAGCTTGGCGTAGGCGCGGCGCAGGTCGTCGAGCACGCCGGAGTAGGTCGCCACCGTGGAGCGCACGTTCGCGCCGATGGGCGTGGCGTCGATGAGATTCGCCCGCTGGATACCCGCCGCGTCGAGGGCGCGCACGTGCGCCGGAAGCTTCTCGCCCGCGGCACGCGCCTTGAGGGCGGGCACGAGGCTCTCGAGAACGAGCGTGGTCTTGCCGGATCCCGACACACCCGTCACCGCCGTGAGCCGACCGCGCGGGATCTGCACCTCGAGCGGCTTCACCGTATGAATCGCGTCCGTCTCGAGCACTATGGCGCCCTGCGCAAACAGTTCATCCGCACCGGCGCGCTCGCGCGTACGAATACAGCGCGACCCGGAGAGAAACGGCCCGATGCGCGTCTCCGGTGCGGCCTCGATATCCGCTACCGAGCCCTGCGCGATAATGCGACCGCCCGCCGCGCCCGAGCCGGGTCCGATCTCGATGAGATGGTCCGCCTGGCGGAGCACCCGCACGTCATGGTCCACGAGCACCACGGAGTTGCCGTCGGCCAGGAGGTCGTCCACCACGCCGAGCAGGCCCTCCACGTTGGACGGATGCAGGCCGATGGATGGCTCGTCCAGCACGTAGAGCACGCCGTTCGTGCGGTTGCGCACCGCGCGGGCGAGCTGCACGCGCTGGCGCTCGCCCGTCGAGAGCGTGGAGCTGGCGCGGTCGAGGCTCAGGTATCCCAAGCCCAGCTGCTGCAGACGTTCTATGGGCTCGGCCATCTCGGCCACGATGGCGCGCGCCATGGGCCGCATCTCCTCGGGCATGAGCCCGGGCACGCAAGCCACCCACACGGCGAGCTCGTCGAGCGTCATCTGCGTGGCCTCGCCCAGGTTCATGCCGTCCACCGTGGGCGCGAGCGCGCGGGCGGAGAGGCGCGTGCCATGGCAGTCCGGGCACACGTCCTCGCGCAGGAACTTCGACACGCGCGCCAGGCCCTTCTCGTCCTTGGCCTTGGCGAGCGCATTTTCCACCGTGTAGACGGCGTTGAAGTAGGTGAAGTCCAGCTCGGCGAAGTTGTCGCCCTTCTTGGCGTGGTAGAGGATGTGCTTCTTCTCGGCGGGACCGTGGAAGACGATGTCGCGCTCCTTGGCCGTGAGCTCGCTGAACGGCACGTCCGTGCGCACGCCCATCTCGCGCGCGACCTGCTTCATGAGATCCCACATGAGGGTGTTCCACGGCGCCACTGCGCCCTCGTCGATGGAAAGCGATTCGTCGGGCACGAGCGTGGCCTCGTCCACCGTGCGCACGATACCCGTGCCGCCGCAGGTGGTGCAGACGCCGCCGCTGTTGAAAGCTAGATCCTCCGCACCGGGGCCATGGAACTCCGCCCCGCATACAGGACAGGTGAGCGGGCGCTCCAGGGCGACGTTCATGCTCGGCGGCACATGGTGCCCGTTGGGGCACACATGGCTGCCCAGGCGGGAAAACAAGAGACGCAGGTAGTTGAGGAGCTCTGTGGAGGTGCCGAAGGTGGAGTGCACGCTGGGCACGCCCGGGCGCTGGCGCAGCGCGAGCGCCGCCGGCACGTAGCGCACCTCGTCCACCGTGGCGCGGGCGGTCTGGCTGATGCGCCGGCGCGTGTAGGTGGAGAGCGCGTCTAGGTAGCGACGGCTGCCCTCGGCGTAGAGGGTGCCGAGCGCGAGCGAGCTCTTGCCCGATCCCGACACGCCGGCGATGCCCACCAGGCAGCCGAGCGGTATGTCCACATCCACGTTCTTGAGGTTGTGCACCCGCGCGCCGCGCACCTCGATATGATCAGGCTGGTGCCGGTCGGCGTGCTTCACCGCTCGCTCTCGCTCCATGCTGCGCCCTTTCATTGGTCATGTTTCGCAACGAGTATACTCCGCGCACGGAGCCGCGAGCCGGCAGCAGGGCGCGGCAGACTTCCCCGGCGCCGTGTCATATTGTGGGGCAGCCATCCATGTCGTCGTTGTCCCATCCACATGACAGATACCCCTCTCACTACCGCCACGCCGCTGTGCCCGTCGCCCCCAGTAAGCCCAATCGCAAGCGTTGCCCACAAAGCGTTCGCAACAAGTGGGTATCATGGTTGGAATAGCGCATCGCACAGAAAGGCAGCCCGTGCAGGACCTCGTGACCACCATCCTCGGCTTCTTACAAACCCCGTTGTTCCGCAACGTGTTCTGGGCAGCCGTCCTCATCATCGCCACCGCCGCGGTCGCGAAGCTCGCCACCAAGGCCGTCTCGCATGTGCTGCACCATGACAGCAACCCGCTGCCCACATCGAGCATCATCATCAACATCATCCGCGCGCTCATATGGATCGTCGGCGGAAGCGTCGTGCTTGATTCGTGCTTCGGCGTGGACACGAGTTCGCTCATCACGGCCCTTGGCGTCGGCGGTATCGCCGTGTCGCTGGGCTTTCAGGACACGCTCTCCAACCTCATCGGCGGCCTGCAAATGACCTTCATGGGCATCGTGAAACCCGGCGACAACATCGAGGTGGGCACCGAGCGCGGCGTGGTGCAGGACGTGACGTGGCGCCACACCACCATCAAGGACAGCCTGGGCCAGACGGTGATCATCCCCAACTCGATCATCTCCAAGACCGCGCTCGTGCACCTGCTGCCCGCCAACCGCATGAGCGTGCCGTTCGCGATTCCGCGGCGTAAGACCGCGCTCGTTGAGGGCGAGATTGCCGAAGGCACGGCGGCTACCGGCGAGGCTGACGGCGAGCTCGTGGACATCGACGAGCTCACAGCCGAGATCATCGCCGAGGCGCAAGCCGCGGCGAGCGAGATCTCGCCCATCATCGGCGAGCCCAAGGTGTTCTTCTCTGAGATCAGCGAGCTGGGCATCAAGGGCAAGGTCATCCTCACCGTGGAGGACGCCAGCAAGACGGGCGACGCCACCGACGCCGTGGTGCGCGCGGTCGCGCGGAAGCTGGGATAGCGGGGCCTTTAGCGAGGCGACCGGGTCCCTGGACTGCCGCGGACGGCTATCGCGGGTAGACACCTCGACGCGGGAGGCTACTCACCCGACAGGTGCCTCAAGAACGCCTTCCGCTCCTCTTCCGTGGAGACATCCATGTTGCCGAAGTTCTTCCAAACGCCGCTCGGAATGCCGAGCTGCCATAGCGTGCCCTCGATGAACATGCGCTGGATGGCGTCACCCGTCCGCTCGCGGATGAACTCGGTGGGGTTCGAGGACGCTGTGTAGACCTCAGCAGACGTGATGTAGGTGAGCGTGCCCTTGAGTCCCGCGCCCGTGGGCTCCCACGAGAAGCCCGCAAGCAGCACCTTGTCGAGCCAGCCCTTAAGCATGGCGGGCATGTCGTTCCACCAGATGGGGAAGATGAACACAAGGCGGTCGGATGCAGCGATGAGCTCCTGGCAGCGCGTCACGAGCGGGTCGAGCGCCGTGCCCGCGCCGTAGACTGCGAGCTCCGCGCGGGAGAGCACCGGGTCGAACCCGTCTGCATACAAGTCGATGACCTGGTACGGGGTATCCTCGCGATCGCAGCGCTCGCAGAGCGCGTCAAGCATAGCGTGGCAGAAGCTCTGCTCGTAGGGGTGGCAGTAAACGATGAGGGTGCTCATGGGAATCCTTTCGGGGGTGTTGGCTGGCAGACGGCTAGCGCCGCTTCCGCCATGAACGTGGCGCGGGGCAGCCGCTACTCCCAGGTCTTCCAAGCATCGGGCTCGTAGCCCACCGTGGCCTGCTTGCCGTTGCGGACGATGGGCTCGCGCAGCACCTGCTGGTTCTCGAGGAGCTTGTCGAACTTCTGGCTCTCGGCGAGGTAGGTGATGAGCGCGACCGTGTCCTGGTCCTTTGCCTTGGGGTCGATGAGCGCGTCGAGACCGCCCACCGCGCGCATCACGCTCTGCAGCTCGCCCTTGCTCATCTCCTTCTCGCGCAGGTCGATGAACTGGAATTTGATGCGCCGTTCCTTGAAGTAGCGCTGTGCCTTCTTGGTATCGAAGCTCTTCTTGGTACCGAAGATCTGAATGTTCATGGTGCCTCCCCTATGTGGCATCTGAGTTGAGACGTCCGTCACTCACCGGCTTGGCTACGCCTCCGGCTCAAGAAACATCTTGCCATAGCGCGCCTGCATTCCCTGTTCAAGCATTTGGAACGCAGGAATGTACGCCTTGATAATCGTTTCCGCCAGCCTACCCGCCGCCTCACCGTCATACACATGAGCGGTGTTATTGCGGTCGCGCAGCATCGACAGCCAAAGCGATTCGTCGAGGAAATCAAAGTACCCGTACGCGCTCTTGATGATGTCACGCGGAGATCCAGACGCCGCTATGGGGTCGCCCTCATACGAGAGCGCCCATTTCAACAGTTTCCAGCCGAACTCGAACTGCAGGAAGAACTTATCGATGATACCGCCTTGGATGAACTCGTTATCGAGGTCTTGGTGCGGTGCCGCTTCCAGCACACGGAGCGCGGATGCATAGTTCTCATAGCGCTTCATACAGCACCCTCCCATCACGATCAATCTCATGCCGGAGCTCGGACGAAATCGGCTCATCTAGGTTGATGATATCGGCCTTGAGAAGCGACCAGAGGCGTTCCTGGATATCTTCCTCGAAGCCCACAGCATCGCCGCCGGAAAACGCGAGGTCGATATCGCTTTTCGGCAGGTTTGTACCACGGGCACGGGAGCCGAAGAGCACCACACACCTCACGTTGCGGGCGCGAGCGAACTCGCGGATCTGGTCATATACACATGCTCTATAGGAATCGCCGCCATGAGCCACCTCCTTACGGTACAGGCTACCATGATGCTGCAGCTCGGGGTGCAACCATGCGATGCATGCCCTAATCCCACCCATTTATGAGGAGCCTGGATGCATTGTCATTCATCAACGTCCATATGCTGTCTCGGTTGCTTCCTGGTGAGCGCGCGGGACCCAGCCGAGCCCTCACGACCGCTGAAAGAACGCGGACGCAGAGCGCGCATGGGTACCTCCACACTGATGCCCGTGATGAGGTTCGCTGCCCAGAGGTAGAATGCGAGCACACCAAGCGGCACCACGCACGAGGTCACGATCATGACCGCGAAGCCGTCGACCAAGTTTCCAAGCTGGGTGAGCATGGCATCGGTGACCTGGGATGCACCGTTCGCAAGCGCCTCCGGGATGCCGGAGATGAACTCCCAGCCCTGCTCGATCCAGGTGCCGTTATCTTCTGTTTCGGCGTTGGCGGAATCATCGATGGCGGAGGATCCGCCATCAGTGGAGGCGCTGCCGGAAGTCGCTGCGGCGGCGCTATCCGAGTCCTCGGTATCACCCGCACCCGATTCTTTGCCGCCTTCCGCCTGGCTGTCAAGCGAAACCGAAATGTCATACGTGTGGTCGATCATATCGGTGATTGCGACGCTCGTGGGGACAGTCGCAACGAGCAGCACGCCCATAAGCAGCACTTTAACTGCCAGACGAGGAAGAGCGTGCAGCAGGGGCACGCGATGCTGGAACAGCGCATAGGCGGCAAGGGCTGCCAACGCGAGCGGGATCAGGAACCCAAACGACAAGACGCTAAACACAGTAAGCAGATATTTCTCTAGGTAGATTGCCGTAAGAACCACAAGTAGGTCACCGCTTAGGTCCATGAGCTTCTCTGCCACGGGCGTGCCCACGTCATCCGGGATCGCGGTGAGCGCCACCGATGCACCGGTTGCCGCGGTCGTGAGCCCAAGGACGGTATTGCGCTTATCATCGAGCTTCTCGATGGTGTGCTCGAAAGCATCAGGTGACGAGAAATGGATTCGCACGGGAAACGCCGAGATAAGCGCCAGCACGATGAGCACGATAGCGACGATCACATTCGCGCGGCTTGGACCCCCTGCGCAACCACCCTCTCCAGATGGGACGAAATAGTCGCCCGGATCGAATGAGTCCGGCTCGCGACGGCGCGTCAAGCGCCCCTCCCTTACAGCCAGCCCCTCTCGACCACGCGCCTTACGGTCAGCGTTGTTAGGCATCTCTACCTCCGTGCCTATCGTTCGATGTAGACCCGCCGCTGCGTCGGTCCCAAACAAATGCCAATTCGCAACTAATCGACACTCTTTTAGTGTATCCGGTCAACAGGAAGCGCGAGCAGCTTTTAATACCCCTCCTCTTTCACTCAAGCTCGAGTTGCGGAGAGAATGCTTCAATACCGCAATCCATAATGAATGAATCGTCGGGGATCTGGACAGATGGGTGCTTAAGCACGTCGAATGCAAAAAAGACCGGATCTTGCTAACAACATGCTCACCGAGTTACATAGCCACGACTTCTCATCATCATGAGCCGGGAAAACTAACGTTATGCAAGCGCAGGTAATATAGCAGCTTGCTCTCAATAGAAAGCACTCCTGAGGCATAATAGTAGCGTCGATAATATCGATAAATGCCGAATCTATTGGTCGGGGGGAAAGGAACAGGGGTGGAAGATACCGGTTCATCTACGGATAAGGGCGCCTTGGAGGAGGAGAGGAAAACTCTTCAGGCCAAAAGGGAGCTTGCCGACGCAGAACGCCGCGCTGAACAGGCGCGCGCAAAGGCAATCCGCACCGAGAGCAAGGCTTACGCAAAGAAACTGAGAGAGGAGCGCCGGACAAATCGAAATACGCCATCATTCTCTTTTGCGGCCCTCAAGTCTATGCGACTTTTCATCCCGTTGGCAATAGTTGCGGCGATCATAGTTGGAGGCGGAGGCATCTTTACCTTTGTCTCATGCTCGTCGTCTCAACCAGAACCTACTGTCATAACGACGTCGGACCTCGAGCGAGTGGTGAACATAAGCAGGCTGTCTTCAGCTGAATTCGTTTACAACGGCATCGCCCAAGCGTTAGACGAGAACGGTAGCGTACAGTATAGCGTCGCATATTGTGCTACCGTTCGGGCGGGTATCGACATGAGTGAGATTACGTTCGAGATCGACGAGGACACTCGAGTAGTTACGCCGATTCTTCCAGAGATTGACATCGATGAACCGATACTCGATGAAACAACCTTGGAGTTCATGCCAAGCAACCCCCGTGCAGACTTGCAAGAAATCATTGCCCTGTGCAAGGAAGACGCGCTTACCGAGATGCAAGAGGATGGGCAAATCTACACTACTGCACGCGAAAACCTGCAGTCCACGGTCGAAGCGCTCATCACTCCATTGCTTGAGCATGGCGACTATACGCTCGGTTGGGGGGATAACACCGACTCCTCCAGTTCTGACATCGAATCAACGTCCGAGAATGATGAAGGGCCGGTAACGGAGGAAGATGGTTCCGATGAATAGCTTGAGAAAACTTGCGTGCATACTTCTTCTCTCAATGTCATCTCTACTCGCGCTATCTGGATGCGAGCAACAATCGGCTGAACCGGAACCCATCGAGAGCGCCCAAATTCGACAGATTGCCGAGCTCTCGACGCTGAAATGCTATTACCACAATGTCGCCAAGTTCACCCAGGAAGCCGGCGGCATGGGTTGGTTAGGCGGCATGGGCTATAAGCGCATGTGGTTCGAATACACCGCGATCGTGGAAATCGGCATCAACGTAAACGAAATCAGCATCACCGGCCCCGATGAGAACGGCGTCTACACCGTTACCCTTCCCGAAGCAGAAGTCCTTACCAATCCGCAGATTGATGAAGAGAGCATCACCGACCCTCTTACCGAACAGGGATGGTTCACCGAGATCACCAATGAGGACAGGATGACCGCGCTTCGAAATGCGCAGGAAACCGTCCGAGAGACCGTTAACAACGACGAAAGCCTGCTGTTCCAAGCGCGAGAGCGCGCAAAAGAACTCATCGAAAGGTTCATCGTAAACTACGGCGATACCGTTGGAGAGGAATACTCCGTGAGGTTTGTCGATCCGGAGGAATAGGACAGAACAACGAGAGCGCGAGCAGGGGATAGATTCCTGCTCGCGCTCTGAGTATCTTCCTGTAGGAAAGGCTATTCTTCGCTATCGCCAGCGTCGTCAGCCTCTCGGATTGTTTCAAGCACATCTTCCGCAACATCGTCGGTCATCTCGGAGTCCAAACCGATATGATCCACAAGATCCGAAACACGAAGCTCTTTCTCAACCAAAAAGCGCTTGTGATAAAACGTATCGGCGATTGATAGGGTGCGCTGCATCTGACCGGTATCAAATAGCGCACCGATCAGACCGCCAATAATGGGGACACCACGCTGAACGGCCTTTTGCGGCAAGCGCTTCCCAACCTGTTCAAGAATGTTCCGGAAGGCGCTTCTTTCCAGTCCGGCCTTACCCGCCTTCTCAAGCGCCTTGCGAGCAGAAGCGTGAGCAAGGGCGCGCATCTGTGCGATGAGCAGGCATGCCCCTCCCCGCTCAGCCATCGCCTGCCAACCCTTTTTCACCACTTGGCCAACCGTGGCAACCTCAGCAATTCCCATTATTTTGCCAACCACGCCAGCAGCGCCACCCAAGTCTGCCCCGGTCGGAGAGAAAGCAAACGAAAGAACTTGGGAGGCAATCATTAGCTCCGAGGGATCATTTCTGACATCGTATCCATATGACAGGGCAATTGACTGAACTGCTCGGTAGTATAGAAACATACTAAGAACCAAATTAAATGGAATCCCTGCGAAACCAACCGCGCCCGTTGCCGCGCCCTCAACTGCCGCCAGAAGAAGATGCTGAACATTCTGACCTTGAGCCGCCCTTGCAACGACGTAACTCCGAAGCAAGCAGAGTTCATCGAGGGATGACAGATGCTCCTCCGCTTCCTTGTTCACCGATGCAAGCACATCTTTATCTGAAACCGTCGCGGCGGCAGCATACCGTTCGAGCGTCCCAAAACCCTCTGCAACGATTTTCATCATTTGTGTATAGAGTTCTTGCTCCGTAAGCGACTCGGCCGCACCTCTTGCAAGGTCTTTAACCCCGTCGGGCAAGAAGCCCATCACAGCGCTTCCGGCGCGGTCCAGAATACCTGGCTCGGTCAGCTTTTCGTACCGTTCTGTAAGCTCGCTTAGCTCTCGCATCTCACGCGAATCATACATAGGATCCGGAGCAACATAATCTTCTCGCACTGTTGGCTCGCAGGCCTTGTGTGAAACTTCAGATCCGTCAGTCTCTCCAGCACCCCGAGGAAGCATTCCCTCAATAAAGTTACCCGCGCCGCCAACTGCGTCAGCAACAAAACCTGCTGCCCCTTGTGCAGCGCCTTGTGCAAGTTTGATTACATCGGGAAACGGACTCTTTCGATCGCTGAGCTCCGTAGCCCTTGAGTCGTTACGATTGTCCATGACCACCCCTGTTCTCTAATGCTTTCCAGCCCCAAGAAAGCACATTTTTATTTACTCGCAATCAAAGCAAAACCAGCACAGAAACGATTGCTATAGCTAGAGCTGTCATATTGTTCGTGCAACATCTCTTCAAATAAGCTTAGCTCATCGTCCTACGGACACATTGCGCAAAACCGAGACACGCAGCTCCAACTCGATGCCACGAGTGAACCTCTCCCTCGTATCCTCTCTTAACTATGCTCTCTATAGAGTACCAATTTCCACTATACCGTACGCATACTCAAAGAATGGAGAATGCACGCGAAAAGAGACGTCTGGGCACTAAGGTCCGCGAGTTGCGCACTGCGCAGGGCATCTCGCAGCGGCAACTTGCCCTCATGACGGGTATCAGCCGGTCCTACCTCTGGAAGATTGAGACGGGAACGGCCGACATCGGCATTGACGTTCTCATAAAGATCGCTCGTGCACTCGACACGCAGGTGTGCGAGCTAATAGAGTTTTAGGGCGCATTTCGAAAGGCGATTTCCCTCTCCGTTTTACCGCCATTGGCGGTAAAATAATGGCGGTAAAAGGAGGCTATATGGCATACGAGCCGCCCTTTGAGAAGACGCCGGAAATTGATGACCTCGGCATGGAGATCGCCGAGCTTGTCGGCATGTTGCATCACGATTCGCATCTCGAGACCAGCCCAACCCTCCATCGCGAACTCCGCATCCGCACGATTCGCTCGTCGCTCATGATTGAGGGCAATACGCTCTCTGAAGATGCAGTCACCGCCATCATGGATGGCAAGCGCGTCCTTGGCCCAGCCAAGGACATTCTTGAGGTTGAAAACGCCCGGCGAGCATATGAGCTGATCGGCTCTTTTGATCCGTTGAACTTGGATGACCTTCTACACGCCCATCGCATCATGATGAACGGACTAATCGAGCATACCGGCTGTTTCCGCACGGGAGATGTCGGAGTCTTCAGCGGGGATGCGCACATTCACGCGGGGACGCCCGCGCGATACGTTCCTCAAGTCATGGCCGATCTCTTCGGCTGGCTCGCCGGCACCAACCTGCACCCACTTATCTCCTCGTGCATCTTCCACTATGAATTTGAGTTCATACACCCATTCTCAGACGGAAACGGCTGCACAGGCAGGCTTTGGCATACGCTGCTGCTTGCTCGCTGGAGGCCGGCTCTCGCCTGGTTACCCGTCGAAAGCGTCATTCGCGAGCGTCAACAGGGATACTACGCCGCTCTCGCTGCGTCAAACTCAGCAGGGTCGTCCGAGTGCTTTGTCACGTTCATGCTTCAGGTCATTCGTGATGCGCTGCTTCCCTTCGCACGACCAGAGAGCACCGAGGAAACCCGTACCACGCAAGCACTTGCCTATTTCTCGGAACATCCCAGAGGAACGGTCGCGGGTCTCACCGCCCTGCTCGACTGCTCCAAACGCTCTGCCGAACGCCTTGTGGCAAAACTTCGCAGCGAAGGCAGGCTCAGGCGAGAGGGTTCCGCCCGGGGTGGAACGTGGGTTGTTTAAGACGCTCCGGCAAACGTGGGCCTCTTTCGCGAATAGGGACGTTGGACTTCGCATCATGTCGGGACACCGCTACGCTGGAAGCCTCTCAACATCACTCGTCCTCATGATGGGCATCAGCCGTTCCTATCTCTGGAAGATCGAAACAGGAACGGCTGACGTAGGCATCGACGTTCTCATTGGCATCGCATGTGCGCTCGACATACCCGTGCGTGAGCTGGTGGACTTCTAAGCCCATTCACTAGAGCGGACCATCAAACCTCAGGAGGAAGAATCTCTGAGTAGAAATAGTCGTAAGCTCGATAATACGTGATGTCGATGGTATAGCCATCAGCGTTACGAAGCGTGCAGCTCATCGAGCTCTCATCCTCGACCGTGTCGAAGCCTGCTTCCCGACACTGCTCAATATAGGAGTTGAAATCATCCTCTGTGGCGCCGTAGGCTAAAACCTCAAACGACTCGTCATCATCATGCTCTACAGCAATCGCTGCAGCCTCCATCTGAGGCATCATGCCGGCAAGATCGCTTGTCGGCCACGTATCAGATTCGACAGTCTCCTTCGTCTCCCCCTCATCAAGCTCGTAAGTGTCATTGAGAAAATCGTAGTACTCGGAATAGATGTTCCCATCACTTCCGATATAGCGGATATGAGCCATATTAGGCTCCATCAGCTCATACTGCTCCATGGTAAGGGCATTCAGCGAGTACGAAAGCTCGCAGGTCCATGGATCAGCTTCGTCACCGGGCGCAGCGTAATGCTGGTTCTCCGCATCGACATACAACTCATCCGCATCAACAGGCGGGATGTAGCCGGAATCCTCAGCATACATGCCGTCGAAAACGGATCGCTGTTCATCAGTTACATCCCCTGACTGCGTGAATTCGATGCTGATGCTTACAATCGGATAATCGGAATTGTTCACATAGCTGAATCCAACACAGCGGTCGCCGTCGATGACCTCTTCTTGGACCGTCCAGTCAATCTGATCGATGGTAATGGCATCACCTGCCGGAACAGCCGACCCTTGCGATGCGACCGCAGCCGTTCCACCCTGTGCAGACCCCGCTTCCGTGTTCGATGAGCAACCTGCAAAAATGGTGATGCACAGCATGCCAATGATTCCAACCAAGGAACGCCTTCTCATAGCAACCTCTCATTCAGTTTTGCGTGATATTGGCTGTGCTTCCGTTATGCATTCTTTAGCAGCCTATTCGGAAATCCTTGTGACCGTCAGATTGATACTCTCGATGCTCTGCGTATCAACAAGGTTATCGTATTCCTCGCCGTTCTCATTGGTCATGAACGTCATGGTGATCTCGGTATTTGGTTCAACGCTTTGCCCGGTAACCACATATTGCCTTAAGGCTTCAGGATCCGCCACGTCGATATACGACCCATCATCCGTCGTGATATCGAACCTGATGTATCCTTGCCCATATGAATCATTGTATGTTCCCGCCATCGAAAGATACCCACACGTTGCCAGGTTCCGACCCGTGTAGTCCTTAACATAACGCGTGTACTTATCCGGCGACGGTTCTACAACGGTCAGATCGGGAGCCTGCTCGTTCGAGGAAACGGGAGCTACGTACAGAACGATCTCCTCGTAGTTCTGGACGTTAACCAAGTTCTCGTATTCTTCGCCGTTTTCATCGAGCATGAAAACGTAGTTCAATTCCGTGTTTGGAGCGAGGTCCTGAGCGACCACCATGTAATTCTGCAGAGATTCCGGCTGACCCCCTTCGTCTCCCTCGGAGTACTCAACATATGAGCCATCCTGGGTGCGGAAAATGATCTCGAGCGTACCCGCTCCATAAGCATCGCGTCGAGTTCCATCCATGGCGTTGTATCCGACCGAAGCCGCATTCATGCCAACGTAATCCTTTACGTACCACGTGTGTCGATCGGTCGATTCTTTGATAGCCACCTGCTCATGCACCTGGCTGGATGCTGACGAGGATGATGCATCGCTGCCTCCCCCGCCAGCCCCTCCCCCACCGTTGCATGCCGAAAGTGTCGCCGCCAGAACCAGCGCGCCTACCATTGCGATTGCCTTCTTCATTGCAGCACTCCTATCTCCCTCGAATATGTCTAGTCCCTGTTTGCAGCCTTCTCCTGCCGCTTAAGCACGAACAACCAAATCGATGCGACAATGAGCGCGATCGAGCCGATGACGAACACTGTGGACGCAATGCCCCAATCGTGCGTGCTGTTGGGGAGCACGCCGCGGTCGCTGAAGTCCCACACCATAAGGCGCGAGAAGGCAAGCATCAGAATGGCGAACACCGCTGCCCCGATGGGCTTGCCCCATGCGGCAAGCGCGAGAGCAATTGCTGCAATAGCAAGCCCTGCAAAGATAATGTATTGATACATAACCCAGGGGGAATCCTCCATCGAGCCGTATACCTGGGCGTATTCGAAAAGCGACAGGTCGGCGGCGTCGGCGGCGGTAAGACCCGTCGGCTCGTAGTACATCACATCGGGCAGCTGGGCCGCCGCCTCGCGATACTCCGCGTCGGCCGATGCCCACGGGAGGAAGAATGCCGCAACCAGCACGATTGCCGCCACGACCATAGCGATACGTGCGATGAGCTGCATCTTTGCATTGCTCTGCTCTATCGAGCGATCCGTTCCGTCCATATCCGATTCCTTCCTATTCGTTTTCCGACATCCCGGCACAAGCTCTTGCAGCTTGACCAAGGAATGCAAACGAGCCCTCGCCGAAGACGAGCTCGATGGGGACACCGTTTTCCGATTCATCAAGGAACGCAACGAGGGACCGGGCCGCGAGGGCATCGCGCTCATCATCAGCGCAATCACCCGTGATTGCATGCGCTATCTCCCGCATCAACCTCTGCGCTGCAGGGCTGGCGGGCGCTGCTTCATCAGCAAGCAGCTCATCAACCTCGCACACCCAGCCAGCGACCAGCAGAGCGGCTCCGTACCCGTCCGCATCGGCTGGCCCCTCGTCGCCCCGCAACACGCCGAGCACGGCAGCAACCAGCTCGCGCATACCGCGGCGCACGGACTCCTCATCCGCCTCCGCAGCCTGTAGCTCAGCCGTCGCAACCCGCACGGCACGTTCAGCACTCTGGATCAGCGCAGCCTCCATTACGGCGTACAAGCGATCATCGGTCGCCGCCGTTGCCGCCGCCTCCAGATACTCGAGCGTGCTTAGTTTGCCATCAAGCTCGGCACGGCGCCGATGCAGTACCGTCGCCTTCCGGCGCAGCGCACGCTCGAACGAGCCATCGTCTTCCATCAGATCAAACACCGCCGACTCGATCTCCTTGAGCGTGAACCCTGCCTTCATGAGCTGACGCACCAAATAGAACGCCAGCAGGTCCCCTTCATCAAAACGCGAATACCCCGGCTTGGATATCGCCGGCTCCCAGAACCCCAGACCGTCCCCGTTGGTATTGGGGTTGCATAGGTCCTGGATCATGTGGCGCGTGAGGCCCGTCAGGCGCTCGACGTCTGACCGCTTCCACATAGGCACCTCCCTCGCGCTCCATCCTGTACCGCCCGGTAACCGGGCGGCAAGGGAGCGTTGGCGGCGCACGGCGCGCTGCGCGAGCAAGCGGCGTTGCGCTTCTGAAGCGCTCATGGATTCCTCCCTTGGCAACCTTCGCTTCATACACCATCCCTTTCCTGGATATTTCGACCGGAAGCGAGCCCGGTCCTTCCATGAAAGGCGGTGTAATTCTTGCGAATCGATGGAAGCGTTTCCTCAGCTGCCAACTGAGTTTTGAAAACATGCCGGTAAACGGACGGTTGTGGGGCGTAGGCGTTACATGCTGAATGACGGGGCGGCTTTTCGCCCCTCGTGCCGACGAAAAGTGCACGGCAATCGCCAATGGCCTCGCCGTGCGCTTATGATGCAAACTACTTGATGAATGCCGAGGTGATTGACCTACCAGCCGTAAGCGTATACCTCAACCGTTTCGAACTCCGGCAGGCTATCAGAACTGGACACCTCAAACGGCACAGTTTCACCTTCCGCAGGAAGGGAGGTGTATCCCATAAAGCCAAAAACCATATTGCCCTGGGAATCGCGCCCTATAGCAACGACCTGCACCTGCGAAGCCATGCTCTCGCTGGAAAGCGATTCCAGCGTCACCTCACCCGTGACCACCAAGTCAGAGAACTGACCTCGCCTCCTCGAAACGTTGGAAATGGTCAGCCTGCTCGGTTCGCCCGCCACCGCCTGAACCTCCCAGTCATCTGGACGGTTCACGGAAAACTCGACTGTATCCGGCACGGACGAGCCGTCGCCCGCGATGCTCCCCCAATACCTTGTCTCGCCAGGATAGAGATCGTTGAGCACCTGATCGCTCGAGAAGAGGATGCTGCCATCGGCTGCTCTGCCCGTGACGACCACGGTGGGAAACAGCGCGAGGACATCTTCGGTGGTGTTCGTTATGGCGATTGCGAAATGCACGTAACCGTTGGACATATACCACGTCGACTCGGTAATAACCAGGCCACTTGCCGCCCGATCGGCCAAATCGGACGACGCGCCATCCGTGCCGTCCACATACGGGACGCCCATATCGGAGCGCCCGGCAGAGCTATCCGTAAGCGCTTGCGCCTTCTCTCCTTGTTGAGAGATGCTTGGAGAGGGATCGTCTTTGACAAGTAGATAGATGGCGGCACATGCGCACACGACAGCGAGCGCAGTAAACGCGAGCATAATGACCTTACGATGCGCGGGAAACCGCTCGGTGCGTTGGACGGGCACTTGTCGCTCGTACGATGCAGGCTGCTTCGCGTTTGGAGCATCCTGCGCGTATGCCGGCTGATTTCCCGGAAAGGCGCCCGGAATCGCCGGGACGGCGCCGCCAGCGCATGCAGCGGCAAACGCCGTCGCAAAATCCTCGACATTCTGGTACCGGGAGCTCGGCTCGAAGGCGCAAGCACGCCCAAGCACCTGGCACACACCTTCCGGCACCAGGCCTGAACAGCGGAGCTCGCCCTCGAAAGTCTTTTCTGCCAGCACGGCGCCCGTGAGCAGATAGCCCGCGAGCCGGCCGATGGCGTAGATGTCGGAACGGACGTCCACAGCAGCGAATCCGTGCTGCTCGGGAGCGGCGAATCCCCTGGTCCCCCACGCCTTTTCATCGCGCCTTGGCTTGTCGAACACCATCCGCGCGATACCGAAATCGATGAGGTGCGCACTGTCCTCGGCGAGCACCACGTTGCGTGGGGCGATATCCGCGTGAACCACCCCGTGCGCATGGAGCTCAGCGACAGCCTCGCACACATTCGCGACGATCGGCGCGACCTCTGCAAGCGGGAGGTGGCCGCGTCGTTCCATGACCTGCTCGAGCGTCTCGCCTGGCACGTAGTCACATACCGCCACGAACTCATCGGGCAGCTCGTACATGGAATGCACGCGTGGTAGATACGGGTTTTCGCATTCGGCAAGCGCTGCCCACACCATGCGGCGCACGCTTGCGAGCGGAATGCGTTTGCGCACGAACGGGCCGGCAGCATCGAGCGACACGAGCTCCGTCACGCCATCGATCCCATGTGCGAGTTGGCGCTCGACCACGTAGGCGTCGTCGATGCTCATGCCATGCAGCGCCTGCTTTTCTTCACGGTTCATACGGAACCATCCTCGGGATTCACCAGCGTGCGCTCGCCCAAGCGGTAGAGCTCGTCATCGCATTGCGCCAATGTGAGGCCACGCTCGATGCACCAGATGATGACGGCGTCGCGCGAGCGCTTGGGCCAGAGTTCAGAAACGCCCGCAAGTCTTAGGATCCGCTGCGTCTCAATAAGGCTGCAATGCAGGGCAAGCGCGAGCTTGATTGCGTTATCACGACCAGGGAGGCTCTTCCCCTTGAAGATATCGTAAACGAAGGTTTCGTTTACCGTCGACTCACGCACCACGGCAGAGCGCTTCATGCCGCGATCTTTTCTCAGCTCGTTAAGATAGTCAGATAGTTCACGATCGATGGTCTCGCCCTGGAGCAGGTAGTCCTCGGGTCTTGCGGCAGCACGAAGCTGCTCAAGCAGATCAGCCGTCAGATGCTCCTCGGTCATACCATCCCCCTCGTCCATCGCGCAGCATCACCATGATACCCCTCTTGCAAAATATGGCTTCTCATAGAGAGCCGCACGCTGTCGAAGAGTTCGGATTTGTTTTGATGTGAGAGGTACTTCTTGAAAACAGATGTTCGACTTACTCTTCCACCGCAGCTCGGCCTCGCCGCGCTGCCTCCGGCGCCTGCCGCGGCGCCTGAGCCTGGCGGACGCCCTCGGGCCCCCTATGCAGCGGTCGAGCCTGCCCGCGGCGACCTCGCGGTAGATCGTGGCGTCGCTGACGGCGAGGTCGGGGCGCTCGAGGAGGATCCTGCCCTCGAGCTGCTCGGGCGACCATCGCCCCTCGAGGACGCGCGACCTGACGAGCTCCAGCCTCTCGGGGTCGTCGAGCAGCCGGGGCCTGCGGCACCGCTCCCTGCGCGCCTCGTAGCGGCGCTGCGCGGTCGATGCCCGGTAGAAGCGCTCGCGCGAGTTGCGCCGCAGCTCCCTCGAGACCGTCGACTCGTCCCTGCCGATCTCGCGCGCCATCTCGCCGACGCGGCGCCCCTCGCGGCGCATGCGCATGATGTCCTCGCGCTCCCCGATGGTAAGATGCTTGTACCGGCCCACGGTCGCCTCCTGATGATGTTGTCGTCGCAAGCACCATCGTATCAGGGCGCCGTGGGCCGTCCCAGCTCGGGGCCGTTGCGCTTGAAATGAAAAACTAGGTGTGAGTTTTCGCCAAGGGTGCTGAGGCCGGCCATTCACAGCAACAAAACCGCAGGTCGCTGAAAGATCCAAAGTGCCTTGGGCAGGAGACTCGCGATCTTCACACCTAATACCGAATCGAATGTATTTTCACGTGGGCCCAAACGGCATCCCACGCCACCGAAACGCGGTTATTCCACCGCGAGCACCGTCCGGGAGTGCGGCAGGTAGGTCACGGTCGCATCGTCGTCGGCGGGGTCCCATGAATCATGGAAGGCCTCGTCGATAGTGAAAACATGGCGCGCGCCGGAAGCGTCCTCTCCCCTGAGCCGGTAGTCCACGCCGAACTCCCCGGCATCGCTGTATACCTCCACGTCACTCAGTTCGACAACCGCCGGAGACGCCAAGCACGGGATATCGAGCACGGGGCACAACACGAATCGCCACGCCAGCCATCCGAGGATGCCGATGGCGACGCACGCGGCGAAGGTGCGCTTCACCGGATGGGTCACGTCCACGACGCCCTGGGCGACAGGGCGCGCGATCCACGCGATGACGAGAACGAACAGGACGGCGCTGGCATACGTCCCCACGATGCCCGGCACCCCCATGATGAGCATGCCGAACCAGGAGCGCAACAGTATGCAGACGACGAACGCGATGGCAAGAACGGCCACGACGTAGCACCCGACGATGCGCCATACGGGCACGCCCTCTTGGACGGGGCTCCTCTCCACCTCCTCCTGCGCCACGCGGCTCTTGATCAACTCGACGAGCTCGTCTTGCGACATGCGCTTGAGCTCTTCCTCGGTTGGAGGCTCGACCCGCTTATCCTGCATGCCATACCTTTCCCTGTTTGCGGTGGCTACCGGGAGCACCAGCCGATACGCGACCAGAAGGCAGCCGCCGTCGCTGGTCCGCGGCTCTCTGCTCGCCCGCCGCCCCGCTTGCCTGCAACTCCCCGCCGGGCCACCTACTCTATCGAGAGCACCGTCTCCGAATGCGGCAGGTACGTCACGATGGCGTCGCCGTCGGCGAGGTCCCACGTGTCCGCGAAGCCCCGGTCGATGTCGAAGGTAAGCTCGCGGCCTTCGGCATCGGTGCCGGAAATCTTGAAGAACACCGAATCGTTGACGTTTTCACTGCCAAAGCTCACGTCCTCGAGCTCGACGGTGCTCGGCGAGGCGAGATATGGGATGTCGAGGATGGGGTTCACCACGAAGATCCACGCGACCAGAACGGTCACCGCAACGGCGGCGACGCTCGCGAGGAGCTTGGTAAGCAACTTGTCCGCGGCGATGATGCCGCCCACAACGGGCACCGCAAGCATGGCGATGATCAGACAGCAGCACACCGCCTTGAGGTACATAGACACGATGCCGGCGGTCCCCATGACGAAGAAGCCCATTGAGTTGAGCGTTATGCCGAAGGTGCCCACAACGATAAGCAGTACGAAGACGCTGCATCCAAGGCACGGCAGCACCGGGCGGGACCCGCGGATGGGGCCCTCATCGTCCTCGCTGGGGCTTGCCGGCCGGTCGTCAACGTGCGGAGACGCGTACCCGTAGCCGTCATCGAAATCGTCGGTCCCCATGCGGCCTCCTCAAAGCAAGGGCCGGCGCGTAAGGCACCGACCCTATGAGCGATTCTTGCCATACGGGATGACTGTAGCACCCGGCCATACGCGCACGGTGTCGCAAGACCGACGAGCCGCAAGCCCTTACGCATTCCTAACGCCGATCATGCCAAGCCCTTACCGCACCGCTATAGGAGACAACCCCCTCCCCGCGCTGTAACAGCGGCGGTGGACGGGAGCCGACGGCTTCGGCGGGGTGCCCGCACGCGGGTGCCGTCACCTGCGCACCGCCCGCACGCGGGCGTCCGGCTCCTAGAGGTGCGCCACCACGGCGTCGCCCATGGCTGCGCAGCCGAGCACGCGGTCGGCGGGGGTCGCGGCGTCGGCGATGTCGCGCGTGCGCCACCCCTCGTCGAGGACCGCGGTCACCGCACGGCGGATGTCGTCGGCGGCATCGCCCATGTCGAAGCTGTAGCGCAGCATCATCTCCACAGAGAGGATCTGTGCGAGGGGGTTCGCGATGCCCTGGCCCGCGATGTCGGGCGCGGAGCCATGGCTCGGCTCGTAGAGGGCCACGCCGTCGCCCAGGCTCGCGGAGGCGAGCATGCCGAGCGACCCGGTGATCTGCGCAGCCTCGTCGGAGAGGATGTCTCCGAACATGTTCTCGGTCACCACGACGTCGAAGGTCGCGGGGCGGTTGATGAGCTGCATCGCCGCGTTGTCCACGAGCACGTCCTCGAGCTCCACGTCCGCATACTCCGCATCGTGGATGCGGTGGACGATCTCGCGCCACATGCGGCTCGTCTCGAGCACGTTGGCCTTGTCGACGCTCGACACCTTGCCGCGACGTTTGCGCGCGGCCTGAAAAGCCTGGCGCGCGATGCGCTTGACCTCGTACTCCCGGTACTCGAGCGTGTCGTAGGCGCGCTGACCGGGCTTGCCGTCCGCGCCTGCGCCCTCCTCGTCATAGAAGCGCTCGCGCCGGCCGAAGTACAGCCCGCCCGTGAGCTCGCGCACGATCATCATGTCCACGCCGTCGATGACCTCCGGACGGAGCGTCGAGGCGTCTGCCAGCGCGGCAAAGATCTGCACGGGGCGGAGGTTGGTGTAGAGGCCGAGCTCCTTGCGGATCTTCAAGAGCCCCTGCTCGGGGCGCGGTGCGGCGGGGTCGGTCGTGTCCCACTTGGGGCCGCCGACGGAGGCGAGCAGCACAGCGTCCGAGCTGCGCGCGGCTGCGAGCGTCTCGTCGGGCAGGGGATTTCCGGTCGCGTCGATCGCCGCGCCGCCGATGAGCGCGTCCTCGCAGACGAACTCGACGCCGTACTTGGCGCCCACCGCGGCGAGCACCTTCTTGCCCTCGGCGATGATCTCGGGGCCGATGCCGTCACCGGGCAGGGTGCAGACCTTATGGCTCTTCTTCACGTTGCAACTCCAATCAATCGATGACGGACCGGATCCAAACGGGTTGTCCACGTTCCCCTCCAACATTCGGATGTCGAAATCCCTCATCAGCCGTAACGCACGAATTCGATGACTTACAGCTGGTTTAAACGTTTCAAACACGCTCTATTCAGCCGCAAGTCGCTCATTTTTTTGGACTTACGGCTGAGCATGCAATTTGGGATCAGCTTTATGCAATCGGCGCTTCGCTCTTACTGCGCTCCCATCCGACCGCCAAATGCCTATAGTGCCGCGAGCTTCTGGCGTGTGCGCTCCACCAGGCCGCCAGCCTCGATGATCTCGGCGATGAAGGGCGGGAAGGGCTCGGCGGTGAAGGTCGCGGCGGTATCAAGGTTGGTGATGGTACCGGTCTCGGTGTCCACGGACACGCGCGCTCCATCGGCAATGGCATCGACGGCCTCGGGGCACTCCATGATGGCAAGACCCACGTTGATGGCATTGCGGTAGAAGATGCGCGCGAAGCTCTTGGCGATTACGCACGAGACGCCCGCCGCCTTGAGCGCCACCGGCGCGTGCTCGCGGCTGGACCCGCAGCCGAAGTTCTCCTCGGCCACCACGATGTCGCCCGGCTGGACGCGCTCGTGGAACGTCGGGTCGAGATCCTCCATCGCGTGCGCCGCAAGGTGCGTATGGTCTGAGCTGTTGAGATAGCGAGCGGGAATGATGACGTCGGTGTCCACGTCGCGCCCGTACTTGAAGACGGTTCCCTCGAAATGCATGGGTGTTCCTTTCTGATGGGTTCCGGGGCCGCTGGGATGCCGCGGGACGGCTCGAGCCCGCGACAGCTCCAGAGCGGCAACCCGGTCAGCGTGACTAGTCCAAATCCGACGGGGCGCAGATGCGGCCGGCGACGGCGCTCGCGGCGGCGACGGCCGGGCTCGCGAGGTAGACTTCGCTCGTGGGGTCGCCCATGCGGCCCACGAAGTTGCGGTTGGTGGTCGAGACGCAGCGCTCGCCCGCGGCGAGGATGCCCATGTAGCCGCCCAGGCACGGGCCGCAGGTGGGGGTCGAGAAGACGCAGCCGGCGTCGATGAAGACATCGACCAGCCCCTCGGCCATGCACTGCTTGAAGACGGCCTGCGTGGCGGGGATCACGATGCAGCGGACGGTCTTCGCCACGCGGCGGCCGCGGAGCACCTCGGCGGCGGCGCGCATGTCCTCGATGCGGCCGTTGGTGCAGGAGCCGATCACCGCCTGGTCGACGGCGATGTGGCCGGACTCGCTCACGGGATGGGTGTTCGAGGGCAGGTGCGGCCACGAGACGCAGGGCTTGATGTCCGCAGCGTCGATGTGGATGACCTGCGCGTACTCGGCGTCCGGGTCGGCATGGTACTCCACGGCCGGGCGCTGGCAGCGGCCCTCGAGCCAGGCGCGCGCCACGTCGTCGACCTCCATGATGCCTGCCTTGCCGCCCGCCTCGATCGCCATGTTGGAGATGGTCATGCGGCCTTCCATCGACATGGCGTGAATAGCCGAGCCCGTGAACTCCATCGCCTGGTAAAGCGCACCGTCAACGCCGATGAGCCCGATGATGTGCAGGATGACGTCCTTCGCCGTGGCACCGTCCGTCAGCTCGCCGTCGATCTCGAACTTGATGGTGGGCGGAACCTTGAACCAGGCGCGACCCGTCGCCAGGCCCACGCCGGCATCGGTGGAGCCCACACCCGTGGAGAACGCGCCGAGTGCTCCGTAGGTGCAGGTGTGCGAGTCGGCGCCGATCACCAAATCGCCCGGCACCACGACACCCTGCTCGGGCAAAAGCGCATGCTCGATGCCCGCGCACCCCTGCTCCCAGTAGTGGGTGACCTTCTGCTCGTGCGCGAAGTCGCGCATCTTCTTGGTCTGCTCGGCGCTCTTGATGTCCTTGTTGGGCGCGTAGTGGTCGGGCACCAGGCACACGCGGTCGCGGTCGAAGACCTGCGTGGCACCGAGCTCGCGGAACACATCGATCGCGATGGGCGCGGTGATGTCGTTCGCGAGCACCAGATCGAGATCGCACTCGACGAGCTGGCCGGGGCGCACCTCTTCGAGCCCGGCGTGCGCCGCGAGGATCTTCTCGGCTACGGTCATGGGACGTGGCATGTGATTCTTCCTTCCGTACTTAGTCATGTGCACCC
The DNA here is from genome assembly GCF_900186505.1 of Enorma phocaeensis. GTDB lineage: Bacteria > Actinomycetota > Coriobacteriia > Coriobacteriales > Coriobacteriaceae > Enorma > Enorma phocaeensis. The sequence goes on from NZ_LT891970.1 coordinate 334,841, forward strand.
TTCATCAACTGGCACGGGCGCGTGTCGTACATAGGGTTACCAGGCTACTTACCCTGATCGGAGATGAGGCGGTTGAGCGCGTTCAGATAGGCCTTGGTCGAGGAGACGATGATGTCGCCGTCCGAGCCGCGCCCGATGTAGACCTCGCCGTTCTCCGCGGTCACGCGCACGGTGACCTCACCCAGCGCGTCGATGCCGCGCGTCACGGCCTTGACCGAGAACTCGGAGAGGTCGTTCGCGACGGCCACGATCTTATCGACCGCCTTGTATGCCGCATCGATGGGACCGGTGCCGTAAGCGCATTCGGTAAAGGTCGCGCCATCGACGTTGGTGAGCGTGATGGTCGCCGTCGGGGTGAGGGGGAATCCGCACGACACCTGCACGGCATCGAGGTCCCACACCGCCGTGGAGACGCGCTCGCGCTCGTGCACGATGCTCTCCAGATCCTCGTCGTAGACCTCCTTCTTCTTGTCCGCCACCTCGAGGAAGGACTGGTAGATGTCCTCGAATTCCTCGTCGGTGAAGGTGAAGCCGAGCTCTCCCATGCGGTGGCGCAGCGCCGCGTGGCCCGAGCGCGCCGTGAGGATGATCTGCGAGCCGCCGGCGCCCACGTCGGCGGGGTCGATGATCTCGTAGGTATCGCGCGCCTTGAGCACGCCGTCCTGGTGGATGCCGCTCGAGTGCGCGAAGGCGTTGGCGCCCACGATGGCCTTGTTTGCCTGCACCGTCATGCCGGTAATCGAGCTCACGAGCTTAGAGGCGCGGGTGAGCTCCTGCGTCACGATATCGGTGTGCGCGTCGAGCTCGGCGCCGTGCATGCGGATCGCCATGACGACCTCTTCGAGCGCCGTGTTGCCCGCGCGCTCGCCCAGGCCGTTGATGGTGCATTCCACCTGTGTGGCGCCGTTGCGCACGGCCTCGATGGCGAGCGCGGTGGCCATGCCCAGGTCGTTGTGCGTATGCACCGAGATGGTGACGTCTTCGATACCGTCCACGCGCTCGCGCAGGTCGGCGATGCGCGCGCCGAAGGCCCAGGGCATGTTGTAGCCGGTGGTGTCGGGGATGTTCACCACCGTGGCGCCCGCCTTCACGGCCGCCTCGATGATGCGCACGAGGAAATCCTGGTCGGCGCGGCCGGCATCCTCGGCGTAGAACTCGACATCGTCCACGAAGTTGCGCGCGAGCTTCACCGCATGGATGGCACGCTCGATCGCCTCGTCCTCGGTCATGCGAAGCTTGTCGCGCAGATGGCTCGGCGAGACGCCCAGACCGGTGTGGATGCGCGGGCGCTTGGCGGTCTTGAGCGCCTCGGCCGCGACCTCGATGTCCTTGTCCACGGCGCGCGTCAGGCCGCAAACGGTGCATTTGTCACCGGCGATACGGCCGATCTCTTCCACGCTCTTGAAGTCGCCGGGGCTCGAGATGGGGAAGCCCGCCTCGATGACGTCCACGTTCATGCGGATGAGCTGACGCGCGATGACGAGCTTCTCCTCGGTGTTCATGCTGGCGCCGGGTGACTGCTCGCCGTCACGGAGCGTGGTGTCGAAGATGTTGATTTTCCTGGTCATGCTTCCTCCTGCTCTCGCCCGTGGCGGTCGTGCCCGGGCTGCTTGCTTGGTACTTGCAGGAGGTAAAGCGTTTCCATGCGATACACGAGAAGCACCCCGCCGCGTTTCACGTCCTGCAAGACGTCCGTTACGCGTGGGGTGCTTCAGATGAATCATCTAGCGGATAAGCAGACGAAGTACCCTACGCGCAAGCGCCTAGTAGTAGCTCGTCTAGGGATAGCATCAGCGCGGCAGCGGCCACCCGGGCCATCCGTGCGCTGTTGTTCGATGCGTGCATCATGTGCCATCCCTTCGCCCGCAGCGCCCGGCGGGCACTGCATTGCGCTAAAGTCTAGCAGAATGTGAGCGGTGCGCAAGCCTGCTCTCGGTAAGCGTTCCATCTGTTAACGCGTTGGCAGAGAATCGCCTCGGTCCGGCCGGGCATCGGTCTCTGCCGGGTTCGTGACGGGCCGCTGGCTAGTCGTCGATCTCGGCCAGGTCGGCCTGGCGGTCGTAGAAGTGGTTGCGGGTCACGTAATCGCGCACCTGGTCCCAGCTCTCCTGCGATTCATACAGCGAGCTATTGAGCTGCGTGATGGCTCCACCACTTGCATTGTCGAAGGCATGCTCCAGCGTAGCGCGGTTGAACGAGTAGACGTTCGCGTCGTAGGCCGTCTCATCTGACTCCTGCACGGTAAAGATTACCGTCTGCAGCTCGGGATACACGCTGAACGCCGCCACCGCGTTATAGACCAACGCGCGGTCGATGGCATCCCCGTCGATATCATCCAGCACTCCGGCGTACCAAACGCCGTAGCTTGCGTTGCCGCCCTGTTCCGCACCCGTGCTCGACACGTACATGCTCAGCGGCAGGTGCTCGAAGAACCCTTGGTCGGGCAGGCTGTTTCCCGTATAGCTCTTGAGGTCGTCGACGGGATGCGCTGCGATGGCATCGTCCACCGCCTTCGTAGCCTCGTATTCACGTTGGTCCTCAGCATCCCCATAACCCGACGTCGCCCCTGTACCGCCCTGAGCGCTCTGGCCGTTTCCCTGGCTGCCGTCGTTGCCCTGACCGTTCCCGGAGCTCTGGTTCTGCTGTTCGAGCCACTGGCGCTCCGCCTCTGCTTCGGCAGCATCCTCGGCACGGTCGAGCGCCGGGTCTATCACGAACTCGTAAACGCCCGCAGCGACAGCGAGCACGAGCACCACTGCCGCGGCAATGATGGCGATCCTCTTCCACGGCATCGCTGCCTTGCCATGTTGGTTCGCCGCTCCAGCCACACCTGACGGCGGCTGCGCCACGCCTGGCACCGTGCCCGCAGGCGAACCTGAGCCGGTAGCGGCAGGCGGCACTTGAGAAGCCGGGGCCGATGCGGCGGGCATGACGCGCGTGGGCGCCGTCCCGGCACTCGTCTGTGATGCCGCACTCGCTGCCGAGCCTGCCGGTGACGCCTCATCTCCCGTTGGCTCGGCATCCTCCCGCAGATCATCGAGGCTCGTGAAGCTCGCCTTCGTCTTCTCGAGCGCTTCGGCTTCGCTCATGCCGGATGCGATATAGTCCTCGTAGCGTGCGACGAGGTTCCCGTAGATCTCCTCTTTCAGCTCGATGTTCTCGGCCGTGAGCATCCTCCCCTCGAAGAGATGCTCGACGTACATACGCAGCTCGTTCATCGGTCTCCCCCGTCCTGCATGAGCAAATGGTCGATGATATCGCGTACGCGGACCCACCGCTCGGTCGCTTCCTTAAGCTCGCGGGTTCCCGCCTGGGTCACGCGATAGTACTTGCGTCGGGCGCCCTGCGTTTCGTCGCCCCAGTAGCTTTGAACGAATCCCTGCCCTTCCAAGCGCTTAAGGCTTGTGTAGAGCGAGGGCTCCTTCATCTCGTACTCCCCATGGCTGGCGGTCGCTATGTGCTTGAGAATCTCGTACCCATAGCTGTCGCCGTCCTCGAGGGTGCACAAGATGATCGCGTCGATGTTCCCCCGAATCAGGTCGCTTACCGCATCTCGCGCAGACATCAGCTCACCTCCCGGCATAGGGCGCGGGCGTTGCCTCACTCCATAGGCTACATACCCCGCTTGCTTGCGGTTACTGTAGCACATGATACTATGTGTGTCGATATACTATTCTAGATATATATTTTTCGTTGTAACGTTTCTCGCTGCAGACTCCTACACGCAGCATCGGGCCCACGGGTGAGATTAATGACGCGTTACAAGGTGCGCCGAGCGAGCATCTCGTCTTGCATGCGATAAAGCGAGCGAGTTTGTCCCATGACAATAAAAAATGCCGGCTCACTGATGCGAACCGGCAGGTAATTGCTTCTTCTTTTTCATCACCAGCGTGTCTGGACCGCGCAGAACCAAGCGCAGGTCTCGCTGTTCGTTGCGGCTATTCTCGAATATTGAGCAGCTAGAGCGGAGCTACCAGCGATATTCTCTGCCGTACGCTCAATACTAGCCAATCCATTCAACATCGCAGTATTCTTTTTTAGCAACTTCTCGTTTTGGGCGATGATGATCTCGTTTTGCAGAATTATCTGCTCCTGTTTTTCGATTACCTTGTCTAGCTTTTGCTTTATCTCCTCTAGGTTGAAGTGCAGCAACGCTTCTGAAAGAGTGAGGTTAGACGATTTCAAGAAAGAGTACAGGAAATCTACAGCGTAAAGATTGCGATACTGGTTAGGAATGATGTTGAGATTGTAGCTCTTGCGCAAAAGATGTTTAGCTTGGCTGAGCTCGCTTTCAATCGACTCCGCAGCCTGCTTCTTCCTTTCAACTTTCGCCTGTTTTCTTATCCACTTATCCTGCGCCGTAGGAAGGAAGTTTTCCTCGATTCTCCTCAAAACATTATCGCCTTCAACGGGATCCACTTTTCCCCATATACGCCTGGTGTATTTGCCCAGACCGAACAAGCCATCCTTATATAGAATTATGTTCTTGCGAAGGTCTTCCATAGCCTGTTTGTCGAGAGCCCTCCAATACATTTCCTTACCCCATTGGCCTAGGTCCACACACACCGAAACATGTTTAGGATCAAGATTGCCTTCCGCGAGATAGACCTCACCATGAGCATTGCACAATATTTGAGGATATTCTCCGTTCCAGCGAACAAATACATATCCCTGCAACTCAAGCCTGCCTGTGAAACGATTCACTCGTATGCACCCAACATGGTTCATATTCGCAGCATGGCGATACGCATACAAGCTGGAATCCCGCAACCGGCTGTGGCGTCTAACTGCAAACTCGAGAGCTTCGAGATTTCTCAGATAGATAATGAGAGCCTCTCTGTTTAATTCTCCAGACGCGCGCTTGGCACCGCGAGAACCCCCTTGGCGCGACGCACTGCTCGACGCGCTAACAAGGGTGCCGCAATTCGAGCAGAAGCGCCCCGAACCAACAATTTTCGCGCCACAATCGCTGCAGTACATTTAGCACTTCACAAATATCAATCGTTGCTCAAGATGAGTTTACATCGTTGAGCGGACACCGAATTGCGCGATCGAACTCCTTGACACGCATTGTCTCTCTGAGTCTGGGTCTCCTAGTGTCGCGCTCGGCCGCCACCACGCATGGCTATGATGACCTAAAATGGCCCCATCCCGAAAGAGGCCATTCGGCGCATGAAAAAGCCCGGTGCCGAATGGCAACCGGGCTTAAGCAGATAAGCTTTGAGGGCGGCGCAGGCTACTCAGCCATGAAGTCGCGCTGAACGGCGGGGTCGACCTTGACGCCAGGACCCATGGTCGAGGAAAGGGCGATGCTCTTCACGTAGCGACCCTTGGCGCTCGAGGGCTTGACGCGCAGGATCTCGGTGTAGAGCGCGGCATAGTTCTCGACGAGCTTCTGGTCATCGAAGGAAACGCGGCCAACCGGCACATGGCAGATGCCGTAACGGTCGGCGCGGTACTCCACACGACCAGCCTTGAGCTCGGAAACCATCTTCGCGACGTCCATGGTCACGGTGCCGAGCTTGGGGTTCGGCATGAGGCCGCGAGGACCGAGGATCTTACCGATGCGACCGACCTTGGCCATCATGTTCGGCGTGGCGATGGCAGCATCGAAGTTGATCTCGCCGCCCTGGATGGCAGCAACGAGCTCGTCGGAACCGATGACGTCGGCACCGGCCTCTTCAGCCTCGCGGGCCTTCTCGCCCTCGGCGAAGACGGCGACGCGCACGGTCTTGCCGGTGCCGTGGGGCAGCGAGATGGAGCCACGGATGTTCTGATCGGCCTTACGGGTATCGATACCCAGGCGGAAGTGAGCCTCGACGGTCTCGTCGAACTTAGCCGGCGCGACCTCCTTCACGAGGCGGACGGCCTCGAGCGGGGTGTAGAGCTTGAACTTCTCGACCTTCTCCGCGGCGGCGCGGAAATTCTTTCCATGCTTAGGCATGTTCTACCTCCTGTGGTCAACGGGCAACGCCCTCCCACATCGATGTGCGCCCCATTGCGCACGAACGGGCCCGCCCCCATGGCGAACCCGTAGGATACAAAGTTACTCGGCGATGGTCACACCCATGGAGCGGGCGGTACCGGCGACGATCTTCTTGGCGGCCTCGATGTCGTTGGCATTGAGGTCCGGCATCTTGATCTCGGCGATCTTGGTGAGCTGCTCGTCGGTGAGCTGGCCGACCTTGTCGCGCTGCGGCACAGCGGAACCGCTCTTGAGCTTAAGCTCCTTCTTGATGAGGTGGGCCGCCGGCGGAGTGTGGCACTCGAACGAGAACGAACGGTCCTCGAAGACGGTGATGACGACGGGGATGACGTCGCCGGCCTTGTCCTGCGTAGCGGCGTTGAACGCCTGGCAGAACTGCATGATGTTTACCTGGGCAGCACCGAGCGCGGGGCCCACGGGGGGCGCCGGGTTGGCCTGGCCGGCAGGAATCTGGAGCTTGATGACGGTAGCAACCTTCTTCTCAGCCATCTTGAAACCTTCCTGAACCTTAACGGTACCTAACATGCTATATCGTCAGCGCCCGCTCGTTAGAAGCACCCTTGTTGGTGAGCGGCCTACAAGGGAACGGGCACGCGCGAACGGACAACTAGGCGATAACGGCCACCTGATCGAAGCCGAGCTCGACGGGCGTCTCGCGGCCAAAGATCATAAGCGTGACCTTGACCTTGCCGGCGTCTGCATTGACCTCGGACACCTGGCCATCGAAGTCCGCAAGCGGGCCGGAGGTGACGCGAACAGCCGTGCCAACTTCGAGACCCACAGCGGTGCGCTTGGGAGCCTCGCCCTTCTTGGACTTATGCATCATCTTGTTGTACTCGTCACGAGAAAGCGGCGAGGGCTTGCCATTTGCACCGAGGAAGCCGGTCACGCCCTGCGTGTTGCGCACGCAGGTCCAAGCGTCATCATCCATCTCCATGCGGACGAGGACATAACCCGGGAAGATCTTGACGTCCTTGGTCTCGCGCTTACCGCCCTCTTTGATCTCGGTAACGCTCTCGATGGGAATCTCGATGTCGAAGATGCGATCCTGCATCCCCATGGTCTCGATACGGTGCTCGAGGTCGGTCTTGACCTTCTTCTCGTATCCAGAGTAGGTGTGAACGACATACCAGCGCTTGGTCATGTTAGCTCCTCAGACCCGAGACGAAGAACAGGCCCTCGCCGATGATGAAGTCGAGCGCGGCGATCGCGATGCCCACGACGACGAGTGAGACGCACACGGCGACGGAGAAGTTGACGAGATCCTTCTTGCTCGGCCAGGTGACGCGACGCATCTCCGTACGAACCGAGGCAAAGTAGTTCTTCACGCGCGTGAAGATGCCTGGCTTGGTGCTCTTCTTGGCCTTCTCCTTGGCTTTAGCAGCCTTAGCCTTGGCTTCGGCCTCGGCCTTCTTGCGCTCGGCGGCGAGATTCTTCTTCTCGGCCTTGGCATCCTCGCGCGAGGACTTGGCGGTAGAGGCCTGAGAAGCAGGGGCCGTCTGCGGCTTGTTCTGCTGGGCCTTCTTCTTATGCTTCTTGTTGGCCATTCCACTACCTCCGCGCAAAAGCGCTTTACACTAGAAACCGTAAGCCTCGAAATCGAGGCTTACGGATTGATAACTGGCACGCCAGGAAGGACTCGAACCCTCAACACTCGGTTTTGGAGACCGATGCTCTACCAATTGAACTACTGGCGTGTAGATGCTAAGAGACTAACGAGTCTCTTTGTGCAGCGTGTGATGACGGCACCAGGGGCAATACTTCTTGATCTCCATACGATCCGGCATGTTTGCCTTGTTCTTGGTGGTCGTATAGTTGCGACGCTTGCACTCGGTGCATGCAAGGGTGACGAGAGTACGCATGAATCAATTACCTCCAAATACCGCCCCGTACGGGCACGATGGGATACGATAGCATCTGCCTTCGACTTCTGTCAATGTAAAGTTGTGTTCCAGCATCTATCTGCAGACACGTTACATAAACCGCCTGCAATCGACGCTCCCGACAGCATGCCGCGTACACAGTGCGCCAGAACCTGTCCAATGCGCACGTGGCAGGGTGTCGGGAAAAGTCCCTCAGGCAATCGCAATAACGATCATCGCATCGGCTGCAGTTCTGCTTGGGCAGGGTTCGACATCGTCATCGCAGCAGATCCCCTGAGAGAGAAGAACCCGGCTCCCCCGAAGAGGAGCCGGGTGCAAGATCACGCGATCTGAGCCAGTAGCTCAGAGTTACTCGATGATCGTGGAGACAACGCCCGAGCCGACGGTGTGGCCACCCTCGCGGATAGCGAAGCGCAGGCCCTCCTCCATGGCGATCGGGTGGATGAGGTCGCCTTCGATGGTGATGTGGTCACCAGGCATGGCCATCTCGGTGCCCTCGGGGAGCTTGACGGTGCCGGTCACGTCAGTGGTACGGAAGTAGAACTGCGGACGGTAACCATCGAAGAACGGCGTGTGGCGGCCGCCCTCCTCCTTGGTGAGGACGTAGACCTCGCCGGTGAACTTGGTGTGCGGGTGCACCGAACCGGGCTTGCAGAGAACCTGGCCGCGCTCGATGTCCTCGCGCTTGATGCCGCGGAGCAGGATGCCGACGTTGTCGCCAGCCTCGCAGAAGTCCATGGTCTTACGGAACATCTCGATGCCGGTGGCGACGGAGGACTGGGTCTCCTTGATGCCGACGATCTCGACGGGCTCGTTGAGCTTGAGCACACCGCGCTCGACACGGCCGGTAGCAACGGTACCACGGCCGGAGATGGTCATGGTGTCCTCGACGGCCATCAGGAACGGCTTGGCGTCGTCGCGCTCGGGGGTCGGGATGTAGGTGTCGACAGCGTTCATGAGCTCACGGATGGAATCGTACCACTTCTCCTCGCCGTTGAGGGCGCCGAGAGCGGAGCCGCGGATGACGGGGATGTCGTCGCCGGGGAAATCGTACTCGGAGAGGAGCTCACGGGTCTCCATCTCGACGAGGTCGATAAGCTCCTCGTCGTCAACCATGTCGCACTTGTTCAGGAACACGACGATGTAGGGCACGCCGACCTGACGGGCGAGCAGGATGTGCTCGCGGGTCTGAGCCATGGGGCCGTCGGTAGCAGCGATGACCAGGATAGCGCCGTCCATCTGGGCAGCACCGGAGATCATGTTCTTGATGTAGTCGGCGTGGCCGGGGCAGTCGACGTGAGCGTAGTGACGGGTGGCCGTCTCGTACTCGACGTGAGCGACGGAGATGGTGATGCCGCGCTCGCGCTCCTCGGGGGCCTTGTCGATGTTCTCGAAGGCGGTGAAGTCGGCCTTGCAGCCATCGGTCTCGGAGAGAACCTTGGTGATGGCGGCGGTCAGCGTGGTCTTACCGTGGTCCACGTGGCCGATGGTGCCGATGTTAACATGCGGCTTAGTACGCTCGAACTTTTCCTTGGCCATAAAGCCCTCCTCCTTGAGGTCGTCCCCGGCAGGGACATGCCCTTTAACTTAAGTGGCTCCCCCATGCGGGAAAGCCACCTTGTTACCTGGTAGCGGTGACTGGATTCGAACCAGTGACGCCACGGGTATGAACCGTGTGCTCTAACCAGCTGAGCTACACCGCCGTACTGGAGCCTGCAACCAGACTTGAACTGGTGACCTCTTCGTTACCAACGAAGTGCTCTACCGACTGAGCTATACAGGCGCTTGCTTGCTGGTGGGAGCGCAAGGATTCGAACCTTGGTAGGCAGAGCCAACGGGTTTACAGCCCGTCCCCATTAACCACTCGGGCACACTCCCAATCAAGCAAGACCCGCAAAGCTGTTTGTCCATGCCGGAGCAAGCACCTCCGCGAGCGAGTGAATAGTATTACGGCTGGCCTCCCTCTGTCAACCGTTTTGCTCTAATACACGGTGCCGGGCGTATCTATCCTTTCACAATCTCCCTTGTGAGCTGGGGTTTTAGGCAAAGCCTCTCGATAAACTCCTGTGAAAACGCTATGGACGAAGGGCGTCGTACAATAATGGCTTCACCGTCTCAGACGGCTTGATTCTCGAGCAGATCCTCTACGGTTACGTCATCGCCGCTGCCCGCGTCACGCCTCGCCATTCCGTCGCGCCGCTTGAGCGCATGGAACTCGTTGGCGCTGGTCCCTCCGTGAACAGACACTGAGACATGAAACACGGGCGCCGCGAAGTCCCCGTTCTTGGCGATCGACTCTGCCGATTCGTCCGGAAGCGCGCGTACCTCCCATGGTCAGTGTAACGGCTTCCTTGGTCCTGTCGCGCGCCCACCGGTCGGCAACGCCCCGCAAGGCACCTTGCATCTCCCGCTCTTCGATCTTTCGCATGGGCGCGCGGTGTTAGGTACTATCGACCTCGGTCGCGAGCTTGACCCTGCCGTTCTCCGCTTCGTACACCACGAAGTCGAAATAGGATGCCGCGCTCCCTTCTTTACGATTGGTTTTTCTAAAGCAAGCCATGCTTACGGTAGGGCTTTATACACTTAATCAACGTTGCCCTGTCACCTTCGATATCGCGCGACCAGCGCATTCGAAACCAGGCCCGGTGCTGCTATCACCGTTCACTACACGCGAACGGCAGAACTCGGCCTACCTTGAATCGGAAGCAGCAATCCACGGGTTGTGGGAGATAGCGAAACGGGCTCAGTCCCACAAGGAAACCGAACCCGCATGCTTGCATGGAGCCAGCGACAGGAATCGAACCCGCAACCGTCTGATTACAAATCAGAAGCTCTACCGTTGAGCCACGCTGGCACGCCCGCGCCTGAGCGCGATGCCCCTATAGGATACTGAATGCCCCGGACGGCGGCAAGGCCGCAATGCTGATGATAGAAGCCCCATGATTGCTGACCAGCGAGCTCTTCAGCAGAAGCCGTCGTGTTCGTCCCCACGATAATGCCCGCTTTGGCCATCCCTTCAGCGACAACTAGTCAAGCTTCTGACTCTGTATGCAAATTGGGAGCCATAGTTCTTGAAGCGTATACACAAATATCCCCAGAACCCTGTTTCGCGATTTTGCTCGATGCGGGTTACGGTGGTCAACACCAATCTAGCCGAGTAGACAACGATCCTACTTTGTATCTAGCTGCGGATTCAGTATCGAGTTTGGCCTGTCTACCCAGCATTTTTCAATTTGACCACCGTAACCCGTCATGAATATAAAATCAAAGCAGTGAAAGCCGTCTTTGATCGCAGCTCAATGAAGAAAACGGCTTTGAAGATGCCTCTTTCGCGCACTAAGAGGGGCGCTTTACGGATTCGGCTGGTCACCTCGCGCTAACCGCGCGAGAAGAACGACGCATCAGCCGCGCGCCATGGGCGCAGGCCGCTCTCCTCCACGGTCACGTGCGCGTGCTCCGGCACGTCCTGCCACTTCACGGTGTAGCCGGCGCCGTGGGAGCAAAAGACCGAGTCGGGAGTGTTGGGCAGGTCCGCCTCCGGCTCGTACGCTGCGCGAGCGATAACCGCATCGGCGTCGTGACAGGTATCGTAGCCTGCGAACTCCAAGCGCAATCGGCCACGGCCACCGGTGTAGCCCGCCACCTCGAGCGCATACTCCCGCATCTCGGATGAGGGAGCATTGCCAGAGATCTCGGCCATGTCGCCTTCGATCTTAGGAGGATCGAACGCAGCGGACATGCGCTGAACGTCGGCAAGGGCGCGACCGATCTTCTCTGCGGGAACTCGCAGGTAAAAGCGGTACCAAGGTTCCAAAAGCATGCAGGCGCCCGCCGCGCGAGCCTCCATGAGGGCTTGCCGGATCGCCCGATAAGTCGCCTGCCGGAAGTCTCCGCCCTCGGTATGCTTGGCATGCGCTCGCCCACCAAGAAGCGTGATGCGCACGTCTGCGATGGGAGCGCCGACGAGCACGCCGCGGTGCTCGCGCTCGAGTACGTGGGTGAGGACGAGGCGCTGCCAGTTTCGGTCGAGCGCATCCTCCGGGCATCGCGTACCCACCTCCAGCCCCGCACCGCGCGGCAGAGGCTCGATGAGCAGCTGGACCTCGGCGTAATGCTTGAGCGGTTCGAAATGGCCCACTCCGCGCACCGGCGCGGAGACGGTCTCGCGGTAGAGAATGCCTCCCGGGCCGAAGGCCACCGATAGGCCGTAGCGCTCGCGCAACCGCTCCTCGAGCACCTCACGCTGGACCGCCCCCATAAGCTGGACATGCACCTCCCCGAGCTCCTCCTGCCAAGATGTGCCCAGCAGCGGGTCCTCGTCAGCGAGCTCGCGAAGCGCACGCACGAGCGCATGGACGTCGCAACCTTGGGGGATGACCTGGTACGAGAGGACCGGAGCGAGCGCCGGGGCGAGTCCGCTAGGCTCAGCGCCCAGGACACTGCCCGGCACCACATGCGAAAGCCCCGTCACCGTGCAGATTCGCCCCGCAGGCACCTCCGCGACCGTCTGGTACGACTCGGCGTCGTAGAGGCGCACCTGGTCGATCTTCTCCTCCCATGGCTCGCCGCGATCGACGCCGGAAACCGTGGACTTGGCTCGAAGCACACCGCCGGTGACCTTGACCCAAGCGAGGCGCTCCCCGTGCGCGTTGCGACTCACCTTGTAGACGCGAGCTGCGAAATCCTGCGGCCACGCCCTTGAGACAACAAGCTCGCAGAGCCCCTCGAGGAACTCCCCCACACCCGCACCTTTGAGCGCCGAGCCGAAAAACACCGGGCAGACGAGCCGTTCTGCCACAAGGCGCTGAACGGTGGCACGGCCGAGCGAGCCACTGGCGAGGTACTCGTCGAGCGCCTGCTCGTCTGTAGCCGCTGCGTCTTCGAGCGTCTCGGCATCGCCTGTAAGCAGCGCGGCACCGTCGACGGCAGCTGCCCCCAAGCGCTGGCGCAGGCTATCCAGAAGCTCCGCGCGTACGGCATCATCCGCATCAACGGCGAGGTCCATCTTGTTCACGAACACCATGACGGGCACGCCGTAGCGACCGAGCAGCTCCCACATGGTCTCGGTGTGGGCTTGCACGCCGTCGGTTGCGCCAACCACCAGCACCGCGTAATCGAGCGCCTGGAGCGTCCGCTCCGCCTCTGCCGAAAAGTCCACGTGGCCGGGTGCATCCAGCAGCATAAGATGCACGCCGTGCACGTCGAAGGCGGTCTGCTGCGAGAAGATCGTGATACCGCGCGAGCGCTCCATGGCATCGGTGTCCAGATGCGCGTCGCCATGGTCCACGCGGCCTACGCGGCGAATAGCGCCCGCCTGCGCAAGCAGCGCCTCCGCAAGCGTCGTCTTACCGGCATCTACATGGGCGACGAGCCCCACCACCGCCTGCTTCATGCACTCCACGCGTACCCTCTTCTACCTCGAATCTTCCAGAGCAAGTATGGCACATGCGCAGCTCGGACGCTCATCTCGCCGCGCCGCGCCGCGCAAGACGCAAAGGGGCGCCGGCACGCGCCGACGCCCCTTGTTGCAGTTTTGCCCCGCGGCCCACCGCGAACAGCGCGCCCAAGAGCGCTCAACCGCGGCCCGCAGCAGCAGTCGCAGCGTGCTGCGCTACCTGCAGCTTACTGCCAGTCGAAGATGGTCTGGCCGTCGACCTCGGTCGTCAGGGCCTCGAGAGCCTTCTCGACGATACGGCGACGCATAACCTTCTCCTCCTCCGCGCTGAGCGCGGGGTTGCCCAGCGGATGCGGAATCGCCACCGCCGGAACGATCCTGTTGGCGCCCACGGTCATGGAGATCGGGGTCACCGTGCAGATGTGAACGACCGGCAGGCCGGCGCGCTCGATTTCCTTCACCATCGTTGCACCGCAACGAGTGCACGTGCCTCAAGTGGAGGTGAGGATGACGGCCTGCACGCCATCGGCGACGAGCTTCTGGGCGAACTCGGCCGCGAACGCGCGGGCAGACGCCACGGCGGTGCCGTTGCCGGTCACCGAGTAGAAGAGGTGGTGGAGCTCGCCGATGACGCCCTCGCGCTCGAGATCGCGCATGACGTCGACGGGCAGCACGCAGTCCGCGTCCTCATTGGCGTAGGTGGGGTCGTAGCCGCCGTGCGCCGTCTCGTAGAACTCCTCGGTAAGGTCGTCCACGCCCGTGATGTCGTACTCGCCGTAATGCGAGGCGCTCGAGCTCTCGATATGGTCCGGGTTGCCCTTGGGCACGATACCGCCCGAGGTCACAAGCGCGATCTTGGCGTGCGTGAGATCCTTGAGCGGCGGGCACGGGTCGACGCGGTCGAAGTCCGGCATCGGGTACTCGGTCGCGAACTTCTTGCCGGCGAGTTTATCGAGCAGCATCTTCACGGCACGCTTGGAACCGCGCTCCTTCTCGAAGAAATTCACACGGGTGCCGTTGGGAATGTAGCCCTCCTCGCAGGAGGCGCCGAGCTTCTCGCCGCGGGCGACCTTGAGGGCGAGCGGCGCGAGCTTCTTCATGGCGGCGCGCATGCCGGCCGCGCTGTTCTTGGTGGCGACGATGTAGACCTTGTCCTTGAACATCTCCGCGCCCGGGTTCTCGTCGTACATGGCGGTCACCGCGGGGATGCCCAGCTGGTCCTGGACGGCTGCGGCGATGGTGCCGCAGGCAACGCCGTAGCGGCCCGCGTTGAAGGCGGGACCCGCCACGAAGACGTCCGGGTTGAGTTCCTTCACCATATCGAGGATCTCGGCTGTAGCAGTCTCCAGGTTCTCGTTGAAATAGGAGTCGCCGCAGACAATCGTGCCCACGATCTCGGCCTCGTCGCCGAGGTTCTGGGCGAGCGCCATGCCCGGACCCACGATCTCGCCGACGCGCAGCTCGGCGGGATAGTTCGCCTTCTCCTCGCCGCCGATCTGGGCGAAGAACTGGTTGATGTAGTGCGCTACCTTGATTTTTGCCATCGAGATACCCTCCTTTCTAGCGTGCGCTCAGCTTGTTGAAGCCGCATTCGTTGGTCGCGCCCGTGATCACCTGGAGCTCGACCTCGAGCGAGCCGTCGGCGCGCAGGGTGTCCTCGCTCGCGCCGGCGATCTTGGTGACGTAGTCCAAGGTGCCGATGACCTTGTCGAGCTTGGGCAGGACGACGACCTGGTTGGCGTTGCCGCCGGTTACCACGGCGTCGGCCGCGATATCGGCATCGGCGAGCGACTGCGACCTGCCGTCGCGACCGGCGTACTCGTCGGTGATGATGACGGTCTTGACGCCCTCGGCCTCGATCTTCTTGCAGTTCATGATGAGGTCGGTATCGGGGTTGCCGAAGCCCTCCTGCGAGACGATGACGCCGTCGAGGTCGAGCATCTTGCAGATCTTGGCGGTCCAATCGGATGAACGCTGCTTGTCGGCGAGGTAGACGTTCTCATTCGTGATGATCTGGCACACGAAGTTGATGGTCTTGCCATGTTGCTCGAACAGGTCCTCGATGACCGGATTGTTCTCATGCACGTAGGTGGGGTTCTTGTCGCAGGCGGACACGCAGTTGCCCGAGACGATCGCGCCGTCCATGGTCTCGGTGGGGCTCATGATCGTCGGCACGATCTTCTTGGCGTCGACGCCGTAGACGTACGTGTCGTGCAGCAGACCCTGGCTCTGGAGCATCTGCACGTAAGCCACGCGCGGAAGATCCGGATACTTCTTCATGCCCTCCTTGATGGTGCAGGTCTCGTACACCTGGGTCTCGTCGGGCTCGAGGTCGCGCGCGAGCTCGCCGACGTAGGCGGCGACGCGGAAGCCCGCAAGGCGCACGGCCCGCTCGTAGTCATGCGTCTCGGCCCCCTCGACCGGCTCGCACACCATAACCAGGTTGAGGGTCTTGGAGAACGGCGTGTAGTCGGCGCCGGGGCCCGTCATATCGATGATGCCCTCCTGGAAGCCGACGATCTTGCCCGCGGTCACCACGGCCATGCCCTTGAGGGCATAGGTCACGCCCGAGCCGACCGTGTCAACCTTGGCGATGACGCCCGGGAACACACCGCCTGCGCCCTCGACCTTCACGCGAGGCTCGATGACATCCTTGACCGGCGTGATCCTTACGGACTCGCCAGGCTTCGCGATGTCGAAGGACACGCTCGCGATCTTGTCGTCCTTGAGGGCGACGGCCCGTAGCGCCTCCTCTGACACGTGCAGTACGCCATCCTCGATCTTGGATTCTGATGCGAACTGGATGTCCTTGATGTAAATTCGTCCCAGCTCTAATCTCACTTCCCGCTTCCTCCTTTGCGCTCGAATGAGATGTACGACCTATCTGTTCTGCCCCGGCTCCGCCGGTGGTGGGTGCCTGCTCCCGCTCGGACGGGCACCGCGGCGCTTTCATGCGTCCGCAGAATCCAGGCCGCTTTCAAGCAGCGTCCAGTCAATCAGCTGGAAGTCCTTCAGTGCCCGTTCACCGTAGCCACTGGTCTTGTCCTCGAATTTGCGGCACGCCTCGATCGCGCGCTCGATCAACGAGAGGGACCGCGCGTCCACCGCATCGCATCGTTCGCACGAGACCATGATCGACCTATACGGGGTCTCGTTGGGCTTGACGCTCCCCGCCAGGGGATGCGAGAGCAGGGTGTGCCCCTCGTGGACCTTGTCGCGCACCGCCAGAAGAAGGCCCTCGTACGAGGTCTCGAGAAACTCCACCTCATGCGTGTCCCCGAGCCGTTCTACAACAAGCGGGTTATTGGTCATGATCAGATATGCTGTTCGACCCATGGCCACCTCCGCCTCTCGCCCGCATCTATGGTACGTGATGGACGGGAAAAAGAACAGGGCCGACAAAGGCTGCATAATTGGGGCGTCACCTGCCTAAACGAGTGTCCTCCCAACACGCTGCGCCCCATAGCCCCCCGCGCCTGGATCCCGTGCGCCCAAGATCCTCCGCATCACAATTGCTCGCGCACCGTCACGCCCAGCAGGCCGGAAAGCTCGACCGCCTGCTGGGGGCTCACGATGCACCCGCGCAGCTCGTGGAAGTCGCTCGACACCGTGATGCCCGAGAACTCGCAAGTGGAAACATCGATGCCGGCGAGCGGCGTGCGGAAGAACTCCGCTTTCGTGAGGTCGCAGCCTTCGAACGAGATGCGCTTGGGCCGCGCGCCATGCCAGATGCTCTCGCCAAAGCCAGTATGAGCTGCCCGGAAGCGCTCCATGGTCGACTCGGAAAAATCCGCGTACCTGAACTGGCTGTCCTCGATACCGACACCGGTCAAACGGCTCTTGCGAAACTGCATGCCAAGCGCCGAGCACGACCGGAACTCGCAGCGGTTGAGCCAGCATCGATCCATGGGAGATTGCACGAATCGACAGTCTATGAAGATGACATCGGTGAGGCCGCAGCGCGAGAAGTCGACGTCGTCGAAGGTGCAGGAGCGAAAGACGACCTCCTCGAAGGTAGCCGCGTCGACGCTCATCCCGGCGAGGTCGATGCCCTCGATAGCGGTCATCGCGATGCGGGCCTCGCCACCGGCGAGCTCGCGCAGGAGCTCGTCCTCGCTGATATGCCGTCCGATGCGCTCGCTCACCTTCGCGAACCCTGTGCGCCGAGCCATCTCCATCGCCACCTTTCGCTTTGCCCTGCATCTATGGTAGCAGGGCGAGCGCAGGCATCGCCCAACTAGACAAGCGAGGCGCCGAGGGCACGGCAGGCATCCGAAGCCTCGTCGTCGGGATAGTTCTTGGCGATGACGGTCTCGGCAACCGTTATGCCCGCAGCCTCCGCCCGCTCGCGCCACAGGTCCATCCACTCGCCATCCGCCCAATCGTAGCTACCGAAGAGCGCCACCTTGCGGCCGGACAATTCCGGCTCGACGGCATCCCACATGGGCTCGAACTCCTCGCTCTCAAGCTCCTCGGAACCCATGGCGGGGCACCCGAAGGCAAAGGCGTCATAGGCATCCAGCTCATCGAGCGAGAACTCAACCGCCTGGATCAGGCTCGCCTCGCCGCCGGCGGACTGCACGCCCTCCGCCACAAGCTCTGCCATGGCTTCTGTATTGCCCGTGCCGCTCCAAAAGACGATCGCTACCTTGCTCATACTGCATCCTTTCTGCTATGGGTCGCCATGCTCATGCACGATCAGACGGACCCGCCTTAGGCGCATGGGTCTTTCACCCGCACGCCGATTGACCTATCTGGACTGCGTCTCGAAAAATCGATGGAAGGCTACGATATCGATAAGCGTCGCGCCCGTATTCCTCAAACGCTCGCAGCGGCGCGTGCAGCGCCGGTATCGCGCGAACAACCTCACCGCCGGACGCGGATCGCCGTACACCTTCCAACACCCCGAGTAGCGATACCGCCGTCCGCGATGGCGCACGAACCCCATAACGTCCTCGTAGGGGTAGCCCAAGAAAAAGCCGACCTCATGGGGCAGCTTCTCCGCCGCAAAGCGCTGGGCAAGATGGTCGAGCTGCTGACCGAGCATCAATAGGCTCATCTCGCCGGCATCGCCGCCCATCGCCTGCCAAACGGGATACCCCAAGCGTCCCAGCGCTGCCTGCATCCGCTCGTCAGCAAGATGCTCCGCAAGCATCTGGGGCCGATACGCCAAGACGATGGCACCAAACGAGCGCCACGCGACGACTCTCACGCGAACACCGTGATCCTGCAATATGCGGTCGAAGCTGCGCACGGCACGCGAAAGCTCCGAACGGCGCCCCTCGACCAGCGAACAGGGACATGGGCGACACGCGCAATCGCCATCGCGCTCGCCAGGGCACACATAGCCGCGCGCACCTTGCATGCGCCCTACCGCCACCTGATCCGCATCGGCGTACTTGCCCACAAAGGTGAACATGTTGGCGGGCTTCGCTCCCAACAACGCAGGCGCGCACATCCGTACCAGCGATGCTTCAAGCCTTTGTCCTGTAACCTGCTCGTCCATGGCTCTCCCATAGCTGATTGCCGTCTATCAGCTATAAAGTTACCAATATTTAACTCTTGAGAGAAAGCTAGCCACTCATTCAAATAGTTTCCTTAGGTTTACTTCTAGGCAGCAAGCTATGCCTAAGCCATGCTTTCCCGACTGCTCGGGGCCGGCAATCATGATCGCCCCTTTTGCGCTGGTTTACGCTCAGCACCGATCTCGGCTGCGTATTACCCAAATGCCTGCGTCCCTTTAGGTATGGCCATGCTCGCCAGGACGCTGCCAGTCGCGATGCTCGCTGCCCCACACGCACATGGCGTCGAGCACTTCCATAAGCGACGCACCGCGCTCCGTCAGGCTGTACTCGACCTTGGGCGGAATCTGCGGATAGGCCATGCGGCTGATGAGCCCGTCCGCCTCGAGCTCCTTGAGCGCGCGGCTGAGCGTTTTGTCCGAAACGGTCTTAAGATAGCGACGGAGCTCGTTGAAGCGCACTGGCTGAAACTCCATCAGGCAGTAGAGGATGACCATCTTGTACTTGCCCTGGATAAGTGAGAGCGTGTAGCAGAAACCCGTATCCTCGAAATCCGCCTCCTCGATGCGAGCCCACGCGTCGCAGCATGCGTTTCCCATCTCCGTAGCTTCTCTCCCATCTCATAACTTTACTAAAGGTAAGTACCTGACGTCGATTTCGGTACTTGTTGTATGGCTGGCATAAGCGTATCACAGTGGTAACGGCATATCGCCGTCCATGCAACCGCAACGAACGGAGGATTCCATGAAGAGAGAGATCGGCGTGCAGCCCGCGCTCTACCCCATGCCGGTGCTGATGATCGCACCCTACAACGAGGACGACACCGTCGACGTCATGAACATGGCGTGGGGCGGTATCTGCGCGCGCGACATGGTGGCGCTGAACATCAGCCGCGGGCACAAGACCGCAAAGAACCTCGAGGCGCGCGGCGCGTTCACGCTGAGCGTGGCCGACGTGGCGCACCTGGACGAGAGCGACTACTTCGGCATCGCGAGCGGCAACAAGGTTGCCGACAAGTTCGAGCGCACGGGCATGACTGCCACCAAGAGCAGCCGCGTGGACGCACCGGTGGTAGACCAGTACCCCATCACGCTCGAGTGCAGCGTGGTCGAGATGCAGGAGCAGCCCTACGGCCTGCGCGTGCTCGGTAAGATCGAGAACGTGCTGGCAGACGAGGCCGTGCTGAACGAGGACGGCAAGGTCGACCCCGTGAAGCTCAACGCCTTCGCATTCGACCAGTTCCAGAGCGGCTACTACGCCCTGGGTGAGAAGGTCGGCCAGGCTTGGAACAGCGGCAAGCGGTTCATGTAGCGGCTTTTGCCTGAAACCCGAATGCACGCGGGCCGGCCTCTCTCACCGCCTGCGAGGGAAGCCGGCCCGCGCTGCAATCACTTGCCCTAGCGCACGCCGTCGTGGCGCGCATCGCGCAACTTCCGCGCGACCGCCTTGCTGCCGGCAACCGCGAGTTTGCCGCCCGCCTTCGCTGCCGCCACAACGCCCTTGCCGGCGGCGCGTGCGACCTTCTCCGCCACCACAGGCGCCTCGCGGGCAACCGTCCTCGCGGTCTTGGCGGCTTCCCTCTTCGCGGCATCGCCGAGCTTTTCCGCCGCTGCATCGAGTTTGCGCTCGACCTTGGTCGGCTCGCGGCCCGAATAGGCGCGCTGGCCCTTGCTCGCAAGCGCCACGCCACCTGCAATCACCGCCAGACCGGGACCGGGCAGCACGCACAGCGACACACCCGCCGCGGCGACCGCAGCGCCTGCAACTATCTGGACGACGCCCTTCGCCTTACCTGAATCGATCTGGGACGATGGGGAGCCCGCACCGGACGGCTTCTTCGATGCGCGATGCTCGGATGGAGGGTCAGCCTGCATAGATGCACCTTTCAACATATGTGCCCTAGCAGTGCTTCTTCCCTGCCGCGCGAATGATAAACGACGCTCACGAACAATACTCCTCGGCTCGCGCTCCAGCCCACGCGGCGATATTAGGCCCGCCTCATGTAGAGCAACGGGAACGGATCGCCCTGCTCGTCCGTCTCCGTGCGGCGATAGGTCGAGAAACCCATATGCTCGTAGAAGCCGACAGCATACGGGTTCTGCTCGTTGACGGAAAGCTCCCTCACGCCGTAGAGCTCCGTCGCGCGCTCGAGGAGCAGCCGGCCTGTGCCCATGCCGCGCGCGGCGGCATCCAGGAACAGCATATCGAGGAAGGCGCCGTCAACACCCGCGAAACCGATGGCTCGTCCGGCGCGGCAGGCAACAAGCAGATGCGGAACCTCGGCAAACGCCCGGGGAACCATACCGCGCAGACGCACGATATCGTCCTCGGACAGAAAGGCGTGCGTGGCGCGCACGGAGCGCTCCCACACCTCGGTGAGCTGCTGGACCAGCGTGCCGGGGCGCTCAGCGGCCTCCGCAATCGATATGCCCCGCTGCTCCAACGCGAGCAGCGCGCGCTTGCGCCAAACGCCTCCCGCATAACCGGTGAGCGCACCGCTCGCGCCGAGCACGCGATGACAAGGCACGATGACGGATACGGGATTGCGCCCGACCGCGGTCCCCACTGCGCGCGCAGAGGTCGGCGCGCCGCGGCGCTCACCGATGTGCTGGGCAAGATCGCCATATGTGCAGGTCTCGCCACGTGGGATGCGAAGAAGCTCTTCCCATACCATGTGCTGGAACGGCGTCCCCGCGAAGGCAACTGGCGGCAGCGGCCCAGGTTCCTCGCCCGCGAAATACGCGTCGAGCCAGGCACGCACCGCCTCGAACACCGGCAGGTCGGACTCCTCACGAACATCCTCAGCAAGCCCCGCTGCGAAGTGTTTCTGCCCCGCAAACCACAGGCCGGTGAGCGCGGATCCGTCGCTTGCCAACAACGCCTCTCCCAACGGAGAAGCATACGATACTGTGTATGTCATAGCCCCTCCCGTATAACGCGACACGCCAGCCGTTTACGCCTCCTGCCCCGCTTCCTCGGCCTCCTCCTTGCCGCCGGGCAGGATCAGGTTGAGCAGGATGCCCGCCAGCGCCGAGGTGGCCATGCCGGGGAGCGTGTAGTCGCCGATGGGAATCGAGATGCCGGAGGTCTCCATGCCCACGCCCACGATGATGACGACGGACGCGATCATGAGGTTGCGGTTGACGTCGAAGTCCACGCGGTTGGATACGAGCATGCGCAGGCCGTTGGAGGCGATAAGGCCGAAAAGCAAAAGGCACACGCCGCCCATGACCGGGCTGGGGATAGATTGGATGAGTGCCGCCAGCTTGGGGCAGAAGCCTCCGATGACGAGCGCGAAGCCGCCGGCGTACCAGAAGATCTGCGTCGAGTACACGCGCGTGACGCTCATGACGCCGATGTTCTCTGCGTACGTGGTGGTTGGAGGACCGCCCAAGAAGCCTGAGATCATGGTGGAGATGCCGTCACCGGCGAGCGAACGCGGCAGCATGTCGCGGTAGTCCTTGCCCACGATCTCGCCCACGGCGAGCAGGTGACCGATGTGCTCGATCACCACGACGATGGCCACGGGAGCCACGAGCGCGATGGCGCCCACGTCGAAGCGCGGAGCGGAGATGTTCGGCAGGCCGATCCAGGCAGCCTCGGCTACGGGTGCGAAATCAACGAGCCCGAGCGGGATGGAGACCACATAGCCCACGATGATGGCTAGAAGCACCGGGATGGTGCCGAAGATGCCGCCCATACTGGAGAACACCACCGCCGCGATGAGCGTGATGGCGGCAACGATGGCACCCATGCCGTAGAAAGTCGCAGTGCCGTCCGGGAGGTCCTGCATGAAGGCCATGTCGACCGCTGTGGCGGAAAGGCCCACACCGATGACGACCATCACCGACGCCACGAGCACGGGCGGCAGCAGGCGGTCGATCCATCCGGTGCCGGCAAGCTTGATGATGCCGGCAACCGCCAGGAACACGAGGCCCGAGACCACGACACCAGACATGGCGGCGTCGAGCCCCTGCGTGGCGCCCACGGCGAGGATGGGGCTGATGAAGGCGAAGGAGCTCCCCAGATAGCTGGGAATCTTGTTACCCGTGACCAGCAGATAGCAAATGGTGCCGATGCCCGAGCACATGATGGCCACGTTGGGATCGAGCCCTGTGAGCACGGGCACGAGCACCGTCGATCCGAACATGCTCATCATGTGCTGGATGCCCAGCGGGATGGCGCGACCGACCGACACGCGGTCGTCGACGCCGATCACTTCTCGTTCGTGCTTGCTCATGCGGCCCCCTCGTTCGCCGTTTGCCTCGGTGCGCAGCGCGCTGTGGCTATTCTCGCATATACGCGGCGAGGGGAGGAGCTGAGCGTGCAGTCGAACTACGTGCGGTAACGTTCTGAGGCCCCTCAGATTCCGGAACAATATGGCGCTTCCTGTCAGCAATGAAGCGAGGACTGACTCCCCACGCGCCACCCGTCTATACTTTTGCCGGAATACACCTTGGGAGGCGACGCGTATGAAGACCCTATATCTCATCGGCGGCACCATGGGCGTGGGCAAGTCCACGGTCGCCCGGCACCTGCGCGACGAGCTTCCTGCTGCCGTGATGCTCGACGGCGATTGGTGCTGGGACGCGCGGCCCTTCACCGTGAACGACGAGACCCGCACCATGGTACTCGACAACATCTGCCACGTGCTCGGCAACTTCCTACGCTGCAGCGCCTACGAGAACATCGTGTTCTGCTGGGTGATGCACGAGCAGGCCATTATCGACGAGATCCTTGGGCGCTTGCCCCTTACCGAAACCGGGCGTCAGATTGTTAGCGTGTCGCTCACGTGTGCGGAAGATGAGCTGCGGGCGCGGTTGGAACACGACATTGCGGCTGGCGTGCGCGAGGGCGACGTGGTGGAGCGGAGCGTCGCGCGGCTACCCCTGTACCCTGCCTTGAGCAATGAGCTCATTGATACCACGGGGCGAGCGCCGAAGGAGGTTGTCGACGCTATCTTGGCGCTGGCACGCTGACGACATGTCTGCAGCAGAAGGCGATGCTGGATGTATATCGCGCCGTCGACTGCGTCACGAACGAGCTGTTCAGCTTCCACGCAAATCCCAACCCGGCCTGCCCTGTGGGAGGCAACGTCCACGCCGTCGTCGACAGCGAGCTCATCGCTGCCCAGAACGCGCTCGAGAGCCGGCTGGCGCAAACAACGTTGGCAGATCTATCCAACCGATTGGAATCGATGCTCTCCCAGCAAGCTCAAGATGGCGAGGGAGGGCATGATCTCTAGCAATCAGCCCTCCCCCATCGCGCGACCAGGCGCCTCGCCCGCGTGTAATTGAGGATCGTTCCGGCGTGCGATAGAAAAGCGCCCCCGGTGGAGGCGCCTCTCGCAACGATTGGACGGGCTGTCGCATGCACTAAGCAGCTACGCTCATCGGGAGCGCCCGCCCTTCGCAACATGGACCTTTGTGCGATTGCTGCCACTATGCCCGCTGTTGCCCTCGCCCCGGATGGCCGGAGTGGTGATGAGCCCTGCCAGCACCACGGCCGCGCCCACCGCATAGGCCAGGCGCACCGCGTCGAGGCGCGCTGCGGACTCGATCGATACGAGCTCCTTGCGCTCGGCATCGGTCATGGAGATGCCCGCTATCTCATCCTCGAAGGTGCGGTTGCTGCCCAGGTCGATGCTCACGTTCCCAAGCGCGTCAGACACCTGGGGCGAGATGGAGGAATCGGATGCGGCGCGACTGCGCACCGTACCGGTGATTCCAAAGATCAGCACGGCGCCCAGCAGCGCTACACCGAGCGCCTGGCCCACGTTGCGCATCGTGCTTTGGATGCCGCCCGATTGCGAGGCCTCACGCTCGGGAAGTGCCATCGCCACCACGTTGCTCGCATGCGAGGAGACCGTGCCCGCTCCCACACCCGCCATGAAGGCTCCCAGGTACACGAGCGGCGTGCTGGAGCCGTTCTCGGTAACGGAGAGCGCCATAATGCCGAGCGCGGCAGCCATGGCCACGTAACCCGCCTGGATCACGCGGCGCGGGCTAGCGTGCGGCATGAACTTGGGAATGCCGAGGGCCAAGGCGAAGGTGGGAACGCCGGTAACGATCGAGATGGTTCCCACTGCGACGGGCGACCATCCGGCCACGAGCTGCAGGTAAGGCGCCATGAGGATGGACTGAGCACCCATGAAGAAAAACGTGAGGGCACAGGCCACGAGGCCGGCGCGCACCTGGGGATCGGTGAGGAACGCGCTCGGCAGCACCGCGATGCCGCCCCGCGCCTCGACGCGCCGCTCGTATGCCACGAGAACGCCGAGCACCACGATGCCCGCGACGACCATGGGAAGCGCCGGCGAGATGCCGAGGATGGCGAAGGGAGCGCCCGAGAGCGGTGCGATAAGGCCCCACGACGAGATGCCCGAAAGCCCGATGAGCATGAGGAACAGGCCGGATGCGGCAAGGGCGACGCCCACGCCGTCGAACCCGGACCGCTCGCGCGGCTGCTCGATAGCAGGCAGGGAGAACGACGCGGCGAATACGAGTGCGAAGTAGCCCGCAAGCACGAGGAAGGTGACGTGCATGCCGGATACCTGCATGACCATGCCGAGCGCGAGCGGCAGCAGCGCAGAGAGACCCGATGCCGCCCCGATGGCCCCGAACGCGATCACACGGTCGTGCCCCTGATAGATGAGCGGGATGAGCCCTAAGACCGATGGGATCATGAAGCTTGCGCCAAGCCCCACGAGCACGCGACCTCCCCAGATGAAAACGTTCATGCTGGGTGCCAGGGCAAGCACAACCTCGCCGAGGGCGCACAGCAGAATGCCGCCGCGGAAGGTCTTCTTCCAGCCGACCATGGTGCCGGCAAGGCCGCCTGCAATCATGAACGCGCCGCCTACGAGCGGGTAGATCATGTTGGCGAGCTGGATCTGGGCCGTAGTGGCTCCAAGGTCGCTTGTGAGCGACGCCGTGGCCAGCGAGAGCGCCCCGTTATCACCGGTGGCACCCATCTGCGCAAGGATGAGGACGATGATGGGCAGAAGCAGGAACCGCGAGGCGGAGGGAGCAGATGCCTGCTTCGAAGGCCCATGCCTCGCCTCCTTCGTAGCCAAGTTCGATGCAGGGACGGCGTTTGCCAAAACGGGGGCGCCGCCCACGCCTGCCGCCGGCGCACCGGCTGCAGCGCAAACGGGTCCAACGGGCCGCGAGGCCCGCGATTGCTGAGTGGTATTCACGTGAGTGCCTTTCAGAGAGGAGGCTGATGATGAACGTTGACGCCAGAGGCCCCGCCCGCATCGCCATCTGAGAGAGGCGCATCGGGCGGGCGCGAACGACGTGAACGGAATGCGATGGGCGCGGCTTATGCCGCCGGGGCGAAGAAGGGCTCGGTTCCACCTAGATCGCATGCGGAAAGCGGATACGCGCGAATCTGCGGCTCATCGTAGGTAGCGTGATAGTACGTGAGCGTCGCAGCCGAGAAGCAGCTCGTGTACAGGGTGATCTCGGAAGAGCCGTCCGCCATGAGAGCAGCGCCCAAAGGAACGGCGACCGAGCCGAGGGTGCGGAAAAGCCGCATGACGTTCGCCTCTTCGGACTCTTGCGCAGGATAATGGCTGTTCACGAACGCTGCCTTCACAAAGCGCGCGGGGCCGCTGTAGTCGCCAGGAATCCCCTGCATGCCCATGCCCGATCCGAAGGGCGCAAGCTGCGCCTTCCCCCACGTTGCCGTTGCGGGCTCGTAATTGGTGAGGCCCAGGTAGTTGCGAAGGTTCGTGCGCTGCCAGCCAAAATCGGGCTCATTGGTGAGCACGTCGGCATCGTTCTCCCACACCTTGAGACCGCCTTCGAGGCACTCGACCACGATGCTGCCCGTGGCGTCAGCGACAATCCAGTGCAGGTTCGCAACGGGAAGGTCGGGCGAGACGGGCTTGGCCACAACGACGGTATGAGCGAGAATGCCGCGCACCTCGTCGAGCGAGGAGAAGTTGCGCGCGATCCAGAAGGGGAATTCGTACGCGGCGACGTTCACCGCACCCGGCTGGCTGCTGGCGTTGGCGGCATAGCGCGCGCTCTGCGGGAAGTTGAGACCCGCAACGGCGAGACCGGCGTCGTTGCCGCAATCGAAGTAGAGTGGGACGCCGCCCGCCACGATTCCCATGCCGATCACCGCATGGGCGTGCGCGCTATCGAGGTCGCCGGGGCGCTCGAAAGCGGCGGGCACCTCGGCAGCAGGGGGCGTCACCACCACGCGCTCGCCATAGCCTTGAGTCCAATCGAGGTTCCGGCCGAAATACATGGAACCTGAGGTGCCGGTAAAGCGGATGCCCGTGCACATGGGCCCGCCCCCTTTCTTGCCCGAGGCAACACCTCGGGTCGAAGCGATAGATACTTCTCTTCTGCCCGCAACCCATTACAGTTTGAGAAGTAGTTAGCCCAATCGCTTAAGCCATCCGCTTAGACGGTCGGACTACGATTGACATATGTCCCGAGGGACTGCCGATCGGGCGCCCGCGGACGGCCTTATGCCCCTGCCCCTTGAGGGCCCGGGGGGTGTTGCCGACGCGGGCGCCGCTGCTTCTGACGACTAATAGGAAACTGCCGGGCTCCTCCGACCAAAGAGCGCCACGGCCAGGTAATGTGGGTGTCGCGCGAGGCAGCATTCCGATCGACCGACGATTGGAAGGATACCATCATGCTGACCGAAGCCACCGCCTGCCCTGCCGTAATAGGCCTCGACGTCGGGAAGTTCTCCCATTGGGCGTGCCACGTGACCAGGCAGGGCGAGATCCTCGCCAGCGGCCCCGTGGCCAACACCGAGCATGACCTGGACAGCCTGTTCGCCCGAGTGGATGCAGGGACGCTGGTCGTCGTCGACCAAGTGCGCAACATCGGGTCGCTGGCGATATCGAGGGCAAGGCTGGCCGGGCTGCCCGTCGCCTACCTGCCGGGAATCGCCGCCCACGGAGCTGCCAAGCTGTTCGCGGGCGACGCCAAGACCGACGAGCGCGACGCCGCGGTCATAGCCAAGACGGCGCTCGGCATCCCGGATTCGCTGCTGCCCGTGCCAAGGCGCGACGAGAGGCTCGAGGCCGCAAGGTCGATGGCGGCGCAGAGGAACCACATGGTCACCTGCTCCACCCGTGACAAGAACAGGCTCAGGAGCATACTCCTGGAAAGCTGCCCCGCGTTCGAGGCGCTGGCCGACCTGGCCGATCCCCATTGGCTGAAGATGATGGAGTCCCTGGGCGGCCCCTGGGGCATCCTGGATGCCGGCAAGCCTGCCGTCGGCGCCGTGACCCGCGGCGCGAACAGGGCGCGCATCGACGCCGCGCTGGCGGCGATATCGTCGTCGACGCGCCCGTCCGAATACCAGGTCATGGCAGAGAACCCGCAGGTCAGGATGCTTGCCAGGCGTATCAGGGAGTCCGCCGAGGAAGCCGCAAGGCTCGACACGGAGATAACGGCGCTGCTCGTCGAGGACGGCACTTACGAATGCCTGCTGACCATCCCAGGAATCGGCCCAAGGACCGCATCGGAGCTGGTGATAAGCATCGACATCGACGACTTCCCCGACCACGACCACCTCGCATCGTATTGCGGAATCGCTCCCAGGAACCGCCAGTCAGGCAAGTCGATATCGTCGGTGAGCGCCTCGCGCCAGGGAAACAAGAGGCTGAAAAACCTGCTCATCTTCTCCTGCAACTCGCTTAGCAGGAGCAGGGGCCGGTTCGGCGACTACTACCGCAAATGCAGGGATCGCGGCATGTGCCACGGAGAGGCATTGAAGGCGGTCGCCAGGAAGAGGATGAAGGTGATCTACGCGATCATGAGGGACAAGGTCCCGTACTCGGCCTAGCTAGCCAGAGCCATAGAAAAACGCCAGCCCGACAAGGGCTGGCGTCAGCATGCTCGAAAGCAGTGATCTTTGGGACTGCGGTGGGAATCCTGGACCAAATCCATCCTATGCGACTAGTCCCAAATCCCTTCGGTACTGCATGGGGCTCTTGTAATCCAGGTCGCTCTTGATCCTGATGTCACGATACCATCTCAGATACGCGTCGAGCATGGTGATGAACTCCTCGATTGTAACCCCATCCCAGTCGCGTCCGTAAAAAAATTCCACCTTGAGCCTTCCGAAGAAGCCCTCGCACCTCGCGTTGTCGGGGCTGCAGCCCTTCCTCGACATCGATCTGACCAGGCCGTTCTCTTCGCATATCTTTATCCAGCCTGGCCAGCGATAATGACCGCCTCTATCCGAATGCACGGCCGGGTGGTCGCCCTCGTCGAGCCACTCACACGCTCCGAGCAGCGAGGAGTTCGCCATCTCGGCATCGGGAGACGTGGAGATCGACCAGCTCAGCGGCATTCCGTCGAAACAGTCGACGATTGGCGAGAGATAGGCCTTGCCGGCGGGGATGCGGAACTCGGTGACGTCCGTTATCCATGTCTCGTTCGGGCTGTCGGCGCGGAAGTGGTGCTTTCCCCGCTCGTCTAGCAGTAGGTTCGGAGGCGCTGCGGACGTCTCGCCCTCGTAGGAGCTGTAGCGCCGCTTCTTCTTGGCGGCGCATGCGACCAGGTTCTCCTCGGCCATAATGGCACGCACGGTCCACTCGCCGACTCGGCTCTCAGATCCAGACCCGGCGTTGACCTCGGCGACGATGCGCCTGTAGCCGTAGGTGCCGCCGCTGGATTCGAACGCCGCTATTACCGCCTCCCTGGCGGACGCGTGTTCCTCGGTCTCGCCTTTGAGCTGCACGTTCCTCGCGTACTCGTAGCTGCTCTTGGCCATGCCCACCACGGGGAGCAGCTCGCAGAGCTTATACTTGGTCCTCAGCGCCGTCACCATCGCCGCCTTCTCCGCGTTGGCCAGGCGGTCCGGGTCGGCGCCCGGGTCTTTTTTTACTATCTCGAGGGTCGCCTGGCGTACGTCGAGCTCAAGCTGCACCTTTCTGAGCTGCATCTTCGCCTCTCGCAGCATATCTTGAAGCTGCTCGATGTCATCGGGCAGGTCGTCGAACTCCTTGCTCACGGGTTCTCCCTTCTTCTCGGGTCCCCCGTTATTATCGCCCATCATCTCCCTGCGCCAGAAGTAGGGTGCGGTCCTCGACACGCCGTGACGCTCGGCTATCACCGCGGCGGGCCCAGTCCTCGCCTCCAGCTCCGCCACCACCTGCACCTTCTTCTCGATTGGAATCGGCGGCGTCTTTGGGTTCGGGCCCCTATACTTGCGCTGCCCGGGCGCTATCTCGTCGATCCAGTCGCCGAGCACCTCGCGGCTCTTGGGATATCCCAGCGCCCTCATCGTCCTCACCAGGCTCTTTCCATGCTCGAGGTAGTGCTCGACGGCGCGCTGCTTCATCTCTGCGGTGTACCTCGGATCGGTGGCGAACTTGCTCTCGGGCACCTCACCGGTTTTCTTGTACTCGTTCCACCAGTTACGCAGGCAGGCTCTCGTCGGATATCCTAACTCTGCGACGGTGTCGGCGTAGCTATGGTCGAATTTGATGAAGGTCTCTATCGCGCGCTTCCTCTGCCCCTGGCTGTACATGCGGTTCTCCTCCTGTCCCGCCTTGGTCCAGGATTCCCACCGCAGTCCCTTTGCCAACAAAATCAGTTGACAAAACTATAGGAACACCCTCCAAGTTACTGGCGATATACTTAGGAATGAGTGAAGGGCGGTAATACTTTTGACAAGATGTCAGTAAGAGAATCGGAACTGCCCTATCTCTTTTTCTTAGGCCAATGCGGGGTTGTGGGATGGAGCGGAAGCGCTGCCCGCATGAGAATCGCGACGTTATGGGACCCATGCGGAGTCGGGATCGATCAAGAGGTGCAGAGATGAAGACGTTTGCAATCGCGTTCGTCGTGTCGTTCGTCGCGTTCCGCATGTGGTGGCACGCCCGGAATCACCGGGGCATAAAACAATAGCTAGCGAAGCGCAGGTTCGCTATGTTTGACCGCCGGTTAGGATGACATTGCTCCAGAAGAAACGAGTCACGCCTCCTGACAATAACCCAGTTGGACCACCGGCCGTGATGCCACAGCTGCAAAGAAACCCCGACGACGTCACTATTGGGAACAAGAGATGCGACGATGATGGCGAGTGGGTCACGTTCCACCCGCAGCGGAAGGAGGGCAAGTCGTGAGGGACCCATACGACCGCGCCAAGGGCCGCGTCTTCCACAGGCCCGACCCCGGCAAGGCCGCCATCATGCGCCTCTTCAACGCTTCAGATTACGACATATTCGCGGCGGGGTTCATATTCGACGTGGTGTCCGGCGAGGAGACCGACATACCGCTTGCCGCCATTGGTCGGGACGGTTTCAGCCGGTCTAACGAGGATGCGTACTACTTCGAGAGGTACGACATGGAGCTTACGCCGGAGCTCCGGGAGTACGCTCTGGCCCACGCCCCAAGGCGTAGCGAACCGACTAGGACGTTGCAGCACGGCCAGACGCACCGCGCCGAATCTGTCGCACGCCTTCGTAATACCAGACGGAATAATGCTGCGGGAACTCGTAGAACTTGATGCTTCTACCAGAAGCCGTTTGGAACATCTGAATGCTGCCCGAACGGACGAGCCGCCAACCGGAACGGCCCTGGTAGGCGAACGATTCGCCATTATCGGACATGTGGACGAGCGCAAAGGGCCGCGCTGCCTCGCGCTCGGCCTTGTCGAGGAAGCGCGTGAGCACCGCCGTATCGAACGGATTGAACAGATAGAAGCAGGTATAGGGTGCGAGCGAGATGTCGAGCACGCTGCCAGCGATGACGCTGAGCTGAGGAGACGATGCTGCCCACGATGAGGCGATGTTGGCGAGATGGGCGTCCAGCTCCACGCCCGTTGCCCGGCATGGAAGACGCGAGGCCGCATAGGCGAGAACCCTGCCCGCTCCGCAGCCTACATCGAGCAGGTGATCGTTCGCCGTGAGACCAAGCTTGCCAAGCAGCTCTTCCAGCACGAAATACGGCGTCGGGGTTGGTTCGTGCGCGCCAGAGGATACCAAGTCCGAGCGAACCTGAGCGTCCACGTGAAGCGAACGGCCGCACAGGGCAATGTCCCATGTAGCGTCGGCAGCAAGGAGGTCCTCTTTACTGGCTATCGATGCATATGAGGCAACCACGGCATTACTCCCCATTACAGTTTGAGAAGTAGTTAGCCCAATCGCTTAAGCCATCCGCTTAGACGGTCGGACTACGATTGACATATGTCCCGAGGGACTGCCGATCGGGCGCCCGCGGACGGCCTTATGCCCCTGCCCCTTGAGGGCCCGGGGGGTGTTGCCGACGCGGGCGCCGCTGCTTCTGACGACTAATAGGAAACTGCCGGGCTCCTCCGACCAAAGAGCGCCACGGCCAGGTAATGTGGGTGTCGCGCGAGGCAGCATTCCGATCGACCGACGATTGGAAGGATACCATCATGCTGACCGAAGCCACCGCCTGCCCTGCCGTAATAGGCCTCGACGTCGGGAAGTTCTCCCATTGGGCGTGCCACGTGACCAGGCAGGGCGAGATCCTCGCCAGCGGCCCCGTGGCCAACACCGAGCATGACCTGGACAGCCTGTTCGCCCGAGTGGATGCAGGGACGCTGGTCGTCGTCGACCAAGTGCGCAACATCGGGTCGCTGGCGATATCGAGGGCAAGGCTGGCCGGGCTGCCCGTCGCCTACCTGCCGGGAATCGCCGCCCACGGAGCTGCCAAGCTGTTCGCGGGCGACGCCAAGACCGACGAGCGCGACGCCGCGGTCATAGCCAAGACGGCGCTCGGCATCCCGGATTCGCTGCTGCCCGTGCCAAGGCGCGACGAGAGGCTCGAGGCCGCAAGGTCGATGGCGGCGCAGAGGAACCACATGGTCACCTGCTCCACCCGTGACAAGAACAGGCTCAGGAGCATACTCCTGGAAAGCTGCCCCGCGTTCGAGGCGCTGGCCGACCTGGCCGATCCCCATTGGCTGAAGATGATGGAGTCCCTGGGCGGCCCCTGGGGCATCCTGGATGCCGGCAAGCCTGCCGTCGGCGCCGTGACCCGCGGCGCGAACAGGGCGCGCATCGACGCCGCGCTGGCGGCGATATCGTCGTCGACGCGCCCGTCCGAATACCAGGTCATGGCAGAGAACCCGCAGGTCAGGATGCTTGCCAGGCGTATCAGGGAGTCCGCCGAGGAAGCCGCAAGGCTCGACACGGAGATAACGGCGCTGCTCGTCGAGGACGGCACTTACGAATGCCTGCTGACCATCCCAGGAATCGGCCCAAGGACCGCATCGGAGCTGGTGATAAGCATCGACATCGACGACTTCCCCGACCACGACCACCTCGCATCGTATTGCGGAATCGCTCCCAGGAACCGCCAGTCAGGCAAGTCGATATCGTCGGTGAGCGCCTCGCGCCAGGGAAACAAGAGGCTGAAAAACCTGCTCATCTTCTCCTGCAACTCGCTTAGCAGGAGCAGGGGCCGGTTCGGCGACTACTACCGCAAATGCAGGGATCGCGGCATGTGCCACGGAGAGGCATTGAAGGCGGTCGCCAGGAAGAGGATGAAGGTGATCTACGCGATCATGAGGGACAAGGTCCCGTACTCGGCCTAGCTAGCCAGAGCCATAGAAAAACGCCAGCCCGACAAGGGCTGGCGTCAGCATGCTCGAAAGCAGTGATCTTTGCCAACAAAATCAGTTGACAAAACTATAGGAACACCCCCTTTGAGACACAACGGATTGCGCAGCCCTACCACCAACGGTCGTGGCATTCCTCCAGCTCGATCAGTGCGTCAAGCAAGGCCTTGCAAAGCTCATCTTTCTTGAGGCTGTTCACGCAACGGACGAGTTCCGCGCGATGGGCTACCTCCTCACGCTTGTATTCCAGCTCCGCCTGTTCGACCCCCCATTTGAAAGCATCGATTTGTTGGGGATAGACGGCGAACACCGTGGCAACCATGCGCTTGCAGCTACGCCTCGTTCCCGCCGCGTGCGGGCAGTCGCAATAGGACTGTCGAACGTGCATGGTATCCACGTGGACGGTGTAGGGCAGATTCGCCGTGCCCTCTACCTCGGCATCGAAGACGCCCTTGCCGTCAGGCCGGAGGTTCTTCACGCGCCCCTGTTCCAAATAGTCGAGCCCTCGCCACAAGGAAACCCCACTCGCCATCCGGAGAATTGAGAGAAGTTGCATGGGAGGGCCTCCTTTGGGTTGGCGCCAATGCGCCCCCTTTTCCAACCAGAAGATAATGCAAGGCGCGCTTTTTTAGGATAGCCGTACAGCGTGAACAATCTATCAGCAAATGGGTATGTGATACAATGCATATGCAATGTCAATGCAAGGAGTGACAATGGCTAAAAGCGCATCGATCAGCATGAGGGTCAATCCGCAGATCAAGGCAGAGGCAGAATCAATTTACGGAAGCCTCGGAATGACACTTACCGAAGCAATCAACATCTTCCTGCACAAATCGATTCTCGAGGGCGGGTTGCCTTTCGAGGTTCGGCAGCCGCGGTACAACAGCGAGACCGAAGCGGCGATGCTCGAAGCTCGCGATATGCTTGCCGGGAAAATGCCCGCTGAGTCCTATGACTCGGCGTCGGCAATGTTCGCCGCATTAGACGAGTAGTCGAACATGGCGCTCAAGCTCGTCCCCACCTCGCAATTCAAACGTGACTACAAGCGGATGAAGAAGCGCGGGCTTAACATGAATGAGCTCCAAGTTGTACTTGATAAGCTTTGCGCAGAGAAACCGCTTGATGAGCGGCATCGCGATCATGCACTCATTGGCAGATATGTCGGTTTCCGCGAATGTCATATCCGGCCCGACTGGCTCCTTGTGTACGCGATAGACAAAGACAAGTTCATCCTTGTCGCATCACGCACCGGAACTCACTCCGATCTATTTGACGAGTGACGTCGGCATAGTAAACTATCCGGCGACAGTACCCCGCACGCCTCTCTCAGAAATGATGAAGAGCGCCAGACGGGGTCACTTTGCTTGATTTTGTTTTCCGCAAAGAAGCTGCAGCCGTCCATCGAACAAATCGGCGAACCGACGGCGCCTCAGCAGCAAATAAAAGAATGTATAAACCACATCGCTTTGACTCCATGCACCAAGCTAAATGATTAATTTAGTTGGCTATCAGGCTTAAGATAATTCATCTTTAGAAGCGGTTACCTGCAGGAATGTATTCAGCTGCTTCACAACTCATACAGTTTGTCTTTCGGTAGGCGGTAGACAACCAGCCGTGACCTATATCTTGTGTCTTACCTGCCTGCACTTTGCTTCGTTTATTGGTCGTCAAGCCGCTATCTTGCAAGCGGCGGAGGAAGACCCCGTGCTCTTCCTCCAGCGCTACCGTCCTCCCGTTCTCATCGATGAAATTCAGAAAGCGCCGAAGCTTCTCCCCTACATCAAGGAGATCGTCGACGCGTCCGACCAAACCGGAACTGTCTGGCTCACCAGCTCCCAGCCATTCCATCTTATGAAGGAAGCCTCCAAATCGCTTGCGGGGCGCGTCGGCGTCATCGAGATGCTCGGCCTCTCCGGTGCAGGGATCTCCGGAGTTCCCTCTGAGCCGTTCTCCCCGGTCGAGTTTACTTCGTGCGCCGTGTAACCGTATCTAAGCCATATGACGCGGCAGAAGCATACGACCGCATCTGCGCCGGCTCGCTTCCGGCCATTCGTTCCCTACCGAAAGACCTGCGCGCGGGCGCTTACGAGTCATACCTCGACACCGGGCTGGTAGCGTATCTTACAGGTTGGACCAGCCCACAAGCTCTTGAAACCGGCGCCATGAGCGGACAGGTCTTTGAGACCCATGTCTTTGGAGAGATCTACAAGAGCTTCCTCAACGCCGGGCAGCGCGCGCCGCTTTACTTCTTCCGCAACAACGACAAGAAGGAAATCGATCTGCTGATGGAGCGCGATGGGACGCTCTTCCCCATCGAGATGAGGAAAACGGCATCCCCTTCGCGCAAAGACGCGCGCAACCTAAACGTCTTAGACTCAGTCAACGCTCCTGACGTGACACCCGAGCTCTCGATGTTCAAACATGAAATTGGAACAAGTGCCATCGTCTACATGGCTCAAGGCACACTCCCCGCAAGCGGACGAGCGTGGGCATTCCCGGTTTGGGCGATTTAGTGCACGCCGTACCTCGCTGCAGCACACCCGATAACGAAGCACGTCATAGCACATCATGTGACATGAGCTACTTATAAAACGCGATATCCCCATGAAAGTAGTCGCACCAACGCCGGCAAATATCGGCATGGTTCGCCATGACAAAGTCCATAACATTGGCAAGCTCGCGCTTTGTAAGCTTGCTTCCATTACTTGCAAGCAAGCATCCACCGTTGCGAGTAAGCCATATCTTCGTGGCATGTGCTGAAGGATGCCCCTTTGCAACGTGAACATGAACCGGCTCACCATCCTCGCCAGTCCAGAAAAAGATTGCAAAGCCCTGGAACAGGAATAGCCTAGGCATAGGACTTCGACGCCTCGCGTGCCAATCGAAGAATGAGCGGGGCATTGTTATGGATAAAAGAATCGAGGTACGCCAGATCCTCATCGTCGAAGCCATCGATGTCTGACCACTCAAACGCTGGAAGCATGCATCGCGCCGAATCGAAGCCAAGCTCAATCGGTCGCTCGATCGACACTTCGACTATACCGTCATCCAGCACATTGGAATATGCGACCTGTGTTCCATCTTCAAGTTCAACATAGTTGTAGAACATGGTGCACCTCCTTCGCGCATCGATAATTATACCCGTACATGGTTGGAGCTACGGAGCGCACCTTTTACACAGACCACCCGGTCATTCTCGTCGAGACGGCATACCATCACTTCAGGGAGGTTAGGCCATGAAAATACGCTACGTCGGCTCCCGCGCTGGGCTTGACCCAGACCGGGACGTCGAAATCGGACAGGTGTTTACCGTTCTCCAGGTTGGAGAGTCTTACTTCCTCGCAATCGACGAAGGTGGAGACCCTACTACGTTCTATGAGGATGAAGTGGAGCTCGTTAACCCTCCCCTGGATCCCCCAACTCCAGGTAAGCCGGAATGGATAGGGACGGACGCCCGAGATTACTTCACCGATCCAGTGTACGCAAACGCAAAGACAATCGATCAGAAGGTTGAAACTCGCGGCCAGATCCATGAGCTCAGGCATGCGACACCGGAAGATTTCGAACGAGATGACCCAGCCTACGTGGGACGTATAGAAATCTGGGCAAGCAGCCTGATTGGAGGAGGACCAATCGAAACCGCCCATCTACTTGCCATGAATTCAGTCGGCGTTGGGGACAAACTGTTCGCACACTTCGAATCCAATCCGAATGGAACTAAATACGTTCAATTCCGCGATGCCGACGGAACATTGCTTCCGTTCTCTCCCTACTACGATTTCAACAGCCTCACGCTTGAGCGCGCGTTCCTGCGCCTTAGGCGAGGCCAGCGCATTGTCTGCGAAGTAACCGAAATAAAGGCAATGACGGGCACCTGCGCACCGGCTTCACCAGACACGACATGGACCGTATACGACTTTGTTGCCGATGCGCGTATTGTTGGACAGCACATGGAATGAGCCTGTCAGCTCCTACCACCCATCCCCGACACGGCCGCGCTGGCGCTTCAACTGGGACCGATGGCGCTTATCCGCCAGCCGGCGCTCGCGTGCGGCCTTGGGCACCTTGGTCTTCTTACGCACGCGCGGCGGCTGGGCGCGGCGCTTTATGGCCTGAGAGAGCTTTTGCAGGCAGAGTTGGCGATTCTGGAACTGGCTGCGCGTCTCGCGCGCGGTCACGGTGATGCCCGTAGGCACGTGCGTCATGCGCACCGCGGAATCCGTGGTGTTCACGCCCTGACCGCCCGGGCCCTTCGCCCGGAACACCTGCACCTCGCAGTCGCGCGCAAGCTCGTCGGCGCTCTGTCGGGCGTACCTCTCATAATCTCGCCAGTTCATGCCACACCTCCTCTCCCTACATCGAAATGAAACGGGAAGCCCGGTTTCTGTGTGCCACAGAGAACTCCATCTTCCCGTATCAGCGAAACGTCAATGCAAAACATGAGACGCTAATTTATACGTATCACGTTTCGTGCCACGTTGAAACGAAACCATAGATGGCTGCATCCGGACCAGCGCGCCAACTACGCGTCGTAGCACTCCACGATATCAATGAAGTGCACGTACACACCGCAGATCTCGCCCTGCGCGTCGTGCCCGAAGTAGACCGGGTAGGCTCCGTCACCCCAGCCCGCTGTGCACATAGCAAGGTTGCAGTCCGTCCCGGGCACCGTCCAGTTGAGCCAGTCACCGCCCTCGGTCTGGTACTGGGGGTTCACCCGAGCGTTTTCCTCCAGCAGCCCGAAGAAGAGATCGTCATACGGGTTGATGTCCTCGTCTTCCTCAAGCCGCTTCGCCCAGTAGGCCTGGAACGCCTTCTGGGTCTGGATGTCCGCGATGCAACCCATGCCGGCATCGACGCCGAACCCGAAGAACGCACCGTCCTCAAGCTCTCTCGCTAGGTCCTCGTCGCCGATCATACCCAGCTCGTACCGAACGGGCTTCTGGTCGCTCACCGCCACCTTGATGCAGGCATAGCGGTCACCGAGCTGTTCGTCAACGACCACGCAGAGCTTCACGGGGTACGTTCCCACGGGAATGGTTTGGATGAAGGGCCGCGCATCCTCAAGCCACACCAACGGGTCGCACGCAAACACCGTGCCGGTGGGGATGTTGATGCTGCCGATGTCCAG
The DNA here is from genome assembly GCF_900186505.1 of Enorma phocaeensis. Classification (GTDB taxonomy): domain Bacteria; phylum Actinomycetota; class Coriobacteriia; order Coriobacteriales; family Coriobacteriaceae; genus Enorma; species Enorma phocaeensis. The sequence goes on from NZ_LT891970.1 coordinate 373,329, forward strand.
CACGTCAACCGGCATGCAGCCGATGGTCTTCTCGGAGAAATACGCATCCAGGTCAACTTTGCAGTCAAGTTTGCCCTTGACCGCCTCGAACTGGCTCATCCACTCCGTCGTAGGCATAACGAACCTCCGTCCTCGCCCGGATACCCTCCGTTGCCCCATCATACTCCGGCGGGTTCGGCGCCAACGGCTGCAAGGGGCCGACCGGTCGCCTCCAACCGCCCTGTGGCTTTGCTGAATACGACCGACCGGCAGCGGTTTGCCCTATTTCCCCTGCACCATGGTGAGCGAGATCTTGCCGCGGTCGCGATCGACCTTTTCCACCCACACCTTCACGGTGTCGCCCACGGCCACCACGTCGCTCGGGTGCTTCACGAAGCGCTTCGCCAGCTTGGAGATGTGCACGAGGCCGTCCTGGTGCACGCCCACGTCCACGAAGGCTCCGAAGTCGACCACATTGCGCACGGTGCCGGTAAGCTCCATGCCCGGCTGCAGGTCGTCGATAGAGAGTGCCGCGCGGCTGAACACCACCTCGGGCGCATCGTCGCGCGGGTCGCGGCCGGGCTTTTTGAGCTCGTCGATGATATCGATGAGCGTCATGAAGCCGCAGCCCAGCTCGCCCGCGAGCGCGGCCACGTTGCCCACGCGCTTATCGATGTCCGGGATGCCGCCCGCCGCGAGGTCCGCCGCCGTCACGCCGGCACGCTCGAGCACCTGCGTGGCAACCGCATAGCTCTCCGGGTGCACGCTCGTCGCATCGAGCGGGTTCTTACCGCCCGAGATGCGCAAAAAGCCCGCGCACTGCTCGAAGGCCTTCGGCCCAAGCTTGGGCACCTTCTTGAGCTGGTTGCGGTCGGTGAACACGCCGTTCTCCTCGCGGTACGCCACGATGTTCTTCGCCACCGGCTGCGTGATGCCGGAAACGTAGCCCAGCAGGCTCGCGCTCGCCGTGTTCACATCCACGCCCACGCGGTTCACCACGTCCTCCACCACGTTGCCAAGCGTGCGCGAGAGCTCGGCCTGGTCAAGGTCGTGCTGGTACTGGCCCACGCCGATGGACTGCGGCGGAATCTTCACGAGCTCGGCCAGCGGGTCTTGCAGGCGTCGGCCCAGGCTCATGGCACCGCGCGTGGTCACATCGAGCTCCGGATACTCCGCACTCGCCAGCTCGCTCGCCGAATACACGGACGCGCCGGCCTCGTTCACGATGGTATAGCGCAGATCGGGCGCCTGCTCGGCGATGAACCCCGACACGACCTCCTCGGTCTCGCGGCTCGCCGTACCGTTGCCGATCACGATGGTGTTGATATGGTGCTTCTTCACCAGACGCGCCAGCTCGCGCTTAGTGCCCGCCACGTCGTGACGCGGCTTGGTGGGGTAGACGACGCCGTGATCGAGCAGCTTGCCCGTCTCGTCCAGCACTGCGACCTTGCAGCCCGTGCGGAAACCAGGGTCAAGCGCAATCACGCGCGCTCCGCGCACCGGACGGGCCGAGAGCAGGCTCTCGAGGTTCTTGCCGAAGACCTTGATAGCGTCCGTCTGCGCGCGGACCGTGAGCTTGGCGCGGAGCTCGCGCTCGAGCGAGGGCGCCATGAGGCGCTTGTAGCCGTCGGCGATGGCGGCGTCGAGCACCGGTGCGAAGGGGCCCTGACGGCGCGGCCAGCGGGAACCGAGGCGAGTAACGGCAGCTTGCGTGTCCACGCCCACGCGCACGCGGAGCTTGCCCTCGCGCTCGCCGCGGTCGATGGCGAGGATGCGATGGTTGGGAATCTTGCGCGCCGGCTCGGAGAAATCGTAGTAGGGCTCGTACGGCGTCTTCTCGTCCGCATCCACCGCAGCCGCGACGATTTCACCCGTGCCCTCGGTGAAGGAACGCAGGTCGGCAACATTCTCCGGGTCCTCGGCAACCGTCTCGGCCACGATGTCCTGAGCACCCGCAAGGGCCTTTTCGGGCGTGTCGTAACCGGCCTGGGCCGCCTCGGCGGTAACGTATGCGGCGGCCGCGTCGATCGGAGTCGCGCCGCCCTTGGGCGTGACCTGCATGATGATCATGTTGGCGAGCGGCTCGAGCGCCGCCTCGCGAGCCTTCTGCGCGCGCGTCTGCCGCTTCTTGCGGTAGGGCTTGTAGAGGTCCTCGACGCGCTGGAGCTGCGTAGCGGAGCGAATCTCGGACTCAAGCTCGGGCGTGAGCTTGCCCTGGGCGTTGATGAGGATGATCACATCCTCTTTGCGCTGTTCGAGATTACGCAGGTAGGTAAGGCGGTCGCCGAGGGTGCGAAGCGCGACGTCGTCCATACCGCCCGTGGCTTCCTTGCGGTAGCGCGCGATGAAGGGAATCGTGTTGCCCTCGTCGATAAGGTCGATGGCGGCCTGAACGGCGGCGGGCTTGAGGCTCAGCTCTTCTGCGAGCGTGAGGGTTATGTCCATGCAATGACTCCAGACCATTCGATGTTGGAGTGACTAGGATACCCGCCCACGCGGACAGGGGCAACCGGACGTGACCGGTCGCCGGGATGCCCGGCAGGAAGCATCCGCCTAGAACCCCCCGAAGCGCGGCTCCGCGCTCAGCCCCTGCGTCTGGAACACGCGCTCGACCGCTTCCTCGTACTCCCCCACCTTGCGAGCTTTCCGCACCGCGCGATGCACGACCTGCGGGTCTGCGAAGGAATATTTGGCGTAGTACCACCATTCCTTCATGCGAAACACCGCGTTGCCGCCGATCTCTTCCTCATAGGCGCAGAAGAGCTTGTCGTGGAAGTGCTTGAGCTCGGCTGCTGCGGCAGCCTGCCCGCCGTTGAGCATGCGCGCCAGCGCGGGGTTGGAGAGGATGCCGCGGCCGAGCATCACGTGGCGCGTCTCCGGATACGCCTCGAGTAACGCCGCCATGTCATCGGTCCCAAAGATGTCCCCGTTATACGCCACAGGAAACGGCGCCCGTCTGAGCGTCTCGCCGTAGGGCTCCAGGCGCGGAACGCCCTGGTAGCGATCTTTCTGAACACGAGGATGGACGATGAGCTCCTGGAGCGGGAAGCGGCAGTACAGCTCGAGGATCTTCTCGTATTCAGCGTCTTCCAGCACACCGACCCGCGTCTTGACCGAAATCGGAAGACGCGACCGGTCGCATACCTCCTGCAGGAACCCTTCGAGTTCCCCGAGGTTTCTGAGAAAGCCGGCACCCCTCCCCTTGGCAACGACCGTCCCGGAAGGGCACCCCAGGTTCAAGTTCACCTCCGCATAGCCCATATCGGCAAGCACCTGCGTTGCCCACACGAACTTGTCTGCATCGTTGGTGAGCAGCTGCGGAACTACGTCGAGACCTTGGTTGCGCTCCGGGTCGACCTCTTTATACGCCTTGCCGCCAAACGAAGAGCCTACCTGCGGCGGAGCGAGGAACGGAGTGTAGTAGCGGTCGAGGGCGCCGAAGCACTCCGCGTGGACCCTGCGAAATACGCTTCCCGTGATCCCTTCCATGGGGGCAAGCGAGAATATCATCGGCGTCGGCTCCCCTTTCCCTCCTGCCGCGGCACCTAAGCCGCATCGAGGGCGGCTACCATCAAATGGAGACATTGTAGCGCGGACTGCATACGGCGAAGAAGCGCTCGCCGCCTTGCCTAAACCGAAACCGGTTCAATGGCCCAGCATAGAGAGGCACGATGGAGCGTCTTGCGGAGAGTCTTGAAGTGAGACTTGGCATGCAGCGCACGGCAGACGATAAGGGCGGATGCCCGTTACCTAAGCATCCGCCCTAAAGTCTCATCTAGATAAAGGTTGTCGTACCGTCGCGTTAGCTCCTGTGCCGCCTTGCGAGCAGCCCGCCTGCGAGCACCGCAGCGCCAACAACCGCCGCCGCAGCCACCGCGAGCATGCTCATATCACCCGTAGCCGGAATGGCGGCCGCTTCCTGCTCCAGCCCTTCAGACGAGCCGGGCTCGCTGGGTTCAGCCGGGCGCTCAGGATTGACGGGGGTCGTCTGGTCCGGATCCTGACTCGACTCCTTCTCGCCGCACACGGTGCAGACGCCGTCTACGAAGCTATGGCCGGCAGCAGGGATCTCCTGATAGGACGAGTAGCCGCAGGCGCACTCGTCATAGGCAGCCCAGCCAGGGTCGGTGCAGGTGGGATCCTGTCCGTCGTGGTGCGCCAGACTATGCGCATCGTAGTTCGCAGTGAGCTCGACGGCACCCGCCGGCATCGTGAAGGTGGTCTGAGCTGCGGAGGGATCGTCGAAGGAGCCCACCGCAGCACCGTTCTGCGTCCAGCCGGATAAAGCAGCCACAGTGGCCGAAATGACCCGAGCGCTCGCACTCGAGGCCGCCCGCGCCCATGGTTGGAATAGCGATCTTCATGAGGCTGCCCTCTTTCTTCGTGCAGGCACTTCGCTTTTGCGCCCGCGCCCATGCCGTATGCTGCTTGACTACTACGCGATATCCTCCGCGATATCGATGCTCTCGCCCTGAAGACCCACGTGGGCGCCGGCGGCAGCCTTGTTGCTCTCCGCGTGCACGATGAGCCATTTATCGGCAGCCCAGAGGAGCGGGGCATCGCCGGCGTTGGCAAGCGCAGAATCGAGCTCCAGCAGAGGGCCGTTCGTGCCCTGGGGCAACGCGACGAGCGTGCGGAAGCCCTCATCGCCTGTCTGACAAGGCGCATAGTGCAGGGTGTCGGCAAAGACTTCGACGAGCACACCGGCAGGCACGCGGAACGCGCGCACGAGCGACATGTCGAGCGTGGCGTCGACGCCCATCCCCTCTATCTGGTGCTGCTTCGCAAGGAGCAGGATGAAGTGGTCCGCACCGAGGTTGAACTCGCTGGAACGGTGGTACTCCAGGGCGTTGAGACGCGTGTTATGACCGCAGCACCAACCCAGTTGAGTGGGGCGACCGCCGAAGAGAAGCCCCTTGAGCGCGGGCGCGACCTCGAGCTCTTCGAGTGCGGCGGCGCTGGCCTCGTACTTCGTGCCGTCCTCCGGGCAAGGCGCGTGCTCGGCGAGCGCGTGGACCACGGGCTCGGTGAACGCGGCGGGAACATCTGCCCACACGCGACCATAGTTGCGGAATGATTCGTCATAGATGGATTCGATGAGCATGGTGTCTCCCCTTCTTCTGCTGGGATTCGACTGACATGCAGCGCGGACGGCGCACCCGCACCGGCAACGTCGCATGCGTCGATTATCGCGCGATTCGCATGCACAGATTCGCTCTACATCCCCGTTTATCGTCGATGTAGGTCAAATTCCTGTAAGTTATGCTTCTCAATGTCAGCTTTGGTGGCGCAGTTCAAAACAGATAGAGAGGAGGCGTCGAAGGGGCTCTCGGTTACGCCTCGATGCGAATCGCGATGCTCGCGCCGCCGAGTTCGGGGTCGATAAAGCGCGCATCGCCGCCATGCTGCCGCGCGATCGTCCGTACCACAGAAAGACCCAGCCCGGTACTGCCGTTCTTGCGCGAACGACCCTCTTCCAGGCGTACGAACCGACCGAACACGCGCTCGCGATCCTGTTCCGGGATACCCGGCCCATCATCGCTCACAACGATCTCGACGAATTCGCCGTCCGCGTTCTCAACATTGCGGCACGAGATCGCCACGCGACTCCGTGCATAGCGCGCTGCGTTGTCGAGCACGTTGCGCACCGCATGCGAAAGCGCCTCGTGATCTGCCGTGCACACCACCGGCTCCACACCGGAAACATCGACCTCGCACGACGCCCTCGCTTTCAAAGACGAGGCCTCTTCATAGAGCAGGTCGCACAGGTCGAGCTGCTGCTTGTCCAAACGCGACACGCCCTCATCCTGGCGCGCGAGCAACAGCAGGTTGCTCACAATACCGCCCAGACGCTCGTTTTCAGAGAGCAGGTCGTTTGCAAGCGTATCCGCGTCAACCGCGTCCGGATGGTCGCGCATGGTCTCGAGCATGACGCGAATAGCCGCCACCGGGCTCTTGAGCTCGTGCGACGCATCGGAGACGAAACGGCGCTGCTCCGCGACGGCAGCCTCGAGGCGCGCGAGCATATCATTGAACGTGGTTGCCAGCGGTTCCAGGTCGCGATCGTGCTCCGGCACGGGCAAGCGGCGGCTCAAGTCGCCGATGGATATCGTCGCGGCCTCCGCGCGCATGCGCTCGACCGGCGCGAGCGTGCGCGCGACGGCGAACCACGAGAGCACCGCGACTGCGCACAGGGAGCCAAGCATGGCGATGGCAAGTACGATGGCGACCGTCCTCATTGCCTCGCGCGCGGGAGCGAGCGACGTCAGCGCGGCGATGGTGACCACGCCATCGGGCGTCTGGACGCCGCGCTCCACCACGAGGATCGGCCCTTCGATACCGAGCGCCGTAGTGGCGTCGATGTGCATCTCCTCGACCGATACCGAAAGTTCCTGGGCAGACGATGCGCCCGCCTGCTCCGCCACGAAGGGAAGCCGCTGCTGCACGAAATGGCGTGCATGTGCATGGATGCGGCCGCGCACCGAGGCGTCGCCGTCGTAGCCGGAGTCGCCCCCGTCGTCGTAGCCGGAAGCACCTCCGTCGTCGTAGCCGGAGTTGCCCCCGTCGTCGTAATTCGAGGCAGCTTGTTGCGGCTGCGACGGAGCGGGAGCAGACGAATACCCGCTGTTATAGTTCGAAGAGGCTGCCGGCGCGGAAGCTTGCGGACGTGACGGGCTACTTTGCGGCGTTGCCGAGGGATCCGCCTGCTCGCGCTCCTCCGCCTGCGGCGCCACGTCGTCGGCATCGTCTTCGGCAGGCTGCTCATCAGCCATATCAAATTTCAGAGAGACGCGCTCACGCTCGCCGCGGCGCTCCTCTCCCGGCGCCAGACCACCCTCCGAGATGGGTGCCACGTCGCTCGCCCAATCGCTCGACGCCACCACGTTTCCAGACTCATCGATGATCTGTACAAGATCGGCGCCGGTCCCGCGCAGTTCGTCGGGCATCTGGCCGGCAGCGACCTGCGCTTCGATCTCGTCGAGGCGCTGATCAAGACTGCCCGAGATGGTGGCGCTGATCGCCCAGCCCGTCGCCAGCGCAACGGCGGCAGTAATGGCGACCATGGCAGCCGCGCACACCGCGACGGTGATTACCGAAACCTTCCCTCGAATGCTTTTGAAAAGATGCATGGTCTCTCCCTGGTTTCTGGCCAATGTGTCCCGCGGCGTCATGCACGCTGGCGCGCCCGTGCGACATCGCGTTTCCACGCGGCAGCACGTCCCAGCGGCATCACCCATACCGGACACCGGCCTTGCGTCGCCCTACGCTGGCTCGGACATCCGATACCCCACCCCGCGCACGGTGTGGATGAGACGCTGCCCAAACGCCACGTCAACCTTCTTCCGCAGGTAGCCCACGTACACCTCGACGACGTTGTCGCCGCCCATGTACCCCGGCGACCACACGTGGTCGAGGATCTGCGTCTTGGTGAGCACCTGCCCCGCGTTGTACATGAGGTATTCCAGCAAGGCGAACTCGCGCGGCGTGAGCTCGATCGCCGTGCCGCCGCGTTCGACGGCCTTGGAAGCCGGATCGAGCGTGAGGTCACCCACCTGCAGCTTTGCCGAACCCTTGCTCGCCCCGCGCCGCAGCAGCGCTCGCAGGCGCGCTACCAGCACCACAAGCGAAAAGGGTTTCCGAAGAAAGTCGTCGGCACCAATATCGAGCGCATCCGCCTCGTCGTACTCGCCATCCTTGGCAGTGAGCATGAGCACCGGCGTCGTGATGCCCGCGCCTCGCAGCTCGCCGCACACGTTGTAGCCGTTCATGCCGGGGAGCATGATGTCGAGGGTGATGACGTCGTACGCCTCGGTGAGCGCCATCTCCAGACCCGTGTTGCCGTCGCAGGCGATATCGACGGTGAAACCCTCGTCTTCCAAGCTCGCCTTGAGGTACGCGACGATGTTCTCCTCGTCTTCAACGACCAAGACGCGCATATGAATCCCATCCATTCCGCTCAGAGCGCACCGTGCAAGTCGATTCTACGGAGAAGGGCGCCCGCCCTTGCAGCGTAGCGCCCCTCCTTCGGCAAGTGGTAGCTCTATCCGAAAAGCCTTACCGTTTCCTTACAGCATGTAAAATAACCCCAGGGGTTTTTTAACATCGCCGCGCTAGTCGTCGTAGCCGCTGTCCGCGTCGTAGCCGCTGTCCGCGTCGTAGCCGCTGTCCGCGTCGTAGCCGCTGTCGGAGTCGTAGTTGCTGTAGCCGCTGTTGCCCGTAGCGGGAGCAGAGACCGCGGGTGCCGAAGCCGCGGGGGCGGGCGCGGGTGCGACGTAGGCAGAAGCGCCGTCATCGTAGCCGCTGTTTCCGTCATCCCAAGAATCGTCGTAGAGGCTGTCACCCGATTCGTACACGCTGTTGCCGTCGTAGTCCGTGGCGCCGTCGTAGTCCGTGGCGCCGTCGTCGTAGTTGGTGTTGCCATCGTCGTAGTCCGTAGCGCCCGGGGCGGGAGCCTGCGTGGTCGCCGGAGCCTGGTTCGCGCCATTGGCGTCGTCGACACTTGCTACCACGCTCTGTCCCTTCGTCGCACCTGAAACCAGAGCGCTTGCCGCCGACGTGTCGCAGCCGGTCAGGAAGAGCACGCCGCACAGGCCGATCATGCACAGGGGGACGAGGGCGAGCTTGGGGTTGGCGAGGTCGAGCTTCTTCATGATGTCCTCCTTCTCTTGCGTTCCGCTTCGAGCGGTTTTCGCTAATCCTTGCGCCTTCCTCTGGGCGCATGGTCATAATGCCGAAGGAACCTGAGAAATAGCTGAGAGAATCTGCCGCGGCTCTGAGCGCGCAAATGGGGTATGAACGGGATATGCCCGGCGCAGAACAACCCAAGAAGGAACGCCCATGACCAGCCTCGAGAACGTCCGCGTGTTCACGCAAAGCGCCATCCGCATCCAGAGCAAGGATGGCGTGGTCATCTACCTTGACCCCTTCAGCCTCACGGATGCCGAGGCGGCGCACGACGCGGACTACGTGTTCATAACCCACGCGCACTTCGACCACTTCTCGCCGGAGGACATCGCGCGTGTGGCGGGTGACCACACCGAACTCGTGGCACCGGCAAGCATGGGTGCCGAGGTAGCCCGTGTGGCGGATGAGATTGGGGCGACGGCGGTGCACCTGCTGCAAGCGGGCGGGCGGCTCGAGCTGCCCGGCGTTGCCGTCGAGGCCGTGCCTGCATACAACGTGGAGCCGGAGCGCCTGGGGATGCACCCGCAGACGCACGGCTGGCTGGGCTATGTGCTCACCGTCGACGGCGTGCGCTACTACGCGGCGGGCGACACCGACCAGAACCCGGATAACGAGCAGGTGACGTGCGACGTGGCGCTCGTGCCCATCGGCGGGACGTACACGTGCGACCCGCATCAGGCCGCAGCGTTCGTGAACGCGCTGCACCCGAAGACCGTGGTGCCCATCCATTACGGCAGCATCGTGGGCGCGCGGGAAGACTTCGACGAGTTCGCTGCCGAGGTCGCGCCGGGGATCGAAGTCGTGCGGAAGGTTGAGCGGTAGAGCGCTGCACCCCGCAGACGTCGCATACCGGGCTACGCCACCGCAACAACCGGTTCGAGCAGATCCTCTACCCGGCAGTGAAGCACGCGAGCAATCTGCGCCACGGCGGAAGCTTGCGCCCGGTTGATATCCTTGTTGCGCTGCTCATACATCTGTATCGACCGCAGTGAAACACCAGATAGCTCGGCGAGTTCACGCTGTGTGTATCCACAGGCACTCCGCATGCGCGCGAGGTTCGTCTGCCCCTGATAGCTTGTCATCCGCTCCGCAAACAACTGAGCCACACGCTCTTCGGATGCTTCGTGCCACGGGTCGTACAAGTCGACAAGCACATCGAACGGCAACACATCGAAAACCGTGCGGAACGTAAGCGCAAACCGCCATTGGACGTACGCGGCGATCCAGCCCGCCCAATACTCAGGCGTCCTGTCTGGTCGAAAGCCCTGCTCGATCATCGCCTGTTCATCGTCGTAACCAAGCTCGCCGCACATGCCCCAGAAGAGCTCGATGCCCGACCGCCCAGAAACCACCCACGGTGCCCCCGTTTCGAACTGCCGGGCAAGCCGACTCGACGCAAAAAGGTTCGCAACCTCAAATCCTTCGGCACCGTAGTCCCAAGCCGCATAGTCGAAGAAGCATGCAAGGCAGGACATGGCGTCTTCTAGGTAGAGGACGTCGTACGCGCGGGCAACGACGCCACGGCCTTTAGAAGAGACGTGGGTCATGGGGATCGACCTCCTCGAGCAGGATAACGCGAACATACAGCCCGGTGCGATCGAGCTGCGCGCAAAGAGATTGGTACTGGCTCCGCGCACGGCGATCGCGTTCGGCCCTACGCGCGTGATAGATCTCGCAAGACGCAAGTTCATAGCCGGTACATTGGATGCGCTCGAACGCCTTCGCACTGGTAAGCGCAACCTGCTCGCCCAGATTTCCCAAACGCATAGCCTCGGAAAGCTGCGCTACGGAAATCGTGTTGTTCAAAAACGCCCGCGCGAACGAAAAGTACGAATCGTCTGCACGGTATCCGCGAATGATGTCGAAGCCCGATGTGTCGATGAGAAAGCGATCGAGCAGGTAGTCGCGAGCGGTGCGAGCGATGGCATTCGAGAGATCGACACGGCGATTTGCGAGCAACAAAGCGAGCCAAGTGAGCACCGAATATTCCGAGCTAGAAAGGTCGAGGATGGCGAGCTTGTCCGTAGCAAGCTCATAGCGATTCGCAAACCCATCCGCTTCGCCAGGGCACGCCCATTCCTTTGCGAGGTCTTCATGCTCGGTACAGTAGAAGCCCGCGCCGTAGTCGTTGTATGGACGGCACAGCTCCAAGCGCGGTTGCTTAACGATTTCGGACGACCCATGCCAGAGGATCACGACGCCACCGCCTCCGTTTCTGTATCTGAAGTATCACTGTAGTGATAGTATCACAAAAGCAGGATGTGCTATACGGCTGTTTGTCTCCCAACTTGCAGACCGCTCACCCATGTGCTCAAAGACCGCAGTCGTCCCAGTGCGATACGATGTCCTAAAGACGCAGGCTCGCCATCGTTCACCATTCGAAAGGACGCATTATGGGAATCTTTGGCTCGCATGAGGAAAAGCTCGAAAACAAGGCGCAGCAGTACCGGAACGACGGCATGTTCCAATACCGGGACACCGTGCGCGCAAGCCTCGCGCCCAAGGACGGTAAGGTGCACGTCGTGATGCTGAACAGCTTCTCGAAGTTCCTCAACCAGACGTTCGAGTGCGAGAACAAGTACACCGGGCAGATCGACGCGATTGTCAGCGCCATGCAGGACGACGGCTACGAGATCCTGGACGTAAAGTTCAATTCGATCCAAGGCCAGGGACTCACCGGCAGCATGGAAGGGTTCCATACGCTGGTGACGTATAGGTAGGGGCAGTGCGGTGCCATCTTGGTGAGTTCGAGCGTCTCGCGATACTGCGCTTTGCCGCATCGAGAGCCTCCTTGATCAAGCGGGGCAAAACCTCGCACGAAAAGAATGCACGGCATAGTGATCTGATTCCAAATAATCAACCTCGCGAACAATCCCACACGACGCGTCCATTTCCAGCGGTAGAATATGCTTCCGTTACCTTATTGAATCTCGGAGCATCACAATGCCCAAAACGCTCAATTCGCTCATGAAGCATTTACGAAATTGCGGCATAGCAATCAAAGGCTCAGCCCAGAAGCGCAAGCTTAAGAATATTGGCTACTATCATGGATACAAGGGCTACCGCTTTGCGGGAAAAGCAAGCAACCGACTTCCACTCACGGACTTCTCACAGGTTGCCGCTCTCTACGATTTTGACATGCAAGTCAAAACGCTGCTTTACCCCCATGTCGTGCAAATTGAAACATGCCTCAAAAACTATACGCTTGAAGCCGTTCTCAAAGACACGGGCTCGGCAACGTTTGAAAACATTTGGAAGCAAAGCCTCACTGATTACCGAAACTACAGAGGGGATAGATATCGCAAAGCGTGGGATAGACGCCAACGACTGCGCGGCGAAATTGACAACCTCATCTTTCGCAACCATAAAAATCGTGACGTCATTGGCCATTTCCGTGATGCTGACAAGGATATCCCCATCTGGGCAATTTTCGAAGTTATGACACTTGGCAATTTTGGCGCATTCTACGAATGTCTCAACAAGCGTGTTCAAACGTCCATCGTTCGCGATCTTGATATGCCCACCAACTTGGAATCGGAGCGCCGCCTAAAAGACATTATTTTTGCCCTAAAAGATCTCCGGAATGCTGTTGCGCATAATGGTGTTGTGCTCGATGTTCGTTTCCGATCCGGCGCTGTCCACTCTGGAGTTGCTCAACTCATAAAGCAGGAAACAGGAGTTGTCGGCGTCGATTTCTCCGACATAACTGATTACATCGTTCTCATCGCCTACCTCATGCGCAAGATGCGTTTGACTAAAACCGAATGCAAGCAGTTCATTTCAGGCTATGAAAACATCTTGAAGGTCTTCTACGCTGAACTGCCCTTCAACATCTACTCCAAAATCATCAAAACAACCGCGCGCAATAAGCTTACCGCTTTACGGAAATATGCGAGCAATGGGTAAACTGCCTATCGCTGAAATGGCGAAAGAACTCCGGGTATGCTAGACTACAACCAATCGCGGTGGAAGGCTTCGGTCTACACCTGGAAAGGCCCGATGAGTCGGGCCTTTCTTATGCGTGAAATCTTGCATAAATTAGCTTACCTTGGTGCGAGGCGCCCGCACATACCTTAGCCCAATAACTCCGCAATCGCATCGAGCTGCGCGGCGATGCCAGCAAAGTCCTGGTTCAAATCGAGCGTTCGCACATGGTAGCTATGACCCAGCTCCAACCAGCTCTCGCTCTCGAGTTCCGCGCCCTCCGTCTTCGAATAGAGCAGCATGCCCGAGGCTTCGCCGTCAAACGCGTTCGCCGCATGCATGACATACGAGAAGATTTGGTTCAAGTTCGCCGGTGAGAGAATCTCCTTGTCGTAGTGGGTGCCCAGAATCGTTCCGTAGCATTTCGCGTCGATGATGAGACACTTGTCTCCGTTGGCCAGCGTCACGTCCGTGAGCATACGCGGCAAGAAGGCTGGCGCCGAATCGCCTATCCCATGACCGATCTCACGCGCGGCGGGATGCAGCCAGTTCCAGTGCTTGCAGTAGTACTCAAGGATGAATTTCTCGTACAGCCGATGCAGCGAGTCGCCGTTCAAGACGTCGGCAAGCCGCACCTTTTTTCTCAGGCGATACGCCTCAGCAAAGCGCCTCCGCTGGCGAGCATATTGAATTCCTCCCTAGCATCCTCGTGGTACAGTTATTCCAATTCATAACCGCGCCGCGCAGAAAGCAAAGCCATGGCAAATCAGCCCAAACTCGGAAAGATCGAAAAGGTAAACGTCCGGGACGTCTGGCCACATGAAGCACTTAACTTTACCAAGTGGCTTGCACAAGAAGAAAACCTCACCATGCTTGGCGATGCCTGTTCCATTGAACTCGAGCTCAAGGATACAGAAAGTGCAGTCGGCTCGTTTGCGGTAGACATCTTTGCTCAAGAGGCTGACACAGAGCGTAAGGTGATTATCGAAAACCAGCTCGAAGATACCAACCATGATCACTTGGGAAAAATCATTACATATGCCGCAGGCAAAGGAGCAGGTGTGGTGATCTGGGTCGTTGCGCGTGCGCGCGACGAACATCGCAACGCAATCGAATGGCTCAACGAACACACAGACAGCGACTGCGCGTTCTTCTTGGTTGAAATCGAGGTGTGGCGCATTGGCGACTCTCCCATGGCTCCTCGATTCAACGTAGTAGAATCACCCAACGAGTGGGCACGTGCGGAAAAAGCCAAGTCGGATCTCTCGGAAACTGAGCGCATCAAACTCGAATACTGGCAGACGTACGTCGACTGCGCTGCTCAAAACGAGACCTTTTCACAATCGTTTAAACCGCACAAGCCGCAAGCGCATCATTGGACAGAATTAGGAGCAGGCTCGATAAGATACCATCTGGTACTTTTGATTAATACGCAGAAGAAACAGATTGGTGTAGAGGCGTGTGTGCACGATACCGATTTTGGCGACTTTGTCCTCTCTCGCCGTCAAGAGCTTGAACAAGCACTCGGTATTGCCGGAACACCATATAACAGGAAAAGCAAAGGCGTTCGTTTCTATAAGAGCGGCCATGACATCAAAGCCAATCGTGAGAAGTGGCCGGAATTCATAGATTGGCAGCTTAACATGATTACGGCTCTTCAAAATGAAATGGTTCGCCTGGAGAATGAGTTCGAGACGATCGAAAGTAAAGCAAGCGCCCTGACGACTGATAACTAAACGCAAAATCATATTTTGAGAACAGCTGGCTGAGCTATAAGCCGCCTATTATATGTAGCGCATGATTCCTAAGCTGAAGTCATGCAACAGTGCTGTTGCATTCACGACCTGTCCGCATGCCGAACCTGCATCCGAGTTAACCATGAAAAAGCCCTATCCAGACGCGATGTAAAAAATGCGTATTAGCGAACGCGGCAGATACTTGAACCTCGACACAAAGAAGTTCACGACGCACTCGAAGCAGAACAGGGAGAGTTCTAGCCGACTGGCGCACGAGCAATGATGCCCAGCATGTAAACTACAGACATCACCGGTTTTTGCTTTTCCGTATAGAGACCCGTCTGACAATTTGAAAGCTTGTTCTTACGACTTCTAGGCTCATGCTACGATTGCCGCAGCGCGGATTTGCATGTCGATACCGCTCGCATATCCAAGCTACTTCACGACTGATATCAGTAAAGATTGGCTTGCTGATGATGCACCCCTCGTACAGCTCTTGGAAAGCAGCATGCAAAACCATGAAGGACCAGAAACGTCGCTTGAGGTGCTATCTACAATGGTATCCATTCTCAGTTCTCAACACTTTTGATTGGCAACTTCTATCTTCGGGGAACTTTTTCTCGGCTTACATTAAAGACGGTGCCTTCATTGCTTGTGCTTCGATGAATTATGTAACTAGTGGTTTCATTCAGAAGCAAGGCGCGTCATTTCGCGATTCAACACTCATTTCTCCAATTATGTTTTTATACCTTGTTGCTTTTGGGATTGAGTACCAGAGATGTTTCGCTGACCCGCGCGAAGACATGATATGTGAATACGCCGGCGATCTAGCAAACAACTGCGCGCAGTATAAGGATAGCTATCGACGGTATTGTGACCAGAAACGGATTGCAAAAAGCCAGTACTCCTACTACCTCAAAACAGACCTCTCCAATTTCTACAACTCAATTGATGTCGACAAGCTCATGTCAAAGATGCAAAGTTACTCCGATAAGAATTTCTCAGCTACCGACTGCCTTTTCCTTCGCGCGCTACTGCTCTATTGCGGAGCGGGTAAGTTTCCAACCATTCAAAACCATCCGACGCTGAGCTTCCTGGCTACCAAGGTATATCTTTCCGACATCGATGCGGAGCTTTTCCGCTGCATTGATAGCAATTGCGGTGCCGAGTCATTCAAAATGATTCGCTATGTGGATGACATGTTCATATTTATCAACGTGTCGAACGAATCATCCCCATTCAAAATAAAGGAACTGATTCTCAATAAATACGCAGATATCTTGAGGAAAAACGGACTTGCTCTAAATCTGAACAAGGTAGAATTCGGCCAAACAAGTGAGCTCTCATTAGCCGAAGCAACAGAATCATGCGTTGATTTCTCAGGTCATTACACGGGGGAAGTAATTGAAGACCCCCCAGGTCGCATATCTCAATTGTTTGAAGAGATTGCTCGCATGTCATTCGAAAGGAATTATTGCCAGCAAGACTTCAAAGCAGCTGTCGAGTTGACATTTTCTCAAGAAGATAGGCATATAGATTCAATGACTGCTTTCCGGAGCGTTATTTATAGCAATGCCAATTTAAGTTGCCTAAGCGTCAAGAACTCAATCAAAAAAGCTCTATTGAGCGGCAAGGTCATTCTGACTTATGGAACAAACGAACTTGTTAAGTGCATTCTTGATACTCATGATGATTATCTAATCAAACGTTTGTTGAATACGCTTTTCCTGTCCTATAGAGATGGGACTTGGTCCAGTATCGACACGCTCATCGCGCTAAACTATCTCATCAACAGAGGAATGCATCACCGTGACCTTCTGTCGCTGCTGCGCAAGTCAGAACTCGGACTGTCCATCTTTATCGATAAATATTGTATTAACGACCAATTCATCCGCGACCCGATTACAGAAGTTGAATCGAAAATACTATTCGTTATCGCCGATGATGATCGGAGCAAAATCCAATTCGTCAACCAGCTGTTCCATGGAAGAACGCAAAACTTTTTTGAACAAATATCGTACTATCGAGCCTATTTCGATAGATTCTCGACTCTCTTCAAACGCAAAATACTGAAAAAGAAGCAGAGGGGCTTCTTATATAGTGAAAAAGAGCTAGCTAAGCTATATTGTGAGATACCGAAATCTGAACAGATTATACATGCCGCCGAAAGGCTTCGCCGAGATAATCCGTTAATCCATGCGGGCTCAAATTTGATTCGCAATACATATCAAATAGAAATACTTAAAACAAAGCAATCTCTCGAAGGGCTCATTGCAAGCATATTGGAGGACGTTGAATTGCCGCTGCCACGTAGTCACAACAACACTGACCCGCTAGATCGGGATCCGTCCTGATTCCCAAATAAGGCTTACAGGGCAAACAGCGTGTCCTGTAAGCCGCTTTACATTAGTCGCAAGAGCATCTCACACGTTTGCTAACGAGTGGCAGAGGTTGTAGCTTCCATATGCGACAAAGCGCTACTCTTCCCCGAAGTAGTCGCCATCAATTCGCTTGATGCGGTATACCTTTTCAGTCGAAACGCCAAGATCGTACTGAATCATCAGCTCGGTAAGGCGCTTGCCGTCAATAAGCACAAGCGTTGCATGAGGGTAATGCCGCGCCCAATCAATCGCGCTCTGCGCAAAGCTTGATGTGGTGATGAACACGCCGCGCGAGATGCTCCCAAGCGCGCCTGCAAAACCTTGAAGTTCGGGGCGCCCAACGTGCTTTTCAGCCGAATAGCGCTTGGCCTGGACATAGATTGGGTCAAAGCCCAGAGCATCCGTTGCAATCATACCGTCGATACCGCCATCATTGCTGATACGCGTCTGCTCGCCCTGCCCGTAACCCATCTTCACCAGAAGATCCACGACAAGCTTCTCGAAGAAGCCCGGGTCTTTATCCATAATCGAGGAAAGCAACGAGTCCTGCAGGTCAGTTTTCAACTGTGCGAAAGCAGCGTCGATTTGCTCCTGCGGAGACGTCTCGTTGATGGAATCAGGAAGAACCCCTTCATCCAACGGATCCTTATCCCCCTTTTGTTTGGCATCACCCTTTTTCTTCGACTTCCAAGGATTCTTTTCTGCAATAGCCTTGTTGATTTCATCGGAAAGCAGCTGCGCGTTGTCGTATTTCTCAACAGCAGCATTTCCGTAATCGCTAATCCTGTATACGCCATGTGTCACTTTGGAAAGCATGCCCGCACGCGCGAGATAAGAGACCGACCAGCTAACACGGCTGCGATAAACCGGGACACCGCTTGAGGTAACTAGTGCCTGCTCTCGATCCGAAAGACCGAGCATATCGCAGGCGTCGTTAATGATGCCGATGCGCTTGCGCTCTTTGCCGTCTTTCATGAGCTCCAAAACCATAAGAAACATCTCGGTTTGAGTTGGGATTGGCATGGCGGGAACCTTTCGCTTTGGTTTACGCAGCGGGAGAAATGGCATTCTCTTTAATTGACTTAATCACAGTCACCAAGTTCATCTGCTGTTGAGTATTGAACATCTGCATGAAAGATTTCGGGCGATCGAACGGTGGATGATTAAGTGCCGCAGGCTCCATATATCCGTTCTCAACCACATAATCTATTACGCGTTTAATAAACGAGATCTGCTGTTCATTGAGGCTCTGATCGCTAAGAAAATCGGCAAAGGCCTCCATCGCCGCGTCCCGGTCGAGATGAACTACCCGACGAACTAAAAGGCCAAACGGAGTATCTTGATATGCTTTTGCGTAATCTTCCGCATTGCCAAGTTCGTGAGTAAAGATACGCTCGAGTTGGCTAAATTCATATTCAGTCATCGGCTTATTGGTCCGCAACTTGTGAATAACCACGTTATTAGAATAATCCCTAAGATAGCGCTCGACCTTAAGCCTATAGTTCTCGAAGTTTTCACCAATATCTGCGGACACTCCATAGGTCATTTCCGTAATCGGGTCATCCAGGTGGGTGATAACATCCCGTCGTTGCGGCCCAGTGATAATAAACTGAATAAGCGAGCGAAGTCGCCTGCGAATATCTTCAAGAAGCAGCAGGGTAGCCCCATCCAGCATGTCCCCTTCTGCGATTTGCCTAATCAGGGGCATTTGCTCGTTGATCTGGGGAACGGTCGACAACGACTGCAACAGCCTTGCCATGCTCACAATCTTTTTCTTATACGAATCTGTATTTTGGGCTTTGCAGGTCGCAATCATGTAACCATACATGACGTTATCAAAGCGCAACGCAGAAAAGTCCGCCTCATCATTGACAACAAGCATCGAAATCGGATTCTTAAGCTCGGCAAACGAAACGTCAGAAAGCAGCGTAAAGGATTCGATACGGCGGTATTTCTCCACCTCTCGGCGATGTCTACGAACGGTGAAGAGCTCGTCATTCAAAGCGATTACCTGGCCGTGCATAGTTTCGACGAGCTCTTTTCTCCATGCCTGATAGTCATCGGCCGTAAAAGCGCTGTTTTGCAGAAGCATAGCGAGCTCTGCCTGCCTGCAAAAAACCTGCTCAGCAACGGAAACGGTTAACTTCCCTTCAACAACGTGCGGGTTTTCACGGAAGAACTCGAAATTGCGGCACCAATCGAAAATGAAGAAGCGCTCCTTGTCCTCGTGGGTGCCATCCAACGGGTCAGTAACGTTCAGCCCCTCGCATAAACGGGTTCCGCGACCAATCATCTGCCAGAATTTAATCTTGGAGCGAACCTTTTTGAAGAATACGAGATTTACGATTTCGGGCACATCAATGCCTGTGTCCATCATGTCAACCGACACGGCGATAACCGGCCGAACCTTCAGCTCAAAATCTTCAATAATGGTATGCGCATAGTCGTCAGAGTGAACAACAGCCTGAATGTAGTCTCCTGGAAGCCCTGGATAAAGCTTACCGAAACGCTCGACAATATAGCGCGCGTGCTTTTGGTTTTGGGCAAAGACTACCGACTTGCCCAACTCCTGACCGCCCTGGACATGGATGCCCTTCTCCATGAGCGTGACTAAAACATTGTCGACCGTTTCCTCGTTAAACACCCATCTATTAAGGTCCGTGCTCTCGATTTTGTCAGGGACTTCTTGGCCGGTATCTTCGAAGTCTTCCTCAAGCTGTTCTTGCTTCTCAGGAGATAGTTCGTCGTAGGTAATACCTTCGTCGATAAAGCTCGTATGAGTTTCTATGCCGTAATACGGAACAAGGACATGGTCGACTTCCGTTGCTGTTTTGTATTCGTAAACATAGGTCGGCACGCCACGCTCAACATCAAAGAAGTCGTACGTATTTCGATCAACCTCGTTGGCAGGTGTTGCCGTGAGTCCAACGACAAGAGAGTCGAAGAATTCGAAAATCGCCCGATATTTCTTGAAGATAGAGCGATGCGCCTCGTCAACAATAATGAGGTCGAAATGCGCTGGCGTAAACATACGGTCGCCGTCTTCATTTCGCTCCCCATCAATTGCATTCATGATGGTCGGATACGTGGAGAAAACGATGCGAGCATTGCGCTCATCCTTATTTGAGCAGAGATTGCACAGAGACTCATTGGGCAGATAATCTTGGTAAGCGTGCTTTGCTTGCCTGACAAGCGCCACGCGATCCGCTAAGAAGAGGACGTTCTTAACATGCCCTGAACGCATGAGCACGTCAACCAGGGCGGCCGAAACACGAGTCTTGCCGGTTCCCGTAGCCATAACCAGCAAGCTCTTGCGATGCCCCTCTTCGATGTTAGCACATACGCGTTGGATAGCCTCAATCTGGTAATAGCGCTTTCCGCCGCCAGCTATCGCTTCATTTACTGTCAGGGTCGTAGGCTTTACCGTAGCCGCCCTACGGTTAAAAAGCTTCTGCAGATCATCTTGCGAGAAGAATCCGCTTACCGGACGTGGAGCACCGTTTTCGTCATCGACAAACAGTGTAGCGAATCCATTCGTGAGGAATATAGGCGGCTTATAGCCAAACTCCCTCTCAAGGCAACCTGCGTAAAGCCGCGCCTGCTTGAGACCCTTTTGTTCAGAATAAGAGGTGCGCTTCGCCTCGACAATGGCGAGTGGACGCCCGTCTTTACCCATAAGAAGATAGTCAACGTAGCCCACACCCGTGTTGTTACCCGGTTCAACCGGCATGCCGTGAACTTCTCGCTCTTGAAGAACGGTCTCGTCGAGTTTCCAGCCAGCGAGCGCAAGATCCCAGTCGATATAGTGCTTGCGCGTCTCAAATTCGGAGATGTCTTCTGGGTTGAAATCGCGCTTCGGCCTATCCTCTTCTTTGATTTGAGCCGCCTGAGCGCTCAGCTTCTTCAGCTCAGCCTCGAGCCGCTTAATTTCCTCGTCCTTTTCATTAAGAAGTGACTCGCGATCCTTAACGACCTTAATCTGAGCTGCTGTGAGTTGGATTCCTTTCTTTGGAATCTTTTTCTCATCAAATGTTCGTACAGAATAATCTGGGCCGTAGCAATAGTCGATCCAGTCAACGAACTCGAAAAGGCTGCGCAGTACCAAAATCGCGTCCGCGGGTGTAACGACACGCTCGGTGTGTACCGCAAGATTTCCAAGCTTGTTTATCCCAAGGAGCTTCCGCCATACGCGCTCATCAACGGCATCCATGAACGACCGTTCGTGGAGCAAAGATGACAAATTGTCGCGGTAGGGCATGCTAATGTCTGTATCAATTGCATAGACCCACTTAACCGCGAGCTCAAGCGCCTTACGGCAACCGACAGCACACATGGCGGGCGACGTAGAGAAAACCCTCTCCGCTTCGATACAGGCATCCGCAAAGAGGCTATAGTAGCCATCTTCTCGTTTGAGGAAATCGAAGTTCATACCAACTCGTCCCGCCCGATAATCGCAATTCCACTGGATGCAATAACGTCATTATACTTAACCACCTGTTGTTGAACGACAAACCGCGATTTGTCGACTCGGTGCTGGAATGCCAAGTATTCCCTCTGAATTTCAATCGGCGGCAAAGGAATCTCAACTTGTTTATAGAATCCGACATTGAAATGCTTCTGTGCGGATCCAACGGACATTCGCTCAATCAAATCCTTCATACGGGTGCTGTTGTTAAACGCCGCAAGAAACTCGGGTAGTACTCCGTCATCTTTAATTCTGGCTATGATTAAGTCAATGGCATTGCATCCCTCATATTCAGAAGAAACGATACACGAAGTTCCGGGATACCCTGATCTAACAATCAATATGTCCCCACTCTTTAGAATGGATTTCGAAGCTGCTTGATTGCCCTCTTGGGTGAAATAGACCCAATCGTTATCGCGAATGTGCATCTCCCCAACGTTAAGCGAACGAAAAGCTTTTACAGCGTTTTTCGAATCATCCGCATAATACTGTTTCGGCTTAACTACGACGCCAACAAACACGTCCGCAATATCCTCGACTCGGCATGTTTCGAATTTTGGCGAGGCAGCAGGATCCCCGAACATCTCGACAAAGCGGGATTTGACCAGATCGTCGAGTAGAGAGAGCTGATGGCGGCACGCATTCATCTGTACTCTGACGGCATCGAAGATACCAACGATATGTTTCTGTTGGTTGATGTCTGGAAGCGGTACGCTCATTGCAGTTAGGCTATCTGACGTCAGGGTGCGGCGTCGAGCAGTGGTTCCCCTCATCTTGTCAGCGTAATATGCCATGCAGCCAGGTCCGTGCAGCGCAAGATCAAGGTAGTCCGGGAAGATAATACTCGCGTCAATATTCCAAATGTTGTAGGCGGGACTCATGATTCCAGGCTCATCAAACCCCTGAACATTAATCACGCCCTCATCTATTGGAAAGCCAACAACGAGCTGGCCAGGATAGACGACTTTGTATGAGCTAACATCTTTCGAAGCGATCGCCTTCTTGAAACGCTCCGATTGCGCAATGATTCCATCGTGCATGGTCATCGATAGAACTGGGAACGACCTATCCCCACAGCGCTCAGCCTTCGCCTTGGAAATCAGCTCCCCCAGCCTCACGCGGCGGGCACCCTCCCCCGCAAAGGGGGGTTTGTTTTATGCGATGTACCTTCGATGCGACATCCGAACGTTACGCTGATCGACCATTGCATACCTGAGCGTCGTATCGATCTTTTGATGCCCTAGCAGCACTTGAACCTGTTCGATGGGCATGCCTTTATCAATAGCGCGCGTTGCAAGCGTCCTCCTAAACTTATGGGGATGGACACGACAAATGCCCAGACGCCGTCCTAATTCGCGAAGCCGTATCTCCACCCCGCTAATTTGCAGCCTTCTATTAGGATTGCAGAGCGAGACGAACAGAGCCGGATTATCATCGTTGCGCTCCGCAAGATACTCGACTAAATGAAGCTTCGTTCGTGCATCAAAGTAGACGCGACGCTCCTTTCCGCCTTTTCCCAAAACGATGCACTCTCTTGCCTCGAAGTCGATGTCCTCACGGTCGAGGTTCACTAACTCTCCCACGCGAATACCCGTTGATGACAGTAAGTCGACAATTGCGAGGTCGCGCTTTGTCGTGCAGCCATCACGCATCAGCTCAATTACTTCATCGGAATAAGTCTCTTTTACTGTCTTTACCGTTCGAATCTTCTTAATTCGGCGAGCGGGGCTCTTATAGATATAATCCTCCGCTTCAAGCCATGAGAAAAAACTCGATATGATGCGCCTAACGTTGTCGATTGTCACGTTACCAGCGCCGCTCTTTTCTCCATAACCGCCCAGATATGAGCGGATCTGCTCGGTTGTAGCCAGCACGAGAGAACTGTCGAGCGTGCCCACAAACCTCACAAGCGTACTCCGGTAGTACTTAAGAGAACGACCAGAACAACCCTCGAGGCGTTTAGCATCGAGAAACGCCTCGAGGAGTTCAGTGTTGCCGAGGCGTTTATGACGCTCGACGGTCTGCTCAACGAAGCACTCAATGAGCGCATCGTGCAGACGGCGCATCTGCGTACCGTCCAACGTCGTCACCATCATCCGCTCGACCTGACGAACCGCATCGCTAACTGACAACATACCTGCCTCCATTCATCCGGGAGGCAAGCGTAGCGCGAATGAAGCCAACGAGCATCCGGGCTTTGCAACAAGCAGCTACGCCACTAAACGCACCTGATGAACTTGCTCGTTTCCATGTCGCCGGCATCAATACGAAACGGCTTATTCACAGCAAGCTTCTAGCCGAAATACTCTTGCGCAAGACTGTCGTAAAGCGTCTGGAGCTTCTCGATTTGCTTCTGCACCACAACCCGCGATTTGTCGACCTCGGCGGCGAAGTCAAGGAAAGATTTTTGATCGACATATGGGGGTACTAAAACCTTTAGCCCCTTGACGTCCGCCTGGTTAATGCTCGCCTGACCGATAGCCTTTTTTGCATGAGATTCGAAATAGCGCTTTGCATAATCTGAAGTCATCTGATGACGCAGGAATCTAGGAAACATTGTCGACTCTTCCACATGCATGCGCATCATATTGGACTCGAACACCACAACTTCTGGAAGGTGATCTATGAGCATTGTTTTGCCCATACAGCCGATACTGTTCACTCGGTTAACCACAATGTCGCCATCACGCAAGCCATACTTTTCTGTTTCTTTCTGTGTGCAGTTCAACCGTTTCAATGCAGAATAGTTAGGGCCTTCCTCGTTAAACGAATCAATACGAATGATAGGCACCCCAGAACCATCGGTAACATAATCCTTCTGTGGTTTGTATAGGCCGTTCGATGGCTGAACAGAGAGGATTTCTCCGATTGAAACAACTTGATAATTCCGACTATTGTCGCTTGGATCCCCGAACATCTCGACAAAGCGGGATTTGACCAGGGCGCTGAAAGACTTGAGAATCGAATTAGCTGCAACCTTCTGCGCTTCGATAGCCCTTAGTTCTTCGACAATCCTCCTCTGAGTCTCGAGGGGAGCAACGGGGATTGTGATTGACTTGAGAGTTTTAGACGAAATCCCAGTAATCGTTGCTCCCTGTGCCTGAGCAGCTAAAACAGGCGCCTTGTATTGGAGCACCATTGATATGTATTCCTTGCACCATTCAGCCTCGTCAATGCTAACAACGGAGACTATATCTTGACTTGTGCACATTGGAACGGAATTAATAGCAACCTTTCCAACGCCAACACGAATACCAACCATGATTGAATTGGGCGGTATTATTTTGGTTGCGCTCTTTTCTACCGCCTCCCTAGTAATCAGTTTCACCGCATCCGCTTTATCTAGCTTTCCTCCGTTTAGTGCAGTAGTTCCTATCCATGGTATTGATCCAGCAAAAAATTCAGGATGTTTGCTTGAAGGTGTACCGCCGCATATCGTTTTCCCTAAATCTCCAAGCCTTACCTTCTCCCCCGCAAAGGGGTGTTCCTATAGTTTTGTCAACTGATTTTGTTGGCAAGGGACTGCGGTGGGAATCCTGGACCAAATCCATCCTATGCGACTAGTCCCAAATCCCTTCGGTACTGCATGGGGCTCTTGTAATCCAGGTCGCTCTTGATCCTGATGTCACGATACCATCTCAGATACGCGTCGAGCATGGTGATGAACTCCTCGATTGTAACCCCATCCCAGTCGCGTCCGTAAAAAAATTCCACCTTGAGCCTTCCGAAGAAGCCCTCGCACCTCGCGTTGTCGGGGCTGCAGCCCTTCCTCGACATCGATCTGACCAGGCCGTTCTCTTCGCATATCTTTATCCAGCCTGGCCAGCGATAATGACCGCCTCTATCCGAATGCACGGCCGGGTGGTCGCCCTCGTCGAGCCACTCACACGCTCCGAGCAGCGAGGAGTTCGCCATCTCGGCATCGGGAGACGTGGAGATCGACCAGCTCAGCGGCATTCCGTCGAAACAGTCGACGATTGGCGAGAGATAGGCCTTGCCGGCGGGGATGCGGAACTCGGTGACGTCCGTTATCCATGTCTCGTTCGGGCTGTCGGCGCGGAAGTGGTGCTTTCCCCGCTCGTCTAGCAGTAGGTTCGGAGGCGCTGCGGACGTCTCGCCCTCGTAGGAGCTGTAGCGCCGCTTCTTCTTGGCGGCGCATGCGACCAGGTTCTCCTCGGCCATAATGGCACGCACGGTCCACTCGCCGACTCGGCTCTCAGATCCAGACCCGGCGTTGACCTCGGCGACGATGCGCCTGTAGCCGTAGGTGCCGCCGCTGGATTCGAACGCCGCTATTACCGCCTCCCTGGCGGACGCGTGTTCCTCGGTCTCGCCTTTGAGCTGCACGTTCCTCGCGTACTCGTAGCTGCTCTTGGCCATGCCCACCACGGGGAGCAGCTCGCAGAGCTTATACTTGGTCCTCAGCGCCGTCACCATCGCCGCCTTCTCCGCGTTGGCCAGGCGGTCCGGGTCGGCGCCCGGGTCTTTTTTTACCATCTCGAGGGTCGCCTGGCGTACGTCGAGCTCAAGCTGCACCTTTCTGAGCTGCATCTTCGCCTCTCGCAGCATATCTTGAAGCTGCTCGATGTCATCGGGCAGGTCGTCGAACTCCTTGCTCACGGGTTCTCCCTTCTTCTCGGGTCCCCCGTTATTATCGCCCATCATCTCCCTGCGCCAGAAGTAGGGTGCGGTCCTCGACACGCCGTGACGCTCGGCTATCACCGCGGCGGGCCCAGTCCTCGCCTCCAGCTCCGCCACCACCTGCACCTTCTTCTCGATTGGAATCGGCGGCGTCTTTGGGTTCGGGCCCCTATACTTGCGCTGCCCGGGCGCTATCTCGTCGATCCAGTCGCCGAGCACCTCGCGGCTCTTGGGATATCCCAGCGCCCTCATCGTCCTCACCAGGCTCTTTCCATGCTCGAGGTAGTGCTCGACGGCGCGCTGCTTCATCTCTGCGGTGTACCTCGGATCGGTGGCGAACTTGCTCTCGGGCACCTCACCGGTTTTCTTGTACTCGTTCCACCAGTTACGCAGGCAGGCTCTCGTCGGATATCCTAACTCTGCGACGGTGTCGGCGTAGCTATGGTCGAATTTGATGAAGGTCTCTATCGCGCGCTTCCTCTGCCCCTGGCTGTACATGCGGTTCTCCTCCTGTCCCGCCTTGGTCCAGGATTCCCACCGCAGTCCCCAAAGATCACTGCTTTCGAGCATGCTGACGCCAGCCCTTGTCGGGCTGGCGTTTTTCTATGGCTCTGGCTAGCTAGGCCGAGTACGGGACCTTGTCCCTCATGATCGCGTAGATCACCTTCATCCTCTTCCTGGCGACCGCCTTCAATGCCTCTCCGTGGCACATGCCGCGATCCCTGCATTTGCGGTAGTAGTCGCCGAACCGGCCCCTGCTCCTGCTAAGCGAGTTGCAGGAGAAGATGAGCAGGTTTTTCAGCCTCTTGTTTCCCTGGCGCGAGGCGCTCACCGACGATATCGACTTGCCTGACTGGCGGTTCCTGGGAGCGATTCCGCAATACGATGCGAGGTGGTCGTGGTCGGGGAAGTCGTCGATGTCGATGCTTATCACCAGCTCCGATGCGGTCCTTGGGCCGATTCCTGGGATGGTCAGCAGGCATTCGTAAGTGCCGTCCTCGACGAGCAGCGCCGTTATCTCCGTGTCGAGCCTTGCGGCTTCCTCGGCGGACTCCCTGATACGCCTGGCAAGCATCCTGACCTGCGGGTTCTCTGCCATGACCTGGTATTCGGACGGGCGCGTCGACGACGATATCGCCGCCAGCGCGGCGTCGATGCGCGCCCTGTTCGCGCCGCGGGTCACGGCGCCGACGGCAGGCTTGCCGGCATCCAGGATGCCCCAGGGGCCGCCCAGGGACTCCATCATCTTCAGCCAATGGGGATCGGCCAGGTCGGCCAGCGCCTCGAACGCGGGGCAGCTTTCCAGGAGTATGCTCCTGAGCCTGTTCTTGTCACGGGTGGAGCAGGTGACCATGTGGTTCCTCTGCGCCGCCATCGACCTTGCGGCCTCGAGCCTCTCGTCGCGCCTTGGCACGGGCAGCAGCGAATCCGGGATGCCGAGCGCCGTCTTGGCTATGACCGCGGCGTCGCGCTCGTCGGTCTTGGCGTCGCCCGCGAACAGCTTGGCAGCTCCGTGGGCGGCGATTCCCGGCAGGTAGGCGACGGGCAGCCCGGCCAGCCTTGCCCTCGATATCGCCAGCGACCCGATGTTGCGCACTTGGTCGACGACGACCAGCGTCCCTGCATCCACTCGGGCGAACAGGCTGTCCAGGTCATGCTCGGTGTTGGCCACGGGGCCGCTGGCGAGGATCTCGCCCTGCCTGGTCACGTGGCACGCCCAATGGGAGAACTTCCCGACGTCGAGGCCTATTACGGCAGGGCAGGCGGTGGCTTCGGTCAGCATGATGGTATCCTTCCAATCGTCGGTCGATCGGAATGCTGCCTCGCGCGACACCCACATTACCTGGCCGTGGCGCTCTTTGGTCGGAGGAGCCCGGCAGTTTCCTATTAGTCGTCAGAAGCAGCGGCGCCCGCGTCGGCAACACCCCCCGGGCCCTCAAGGGGCAGGGGCATAAGGCCGTCCGCGGGCGCCCGATCGGCAGTCCCTCGGGACATATGTCAATCGTAGTCCGACCGTCTAAGCGGATGGCTTAAGCGATTGGGCTAACTACTTCTCAAACTGTAATGGGTTTGTTCGTCATTAGAGATCACCGCCCAGCATCTTCTTAAGTTCGGCTAGACCAACCGCCATCTGGGCATTAAGGTCTTCAAGATCGGCCAGAATTTCTTCAGTGGGCGGATACTCAATGCGCTCATATTCGGTCTTTGAGTACTTGTTGAAGCTGAAGTCGTAGCCATTGTCAACAATTTCCTGCTTCGGAACGAGGAAGCTCTTCTCCGTACGCTCGCGCTCGCGCTCGGAATCAAGCTTTGCCCAGCGCTCAAGGATATCCGGAATATCGTTACGTTTCTCGTCTGGATCGCGCTTATCATCAAGCGTAAAACCATCGCTCTCCATGTTGTAAAGCCAGACGCCATCTGTGCCACCGGCATTGGTCTTGGTGAATACAAGGATTGCCGTGCTTACGCCCGAATACGGCTTAAAGACCCCACTGGGCATATAGATAATGGCTTCAAGCTTCTGGTTCTCCACCAGCTCCCGACGCAGCTGCCTATACGCCTTGGAGTTTGAACGGAACAACACACCATTCGGAACGATGCAAGCGCAGCGACCACCGATTTTGAGCATGCGCAGGAACAGCGCAACGAATAACAGCTCGGTTTGCTTGGTGTCAACGATGGCGCGCAAATTCTTATTGATGTCTTCGACGTCAACCGATCCAGTAAAAGGTGGATTCGCGAGAATGACATCGAACTTGTTAGAAATGCCGTTCTTTTGCGAAATACTGTCAAGATAGCGAACATCAGGAGCTTCGACCTCATGGAGCATGAGGTTCATAGCGCTAATGCGCAGCATCGTCTGATCCATCTCGAAACCGCTGAATTGGGGATCTGCGCCGTTCGTACCCGTAAAGGCATCCCATTGTGCGGTCGTCATCTCATTCTCATAGTTGCTACGAATGTGTTCGGCAGCGGAAATGAGGAAACCTGCTGTACCGCAAGCTGGATCGCAAATGAGCTCGCCAGGCTTGGGATCAACAAACTTCACCATCATGTCGCGGATGTGGGCGGGTGTGCGGAACTGGCCATTGGTGCCCGCCGTCGAGAGCTTTGAGAGCATGTATTCGTAAAGGTCGCCCAAGTCACCGATATGCTCGTCGAAATCGCGGAGCAGTTCATCTACACCTGTAACCGCCTTCTCCAAGAGCGACGGCTTACCTGCGGGGAACCCAAAGGTAGCGTTCTCCATTGCACGGGAATATGCAGACTCGTCACCCAAGGTCTTAATGAACGGGAAAGCAAATCGGTCAATGATGCGATACATCTCTTCGGCACGCTTGTCTTTGAAGCTGCCCCAGCGCATCTCTTTGCCGGCAATAGTCTCTTTTCGATCGTTTTCGAATTCATCCGGGAAGATGTGCGGCAGAGGCTCACCGAGCATCGCCTCCATGCGCTCCGTCTTGAGTTCCTTTTCGTCAAGCTGACGCATGAACATTAGATAGGTGATATTGGTGATAACATCGAGCGGGTTAGTGATACCGCCCTCCCACATCTTCTGCCAGATGGCATCAACTTTGCTCTTTGTTGCTCCGGTAATCATATTGGAGTCCTTCTCCTTGTGGCCGTCTTTGAATCAGTTAATAGCCTGCACTATACGAGCGAACTCGCTTTGAAGTAACACGCTGCTCTTTTCGGATATAGCGCGGCAAAGTTCTTTGTACTTTTGGACACCTTCAGAAAGAGCTCCGAGCCGCGCCTGCTCCTCTGCCGAAGGAACGGGAATCATTAAGTCACCGATATCCCTCTTCTTTAGAAGCTGGATGGTCATGCCTTTACTCATATTCTGAAGCTCTGTGTTTGCTTGTTCGAGTCCGAGAAATAAAGCAAGGTAGCGCATATCAACTAATGATTCCGAGGTCGACCGAAGTATGAGACCAAATGAGGTGACCAGCAGCCCCTCATGCTCCTTGTCGATGTAGACGCAGTCATAGGGGGTAGATGCTTTGATGATTACGTCGCCCTCTCGTGTAAAAAGCTCCTCTTTGACCTTCGAAACCTTCTCGATCACAAGCTGAGCGTCATCGATGCGCGAATCTGCCATCGCGGCTGGAACGAGCACCCTTGTTTCAATTAGGTCGTCTCCGACTGCTATTTTTTTTGCGCGGCTCATAGGTGCGCCAGTTTTTATATCAACAAGCGAGCCAAGAGGCAGGTATTCGCAAGGCATGTTCATCTCCTTTCTGAATGGCATGCGGACCACAACGGCGCTTAGTTTTGCTATGCACCAGTTCTGGTGGTCTCTTTACAACACTAATGACTTACGCGATCGTCCTTTCTTCAATCCGATGTGGATTCTGATAGAAGCTGAAACATGTTCCAATTGTTAAGAACAATAATACTGGAGAGGTGAAACGAGTCAATAGAAATGTTCTAATTATTTTGAACATTTCTATTACTGCATAATCAGCTTTTTTGCAATCGGTTAGTCTCAACAGAGTTGACGCGTGAGCTGGCGTCATCTATTGCGTTGCGAACACAACGGTGCGCTCTGTCAGAGCGCGGCTAGCGTTAATCACCGAGCATCTCGAAAAAAGTATCCGCATCGATAATATCGATATCAACACCTTGAGCTTTATATTCAAGCCCTTTCCTGTGTTTGCCAGACATCCCGCCCTTAACCGTGTGGCATTTACTGTAGTCAGCGACATCTAAATTATTAGTCGATTTCTAAGGAGCTCCGCATGGCACATATTGGCTGCGTTTGCGGCAACGACGTCCGCGGCAACAGTGTCGAGACTATCCACCGCTTTGTCTCCGAGAACCTCATGAACGAGTACGCAGAAAGCGAGACATTCTTCCGCCTGCCCTATCTCCCCGGCGAAAAAGCGGAGATCTGGCTTTGCAACGAATGCGGGCGCGCCATCTTCTTTGACGACGGCTGCCTGTGCGTAACACGGTATATGCGTCCCGCCGAACCGGCGGAATTCAGCCAATGCGATGAGCCAGCGAAAGCGGGCGTGTTCTACAACGATAAGGTCGTCTTCGACGCCGACGGAATCTCAGAAGCTCCCTCGCGGCTTTGGCTTTTGAGCAAGGAGGATATGGCCGCGCTAAGGAATTCCGGCACTTCTGTTGAGTAGAGGATTTCCTCCAATGCACGTCATATAAGATGAGTAACCTATTTCGTTACATCATTATAGACATGTACAAGCAAAGCGTCTATACTACATGTAACTAATCAGGTTACATGAAAGGAGTGGCGTAAACATGACACACAATCATCCCCTCCTCATGGGCAGCGATCAATGAAAGTCTCGTTTCAAACCAAGAAGCTCCAGAAGCTTTGCGAGGACGAGCGCGAGATGCATAAGCGGCGACCAGACATCGAGCGAAAGCTAAGGCTTCGAATCGCCGCGCTTAAAGCAAGCGACAGCATTGCGCAACTAGAGATGAACGACCCGTTGGGCAAATGGCATCGGCTCAAGGAAAACAGGAAGGGTCAGTGGTCAGGTGCCGTCTCTTCTAACGAACGAATCATCATCGAGCCGCTCAAAAATGGCGTCCGGATTATCGATATCGAGGAGGAAAGGCAGTCGACCGAGGCGCGCGTTGTCGAAATAATTGATTATCACGAAGAGTAAGCAAGGCGAACTTAAAAGCGATACCTGAAAATTAAACACTGGAAGAGGAGATGATAACTCATGCCTACCAACTATGCCGTAGCGCCGGGTGAGTTCCTCCAGGAATGGATAGAGGAGGAGGGCAACGGCATCACCCAGGCAGAACTTGCCCAGCAGCTCGATGTGTCTAGGAAACTTGTTAACGAGATCATAAACGGAAAAGCGCCGATTACGCCAGATACCGCGATTAAGCTAGGCCGCGTCACCTCAATTCCGAGTGACGCATGGCTTCGCTACGAAGCACAGTATCAGAATGATTGTACTCGCCTGCGAAACGATCAGCAGCTGAAGCAGCATGAAGGCATTGTCACGCCTCAGCTTGGCGCATACCTGCGTAAGTTGGGAGCCACCACGGCGACCATGCGGGATAAGACACAGGTTCTATCGGATCTGCTCAGCTTTACCGGCTACGGCACCTTTGAATCCTTCTCTGCTGGTTGCTCCATTAAGCTCGGCGCGGCGCTTTCGACGCTCCGCGAGTCCAGCGCTACATACGACGAAGCGCTCATGATGACCTGGCTCGCAGCCGGAGAGCATACTGCCGCATACAAACGCGCCCACTGCCTCAAATACGATCGGAACGGGCTGGAGAAGCTCCTCCCTCAACTCAAGGAGCGTGTTCTGTCTGCCGACGACACTATGCTCGACGACATAATTCAGCTGCTCGATAGCGTTGGAGTGATATGCCAGTTCATCGAGCCGCCCGAAAAGTTTCCCATCTACGGCATTGTCATTTGGACGCGCAACGGCGTGCCCGTAATTCAGCTCACCGGTCGCCGCAAGAAAAACAACCATGTAATCTGGACGCTCTTCCATGAGCTCGGCCACATCCTTAATGATGAAACCCCCACAACGCAGCTCGAATTCAATAAGTCATCCAACAAGCGAAAAAGCGAAGAGGTGGCTGCAAACCAATTTGCTCGTGCTTGGCTATTCGGCGGAGGCGTGGGTGAGTATCGGGGCATGAACCGTGCCCGCGACATCGAAGCGAAGGCGCGACAGAAGGGCGATGTCCCCTGTATTGTTGTGCAGGAACTGCATCGGAAACGGATGCTCGAGCGCAGCTACTGCAACCAGCTTATCTTCGACGTGCGCATTCCGTTCCAAGAGCAAGATTATTCTCCGCAGAATAATTCTATCTAGAATAATCTTTGATCTGGAAGCCTCATCTGAGGGCGCAACGGCAGGCGGCAGAGCGATCTCACTGAAGGCAATCCGTTTCCGCACTTTGCTATACTTATTCTAAGATATGTATAGCAGGAGGCCGCCATGTCTGCCGCACAGATGAACATCCGCATGGACTCCGCCCTCAAGGCATCCGGCAACGCCGTCATCGCCGAGCTTGGGTACACGCCGTCGCAGGTCGTGCGCGCGCTGTGGGAGTTCGCTACCGCGCAGGGCACGCTCCCGCCCGCCTTGACGCATCTGCTGCGCGGCGATCAAGCCGCTGGCGCAACGGACGGCGACACTCCCGACCGCATGTCTGAAGGCGCTGCGATCGTCTCGACCTTCTACCAGGAGGTCGGCATCGAGGAGCCCGTGGATGGCGCCGTCGATTACGACGAGCTCCGCGAGCTTGCCGCGGCCGAGCAGCTCGAGAAATGGGGGCTCGCATGACGAAGTCCCCGTGCAAAGGCGCTCGCCTCCCCATCTAGATCCTCGTCGACACCAACATCTGGCTTGACTACTTCCTCGCGCGCGGCGTGCATCACCATGCGGTGAGCGCGTTTATAGCGAAGGCCTACGAACGCGAGGACATCGCTCTCTATGTTCCATCGCTCTCGCTTAAGGATCTCGCGTACCAACTGGCGAGCCTCATGAAGCTCGACGCCCGGCGCGCCGGAAAGGACATTTCGCCCGATATCGCCGCTGCCGCGCGCGAGGTTTCCTGGGGCTGTGTGCGCAGCGTTCTCGAAAAAGCCCTCGTCGCTCCTATCGGCCACACGGAGGTGCTCGGCGCCTTCACCTACAAGCGCATCCACGATGACTTCGAAGATGACCTCGTCCTCGCCGCGCTCGACGACGTCGATGCGAACTTCCTCATGACGCACGACGACACGCTCAGACGGCACGTAGGCGATTTCTGCATTACCGCCGAGGAAGGGCTCGAGCTGCTCGCCGAGCTCGATGGTTAGTTACCTGAACGGCGCATATGCGCAGCTGGAGTAAGCCGTAGCGCCCTGTGCCTGGGGGGACGGCGAGCTCGGAGTCGAGTGCGTCAGCTTCGGTAATCCTCGTGCCTGGGAGGATGAAACGAGCCCGTCCCCAAGCAACCCCTATCAAGCTAATCTGTTATACTTTACTCAAAAATTTTGACTCAACTTTTTTGAGTAAACTGAGGTGAGCAAAAATGACATTCATCGGCCGCACGAAAGAGCAGGAAAAGCTCCTGGCCCAGCTTTCTTCCCCCATCCAAAACGCAGCACTCCTCTACGGCAGGCGGCGCGTTGGCAAGAGCGAGCTCATCCTCCACACCATGCGGCAGGCAAGCGACGCACGTACCATCTACTACGAGTGCCGCCAGACCACCACCGAGAACAACACGAAAAACCTCTCCGAGGTCATCGCGGAGGCCTTCGATATGCCGCCGCTCGCCTTCTCCGACATCGAGGCCGCCCTGCGCTTTGTCTTCGACCGAGCGACAGGCGAGAAGATCGTGCTCGCCATCGACGAGTATCCCTACCTCCGCGACGTCGTGAAAGGAATGGACAGCATCCTCCAGGTTCTTCTCGACGAGTATCGCGACCGCTCGCACCTCTCGCTTATCCTCTGCGGGTCGTACGTAGAGGTCATGAAGTCCCTGCTGGAGCGAGACAACCCCCTCTATGGGCGCATCGACCTCAAGATCAACCTCCAGCCGATGGACTACTACGAGTCTGCGCAGTTCTATCCGGAGCGTTCCTGCGAGGATAAGGTTCGTCTCTTCAGCGTGTTCGGCGGCATTCCGTACTACAACCGCCTCATTGACAAGAACGCATCGGTTCGGGAGAACCTCATTCACCTGATTCTCGAGCCGGATGCGCGGCTTGAGGACGAGGTGCCCTCCTACCTGCTCTCCGAGATTACGAAAATCGGCAACGCCCACGAGATCTTCTCCGCCCTCGCCGACGGGCATGCCCGCTACCGAGACATCCTGAGCCAGTCGCACGTCTCCAGCGGCGCGACGCTGGTCAACGTGCTCAACAGGCTGATCGGGATGCAGCTTGTCCAACGGCGCTCACCCATCAACGATCCCAACAACAAGAAGCGTACCTCGTACGTCATCTGCGACGGGCTCTCCAAGTTCTACTACCGCTACGTCTTCAGGTATCTGTCGCAGCGCAGCGTCCTTGACCCCGAGGTCTATTACGACCGCTACGTGAACGACGACTTTGAGACCCAATTCGTCCCCCGCGCCTTCGAGGAGGTGTGCCGCCAGTACCTCGTACGACAGAACCGCATGGGTAATAGCGAGCCACCCTTCGACCTGATAGGCACGTATTCCTACGACGATCCGGTGACAAGGACGAACGGAGAGTTCGACGTTGTAACCAAAGACCCGCTCGGATACTCCTTCTACGAGGCGAAATTCCGCACGACACCCATCACACAACGGATGATCGAGGATGAGATCGAGCAGGTACAGCGGACGGGGCTCACGTGCCACCGGTACGGGTTCTTCTCGCGCTCCGGGTTTGAGGCGCAGGCAGACGAGCGCACGGCGCTCATCGGGCTGGAGGAGCTGTATCGGTAGGCGCTCGCCATTGGTGTGCAGGCATTCCTCGCGTCCGAAGGGGATGAAACAAACCCGTCCCCAATCAACCCATTACTTGTCCCTAAACACCAGCAGCCCGTCGTAGTCCGTGTTGCGCGGGCGCCGCACGTCGGGATCGCGGAAGAAATCCTGCGAGAGGCTCCTGATCACCGGTGCAAGCGCAATGAGCGCGATGAGGTTGGGAATCGCCATGAGGCCGTTGAAGCAGTCGGCGAACTCCCATACGGCATCGAGGTTCGCCACGCAGCCCGCGAACACCATGGCCACATAGGCCACCTGGTAGATGCGGATTGCCACACGGGCGCCCCGGCGCGCGCGGAACAGGTACTCCACACACTTCTCGCCGTAGTAGTACCACGCGATGAGCGTCGCGAAGGCGAAGAGCATGAGGCCCACCGTCACCACGTACTGGCCGCCCGGGATGCTCTGCCCGAACGCCGCCGAGCTCATGGCGCCCTCGGACATCATGGGGTCTGCGCACCAGAGCCCGGAAGTAATGATCACGAGCCCCGTGATGGTGCACATGACGATGCTGTCGAAGAACACCTCAAACGTGCCCCATAGGCCCTGGCGGGCGGGATGGTCGGTGTCGGCGGAAGCGTGCGCGATAGGCGCCGAACCCATGCCCGCCTCGTGGGTGAACACGCCGCGCGACATGCCCACGCGGCAGGCATACATGACCGTTGCCCCCACGAAGCCGCCCGTTGCCGCCGTGCCGGTGAAGGCATCGCGGAAAATCATGCCGATGGCGGCTGGAATTTCGGCCGCGTTGAAAACGAGCACCACGAAGGCGGCGATGAGATAGAACACAGCTGCGAAGGGCACCAGCACCTCGGTGATCTGAGAGATACGTTTGATGCCGCCGATGAGGACGAGCCCGGCGAGCACCGCCACGACGGCGCCGATAGCGGGAAGCGGAATGCCAAAGGTCGCATTCACGCTGGTGGCAAGTGAGTTAGCCTGTACGCTCGCACCGATGCCGAACGATGCCAAGAAGCCGAAGATGGCAAAGAGCACCGCGAGCCAGGAAACGCCCAAGCCGCGCGAGATGTAGTACATGGGGCCGCCCACGATCTCGCCGCGCTCGTTGCGGGTTCGATAGGCCACCGACAAGGTGACCTCGCAGTATTTGATGACCATGCCCGCGAGCGCGCTCAACCACAGCCAGAAGATAGCGCCCGGGCCGCCCGTGGCCACGGCAAGCGCCACGCCCACGATGTTGCCCGTGCCGAGCGTGGCGGCAAGCGCGGTGCATACCGCTTGGAACGGCGAGATGGCACCATGCTCTAGCTCAGATTTGTCGGGGCGGTTGAAGAGCGTCTTGGTGGTGTAGCGCATCACGACGTTGAAACGCGTGAACACGGCTCCTTTGGTAACGATGAGCAGGAACACGCCCGTCCCGATCATCAGCACGACCATGGGGATGCCCCATAGCACGTTGTTATTCAGTGCGGCCAGCATAGACATAATCTGGTCAAGCATGGATTTCCCCTCGATAGGCCTCTTGGCGGCAGCGCGCGGACAGCGCGGCCTAAGAGTTTAATGTACATGCCCCGTGTTTCGGGGATGTGAACGCGCGCCCGCAAATGGCCCACGGCAGCCCCGCTCCAATCCCAGCCAAACCATCCCCCTCGGGCGGAAGGCCGGACATGCCCGTTGCTCCCCCGCTCCAAGCGATCCGAGCCCCTGCAAAGACAAGCCCGTTGGCCATGGCGAATAGCGTAAAGGGCGCCGCCGAGACGTTCGGCAGCGCACAAGCGCCTGCCCAGCACACGCCGGAGCTCCTTTGGTCGTCAGGTAAGTGCCCGAAAACACGCGTAGTCGATGCACATGGACTCATGGGAGGCGGACACGTGGGCGTAGCGCGCGGGGACGCAGCCCATGCGGTCGATGACATGGGCTGGCAGCACCAGCATGCGGCGTACGTCAGGACGCTCGCTGAGAATGGGTTCATCCGGAGCATGTCGAGGAAGGGCAATTGCGCGGACAACGAGGCGACCGTGCAGATCTTCAGCCATATGAGGGACGAGTTCTTCCGCGGCCACGACGCGCAGGTGATACGTGATGTGCCGCAAGGCTGATTCTAGGCCCCAATATATCCAGTTTGTTGGATAGATTTACCAATTCACCGATATCCATCTAGATAAATGGATAAAATTAATATGTTTCCTTAGCCTATCCATTTGGTTGGACAGATTGGACTCGCTCATGACAAACCAGCCGGTCATCGTCCCGCGCCCTCAGGCAACTGATTGGCTTCTCCGCTGGAAGGACCGTGACGTCATCAAAGTGGTGACCGGCCTGAGGCGTTGCGGTAAGTCGACCGCGCTCAAACTGGTCCAGCGAGCCCTTGTCGAATCCGGCGTGAACGAGAGGTCAATCGTCTCGGTTGATCTTGAGCGCCTGGGCTTTGCCGCCCCCACCACGCCGCAAGAACTCTACGATTACGTCGTCGCCCGCATCAGCTCCCCGAGCTGCTACGTGTTTATCGACGAACCCCAGCGCGTCAAGGGCTTTGAGCGAGCAGTCGACGCGCTGTATGCGCGCGAAGACTGCGACGTCTACGTCACCGGCTCGAACTCCGATCTGCTCTCGAGCGAGCTTGCCACGCTGCTTACCGGCCGTTATGTTGAGTTCCGACTCCTGCCACTCTCGTTCGCGGAGTATCGTGGCGCCCGCTCCGCCTTTACGGACGACGCGGACGATACCGAGCTGCTCAACCGCTACCTCTCGCTGGGGGGCATGCCGTACGCCTCCCTACTGCCCGCCGAGGACGTGCCCGAGTACCTTGACGGTGTGCTCAACACCGTCCTCGTCAAAGACGTGGCGACGCGGCACCCCCGCATCAGCATGCCGGTCTTGCGCGCGCTTCTCGCCTTTCTCGCCGATAACGCTGGAAATCGCTTCTCGCTCAAAACGGTCGCGGACACGCTGACGGCCAACGGCTCAAAAGTCTCCCCAACCACCGTCAGCGAGTACCTCAACGCGCTCATGGAGTGCTACCTCATCTTCAAGGCCGACCCCTATGACGCCAAGGGTCGGCGCCTGCTGCAGCAGGGGGGCAAGTACTACCTCGGCGACCTTGGCTTCAGACACCTGCTGCTCGGACGCGACGGCAGCGACCTCAGGCATCGCGTGGAAAACGTCGTGTATCTAGAGCTGCTGCGGCGCTATCACTCGGTGCGCGTAGGGCGTGTGGGAGATCTGGAGATCGACTTCGTTGCCGAGCGAGAGGGCAAGCCGCATTACTATCAGGTCGCGCTGTCCGTACTGGACGAGGCGACGCTGCGTCGCGAGCTGCGTCCGCTCGAGCTGCTGGGGGACGCCTACCCCAAGACGCTGCTCACCCTGGACCGCATCGGCGCGACGGACCATAACGGCATTGAGCAGCGCAGCCTCGTTGATTGGCTTCTGAAATAGCTCGGGAGGGCGCTCCTCGGCAGCAACGCCGCAGCGTTCATACGAGACGTGTGCCAGCGCAGACTCGTGAAACTTGAGACGTAAGCGAAGTTGAGTGCGCGGTCGGTCTACGCGCGGCAGACACCTGCATCCGAAGAGGGACGCTCCGCGCCCGCATCAAACCAACAGAAACTGTACGCCGACACCGTATTCCCATTTTTCTCCCAAGCAGTATGTGGGGAGCAATTTCAAACGAGCCTTTTCTAGGCTCTAGGATTCCTGCCCAAACTAGCGTGTCCGCCATCCGATACGGCCAACTCCGTTTGCGCCACCACCGTTGTCCGCGAATCCCCTCGCGCGCACGGGTATACGGAGAGAAACGACCACCGGGAGGGCCCATGCCAAGTCAGCTCACTAAACGCGCGCTCGAGGAGTCGCTCAAGCGCCTTTTGCTCGAGAAACCTCTGGGCAAGATCACCATCGCAGACATCACGAGCGACTGCGGCATCAGTCGCATGACGTTCTACTACCATTTCCAGGATATCTACGACCTGGTCGAATGGGCGTGCGAAGAGGACGCCGCACGAGCCATCGCCGGCAACAAGACCGCCGACACCTGGCAGACCGGCCTTCTGGACACCTTTCTCGCCCTGCGCGAGAACAAGTCCTTCATCGCGAGCATTTATCACGACATGAGCCGCGAACAGGTTGAACGGTTTCTCGTCCCCGTGGTGAGCGACCTGGTGAAAAGCGTAGTTGACGAACACGCGGCGCGACGACACGTGCGCGAGCAGGACAGGGACTTCATCGCGCACTTCTTCGCCCATGCGCTCATCGGGACGGTTCTGGACTGGATCGCCCGAGACATGCGCGACGACCCGCAGCGGCTGGTGCAGCGCGTGGCTACCATCGCAGACGGTGCCATCGAAACCGCGCTTGACCGGCTCGAGATTCCCGGCGGCTACGTCGCCGGAAGCGAGGGGAGCGTTCCGGAAGGGTCTGCCGCTCCGTAGGAACGCGATACGGGCACCTCGCCCGCCTTTCTCGCCCATCTGTACAATTCGGCCGTATTGATAAGAAACCGTACAGAGGCACGGCACTGTCTATGGTGCGCCGCCCATCGCAGCTCCACCATGGAATGAGACGCACGGGACACGCCCGATGCGCACGTTAGAAAGGTGCTGTCATGTACTATTCAAGCGGCAACTACGAAGCATTTGCTCGCCCCAAGAAACCCGCGGGCATCGATCACAAGAGCGCCTACATCGTGGGCACGGGCCTCGCGGCGCTCTCCGCGGCGTGCTACCTCGTTCGCGACGCCCAGATGCCAGGCAAGAACATCCACATCTTCGAGAAAGACAGCGTGCCCGGCGGCGCATGCGACGGTCTCGACATTCCCGGCCTCGGCTACGTCATGCGCGGAGGGCGCGAGATGGACAACCACTTCGAGGTGATGTGGGACCTGTTCCGCTCCATCCCCTCCATCGAGACGCCCGGGGTCTCCGTCTTGGACGAGTACTACTGGCTCAACAAGGAGGACCCCAACTACTCGCTCTGTCGCGCAACGAAGAACCGCGGGCAAGACGCGGGATGCGCTGGGAAGTTCGGCCTCTCGGACAAGGCTGCCATGGAGATCATGGAGCTCTTCTTCACGCCCGATGAGAAGCTCTACGACCGTCCCATCACCGACTTCTTCGATGACGAGGTGCTCTCCTCCAACTTCTGGATGTACTGGCGCACCATGTTCGCGTTCGAGAACTGGCATTCCGCGCTCGAGATGAAGCTCTACATCAAGCGCTACATCCACCACATCGCTGGGCTGCCAGACTTCTCGGCCCTGCGCTTCACCAGGTACAACCAGTACGAGTCGATGATCTTGCCCCTCATCGAGTACCTCAAGGCAGCAGGCGTGCAGTTCCACTTCAACACGAAGGTCGAGGACATAAGGTTCTCCATCGGAGGCGGTGCGGGCCCGGTGCGCCCGCACACCGGCACCGGCCAGGACACCATCCAGCGCATCCAGCAGGCGGCCTTCCCGCGCAACCCCTACAGCTCGCCCGCGAAGAAGGTGGCGACACGCATCGTGCTGAGCCAGACCACCGCGAGCGACGAGGCCGAACCCGGCGCGACCACGGTCATCGACCTCACCGAGAACGACCTCGTCTTCATCACCAACGGCGGCTGCGTAGAAAACTCCACCATGGGGGCGCAGGACAAACCCGCCGCGTGGAAGCCCGAGCTCGCCCCGGGCGGCGGCTGGGACATGTGGCGCCGCATCGCGGAGCAGGACCCCAGCTTCGGCCGTCCCGACACCTTCTGCGGCGATGCCGAGAAGACCAAGTGGATGAGCGCTACGGTGACGACCCTCGACGGTGAGATCCCGCCCTACATCCAGGCGATCTGCAAGCGCGACCCCTTCACCGGCCACGTGGTCACCGGAGGCATCGTGACCTGCACCGACTCCAACTGGCTCATGAGCTGGACGCTCAACCGCCAGCAGCAGTTCCGCGACCAGCCCAAGAACGAGCTGTGCGTGTGGGTGTACGGCCTGTTCCCCGACGAACCCGGCAACTACGTGAAGAAGCCCATGCGCGACTGCACCGGCGAGGAGATCTGCCAGGAGTGGCTCTACCACATGGGCGTCCCGGAGGCGCGCATCGCCGAGCTCGCCGCGCACCATGCCAACACGGTGCCGGTCATGATGCCCTATATCACGGCGTTCTTCATGCCGCGCGCCGCAGGAGACCGCCCCGACGTGGTACCCGACGGCGCGGTCAACTTTGCCTTCATAGGCCAGTTCGCCGAGACGCCGCGCGACACCATCTTCACCACCGAGTATTCCATGCGAACCGGCATGGAGGCCGTCTACACGCTCTGCGACGTCGACCGCGGCGTGCCCGAGGTGTGGGGCAGCGTCTTTGACGTGCGCGACCTGCTCATGGCAAGCGTGAAGCTGCGCGACGGCAAGCCGATCACCGACATGAAGCTCGGCCTGGTCGAGCGGTTTGCGCT
Organism: Enorma phocaeensis; assembly: GCF_900186505.1. Taxonomy (GTDB): domain Bacteria; phylum Actinomycetota; class Coriobacteriia; order Coriobacteriales; family Coriobacteriaceae; genus Enorma; species Enorma phocaeensis. The sequence goes on from NZ_LT891970.1 coordinate 414,986, forward strand.
CAAAGAGGCGCTCAAGAAGATCAAGGGGACGGACATCGAGAAGGTCCTGAGGGAGTTCGAGGCGATCTCGTAGGAACAGGCGCCGCAAGGCAAGATCCTCAACAGCTGCCACACGCGCCCCGCCGTGACCGCCAACGCCTCCACCATGGTCACGGCGGGGACGCCGCGCCCTGGTTGACCCGTTGCGCTCAAAGTCAACTGCTGCTCCTTTGATTCCATCGGAGCTTGATTCCATACTGGAAGCAGCAGCCGGCCGCCATCCATTCATCGCAATGAAAGGACAGCCCATGAGCGAAACGATCAACATCGGACGCACCATCGCGCGTGAACGGCATCGTACCGGCATAACCCAAGAAGCCCTGGCGGCGCATCTCGGCGTCTCGAAGGCGGCTGTGTCCAAATGGGAGCTCGGCCAAAGCCTCCCGGACATAAGCCTTCTGCCGCGCATCGCCGCGTACTTCTCGCTCACCTTGGACGAGCTCTTTGACTGGCACGACGCGCTCACCGAAGCCGAGTCGGCCGCACTCTACGCCGAGGTCTACGCGCTAGCCGAGCAAGATCGAACCGCAGCGCACGAGCGGCTGCGCACGCTCGCTGCCGAGCACTACTCGGACGCGAATCTTCTGCTCATGCTTGCGTCGCTTCTCACCCTATGGGCCGCGGGCATGACCACGCCGCTCGCAGCATCGCCCGACCAGGACGGCGCTGCCGGCATCGAGGCCAACGCCCCGTCCGACGCCGACGCGCTCACAGACGAAGCCCTCACCTTGATCGACCGCGCACTCGAGGTTGCAACGGATCCGGCGATTCTCTTCCTCGCGCAGCAACAGAAAGCAACAGCGCTCTTCCAGGCAGAGCGCTACGAGGAGGCCACGGCACTTCTGGAGGCGCTCGTTCGCCGGCAGGATGCGGGCGCACCGACGATGCTTCTCGCCTCGTCCTACCGCAAGCTCGGGCGCGACGACGAGGCGCTCGAGCTTCTGCAAACTGAGCGACTTCGGGCAGCGAACTTCGTGCTCTCGTCGCTCGTACAGGAGGTGGGCATGCGAGACGACGCCGCCTTTGCGCAGACGGCTGACACAGCAGCTCGTTCGATCTTCGACACGTTGGGTATGGGTGAGATGAATCCGTTCTTCTCTGCCACGATATCCTTCGAGGTGGCCGAGACGCTGCGCCGCACAGGCGAGAGGAACGGCGCCCTCGCCGCGCTCGAGCGCGCGGTGGGAGCTGTGATCGATGCCCCAGTGGACCCTGATACGGCGGCGACCGAACTCTGGGACCATTTGAACGACCGCCTCGACCCCGCGCGCTTCGGCGAGGCATGGGCGGAGCACAAGGCGCACCAGGTAGACGCGTTGCACGCTGCCCTGCGCCAAAACGCCGCCGAGCGCATTCTCTCACCCGAATGGCGCGCGTTCGCGAACGACGATGCGCGGTACCAAAAGATGGTGGCATCGCTCGAGCATGTCGTCTCCTAAGTCTGCTTGGTGCTCAATGTGAAGCGATGGCTGGTGGAAATAAATGCAACGCCAGCCATCGCTTTACCGACAAGCAGAGGAATCCCCTGATGCCTCCTTGAAGGTTTGGTGCTCACAGCATCATTCGTCAGCGTTACCGCAACACCCAGACGAAATGGGGGCATCGTCCATCCTCCCGGAGCTGACGCCTTCCCCATCCCCGCCTAATTCAGAGGCAAGCTCATCCATCGTGTAGGTGCTGTAGCCCTCGTAGCGGTAGCTCGCGTCGATTCCCTTCATGTAGACCTGGCGATCATCGACAGCGTCGGTAAGGGCGTCCTTTAAGATCGCCTTGATCTCGGTGTCCCGCACCGGCCTGCGCTCCATGGCGAGAAGGTAGTCCTCCCTGTCCACCCGGCTCCAGTCGACCACCACGCCCAACTCTCGCTTGAGGATGGCATCGAGCCAGATGCGAGTGCTCCTCCCGTTGCCCTCGCGGAAGGGATGGGCGACGTTCATCTCCACGTACTTCTCGACTATCTGGTCGAACGTCCTCCGCGGCATCCCGTCGATGGCGTCGAGGGCGGCGGAAAGGTACATCACCGACGCGAAACGGAAGTTGCTCTTGGCAATGTTGACCGTGCGGAGCTCGCCCGCGAAATCGTACACGTCTTGGAAGAGATAGCCGTGAATCTTAGATAGGCCTGCGAACGTGCCAACCTCGAACGTATCGAGAAGTCCGTTCTCGAACAGCTCGAGAGCGCGCTTCTTCGTCAGCCGCTCCTCCTCGCGGGCAAGTTCCACGTCACCCTCTATGCCAAGCTTGTTTTCAAGCGTCACAGCTTCCGCCTTTCTGGATGCCCAATTTCTGACACTAATTGTACCGACTCGTCGAAGCAGGCGGACACCGGCAGAGCGCGCGGCCTTATCTTCGTGCAGAGTGGCGAAAATAAGGCCGTAATATAACCATTTTTGGAGAAGATCAGGCTGAAGGTGCTATTCCCACTCAGTAATCGAATCGTGCATTTCCATGGCCTCTCGTCTACGTGCTGTAGCGTCGTCTCCCCGTTAACCGAAATCAGTCACATTTCACGCGCCCGAGTTGAACTCAAAATTGAACTCAGCTAGCGGCTCTTTCTCCTATATCCCCGCAAGACTATGCTCGTCGAGCAGGAAGTCGAACACGCTCATCGTGACCACGCCCCGATCGTCGCGCAGGGACTTCACCACGTCGCGCACGAGCACGACCTTCTTGAAGCTGTCAGTGATGCCGAGCAGGGAGGCCTTCTCCTGGGCGGCCTTCTCGGGAGTCCTCATCTCCAGTGCCGATTGGATGTAGACGCGGTCGGAGCCCCTGTTGGCGACGAAGTCCACCTCGAGCTGCCTGCGAACGTCCCTGCCCTCCTCGCGGACGCGCTTCTCGACCACGCCGACGTCCACGGAGTACCCGCGCGCCCTGAGCTCGTTGTAGACCACGTTCTCCATGATGTGTCTCTCCTCGACCTGACGGAAGCCGAGCCGCGCGTTTCGGAGCCCCACGTCCTCGAAGTAGTATTTCAGGGGGCTGCCGATGTAGCCCCTCCCCTTCACGTCGTAGCGCCGCGCCTCCTCGATGACGAAGGCGTCCTCGAGGTAGCCTATATAGCTGGAAATCGTGTTCGAAGAGATCTTGGAATGGAGCACGCTCCTGAACGTGTTCTCGAGCTTGTTCGGGTTCGTGAGTGTCCCGATGCCGGAGGCGAGCACGTTCACCAGGTCGTCAAGCTCATCCCGCTTCCTGATCTCGTACCTCTCCACGACATCCTTCAGATACGTCTCCTCGAAGAGCCGCTCGAGGTAGCGCGCCTTCTGCTCGTCCGTGTGCATCGAGAGCGTGAGGGGCATGCCGCCGTACACCGTGTACTCGGCCCAGCCCTGGTAGCGGTCGCCGTCGAAGTCCTGCATGAACTCGGAGAAGGACAGCGGCCGCACGCGCACCTCGTCCCCACGGCCCCGGAACTCCGTCATGACGTCGTGCGAGAGGAGCTTCGAGTTGCTCCCCGTCACGTACACATCGACGTTGCGCATGCGCAGAAGCCCGTTGAGCACGCCATAGAGCCGGGGCGGGACGTCCGGGCTCTTGAGCTCCTCGCGCGAGATGGCATACTGGACCTCGTCGAGAAAGACGTAGTACTGCTCGTGTCTGTTCGCAATCTTCGAGCGCAGGTACGCGGACAGCGCGGCGGGGTCGCGGAGCGCGGCGTTCTCCTCGACGTCGAGCGCGACCTCGATAATGCGCTCGTCATCGACGCCCTCCGAGCGCAGGTAGTCGCCGAAGAGGTTGAAGAGCAAATACGTCTTCCCGCAACGACGGATGCCCGTGACCACCTTAACCATACCGTTGTGCATGCGGTCGATGAGCCTGTTGAGATATCGGTCCCGCCTGATTTCCATGTGTGCCTCGCCTTGATTCCCGATTGCTTCTATTGAGCAATTTTGCCGCATGCGGCATTTTTTCTCAATAGAGGCCATTGAAACGGGAGAAAGTGATTCTGAAGCCCAAGCTTGTAAGGCGATACCTCTACTCACCCCAGAGTGTGGCTTGGGCGACTTCTTGTCGAAGCGCATACACTTGCTAATGGCCTTGGCACCCCAAACATCTGGAGGCGGCCGAGCGCCTCGCTCTCAACCGAATTGGCGCCGAATCGCAACCTCATACACGCCCATCGATCAACGGGAACTATAAGCAAGCCTTGGTCTATTCAGGACAATTTCCGGACATGTCCATATTGTTGTCCAGATTAGTGTTCAGAATCGGACTGCCACCGGCTTCTGAGCACCGCGTGTATCAAAATGTGAGCAATTTCGACATGATGACCGCACACAGGAACCAAGACCACGGCCGCCCCCTTCAAGCGCGGCGATATTGGATGGCTCCTCCCTCGGAAGCTCCCGGAAGGCGAATCGAAACGCAGCGACGGCGCCTGGTGCGATAAGATTCATCTTGGGTCTCCCCTTCTCGTCGAGTCCGAATCCAATTCGAAAGGTAAGGAAAGCCCGTCTCCATATCAAACCAACCGAAACCATATGCCGTATAACGAGAGCCAGGATGAGATGATCAAGAACGTAAGTGATCCCTCCGTAGCAAGCATCCTATCAACCGATGCGCTGAAGGTCTACAACATACCCCGTTACCAGCGTGAGTACACATGGGGCCAGCGAGACTGGGCGAACCTCTACGACGACGTCTTCGACAATGACCCAGGCTACTTCCTCGGATCCATCATCGTCATCCAGGGCGAGATCGACCCGAAGACCAACATAGTGGAGTTCGAAGTCATCGACGGTCAGCAGAGGCTTACTACCATCAGCCTGCTACTCGCAGCGCTGTACGCCCGCATCAACGAGCACCCAGACGCCATAGACGAGGACATGCAGCTCGACGACATCAGACCGCTGCGCAACAGGCTCGTCCTCAAGTCGAACAAGGGCATGACGCGCGTGGTGCCTCAGGTTCAGAACCACAACCAGGACGACTACCGCTGGATCCTCAAGGAACACGTCGGACTCGCAGTCGTGATGCAGAGGCCCAAGTACCACGGCGTGCGCAAGATGTCTAAGGCATTCGAGTACTTCTATGACCGGCTTGGCGAGGAGATCGCCGGCATGGGTGACGACGATGCCGTGCGCACCCTGCTCGACAAGAGCAGGGCTCTCTACTCGGCCGTGCTCGTGCAGATCAACGTAGACAGCCACGCCGACGCCTACACGCTGTTCGCGTCGCTGAACAACCGAGGTGTGCCCCTCTCCGCCGTGGACCTAATCAAGAACACCCTGCTTGCGAAGGTGGCCGACGCCGATGGTGACGAGCTCGACTACTACTTTGAACAATGGCAGGAGGTGCTTAGCAACCTTGGCGACGACTACGCCACCCAGGAGCGCTTCTTCCGCCAGAACTACGACGCCTTCCGCCGCGACGTGAACAGGCCCTTCGTGCAGGAGGGCGGCGCACAACTGCCGCTCGGCTCGGTGGCCACCCGCTCGAACCTGCTCAAGATCTACGAAATGAGGATCGGCCAAAACCCCGGTGCGCTCGGGGTGCTCGACGAGCTCATCGGCAACTCCGCCATCTATTCGCAAATCATCGGGGTTGACCGCGAGGGCATGGACGCCGAGCTCGTACGCCAGCTCGTGGAGATCGCACGCGCTCAGGGCGTCCCCTCCTACCTGATGCTCCTCTACCTCATGAAGAAAAGGTCGGATCTCGACCTGGACGACAGCCTCATCGCCGGAATCGCCGCGCTGCTGGTCAGGTTCTTCGTGAGGCGCAACGTGACCGACACGCCGCCCACCCGCGATCTGGAGCGCCTTTTCATTAGCATCTGCGAGGGCATCGAGGACGAGCGGATAGAGGGCGTAGACGTCGCCCGCTACATCAAGCGGAGGCTTGTCGACGTTTCGTCAAGCGACGCGACCTTCAAGGAGCGGCTTGAGGGACCGATATACGACGTGAACCCGGACATGACGCGCTACATCCTCACCGTGCTCGCGGAGCCAAGCGTCACCAAGGAGATGAAGGGGCTCTGGGAGCGCTACCCGTCGGGTAACTACGTATGGACCATCGAGCACGTGTTCCCCCAGGGCGAGAACATCCCAGCGAGCTGGGTGGACATGATCGGTGGTGGAGACAAGGCGAAAGCCCGGGAGATTCAGGCTGCATACGTCCACACCCTCGGCAACCTGACCATCACCGGCTACAACTCGAAGCTGAGCAACATGCCCTTTGTCGAGAAACGCGACCGCAAGGACTCAAACGGCGCGAACGTCGGGTACCGCAACGAACTCAACCTCAATGACGACCTCGTGAGCGTGGACAGCTGGACGAAGGAGCAGATTGAGGCGAGGACCGAGAAGCTCGTGAAGCTCGCATTGAAGGCATTCACGTTCGACGATATCGAGTTTTAGCGAGGCATAGCTGGAATGAACAATACAGTCGCAACTGCTTTCTTCATGGATGACGACAGGCCGCTCATCCAGTACGAGATTGCCTTCCAGAAGAGGCCGAAGCTCCTCATGGCCGGAAACGGCTCTTTCGGAGGCTCGTCGGACATTAGCGAAGTCTACGCTGGCGTGACCGAGACGCTTGAAGATGATATCAAGTGGGAGCCCCACGTAGACGAAGCCGACAAGCTCGACTACATCGTCGCGGTGAGTAGCGGCGTGCTTTCCGGTCTCATCGACGTCTTCTACGTAGGCGAGTTCTCACTTGACCGCGCAAGCGAATGGGGCAGGGACAAGATCGAGAAGGTGGTGATGAAGGTCGCCCGCGTGGAAGGTTACTCCGGGGATGACCTGAACGACGCGATAAAAGCGCTCGAGAAGAACCACCCGATTGCGGCTGATGGCAACACCAACGACTTCGGCGGAGGACTGCAGCACCACCTTCGCGACTTCTCGCACCATTTCAGCATCGGCGGCCTGTTTTTCTCGATATTCACCCAGTTCACCGGGCTTGTCGTGGGAACCGACAGGGCGGGCATGCTGCACGTTGCTCCCGTCCCCGAGTCGCACAGGGCCTGCATCGGAAAGAACTTCCAGGAGAAGATCGCCTTCGGAACCATCGGCTGGTTCTTCCACATGCTAAGCGACATGGCAGGCTCCAGCGGCGCGCTCATGGGCGGCACCGGCATTCCCGGCCCGCTCGTATCGCTCATGAAGGAGCTCTCGGCGCTCCCGTTCTTCAAAGAGTCCGGCGACGGAGACATGGGCTTCCGTCTGTGGGTGACCAAGCTCTTCAACGGAACCTTGCTTGCCGACCACGACGAGAACGGCAGGATAATCAAGGACAGCGTCAGGAAGTTCGACCTGCGCACCGAGGTCGGCATACTCGGCGAGGTCGGAAGGCAGACCATCCCGGTGCTCATAAACCAGTGCGTCGTGCGCGGGTTCTACTTCTGCAGGAGGCTTGCCCGCGAGGTCAGGGACCTTGGGATACGCTGCATTGGCGACCTCGAGCGAATCGCCCCCGAGGACATTCTTCCCTGGGGCACCCCCGCCATGCGCCGCATGGTCACCGTGTCGAGCGGCGTCTTCACCGGCGTGGACATCGCCGACGCCGCCGTGAGGGCCATCATGGGCAAGGACCCCGTCACGTTTTTCCTACGTGTGAACTACGTGGGCGTGGCGACTTTCATGATCGCCTGCGTCGTAGACGTAAACGCCACGCTCAAAGACAAGGAGTTGGAAGAGGGCGAGAGCCCAGAGGAGGCATACGAGCACGGGCTTTCCGACCTTGGCTGCCTCAAGCTCGACTTCATGCAGGCGCGAATGCTGCACTCGATCGAATACGCCATCGTCGCCCACGACATCACAGAAGAGAAGCACCCAAAGCGCGCCGAGAGGAAGCGCGCATGGCTCAAGGAATGGAGCGAGATGGTCGTCGAAACGGTCGACCTCGTTTGGGCAGCAAGCGCCGGGTACTTCCTAGGCAGTGATGCCATATACGACTCCGTCGCGACACGACTCGATAACCGCGCAAACAGCTCCTGGCTGTGGCTCATCGCGATGGAGGCAAAGCGGTTTAAGCCCTACGTTCCGCTACATGGCGACAACGACAAGCTCTACAAGGGGCTCAAGCTCGGCAGCGACTACCTCGGCGAGGTGTTCTGCGAGCGCCAAAGCGTCGTGGAAAAGAAGGACCTCACGAAGCTAGACAAAGCGGTTAACAGCGCACGCGGTAAGCTTGACGGTGCCGTTACCAAACGTGTCGTTGGAGCTGCAGGAACCGTGGTTGTCGTGGCAGCGACTGGTGGTCTCGCGTTCTACTTCGCACCCGCCATAGCACCGACATTGGCAGCGGCTCTGGGGCTTGAGGCGGCCGCGCTGCACGGAGCCGCTCTCACGAGTGCCAGCCTTGCATTTCTTGGCGGCGGCGCCATCGCCGCCGGTGGCACCGGCATGGCAGGCGGGACTATGCTCATAGCCGGCGGTGGCGCGCTGCTCGGAGCCGTCGGTGGTTCCGGCGTCTCTGCCGCGACGTCGATGGCACTTGTGACGAACGGGAGCTATGTACTGGACGAGTGCGCCAAGCTCGTGGCCTTCTGCAAGGAAGTGCTTATCGGGCGGTACGACGACCTCAACTCCGTCGCTGAGATCCATACCGTGCTGAACCAGCGGATACTCGAGCTTGAGGTGGAAATCGAGACGATAAAGCGTGGAGTGCCTGACGATAAGGTGCCCGATGACGATAACGATGGAGCGGATGACAAGGATGAGATCAGCCCGAAGAAGATGATTAAGATCCTGAACCGGAGTCGGAAGTTCATGCGACGCAGCAGTGATGAGCTCGCCAAGACTCTGAAGACGGCGACCAAGAAGATGAGCGCCTTGCCAGCTGGTGGTAAGATGGGGTCATGAGCGACATTGAGGGACAAGCGCCAGCTGCCAACAACGTTGTTCCGACAATAAGCACTGATGCGCTCTATGAAACGCAAGGGGTTTGTCGACAATTCCATAAGCGAAACTGTACAAAAAGCGGCTGGCAGCTCACCGCCGAGCGATATCGGAGCATGAATGTCATCGTTGTTCGAAAGCTCTAGCGTATTTAAGTCTCTCACCTGCCCTGCCCTTCATGCCGAGTAGATGAGAGTAGGTCCGAGTAGGTTAGAGTGGATAAGGGTAGCCAGCGAACAACCCAACCATCATCAGAATAGAAGACCGCAGTTCAGCTTCATGTCACGCAGCTTGCTAAGCAATTGGCGCGGGTCAGAGTAGGGCCGAGCAGATAAGAGTAACTTCCTAGTAGTCCACTTCCGGCAAGGCGCTCGCTTGTTCCAACCCGAACGTCCGCCCCTCTCCGATCAGCTCTGTCACGTTCTCGTGCACGATGCCGCTACGGTGCTGGATGGGGTCGTTGCGCGTGATGACGAACTTGGGCCAGTTGTCCCGTACCTGCTCGAGCGGGCGGTACTCGCGATCCTCGGTCGAGAGGCTATTCATGATGGTCATCGCCACCTGCACGTAGGCGTACTCCATCGCAGGCGACCTCATGACGAAGTCGCACTCGAGCTTGCCGATACGCCCCACGCTCACCTCGTAGCCCAAGCTCCGCGCGTAGCTGTACACGATGTTCTCCAGCACGGGCCCGTAGTTGATGCGGTTGTCCGTGTTGAGCGCGAAGTAGAAGCTCAGGTCGGCAAGATAGTACTTCTGCTCACCTCGAAGCGACCTGCGCGACTTCATATCAAAGCGCTCGCAACGTCGTATGATCTTGGCGTCCTCGAGTATCCGAAGGTAGCGGTCCAGCGTCTCGCGCTTAATATGGACACCCTGCTTCGCAAGGTCGTCAAGGATATTAGTCAGGCTTGTCGTTGCCCCAAAATTGTTCGTGATGTACTTTCTGACCGTTTCGAACACGGGCATGTTACGAACTTGAACCCTGCGACGGACGTCCTTCTCCAGAATCTCCTCGACAACGGACTTGACGTAAGCTCGCTTATCAACGAGTGCCTCGTATCCGAGCGCCTTGGGAAAGCCGCCCTCCAAGATGTAAGCATCGAGCTCTACCACGGGATTGGGGTTGACCGACTTGCCGAGAAATACCTTCATGTCCTCGTATTCCTTGAAGGTGAGCGTCTGCATCTCGAACTCAATGTAGCGACCGGTCAGCTTGGTCATGAGCTCGCCCGAAAGCAGGTAGCTGTTAGAGCCGGTGATGAAGATGGACCAACCCCCATCGGTACGAAAGGCGTTCACAACCTCCTCGTAGCCCCTCACGTTCTGAACCTCGTCAATGAACAGGTATTTCAATCCGTCAGGTGCGCCGGCGGAAGCACTATCTATCGCTGCCTCGAGCTCGTCGGCAGTCTTGACCTTCCGCAGCTTGCGACTGTCGAGATCGAGGTAGACGATGGAAGCCGAGCTGATGCCACTCTCGACGAGCTCTTGGGCAACGGTTTGCATAAGACAGGACTTTCCGCAGCGCCGCACGCCGGTGATAACCTTTATGATCTCGTCATCATGATAGAAGCCCCTAATCTTCCTGAGATAGTTCTCACGCCTGAATAGCTCCACTTCCCACCTCCATCGTCGTTCTTTGCTTCGTTCGTACCCGAGTTAGAGGGTATTTAGCACATAATTTCAATGAATACCCCCTAACTTGAACAGTTAGGCAATGGGAGCCCAAAAGAGACCAGCAAGTTTGGCAAATCGGCTCCTCAGACGATATGAGCTGAACATTGAGCCCCTCCTCCTGTCGCAGGTCCGTGGGTCGGGCGACAATGGTCGTATCCCGCAACCGTGGCCGCGCGCCACATACGACAGAGGAGGGGCCATGTCCCATTATGTCACAGCCATCGGTCTCGACGTCCACGCCCGCAGCATCAAGGCCTTCGCCCTGAACCCGATGACAGGCGAGGCCGAGCGGGCCTCGTTCGGCTACGACCCGGCGGCGGTCGCCGAGTGGGCGCTCGGCTTCGAGTCCCCGAGGGCCGTCTACGAGTCCGGGGTCACCGGCTTCCACCTCTGCCGCGCCCTGCGCGCGCTCGGCCTGGACTGCGTCGTGGGCGCCGTCTCCAAGATGCAGCGGCCCGCCGCCGACAGGGGCAGGAAGACCGACAGGCGCGACGCCGAGTTCCTGGCGCGCCTGCTCGCGACCAGGAACGTCGTCGAGGTGTGGGTCCCCGACGAGCGCACCGAGGCCGCCCGCGACCTGTCGCGGGCCCTCGCCGACGCGCGCGACGACCTCCAGCGCGCCAAGCAGCGGATGTCGAAGTTCCTGCTGCGCCACGGCCACGTCTTCGACGAGTCGACGCCGACCGGGCGCAGGAGGGGCAACTGGACGCGCGCGTACTGGAAGTGGGCCGACGCGATCGAGTTCGACGAGCCCGATGACGCCGCCGCCTACGAGCACTACCGCGACTGCGTGAGGCGCTGCCAGGAGGCGCGCGACGAGCTGGCGGGGAAGGTCGCCGAGTCGGCCGGGAGGCCGGAGTGGAGGCCCGTCGTCGACGCCCTCAGGTGCGTGAAGGGCTGCGACGTCGCCACGGCGTTCCTGCTCGCCTGCGAGGCGGGCGACTTCTCCCGCTTCCCCACCGCCCCGGCCTTCGCGTCGTGGTGCGGCCTCACGCCCTCGGAGCACTCGAGCGGTGAGACGTCGTCGAAGGGCGGGATCACGCGGGCGGGCAACGCCCACGTGCGCTCCGCCCTCGTCGAGGCCGCCTGGCACGTGCCGATGTCCTCGCGCGACCCGAAGCCGCTCGCCCCGGGCCAGGAGGTCGCCCCCGCGGTGAGGAGGCACGCGACGAAGTGCAACCGCAGGCTCATCGACCGCAGGGAGGCGATGGCGGGGGCCGGCAAGCGCCCCGTCGTCGCCAACTGCGCCACCGCGCGCGAGATGGCGTGCTGGGCCTGGGCGATAGCGAGGATGGCCGCGGAGTAGCGGCCGCCCGAGCGAAACAGGGTCCGACCCCGGGGCCCGCCGCGTTCGAGGCCGTTGGGAGGCCACTCGAGTCTCTTTTTATGGGCAGCGGGGAACCGCCACGCCCGCCATACAGACTTCGGCCGAGGCCCCCAGCCGTAGCAACGAAATGCGCAGCCGACGAGGCCACGCGCGGATATTAGAATGCCGAACGTGCGTCGAACAGACACGCCCTCAAGCGGCGGCGCCCCCGGGTGAAGATAGGTAGGCCCGACCGGTCGCGGTAGCTCCGCGGGCGGTCGGGCCGGTTTTGCCTCTTGACAATGTTCAGCTCATATTAGAAAAGCCGCCCGTCTGCCAGAGGCAGGCGAGCGGCGAAAAGGTGACGGCATCCAGAAAAATCCGCTGAGATTTTCAAGGCTCATTATGGACCCGTTCCGCGTGATGTCAAGCGCGCTGCAAGCGATGCCGCGAGGCGGCTCGGCCGGTTCTCGCTCAAAGCCCGTTTGATGCTGGAACGCCTGCGCGCAGGTGCGGCGACTTAGTTCTTGACTTCCTCAGGAGCGTTCTTTAGACTGAACCGGTCTAAAATCGTGTGGACTTTTCTGGGCGCAAGCCACCTTTTTGCCACGCAACCGGGTCTCGGTCGCGTGGTTTTTTCATACCGGTCGTCAGTGTCTTCCCGACGGGCAGCGCCTCCTTCCGATGGCTCGGGTCGTGTGGAGCCTGTGCCCCGCGTCATGCGGGGCGGAAGGAGGAGAGGGCATGAAGCATGTGATCGATCGGGAGACCTCTACTGTCGAAGCCGCGACGCCCGGTCGCCGCCGGGTAATAGCCGCCCTGCAGGTTTTCGCAGGCGGGGCCTGCTACGGCGCCATGGCCACCACGTACAAGCTCGCGTACGCGGCAGGGTTCACCTCTGCGCAGGTGGTGGCGAGCCAGGCCTGGTTCGGCTGCCTGTTCTTCGCGATCGCCGCCGCCCTGAGGTGCGTGCGCAGCAAGCGCCTGCGGCGCATCGAGCCCTTGCAGGCACTTAAGCTCATGGGTCTCGGCGCTCTCACCTGCACCACCTCGATCCTGTACTGCTACGCCATGAGCGTGCTGCCCGCGCCCGTGGCGCTCACGCTGCTGTTCCAGTTCACCTGGATGGGGCTCGTCTGGCAGACCGTCATGACGCGCCGCGCGCCCAGGCCCCTCGAAGTCGCCTCGGCCGCGGTCATCGTGTTCGGCACTGTGTTCGCAAGCGGCGTCTACAAGACGGGGCTTGCCGGCTACGATCCCGTAGCGCTTGCCTGCGCCCTCGGCGCGGCCGTTACCTGCTCGCTGTTCGTCACGCTCTCCGGCAAGGTCGAGGTAGAGTGCTCCAACGAGCAGCGCGGCGTCATCGTGTGCCTGGGCGCCGGCCTCATGTCGCTCATCGTGTGCCCGGACTACCTCGTCTCCGGCGTCGTCTTTCAGGGCATCCTGCCCTTCGCCGCCATAGCGGGCCTCTTCGGCCTCATGTGCCCGGTGCTGCTCTTCGGCCTGGGCTCGCCGCACCTGCCCGCCGGCCTCTCCACCGTCATGGCCGCCGCCGAGCTCCCCGCCGGCCTTCTCATCGCCATGATCGTGCTTAGCGAGCCCCTCGGTATCATCGAATGGCTGGGCGTGGTCGTTATCCTCGCCGGCGTGTGCCTCGCGCAAGTGCCCGCGCTGAGAGGGGATCGTGCGCAGAGACCGACGGTATAGCCGCGCCAATGAGGCAGCTGCGGCCTCCGAACGTTCGGTCGGATGCCGCAGCCGGCGGGGACAATGCGATTATCTAAGGGGAAGGGGCGGAATCGGAATACAGGAGGGGCAGGCCCCATGAAGCCGAAGGAGCTCGATCAGGATTTCTCGGTATGCAAGGTGAAGGACTACTCGCTGGTAGACCTTGGCGCAGAGTACTGCTTCATCGGCAAGACGGATGAAGAGAACTCCCTGGTATGCGCCACCAGCGATGTCCCGTCGAACGTTGTTGAGCGAGACGGCTGGTTGAGGGGCTTCCGCATCCAAGGGATGCTGGACTTCCCTCTCATCGGGATACTGGCCGGCATCGCGGAGACGCTGGCGGAGAACGGCATCTCGATCTTTGCCATCTCGACCTACAACACCGACTACGTTCTGGTGAAGAAGGAGAGCTACCAGAGAGCACTGGACATTCTCGAGCGAGCGGGATACGAAATCGTCGAGTGACGGCACCGCCTTCTCCTAGGCAGCGTCTTTGTGGTGCGCCTGCCCCTCACGTAGGAGGACACGAGGGTGTCTCTATATCGTGATGCCCTTTTGATTCGGGGCCACGCGAGCGAGCGGCATGCCTCCACGCACCACGTACTCGACCCAGCCCTGGTAGCGGTCGCCGCCGGAGCCCTGCATGAACTCGGAGAAGGACAACGGCCGTATTCGAACCTCGTCTCCGCGGCCCCGAAACTCCGTCATGACGTCATGCGAGAGGAGCTTCGAGTTGCCCCCCGTCACGCACACGTCGACGTTTCTCATGCGCAGAAGCCCGTTGAGTCTGTTGAGGTATTGGTCATGCCCGATTTCCACGCGTACCTCATCTTGGTTTCCAAGTCGGTTCTATTGAGCAGTTTTGCCGTATGCGGCATTTCTTCTCAATAGAAGTGTCTTGTGCCACAGAGACGCCCGGCTCAAAATGCTGTCACGCTAAACACGTCCCGCTCAAATCACTGCATGCCCCATCTCCGGCCCTACGACCATTGCCGCCTCCCCGTAAACAGTCACGCAGACCATCACATTGCTCGGCCTATCCCCACAACCCCATGTTCGGCATCGCGTACAGCGGGACGTTCCTCATCCAACCCTGCTCACGGTATCCCGAGAGGCTGAAGCGGACGGACCTTATTTTCGGATGAGCGCCCTTGAACGCCCGGAGGCTCTTGGCGCGCAGGTTCTCCTTCGCCTTCACCTCGATGGCATAGACGCTGTTCGCGTTCTGCACCAGGAAGTCAATCTCACCCGAGGAGTTCTCGGCCGACCAGTAGTAAGGGGTGAGCCCGCAGTCTGAGACGAGCTGCTGGCAGACGTACTGCTCGGTGAGGGAGCCCTTGAACTCCTCGAAGATTTCGTTCCCCCCGATGACCGCCTCCTTGTCGAGCCCGGCCATAGCGCCCAGCAGGCCGACATCCACCAGGAAGAGCTTGAACGCCGTGTCGTCGGCGTAGGGGGCGAGCGGGATTCCGGGCTTCGATATCCTGCGGACGAGGGTCGTGATGCCGGCCTGCGTGAGCCATGTGATGCCGGCTTGGTAGTTTCTCGCCCGCGCCCCCTTGGCGATGTGGCTGAACACGAACTTCTTGTTCTCCCTCCCGAGATGGGACGGGATCGACCGCCACGCCGCGAGCGTGTACTCGGTCTCGGCCCTGCTTAGGTGCTTCGAGATGTCGCGCTCGTAGCCGCGCAGAATATCGAGCTGCACTTCGCGAGCATCCTCCAACAGGCCTCGCTCAAGGAAGACGCTCACCGCCTCCGGCATGCCGCCGACGTAGTAGTACTGGCGGAGGAGCGGAATGAGCTTGCTTGAGAAGCTGTTAATAAGGCTGGCATCGCCCGTGTCGACAAGGTCGCAGAGCGTCCGGTTTCCCGTTGCTACAAGAAACTCCCGAAAGCTAAGGGGATAAAGGTCAAGCGTATTCACCTTCCCGACGGGATACCCGCTGCCCTCGTGCACGGTGATGCCCAGAAGCGAGCCGGCTGCCGCCACCGCGTACCCGGGCGCGTCCTCGCAGAAGTACTTGAGGGAGGTGAGTGCCTTGGGGCATGCCTGGATCTCGTCGAAGACGATGAGCGTAGCGCCCTCTGACACCGCCTCCCCCGTCTCAAACTGGATGGCCGCGATGATGCGCGGGATGTCGTAGCCCAGCTCGAACTGCTCGCGCATCCTCGCGTTGTCGTCGAGGCTCACGTACGCGACGTTCTCGAACTGCGTCCTGCCGAACTCCCGGAGCAGCCACGTCTTGCCGACCTGGCGCGCGCCGTTGAGAATGAGCGGCTTGCGACGGGGCCCGTCCTTCCAGGCAACGAGCTCGTTCATGAGGAATCGTTCCACGCTGACCCTCCCTTGAAATGGCTACGGCCTTATTTTCGCAAGATTTAGCGAAAATAAGGCCGTAAAAGAACCAGATTTAGAGAAAATCAGTCGGAACTTTACTCCCACTCAGCGACTAATCCAGTCCGAGTGTTGTCGATACGTGCCGCATCGTACCGCCTAAGGGCTGATTCGTGCGCAATTTGGGCTTAGTTTTTCACAGCAAGTGCAACGAGGCCGATCGGTAGACCTCGTACGGCGTCAGATACCCCAGGCGCTTGCGAGGCCTGCGGTTCAGCTCATCGTACACCCTCTCGACCTCCTCGTCGCTCACGGCGTCCAGGTCGCAGCCCTTTGGGAAGTACTGCCTCAGCAGCCCGTTGGTGTTCTCGTTGGTCCCGCGGTCCCACGGGTGGTGCGGCGGGCAGAAGTAGCACTCGGCCCCGACGGCCTCGGTGAACAGGGCGTGCTCGGCGAACTCCTTGCCCCGGTCCAGGGTGACGGTCTCCACGGCGTGGCCGCGCATCGACTCGACCATCGCCCCCCTCACGTCGCCCTTCCTCTTCGAGGGCGACTTGCGGCCGGCCAGGTAGCCGCTCATGCGGTCGACCATGGTGACGAGGCACGCGCCGCCGGCGCGCCCGGCGACCGTGTCGCCCTCCCAGTCGCCGACCCGCGAGCGGGCGCCCGCCTCGGCGGGCCGCTCGGAGAGCTCGTGCGACACCTTGATCTTCCCGCGCAGCTCGGAGCCGTCCCGGCGCTTCCGCCGCCTGCCGCCGCGCCTCAGCCTCGCCGACGCCCTTCGGCCGCCCACGCAGCGGTCGAGCGCGCCGGAGCCGATCGCGCGGTAGATCGTCGTGTCGCTGACGGCGAGGTCGGGGCGCTCGAGGCGGATGCGCCCCTCCAGCTGCTCGGGCGACCAGCGCCCCTCGAGCACGTGCTCCCTGACGAGCTCGAGCCTCTCGGGGTCGTCGAGCAGCCGCGGCCTGCGGCACGCCTCCCTGCGCGCCTCGTAGCGCCGCTGGGCGGTCGAGGCCCGGTACCAGGGGCGCGCGGTCGACGCGGCGCAGGAGTTGCGCGCGAGCTCCCTGGACACGGTGGACTTGTCCCTGTGGATCTCGCGGGCGATCTCGGAGACGCCCTTCCCCTGCCTGCGCAGGCACATGACGTCCTCGCGCTCCTCGATGGTAAGATGGCTGTACCGGCCCATGGCTGCCTCCTGATGATGTTGTCGTCGCAAGCACCATCGTATCAGGGCGCCATGGGCCGTCCCCATCGGGCGTTGTTGCACTTGGAATGAAAAACTAAGGGCGAATCAGGCCCTTGATTCGCGATTTCGGGAATGCCTGGAGGCGGTGACGACAACGGCTTTGTGCAGGGAATCCCGCCAGCCACGTTAACCCGTCGCCCGCGAAAGACGTCGAACTAGAGAAAAGGACCTATTTCCCGTCATGGATTGGGTTTACCAGCATGACTAGAGCCCTGGTGTAATTGGCTGGATCACCGTTCCGGGAACCGTTATCGACCTACCTGTCCGCCAAGCTCCTTCTTCAGCTCCAGCCTAGTATCTGACTCGCGCCGTTATAAGCGAAAACCGAAGAGATGCGTCTTAGCCAAGAAAATAAGGTTAGCCTTATCTTACTGCATGATTCGTCTGTTATAGTTAGATGATTCTAACTATTTGGGGGCGATAGCCATGCACGAACGCAAGGGCTTCTGGGACAAGAATGCCAGTCGGTACGACCGCTTCATGCGAAAGGACCGGGCGGCGTATGAGCTGATCAGGCCGGTGGTGAAAGCAAAAACCGTACTGGAAGTTACCACCGGCACGGGGCTTATCGCAAAGAGCATCGTGAATGCGGCGGCGCATATCGAGGCTACGGACGCTTCTGCAAAGATGATCCTTGAAACAAGGCGGGACAATCAATCCGCAAAGCTGCACTTTTCCGTACAAGATATGTTCCGCCTGCCCTATGCACAGAAGTCCTTCGAAGTGGTGATCGCGTCCAACGCGCTTCACATAGTGCCGCATCCGGAAAAGGCACTGCAAGAAATCAGACGGGTACTGAAGGACGACGGCGTGCTCATCGCGCCAACCTTCACCCACGCGGGAAACTCGATTTCCGGCAAGGCAAAAGCCTTTTTCATGAGTATGGCGGGATTCCCCCTCCACAGCAGATGGACAAGCGAGGAATACCTACGTTTCCTGCGTCAAAACGGCTGGGCGGTGCGGAAAAGCGCGGTGCTGAAGGCCTCGTTCCCGTTGACCTATGCGAAATGCACGAAATCGGAGGAGCCAGATGTCGTTCTTTGAAAACACCCGCAAGCCCGTGGGCCTCGGCGGAAAACTTATGGTTGCCATGATGAATCTGGGCCACAGCCCTGTGGCGCGGTGGGGACTTCGATTTCTACGACTTGCGCCAAACGCCAAGGTGCTAGATTGCGGCTGCGGCGGCGGGGCAAACATAAAACGGCTGCTGAAAAAATGCCCGCATGGCGTCGTCAAGGGCATCGACTATTCGCCCGTCAGCGTGGAGATGGCTAGAAAGCTCAACCGTACCGCAATTCAGGAGGGGCGTTGCGCCGTTCTGCAAGGCAGTGTGGCGGATATGGTGTTTGAGGATAGCTGCTTCGACGCCGCCACGGCCTTCGAGACCGTCTATTTCTGGCCTGATTTGCCCCGATGCTTCCGTGAGGTCTGGCGGACGCTGAAGCCAGGCGGGACAATTCTTATCTGCAACGAGAGCGATGGCGATACGGATAAGGACGAGAGGTGGACGCGGATCATCGGCGGCATGACCATCTACAAGGACATTGAATTAAAGGCGTGTCTGGAGCAGGCGGGCTTTCACGAGGTGCAGATACGCAAAAAGAAAAGGTGGCTCTGCGTCACGGCACGGAAGTAAGGACACCAAGCACGGGCATTTTTGCATCCATCCTGCACATGGCGATAGGCGTGACGGCCATAGCGGCTGTGCTGGCGGCAATTGTGACAGTTTTATTCACTGAGGAAGAAACCTATGAAATGCATAATTGAGAAAGACACCGTGCAGGAGACGCTGACCCTCCCGCTGTATTCCCGGAAGCTGTGTACGGAGCTGTACCCGAACCTTTACAGGGATGAAACAGCGGTTCGCCTGCTCGACCAGATCGACTACGACTTTTCAGAGGCAGAGAAAAACTCCCGCAGCCTGATGCAGCGCTTTGGTGCGCTGGAGGTGGCCATGCGGCAGGGTGATCTTGCTTTCGAGGTGCGGGATTACCTGAAAGGCCACCCCGATGCGGCGGTGGTCAATCTGGGCTGCGGGCTGGACAACACCGGCAGAACCTGCGACAACGGTAGATGCAAGATCTACAATCTGGACTTCCCGGATGTGATTGCCTTGCGGCAGCAGCTGCTGCCCGCCGAGGATCGAGAACAAAATATCCCCTGCGATCTGAAAGACACCGCATGGTTCGGCAAAATCGATGCCTCCGGCGGGGCGGTGTTCTTTGCCTCCGGGGTGTTCTATTACTTTCTGACCCAGCAGGTCCGGGAACTGGTGCGGGAGATGGCGGACGCTTTCCCCGGCGGCGTGCTGGTCTTTGATGCTGCCAATCGAACGGCAGTAAAGATGATCGCAAAAACATGGCTTAAGACTGCAAAAATCAAGGATGTGGGGGCATATTTTGCGGTTTCGGATGCCGCCAAGGAAATCGGCACGTGGAACAGCCGTCTGCAGGTCACAAGTCGCGGCTATATGCTGGGTTACAACGATTTGAGAGACCCTTCTGTTAGCGGCTTTTTCCGGTTTCTCGCAAGGGTCGGTGACAACGGGATGAAAATGCAAATCGTGAAAATAAGATTTTGAGAGGCAAAAAATGAAGCGCATTCACTTTGACGTTGAAGAAGACGGCTTTTTCGGCGCATATTGGGCGTGCTAGGACACACATACAGCAGCGGGCACGGATTCGATTGAAACCGTGCCCGCTATCTGATACTATATTATTTTATCGAACGTCTGTTCTATTCCCACTCAATAGTTAAAAACTCTCTCTAGTTTGTCCCAGTTTGTCGCAGTTTGTTCTAGTGAATCCTATTTACACCCAGTCTCAAAAAGTGACGAAAATCCATGGGGTCAAATCTGGGTCACGGTTTTCGGGTCAACCGGGGGTGATTTCGTGGGTCACGGTGGGTCACGGCAAGCTGCGAGCAGTACCGAATAGTCGCACGGGTGCTATATGTCAAGGGAGGACAAGGTAGAGAAGCTCTACAAGCCCTTAAAAGGTCCTCCCTTCCTGCATGAACTCGAGGATGTTGGCATGGATGGATGCCGCCAAAACTTCTGTGCATCCGTTATCCAGCAGTTGTCTCTTCTGAAAACTAAGATCAGCCGTTGTAATGACCAAGATTGAAAAACATCTCAAGCGCTTTAATACGGTCGGTTTTGGCGAGGAATCCACCACGAGTCTACCCTTGTTCCTTAGCTATGAATGTTTCAACCCTGGCATCAAGGATCTGTTCGGGGCGAAGGTTATGTTGGTCGATTAGCGTCTCGCATTCCGCCAATCGACCTCTCTCATTAAGCGTTCCATGACTTAGGATCGCAATCAATTGACCAATCGATTTTACAAGCCCGTTAAGCTTATTAAGCGTAAGCACTAATGCTGATTCTGCACTTGCATTCTTGTATGCCAAATTATTTGGATGAACAGATATTGCAAAACAATTCATTTTTGGATACTGAGCTCGTAACCACTCTTTTGCGACCTGAAGCTGTCCATGTTCTTGTTTCGTGAGCGGATTATCCGATAGTTTTTCGTTTTTTGCCTCAAAGGCAAAAGCAATACCCTCTTCTTCAAAAACCCAGGCAACGTCGGGTCCGTCACCGTTATCGTCGTAACGTTTCGAGCTAGCACCAAGGTATTTCCCCAGCAGCTCAAGTTTTGATTCGAATTCTTTTGAATCGCATTGCTCCGATAAGGATTTCAAGTCTGTGTCGAATTTCGTCGACACATCGCTGCTTTTTCGAGTTTGGCGCGAAATGAATTCAATTATCTTTCTTGCTTGCAAGCTAACGTCAGAGTCTGAGCTAGAGAACATGGGCTTAGCAAGTGAACGGTTGAGCCCGTTTGCGCGAGTTTGTAGCTCTCTGGAAGTCTCTACATCGTCATCCGAATAGGCAATTTGAGCTGCCAGGCGGAGGACAAGCCCCTTTACTGAATTGTCTATATTTTCACTATTCGTAAATTGTTTTAGGAGCTCGACAGCTCGACCACTCCTGCCTTTGCGCCATTCGTTTAGCGCTTTTCTTTCACAGAGAGCAAAATCTTCGAGCATGCTGTCGTCAACAAATTCAAAATCGTTGACCTTATCTGCCACATAGCTTGACAAATAGGCTGCAAAATCGGGGTCGTCATTGACTCCCTGGTCGATAACCTCAACGAAGTCTTTTGCTGACTTTACTTCGTTCATAATGCCTTGCCCGCATTCGATTTGGGCTCTTGTTGTAGGGGTCAAGAACACAGCGTGGCGGTTGTCATTAACCCACTCGCAAAGATCGAATCCAATCAAAGCAACGACACAGTAATCACCCGAACCCCTTGTACCTCTGCCCATTGCTTGCTCAATGTTTTGGGCGATTGAGCGGGCATAGACTTTGCTATGGACTAGGATTTTCGACATCAATTTATGGTAATCGGACATCCCCTTGGGGAGGCCTGAGACGACAAGCATACGGCATGCATCGCCTGGCAAGTCAATACCGTTGTATCGATTTGCAAATACAATAGGTGTGTCCAGCTTGCTTGCCTTCAGGGCGTTTACAGCCTGAACAACCTCGCTTCCTTTTACAGCGGGGATTCCCAATTGTTCCCATTGCTTTGCAGTTGCAAAACTCGGTTCGAGGACTACGACGCCCTTTTTGTCTTTCGCAAGGGCAATCATTTTCTCGACGAGCGCGGTTCGAAGCTCTTCTTTTGCCCCAATCTCGAGAACCATCCTCCGCCCTACACCAGCAAGTGTTTTGGGGGAGATGACGTTGATGTCATCTTTCTTGCATCCAAAAGATCTAACGATCGCACTTTCGTCAGCAAACGTTGCAGACATGTACACTCTTCTAGGTGCTTCTTCGAATGTCGGAAACTTCTCCACAAGGGGAAGAATTGGAGTAATTGAGAATCTGTCGCGACTCAGCGTTGCAAGACAGTACTTGAGATCGTCTTTGATGAGATCCCAGCCAAAGCTTATAGAGTTTGCCGTAAGCGTGCCTTTTTCGTTTGACGCTGCGAAATCAGAAATGCTTCGGGCGACCTTCTGTCGATGCTTTTCCCACGCCCAGAATGGGACCTCCAGCACCTCTTCGCCAGCTGTGCGAGCCCCAGAAACGAAATCGTCGAAAGTTGACACCCTATCGATATCATCAAAGCTTGAGCGAAAGAGCGTCGCAACTTCTTGATATAAGCCAGGCGCATCCGATGCATTTACCTCCACCGTGAATGCGCTTCGAACCGAGTCAAAGGAAGAGTGCGCATCATCTATGATGATTACTGAAACTTCCTCGGCTTCGGGTCCTCCTTCCAAGCCGAAGGAGGACTTGCCGTTAAAGAGGGCTTGATAATGGGCAACGAGAATCGTTGAGCCATTTCTGAAATCCGCAGTAAGCGATACTCTTCCGTTATATTCGGAAGCGGGTATTCCAAGTGTCCTTGCTTGTTCGCACACTTGATGGACGAGCTGTTTGTTGTCGACAAGGTACAATGCTCCACGTTTTAGCTCTCGTGCACTAGAGAGGGCAATCAGCAGGCCTATAAGGGTTTTGCCACCTCCCGTATTAAGCTTGATAACGGTGTCTTTCGTTTTTCTGTTAGCAAACCATGCATCAAGTACCTCAGCCTGGCTGCTATGTAAATCATCAAAGGATTGGGGTTTCGGCAGCCTATCGAAAATCTCATCAGGCTTTATGCGCAGCGTAGGGTTCTGCGATGCTGCCATCTTTTTAAAATCAACCATTTGATAGTCCTTAGCTATGCTGTTCGACGTTGCAAATCAGATGTTGCCTGCTTTGACCATTTCATCGCTTCGTAGCTGCAGTTCGATTCTGCCTTGAGGTTCTCAGTTTGTTCCAGGACCTTTTCAGATACCTCTTCAATAGCAAAAACCTCTCTCCAGTTCGTTCTTTTTACGCCCAGTCTCAATAATTGCCGCGAATCCATGGGGTCAAATCTGGGTCACGGATTTCAGGGCGGGGCAGGGCGCTTTTGTGGGTCACGAAAGCTGGCGAGTGGGCTCTCAAGGCGTTTTGATTGCATGGCAAGAGAGAAGCAGTAGACGGGCCCCGTTCCTGCTGCGCGCTTTCCCCAGGCCGGCACCGCCCGTCCGCTTCCGCCCGAGCCTACCGGGCGTCTTCGATCCTGGCGACGAATTCGTTGGCCCACCGAATCGCCTCGTCAACATCCTGGAGCACGGGCAGGCCCTCTGCGAGGGCGGCGTACATCTCGTCCCATCCCTTTTGCTTGGCAATGGCCGGCGGCCAGGCCTGCGCCCGCCTGTAGGAGAAAAGCCTCCGGCAGACGGCCCTCGCAGCCGTAAGGTCAACCTCGGCTCTGGCGTCGATCAGCTGGAGGTCGATGAGATCGCGGGCCCGATCGCCCGGGCCGGAGACGGCGTGGAGCTTCTGGGCGACCTGGTGGTCGAGCGGCATGAGGGGAGCTCTGCCGGGCGCGGGGAACCCCATCGCCTCGAAGAGCTCGTCGGCGTCCGTCAGCTCGGCCCAGTCTGCGGCGTCTGCGTCGCCCATCTCGTTGTGGCCGACTTCGAGCGGCACCGTGCACCAGGGCTTCCCGAGGTAGTCCAGCTTGATGTCATACGGCTGCATGACGTACTGCTCGGGAATCCCATCGGGCGAGGCCGGGTCCCTTTCTACCACGCGGCCGGAGAACCCCTCCCAGCCGGAGCGGAGCCTCGAGTCGAGCTGGGCGGCGTAGGCTGCGGGATCGGTCGCCGTGGCGGTGTCCAGGTCCGTGGTGAACCGCGTGTTCTCCTCGCCGAAGCGCATCTTGAGCGCGCTGCCGCCCTTGACGACCCCGTCGGGGAGCATGCTTGCCACGATCGCGTTCGCCATCACGGTGCGCGCCCTCACGAAGTCCTGGGGCGCGCCCCCGCAGAGCCTGCGTATCGCGTCGTCGAGATGGCGCATGCTGTTGGGCCTCCTCATCGGGCTATCTCCTCCTTGATCCGCTCTTCCTCCTCTTTGGTTATGTAGCCGCGTGCGAGCGCCTCGCTTGCGGCCTCGATGGCCCTGTCGACCCCCATGGTCTTCGAGGCTGCCGCGATGGCGGCCGGCAAGGGCTGGCAGGCGATGCCGTCCAGGTAGACGGGGAGCGTCCCGCCCATTCGCTCCAAGGTGACCCCGGGGCCCAGATTGCGCCGGCAGCGCCTCGGCGACGCGAGACGCATTTTAGTAGGGTCCGTCGGCGCCAGCCCCAGTAGCGCCACAACCGACTCTCCGCAGAGGAAGGCCCCTTCACCCGCCGCCTTCACGGCGATGGCATAGGGCGCCTGCGGCTGCGACGGCCAAATGGGCATGCGGTACACCCCGCGCGCGACGCGCACGAGCTTCCCCAGCTTTTCTTGCTGGACCATCTCCGCCCTGGACATGCCGAGCTCGGCCGCCTCGGCAGAGGTGATTAGGCCGAAGTCGTCTACCGCCTCGTATATGTCGTCGATTTTTGCCATGC
Organism: Enorma phocaeensis; assembly: GCF_900186505.1. Classification (GTDB taxonomy): domain Bacteria; phylum Actinomycetota; class Coriobacteriia; order Coriobacteriales; family Coriobacteriaceae; genus Enorma; species Enorma phocaeensis. The sequence continues at coordinate 439,623 of NZ_LT891970.1, forward strand.
CGAAAGTATAGCATATTTACTATACTTTCGACCTATCAAAAGTATGCAGCCCTGTGATGGCGGCTGGCCTAGCCGTAAGGGCGCTGCGGCGGCCGACGCGATGGGCACACGTGCTTACTTTTCCATGCTCTCGTTGCCATACTCGATTATGGGCCTGGCGGCGACCTCGAAGGGAATTCTCTGCTCCCTCACTGCCTGCTTGAGAAACATGTTGATCGCCTGGATGATGCTGATGCCGAGCTCCGTGAAGAGCTTCGCCGCGTCGTCCCTCGTCTGCCTCTCCATGCGTACGGTGACGTTGACCGTCTCCATGCGGACCTCCCTGCCTCGTGTGTGCACAATACGGCGATTGTACGCGCGGCAGGCGGTCTGTCCCTGGAATCCGTCATGGCGTGACCCTACTTCCATACACAAAGATAGCACCCATGATGCAATGCGCCATGGGTGCTATCTATACTGTCATGCACGTGTATTGCACGTATTTTTATTACTCCCACTCGATCGTCGCAGGCGGCTTCGACGTGATGTCGTACGCCACGCGGTTCACGCCGGGAACCTCGGCCACGATGCGGCTCGAGATTCGAGCCAGCACCTCATAAGGCAGCTTCGCCCAGTCGGCGGTCATGGCGTCGCTCGACTCAACGGCGCGCAGAATGACGGGACGCGCATAGGTGCGCTCGTCACCCATAACACCCACGCTCTTGATGTCGGGCAGCACGCAGAAGTACTGCCAGCAGCTGTGCTCACTGTTGCGCTCGCCCGTCAGCTCGAAGAGCCGCGCATTGTAAGCATCGAGCTCCTCGCGCACGATGGCGTCCGCGTTCTTCAGGATCTCGAGCTTCTCCGGGGAGACGGAACCGATGATGCGGATCGCAAGACCCGGGCCGGGGAACGGCTGGCGGTACACGATATGCTCGGGCAGGCCCAGGGCCAAGCCGAGCTCGCGCACCTCGTCCTTGAAGAAATGGTCAAGCGGCTCGATCAGGTCGAAGTGCACGCCATCGGGGAACGGGATGAGGTTGTGATGGCTCTTGATCGTCGAGGCCTTGCCGCCGGTCTTACGTGCGCCGGACTCGATGATGTCGGGGTAGATGGTTCCCTGCGCGAGGTACTTCACCGGGCGGCCATCCAGCTCGAGCTGCTGGGCGACGGCGAAGAATTCCTTCCAGAACTGCGTGCCGATGATGCGACGCTTCTCCTCGGGCTCGGTCACACCGTCGAGCAGCGCGGCGTAACGATCCTCGGCATGGACGTGGATGAAATCGACATCGAACTGCTTGGTGAAGACCTCCTCCACCTGCTCAGGCTCGCCCTTGCGCAGCAGGCCGTGATTGATGAACACGCAGGTCATCTGGCGGCCGATGGCGCGCGCGCCGAGCGCGGCGACCACCGAGGAATCCACACCGCCCGAGAGCGCCAGGATCACGCGGTCATCGCCCACCTGCTCGCGAATCTGCGCGGTCATGGATTCCACCAGGTTGTCCATGGTCCATGTGGGCTCGAGCCCGCAGATATCGAAGAGGAAGTTCGAGAGAATCTGCTGCCCGTACTCGGTGTGGCGCACCTCGGGATGGAACTGCGTAGAGTAGAGCTTGCGCTCCGGGCACTCCATCGAGGCGACAGGGCACACCTCGGTACGCGACGTGACGGTGAAGCCCTCGGGCACGCGGTCCACGGCGTCGCGATGGCTCATCCACACCGTCTGCTCGAGCGGCGTGGCGTTGAACAGCGCGCTCTCGCGCTCGCGCTCGATGGTCGCCGGTCCGTACTCGCCCACCTCGGAATGGGCGACCTCGCCGCCGAGCGTCACGGCCATGATCTGGTGACCGTAGCAGAAGCCCAGCACCGGCAATCCGAGCTCGAAAATCGCGGGATCGATCGATGGGGCGTCCTCGGCGTAGACCGAAGCGGGCCCACCCGAGAGAATCAGCGCCGCCGGCTTAAGGGCGCGCACCTCGTCAGCGGTGATGTCGCAGGGCACGATCTCCGAATACACATGCAGGTCACGGACGCGCCGGGCGATGAGCTGCCCATATTGCGCGCCAAAGTCGAATACGAGCACCTTCTGGTTCACTTGGTCGTTAGCATGCGAAGCCACAGGCATCCCCTCTCGATTGCGCAGCGCCCGCCAAGGGCGCATCATGTCGAACTCGATAATTTTACACGCCCATCGCCCATGAAAGCCCTCGTCACAGCATGAACACGCACAGAGGGACCTGGCACGCCCTACTCTTCAGGCTCCCGCGAGGCCGAGGCGACGACAACCGAATGGATGATGCCGATGGCAACGCCCGCAAGAGCAGGGACCACCCAGCTCAATCCCAGATCCGCCAAGGGCAGCGCGTCGAACGGCAGCCAGATGCCCTGGGCGAACGCATCGCGCACGCTCGCAAGAACGCTTTCGACCGCAACGATCGCCACGACCCACTTCCACACGTAAGGGACGCGATCGACCTGGCGCGCGACGAGCCCCATGAGCACGAGCACGATTGCCGGCGGATAGAGAGCGTTGAGCAGTGGCACCGAGAACGTGATGATCGCGGTAAGGCCGAAGTTCGACACCGCGCACGAGAACACGGCAAAGACAGCTGCCCAAACCTGATAGGGCACCCGTGGGAACGTCTCGGCGAAGTAGCTCGCGCAGCTGCTGATAAGGCCCGTGCACACGTTCAGGCACGCAATGAGGAAGATCGCCGCGACGATGACGGTGCCTGCCGTGCCAAAATGCCCGGTCGCAGCTGCGGTAAGCACTTGCGCCCCGTTGCCGGCGCCCGGCACGAGCGCACCGGTAACCACACCCGCGTACCCCAGACCGCAGTAGATGACGAGCATGAGCACGCCGGCGATCACGCCTGCGCGCGAGATCTCGAAAGCCACGGCGCTTGGCCGCTCCACACCTAAATCGCGCACGTTCAGGGCGATCACGATCCCAAAGCACAAAGCCGCAAGCAGGTCCATGGTCTGGTAGCCGTTGATGAATCCCTGCACGGCAGCGTTTTGGGTATACGGGACGACCGCAGGCTGCGCCGGGGCGAGCGGCGCGATGATGGAGGAGCCCACTACGAGGACGATGAGGATGATGAGTGCAGGTGCAGAGATGCGGCCGAGCACATGGGAGAGCTTACCCGGGCGCAGGGCGAGCGCGAACGCCACCGCAAAAAACACGACGGAGAAAGCCACTGAAACAGCAAGCACCGGGGCGTCCGCAGGCAGCAACGGCACGAGCATCTCAAACGCCGTCGACGAGGTGCGAGGGATGGCGAGGCACGGACCTATGGCAAGGTAGACAAGGATGGCGAAGAGCGATGCATACCAGCCGCTTACCCGCCCCGCCAGATGCTTGAGGTCACCAGCGAGTGCCACGGTCACGATGCCGAGCACCGGAAACCCGATAGCAGTGACAAGGAAGCCTATGAGCGCAGGCAGGGCATCCTGCCCGGCTTGAGCGCCCAGAAGCGGTGGCAGGATGAGGTTCCCCGCGCCGAAGAACATCGAAAAGAGCGTCGCCCCTACCGTGAGAGATGCCCGCGCCGAGAGCCTCTTTCCGTTCGTCATCTCAGGTTCTGACACGTGCATCCCCCTATTTCCGGATACCGCTTACCGCCAGCTCAAAGCTGCCGCCAACCGGTAGCCGCACTACATCTTCACAATCGGTGCAAAGCCCTTCATGAGCTTCTTCACCTGTCCGGTCTTCTCGAACCGGACCTCTATCATATCGCCCGCGACCGAGATAACGGTTCCCGTTCCAAAGGTCTTATGGCGAACGGTATCGCCGGCCGCGAACGTCTCCGCGGCCTTAGCGGCGTCGGGACGGCGCTGCTCAACCGTATGGCTGCTCGCAGCCGATACGCGGCGCTGGCCGGAACCGCTGCCAAACGTCGCCGGCTTGAGACCGGCATCGGGGCTGACGCCGCGATGACGGGTCGCCCCGCCAGCCGATCGGGTATACGAGCCGAATACGTTGCCGCCGTACATTTCCGATCCCACACCGGAACCGTATGTCCCTCGGCGATCGCCGCGCTTCTCCCAGCCGGTCCCCGAGAAACCCGACGACCCCACACCGGTGAACTCGATGTCTTCCTCGGGAATCTCGTTAACAAAGCGCGAACGCGGATTGGCCTGCGTGGAACCATAGGTACGTCGCGTGGCGGCGTAGGTGAGGAATAGCCGCTTGCGGGCACGCGTGATGGCGACGTAGGCAAGGCGCCGCTCCTCCTCCAGCTTAGCCGGATCGTCCGAGAATCCCGCGACGTGCGGGAAGATGCCCTCTTCAAGGCCGGCCACGAAGACCGCGGGGAACTCCAAGCCCTTGGCGGAGTGCACCGTCATCATGGTGATGGCATGGCTCTCCCCCGCCAGCGCATCGAGGTCGCTGCGGAGCGCGAGCCACTCGAGCAACGCGGGCAGCGCCGCGCAGGTGAGCGGACCGTAGGTGCGCTCGATCTCGGAGGCGACCTGAGAGGCATGCTCGGGCGCTACGGGAGCCGCCGCCAGGGTATTGCTCGCGATAAGCCGAGCGAGCGCCGCTTGGGCATCGGTGAGTGCCTCATCGAGCGCCTCTTCCGGGGCGGCTTGCACGCCTGGCATGGCCCGCGTATCCAGCGGCGCTACAGGGGCCACGGCCTCTTGCGCCACGCCGTCCGCGATGCCTGCGGCACGCAGCTCCTCAAAGCTCTCGAGCGTACCCTCGATGTCATCGTGAGTCTCCTCGAACTCTGCGGCGACGCCTAGGAATTCCTGGATGTTCTCGATGCGGCCCTCCGCCTCGACGGTGCCCTCAGCCCGTAGAGCCTGGATGAGACCGCTCTTCTCCACGATGGCTTCGATCACATGCTGGAGCTCGCCGTCCATGCGGCGTCCCTCTCGAACGATATCCACGAAATCGGCGAGTGCGGTACGCGCCTTGGCGCTGAACATGCCCGTCTCGGCGCAAGCGAACTCGCATGCTTGGAAGAACGAGCAACGGTTCTGCCGTGCAAGCCCCTCGATCTTGGCGATAGAGGTCGAGCCGATGCCGCGTCGCGGCGTATTGATGACGCGCTTCACGCTCATCTCGTCTGCGGGGTTCACGATCATCTTGAGATAGGCCATGACATCGCGAATCTCGGCGCGATCGAAGAAGCGCGTCCCGCCCACGATGCGGTAGGGCACGCCAGCGCGCAGGAACATGTCTTCGAGGATGCGCGACTGGGCGTTCGTGCGGTAAAACACCGCGACATCGTCATAGCTCGTGCCCGCGGCATGCAGCTTCTCGATCTCACCAGCGATCCAGCGGCCCTCGTCGCGCTCGTCGGAGGCCTGGTAGGCGCGGATCTTCTCGCCGTCGCCAGCCGCTGTGAACAAGCGCTTGTCTTTGCGGCGCGAGTTGTGGCGCACCACGGCGTTGGCCGCCGAGAGGATGTGCCCCGTCGAGCGATAGTTCTGCTCGAGCTTAACCACGCACGCGTCGGGGAAATCCTGCTCGAAGTCAAGGATGTTCGAGATGTCCGCTCCACGCCAGCTGTAGATGGACTGGTCGTCATCACCCACCACCATGAGATTGCGGTACTTAGCGGCGAGCAGGTTCGCGATCTCGTACTGCACATGGTTGGTGTCCTGATACTCGTCCACGCTGATGTAGCGGAAGCGCTCCTGGTAGCGGTCGAGGACGTCGGGGCGCGTGCGCAGGAGCTCGAGCGCGCGCACGAGCAGGTCGTCGAAGTCCATGGCGTTGGCCGCACGCAGGCGCCGCTCAAGCTCCAGATAGACCTGAGCGGCTTTTTGGTCGGGCGGCGTGTTCGCCAGGCGGCTGAACTCCTCTGGGCCTACCATGGCGTTCTTCGCCGTGGAGATCTTGGAGCGAATCATGTTGATGGGGTATTGCTTCTGCTCTATCCCCAGCGCCTGCATGATGTCGCGCACCATGCGGCGCGAGTCATCGTCATCGTAGATGGTGAACTGGCCGGTATAGCCCAGGAGATCCGCATCCTCGCGGAGCATGCGCACGCACATCGCGTGGAAGGTGCACACCCACATGCCGCGCGTGCCTTCCGGCAGGAGCGCCTGCAAACGCTCGCGCATCTCGGCGGCGGCCTTGTTAGTGAAGGTGATGGCGAGCACCTGCCAGGGGCGCACGCCCAGATCGGCAATCATGTGCGCGATGCGGTAGGTGAGCACGCGCGTCTTGCCCGAGCCCGCGCCGGCGAGCACGAGCAGCGGACCCTCTGTTGTGAGCACGGCTTCTCGCTGCGCGGGGTTGAGCGAGTCGATATCTACGGCGTAGCTGGGCATTCATCCTCCGGGCGATCGCGCGGCGCGCACCGCGCCTTGGTTGCGTTGAGCCCACCTAGTATACTCGCCAACCCGGATAAAGCTATGGAGCGGACGTGCATCGCGATCAACGACGCTCCTCGTACGCCTCCTCACGACGAGCGACCTCGTCGATCAGGATGGTGTCACCGTGCTTGGCGGCAAGTACGGTTGCGAGCATGAAGGCGCCCATGAGCGTGATGTAGCCAAACAGCATCGCGGGCGCGGCGTCCATCACCATACCGGAGAGGATGGGGGTCACTACCTGCGCCGCCATGGAGACGGTGTAGTAGTAGCCGGAGTAGCGTCCCACGCTGTTGGAGTCGCAAAGCTCGAGCAGCATGGGGTATACGCAAAGGTCCACACCGCCCAGCGCGGCGCCCATGAACAGAAACACCACGTAGAAGAGCGGATTGAACCCAGGAACGAGCCAGATGATGGCAGAGCCCGCCACCACCACGGCAGACGTAATGACGGCCATGACCTTGCGGCCGTATTTGAGCGAGAGGTTGGCGATGGGCACGTACGAGAGCAAGCCGCCCGCGATGGTCACGATGTTGATGATGGCGTAGCTGCCTCCCGCCATGCCGAAGAACGCGTCGGCGTAGCGCGAGATGTTCGTGGTCATGGCGTTGTAGCTCATGTAGTAGAAGAAGGTCGCGGCAAGGATCATGATGATGGACATGCGCACGGAAGGATCCGTGACGCGTTGCCTGCCGCCCGCCTCGGGCGAGTCATCGGTATCGATCTCGGCTTCCTCGATGCCCATCTCGAGGCTCTTCTCGTGCATACGCTCAACAAGCTGAGGCTCGCGCACGCGCCAGAAGTACAGGATCGCGGAGCCGATGATGAAGAGCGCCTGTAAGCCGAAGAGCGGCAGGTAATCCGGATGCTCGACGTCCGGCACGAGCAGCGTGATGGCCACGAGCATGACTCCGGTGCCCGCATACCCCACGATCTTCTCGATGGAGTCCGCCTTGGTACGCAGCGGACGCGGCGTGATATCCGCCACGATCGCCACGGTCATGGTCCGGTAGGAGCAGATGGCCACGAGCGTGAGCAAGATCATGGCGATGAGCAGCGGGAAGCTGCGCAGATTGTTCGCCACGGAAATGAGCGGCACCGCGATTGCGGCGACGACCGACCCCGCCATGATGAACGGCGTGCGCCGACCGAACTTGCTGGCACAGCGATCGCTCAGGATTCCGAAGAGCGGAAGCAGGAACAATCCGAACACGTTATCGAGCGCCATGACCACGCCCGTCGTTGCGTTGTCGAGCCCGAAGGTATCCGTGAGCATGAGCGGCACGATGCCGTCGAACACCTGCCAGAAGCTGATCATGCCCATGAAGGGCAACGCAGCAAACGCCACGCTCGCATAATCGAGCCTGCTCGCCGCCTTCACGGCCTTCTTATCTGTCGCCATACCGGATCCTCCCTATGAATAGTTTGGGCAAGTCGATGGAGCTCACCGGCCCGTCCAATCACCCCGTCGAACACGTATACGCCACAGGCAACCGCGGCGCGACCTCGGCAGCACCACGCCGCTTCTACTCCAGCTCGTCGAGATGACGCAGGAACGCAGCGTAGAACTCGATGCCCCGTAGATACACGTCCACCCCGATGCGCTCGTTCTCCGCATGGATGAGCGAACGAGCCTCCCCGGAATACTCGAAGCCGCAGAACCGGTACACGCGGTCGCAGATGGCATTGAACTCCCGCGAATCGGTGCAAGAGTTTTGCACGTACGGCGCGAAGCCCGCCTCGGGATACACGCCCGCCACGCAGCGATGCAGGTAATCGAAGGCGGCGTCGTCCTCGAACGGGCTCACGGGCGCGGGCTCGGTATAGGGGATGGCCTCGTCGACCTCGATTGTCACATGATCCGGGCTGACCCCGCTCGCCGCGCATTCCTCGGCAGCTAGCGACCGGGCGCGCGCAACGGCATCGGCAACGCTCTCGAACGGCGCAACGCGCACGTTGAAGTTCGCACGCGCCACGGGCGGCAGCACGTTATGGGCGTTCGATCCCTCGAGCTGCGTGAGGGCATACGTGGTGCGAAGCATAGCCGCGGTCTCGCCGTTTGCCGCCATGATCTTGGCAACAAGCGGTCGCGTGAGCCAGAGGTTCGAGAACACGAGGCGATAGAGCACGTTGCTGCGGCTCGCGAGCTCAGCCAGCGTCGCATCGAGCGCCTCCGTGAAGCACGGCATGCCCGGATTTGCCGCGATGCGCTCGCATACGCGGGCGAGCAGACGCGGAGCGTCCGTGTCCTTGGGCGTGGAGGCATGGCCGCCGTCGGCGGAAACCGTAACCGATAGGTCGACGTGCCCCTTCTCCGACACGCCCACCATCGCGACGGGCACCTTCACCCCCAACGGCGTATCGCCGGCGACCGCCCCGCCCTCATCGAGCACCATATAGGGACGGATGCCGCGGTCGCGCAGCCATGCAACGGCATCGCGCGCAGCCGGTCCGCTCACCTCTTCGGCATTCGAGGAGAAGAACCACACGTCACGCGGCGGCACGTAGCCCTGACCGATCAGGTGCTCGGTTGCCTCGAAGAAAGCACCGATGATGCATTTGGTGTCGAGCGATCCGCGCGCCCAGATCTCGCCATCGATGACCTCGGCACCAAAGGGATCGTGCTCCCATTGCTGGCCTTCGACGGGAACCACGTCGTGATGCGCCATCATCAGGACCGGGTCGAGCGCGGAATCGGCGCCCGGCCAGCGCAGCAGGATGCCGAACTCGTCTACCAGGATGAGCTCGCAGGCATCGAACGTCAACGGATACAGGCGGCGCAACGTGGGGACCCAGCGTTCGAAGGGCTCGCGGTCCACGAGTGCGGGGTCATCACGCGATACCGTGGGAATGCGGAGCAGTTCCTGGAAACGCTCGATCGCCCCGTCGCCCGCCGTGAACCCATCAGATCCCAAAGGGCTGCCCTTGGGACGCGACGGCTTCATGCGAGCCGCGCGCAGCGCACATGCCGATGTAAGCGAGCCCGCCGCCATACCGACAACCGTCGCCGCGATTTTTCCAACCGTCCGAGCGCGCATACGCCGCTCCCCTCATCGTGCCCGCGCCGCGCACGGGCCCATCAGCTTTGCAATACCAGTATCATAGACCTATAAGTAGCGACGCAGCCCCCGCGTCGCCGATCGCAAGAAGGGAAGCCACCCATGCTGAAAACACCCACCCCGCATAACGCAGCAAAAGCCGGCGATATAGCAAAGACCGTCCTCATGCCCGGAGACCCGCTCCGTGCGCGCTACATCGCCGAGAAGTACCTCGATGACGCGCGCTGCGTCAACGAGGTGCGCAACATGCTCGCCTTCACCGGCACCTACCAGGGCAGCCCGGTAACCGTGATGGGCCACGGCATGGGCATGCCGAGCGTGGGCATCTACTCCTACGAGCTCTACAACTTCTACGACGTCGACGCGATCATCCGCATCGGCTCCGCTGGCGCCTACGCCGACGAGGTCGAGCTGCGCGACGTCATCGCCGCCCAGGGCGCCTGCACCGACTCGCGCTACGTCCACCAGTTCAACCTGCCCGGCGACTTCGCCCCCATCGCGAGCTACGACCTGCTCGAGTGCGCCGTTGCGGCCGCCCGCGCCCAGGGCGTGCCGATCCGCGTGGGCAACGTGCTCTCGAGCGACGTCTTCTACGACGAGGACCCCTCCTGCGCGCTCGCCTGGAAGAAGATGGGCGTGCTCGCCGTCGAGATGGAGGCGGCCGCGCTCTACATGAACGCCGCGCGCACCGGCAAGAAGGCGCTCTGCCTGCTCACCGTCTCGGACAAGCCGCTTACCGGCGAGGGTCTCTCCGCCGAGGAGCGCCAGACGAGCTTCAACCACATGATGGAGATCGCGCTCGCCGTCGCCGCGAACGGGGCGTAAAAGCCCCGGTGCCCCCAGCGCTCGCGCACAACCTGCTCGATTGGAGAAACCATGCCCGCATCGCCGCGGTTCCGCCGCGTCCTCGTCATCGTCATCGATTCCATCGGCGTGGGCTTCGCGCCCGATGCCGACCGCTATAAGAGCGCCGGCGCCGATACGCTCGGCCATATGGCGGAGTTCTTCGCAAGCGAGCTCGGCCGGCCGCTTGCCATCCCCAACATGGCGCGGCTCGGCATCGCGCGCACGCACCCGGGCGGGCTGGCGGGCGTTCCGGTGCCCGAGCGCGTGGCCGGCGCGCACGGGCGCATGCAGGTCACGAGCTTCGGCAACGACTCGCTCGACGGGCACTGGGAGATGATGTGCCTGCCTGCGCGCTTCCACGTCGACTACTTCCCCGAAGGATTCCCGCAAGAGCTACTTGAGAAGCTCGAGGGGTTCTCCGGACGCGGAATCCTCTGCAACAAGCCCTATTCCGGTACGCAGGTCATCTACGACTACGGTGAACGCCAGCTTAAGACCGGCGAGCTCATCGTTTACACCTCGGGCGACTCCGTCCTGCAGATCGCCGCGCACGAGGACGTCATCCCGCTCGACGAGCTCTACCGCATCTGTGCCTACGCGCGCACGCTCGTGAACGGGCCCGAGATCACCATGGGTCGCGTCATCGCCCGCCCGTACGTGGGCACCTGCAAGGAGGACTTCACCCGCACGGCGAACCGGCGCGACCTGGGGCTCGAGCCCACCGGCCCCACAGCGCTCACCGCACTGCAAGATGCAGGGCTCGATGTCATTTCGGTGGGAAAGACCTGGGACCTCTTCTGCGGGCAGGGCTTCGACCGCTCGTATCACAACGAGAGCAACATGGACGGCATGGACCACGTCGACGAGGTCATGGCCGATGACTGGCAGGGCCTGTGCTTCACCAACCTGGTGGACTTCGACGCCATGTACGGGCATCGGCGCAATGCCGCTGGCGATGGCGAGGCCCTGGAGGCCTTCGACGAGCGTCTAGGTCATGTGATCGAGGCGATGCACAGCGACGACCTGCTCGTGGTCACAGCAGATCATGGAAACGACCCGACCTACCAAGGAACCGATCATACTCGCGAGCTTGTCCCGCTACTCGTGTGGTCGCCTTCGATGCACCCAGGCGGCGTCGACCTTGGGCTGCGGACCACCTGCTCGGATCTCGGGGCGACGATCCTCGAAAACTTCGGTGTACCCGACATGGGGGAGGGAACGAGCTTTCTACCCCGCCTTTCGTAGCCGCTTTGCCGCGTTTCAAGTCGGCGGTCGAGAATGACCGGCGTACAGCAGATTTCACTGCTGATGATGCACTCCAAAGCGATGGCAAAAATGATTCAAGACAGGTTACGGTGATCGTTTGCGGAATCAGCAAATACACAAGTGATGCCGCAGGCATTTCCGCAGGATTATGACACCTGAAATCATTGTCTACTTAGCAAAATCCAGAACGACCACCGTAACTCGTTGCGAACTTCCAGCAACATCGCACTATATTGCATTATTTTGTATATATTTTAATGAATATAGTTATTGATGCATATTTAGGAAGAGACTATGCCGTCCCCTCCTTCCCTGCACCTCTCACTCGCCCTACTCGACAACATTCGCGCAGAATCTGCCTAAGCTCCGCGCTGCATCTTTTTCAAACGAAAAGCGGCGATACTGCTCGCAGCAGCGACAACGATGACTACGAAGAGCAAGACAAACGCCCAGAATCCACCTACGGCGGTCGCGGCTGTCATGTCGCTCGCGCCGGCCTGCGCCGCTCCCACCACGGCCGTAACAGCGCTCACGCCCACAGATCCACCCAGCTGCTGCATGGTGTTGAACAGCGAGTTGCCGTCTGTGCGCAACCGCTCCGGCAAGCACATGAGCCCGTGCGTCATGGTCGTGCTGAAGCCCAACCCCTGGCCCAGGCCGAAGAGGACGTAAAACGCGAGCATGAGCATCGGGGTGAGCGAAGCAGCGAATGCGGTGTACAACGCGGTCGAGGCAAGCATCAGCACCATGCCGATCGCCACGGGGACAGCCGCCCCCACCCGATCGAGGATGCGCCCGCCGATAGGCGAAATCATCACAAGAGCACAGCCGGGCAGCAGCAGCGTTCCCGACAGTGAGGCAGATGCACCGAGCGCGAGCTGGGCATAGTTGGGCACGAGATACGCGAAGCCCAAAATGGCGAACGCCACCGAGGCAACCACAACGACCGACAGGACGAACGAGGGATACGCGAAGACCTCGAGATTGATGAGGGCGTCATCAGATCGCCGCCCGTGGACTCCGAAACCCGCGAGCGCGGCAACGCACAGCGCGAATATGAGCAGCACGCTCAAGCCAAGCCCCTCACGCGAAGCAAGGTTGATGCCATAGATGAGCGAGAAGAATCCGATCGCCACAAGCACGAACCCGAGCACGTCGAAGCGCGGACGGCCAAGCGGCGTCGCCTGGCGCACGCAGAGCGATCCGACGATGAACGACAGCACAACGATCGGCACCAGGCAGAGGAAGACCATGCGCCAGCCGGCGATCTCCATCACGATGCCGCCGTAGGAGGGTCCCACAGCTGGAGCGAACGAGGTGATGAGCGACGCGACGCCCATCATGAGGCCCATCTGCTCATAAGGAACCTGGTCGATGACGATGCTGAACATGAGTGGGATGGCGATGCCCGTCCCCACGCCCTGAACCACGCGACCAAGCAGAAGTATCGGGAAGGACGGTGCCGCCGCTGCCATGAGCGTACCGGCAAGAAAGGCGAGGACGGCTACGATGAAAAGCCTCCGCAAAGGGAAACGGGCCTTGAGGAACGGGAACGTGGGAATCATCACCGAGAGCATGAGCAAGTAGCCCGAGGTGATCCACTGAATCGTGGCGGTGTCGACCGCGAACTCCTTCATGAGCGCCGGGAGCGCCACGTTCATCGCGGTCTCGAAGACGACGGCGCAAAACGAAAGACTGCCCGCCGCCACGATCGAGGCGACGAGGCGCGCGTCGAGGCGCCGCTCGAACGGTACCGCGGTCTGACCGTCCGCACGCGCTGGGCGCTGCGCATCTCTCTCTACCATCTGGTCTCCTTTCCAGCGCGGCACACCCGCGCGGCCGCTAGGGCCAAGTTCGAGCACCCGCAACGGAAAGGGTGCCCACCGCAAGCGGCAGGCACCCTCGAAGTCAACCGTCCGCAGGGGTGCGCCCACACGGACGGATGGGCAAGACGAGCCTAGGCGGTCTCGGCCTCTGTGGCCTCGTCGGCCTCCTCCTGCTCCACGAGCTGCTTCTCATACGCCTTGTAGAACGGGTAGTAGATCAAGGCGTCGATGGCGATGAGCGCCACCACGAGCACGACGGCCTTCCAGTCGAACGTCGACAGGTAGGCGCCGAAGATGCTCGGCATGTTCCAGGACAGCAGGGCGAACGTCTTGGCGACGATGCCCGTGAGCATGCACAGGTAGGCGATGATGGCGTTCACCGTGGAGGTGAGCAAGAACGGGATGAAGAACATCGGGTTCATCATCAGCGGCACACCGAAGATGATGGGCTCGGAGATGTTGAAGAACGCCGGCACGATGCCCACGCGGCCGATGGTGCGGAGCTGCTTGGACTTGGAGCGGAGCAGTAAGATGGCGAGCGCCAGCACCGAGCCGCAGCCGCCGATGACGACGAAGTAGACCCAGAACGGCGTGGTGAAAATGTTCGGGAGCTCCTGGCCGGCAGCGGCAGCGGCGGCGTTGAGCGACAGGCCGCCGTCGCGGATGGGGCCGAGCACGCCGGAGAGGGCGGCGTCATGCACACCGAAGAACCAGAAGAACTGGACGAGCGCGGTCGCGATGATGGCGAAGCCGAGCGAGTCGGTCGCATCGAAGACGGGCGCGAGGTTGGTGTAGATGAACGCGGGCAGGATGGTGCCCATGAGGTTGAAGACCTGGAAGATCGCGGTGTCGACGGCGAGGATGATGATGCCGGGCACGAGCGAGGCGAAGGCCTCGGAGAGCGACGCGGGGACCGACGGCGGCAGCGAGATGCGGCCGACGTTGTGCTCACGCATGGCATGGTAGGACTCGACGGTGAGGATCGCGATGAAGATCGCGCAGAGCAGGCCCTTGCCGTCCAGGTAGAGGATGTTCGCCGTCTTGGCGTCGAACCCGAGCTCCACCGGCCCGAAGCAGATGAGCAGGAAGCCCGCGGTGGAGAGCACCACCGGGATGAACGCGTCGATCTTGTAGTGCTTGCACAGGAAGTAGGTGACGCCGATGCAGATGTAGATGGACAGCGCACCGAGGGTCATCGTGTTGGCCCAGGTGAGCAGCGTCGAGTTGGCGGCGACGAAATCGGACCACGCGAGCAAAAACGCGTTGGAGTTCTCGTCGACCGTGGGGCACGACGAGAGGATCGTCGCGATGCCGCCGAACAGCGTGATGGGCACGAGCGAGATGAACGCGTCGCGGATGGCGTGCAGGTGGCGCTGAGTGCTCAGCTTGTTGGCGATGGGGAGAACGTGCTTCTCCAGATACGCCGTGAAGGTGTCCATGACGTTACTCATTGTTAAGCTCCGATACGGTCGATGATCTGCTGATAGACGGCCTTGCCGTTCATGACCCCGTAGTGCTGCGGGGCGATGGAGTCCACCGGGCAGGAGACCTTCTCCTGGATGTTGGGCACCAGATAGCGGATCTGGGGACCCACGAGAATCATCTCGACGCCGTCGAGATGGTCCTCGAACTCGGCCTCGCCGTAGGCCTTGACCTCCAGGGTGTTCCCGCTCGCCTCCTCGATCTTCTTCGCCATGATGCCCGTGGACATTCCGGCGTTGCAGACCAGTATCACTTTCCTCATGTGTCTTTCCTCCCCTTTTAGCGTTCCGACACATCAGCCTGCTGCCCCGCGATGAAATCGCGGTACCAGCGATAGCTCTTCTTGGGGGTACGCGTGTACCCGTTCTCGAAGTCGACCGCGACAAGGCCGTAGCGCTTGCGGCAACCGTTCTTCCAAGAGTATAGATCGAAGGTGCTCCACACAAAATAGCCGCGCACGTCCGCACCGGCCTCCTGGGCCGCCTGGATGGCCGCGATGTGATCCTTCATGAAGGAGATGCGGTAGTCGTCCTGCACCTCGCCGGCCGTGACGTCCTCGGCCACGCCGATGCCGTTCTCGGTGATGTAGATCGGCAGGTGGTAGCGGCGCGTGACCTCGATGAGGCCGCGGCGCAGCCCGTCCGGGTAGATCTCGGTGCCCCACTCGGTGGTCTGCATGTTGGGGTCGTCGAGCACCTGCTCGAACCAGCCCTTGATGACCACGCGCTGGCTGCCCTTGAAGGCTTTGCCGGAGTTGTTGACCACCAGCGACGTCTCGCCGTCGGTATAGGGTTTCACGAGCACGCGGGAGTAGTAGTTGAGGCCGAGGAAGTCGACCGTTCCCTCGCGCAGCACGGCGAGCTTCTCGGGCGTGATGTAGGACAGGTCGAACCTGCGGTTAAGATCGGTGAGCAGATCGATCGGCAGCTCGCCGGTAGCGGCGGTGTCGAGCACCCAGTTGTTGGCGTAGTTGTCGGCAAACCGCATGGCGATCCGGGTCTCGAGGGTGTCGTCCACGCCGTCGACCGGGCCAAAGCTGTGCACGATGCCCACAGAGCCCTGGTAGCCGCCTTCGCGGAAGGCCTTGACGCCCAGCGCCGAGGCGTACATGACGTTGAAGGCCGCGTGCGCGCACTTCTCGGGGTCCTGGAGCGCCGGCGGGTAGTTGCCGATGAGGTACCCGCTCATCACGAACCACTTGGGCTCGTTGAACGTGGCCCAGTAGCGCACGCGGTCACCGAAGCGCTCGAAGCAGACGCGCGCGTAGTGCTCGTAGGCGCGTGCGGTCTCCTCGTTGAGCCAGCCGCCCAGATCCTCCCAGTACTGCGGGAGGTCCCAGTGGTAGATGGTCACGAACGGCTCCACGCCGAACTCGATACAGGTGTCGATGAGGCTGTTGTAGAACGCGATGCCCTCCTCGTTCACCTCGCCTTCGCGGTTCTTGATGATGCGGGGCCACGAGAGCGAGAAGCGGTAGGCGTTCTGGCCGCCCTTCGCCATGGTCTCGATGTCCTCGCGGAAGCGATGGTAGTGGTCGCTCGCGACGTCGCCGTTCTCGAGGTCGTTCTCATGCAGGTAGCGGTCCCACATCGACTCGGCCTTGCCGCCTTCCTGCCACGCACCCTCGCACTGGTAGGAAGCGGTGGCGCTCCCCCAGAAGAACGGTGCCCGGTCCTCCATATCTCTCCTCCTTGCTGCCATGCCAGCGGATGCCGGCGTTTCCCGAATCCTTCATTGCGCGACGCGTCCGGCCGCCGCGCCGGTTAGGCGCTGCGCAGACGGTACAGCTCGATGAGCTCGCGGATGAGCTCGCGCGCGAGATTGGAGGTCATCAGATGGTCCTGGGCATGCACGAGCATGACGTTCACCGGGGTATGCTCGCCGTTTGCCTCCTTGACGAGCAGCTCGGTCTGCTTGTTATGGGCGCGCAGATAGGCCTCGTCGGACTGCTTCATGTTCTCGTCGCTCGACGCGAAATCGCCCTTCTTGGCGTCCGCGAGCGCCATGAACGCCAGGCTCTTCGCCTCGCCGGCATCGGCGATGAGCGCGAACGACAGCAGGTTGATCTCCTCGTCGATGGCCTCTTGGGCCTTTGCTTCCTCTGCCATGATCAGTTCCTTTCCTCTCCGTGTGCGATCTCGCGTACCAACGTTGCATATCCACGATCGTCCACGATGCGCTTCACGCGCTCCTCATGGGATAGCAACTCGGCCATCCGGGAGAAGAACCAATCCAGCGCATTGCGGCTGTCGTCACCTATCACGACGAGCAGCACCAGCTCGACGTCCTTATCGCCCCAGCGTATCGGGTGCTCGGGGATGCCCGCGCAGACCCGTGTGGGGCCGGGCAGGGCGCGGATAGGGTGGGGCAGGGCGAGCCCGCTGCCGAAAGCGGTCGAGGACGCCCGCTCGCGTGCGACGGCGAGCTCGGCGAGCTCGGCGGGAGCGCCGGCGCGCTCGACCATGATCTGCGCCAGCTGCCCGATGGCATCGGCGGGGGTCGCGGCGTCGAGATGCGGCTCGAACCAAGCGGGGTCGAAGATACCCTTGCCCGCGCCCATACCGGCAGACGCGCTCAGCAGCTCATCGATCTGACGGATATCGCCCTCGTTTAAAAACGAATGGATCTCCTGCACGGGAATGGGGAACTCGTCCGCCAGCGGGACGGTCGTGAAGATGTAATCGAAACCGGTGAGGTCCATCGTCGCGACATGCAGGGCATCGCTGGGGACCACCTTGTCGATGCGGTTGCCGAACTGCCGGCGAATGGTGTTCTCCAGCAGGCGCGACGTTCCGAGCCCCGAGGCGCAGACCACGACCACGTTGCGGCGCGGCCCCTCCTCGCGCAGGCGATCGAGAGCCAGCGCGAAGGCGAGCGCGATGTAGCCGGTCTCCGCCTGCGAGAGGGCGGTGCCGTAGTGCTGCTCGAGCACACCGGCGGCATCGGTCGCCATGGCGAATGCGAGCGGGAAGCGCGTCTTGATGTCCGAGAGCAACGGGTTGTCGACGCTCAGGTTATAGCGCAGGCGCGTCGCCAGCGGTACGATGTGCCGCGCGAGATTCATGCGCAGCTCCAGGTCATCGCGGAAGTCGAAGTGGAAGAGCTCCCACACGCGATCGAGCATCTCGCTGACCACGTTCCACACCTCGTCGGGGATGATGAGACTGCTGCCGCCCTCCGCTGTTGCCGCGGCCGCCTCGCAATCTGCGGCGGGCTCCCGCCGAGCTTCCGCGCGCGCCGGGTCATCCTCGGGGACGATGCTCTTCTTGCCCGCGAGATGGATCGCTATATAGGCAATCTCCGACTCGGGAAGGTTCATGCCGAGCGCCTCGTCGAGCTGGGCGGCGACGAGCGTCGCAGCTTCGAACTCGGGTGCGCGGCGCATGCGCTCCAGCGTCTCGTCGTCGAGCAGGATCACGCAGTCTTCCTTGATGCGGTAGAACGCGACCACGGTGTGCACCACGAGGTTCTGGAAGGCAAGCATGCTCATGTAGACCGGCGTCTGGGCGAGCGCGCGCTCGATGCAGTCGGCGATGGTCTTCACAACCTGGGGAAGCGCCTCGTCGCCAAACGGATGCGATCCGATGAGGTCCTCCGATGCGGCGCTGGCCAGACAGAGCCTGCGGGCGAGTTCGGATCCCTGCACGCGCACGCCGTAGCGGGGCTTCTTCTCCAGAGCGAGGCCGAACTCCGCAAGCTTGGCCTCGACGGCCTTCAGGTCCTTCGAGATGCTCTGCGGCGACACGTAAAGGACCTTGGCCATGCTGCTGATGGTGACCCAGTCGTTGCGCGCCAGCAGGTCGTTGACGAGATAGGATACACGCTTGACGGCGGCCGTGGCATCGACATCGGAGAAGCGATGCATGCGGTCGCACCACGCCCTGAAGCCCTCCTCGTCAGAAACCGTGAGAACATAGCCGCCCGCGCGACGCGAATACGCGATCCGCGCAAGCCCGGCGAGGGCATCGTTGGTACGCTGAACGTGCAGGCGAACGGTACGGGAGCTCACGTTGAACTCCCCCATCAGCTCATCGACCGATGCCGCACCCCGCTGCTTCAGATATGTGACCAGCTCGATAGCTTGCACGAGCGCCCCCTTCGACAGCCTTATCGTATGAGGCCACCTAGGCGGATTCCATCGCGACGTCTGCCATGTTGGCGGCAACCGAACTAGAAGAATAGCATGTACCAGCGGCGTTCGTAGCGACAATGAGTGAGCGCGCTCAGCGGCGGCCTTGTGGCACCCGCTTTATGGCGCTAAAGTATCCTGCGGACGAATCGAGGATGGAAAGGAACGACCATGCAAGCTGATGTGGTAATCGTAGGTGCGGGCCCCTCGGGCATCTTCACCGCGCTCAGGCTCAACGCACTCGACCCCGAGGCCCATATCGTCATCGTTGAGAAGGGCCTTCCCGTGGAGCGCCGCAGCTGCCCTAAGGAGCAGGTCGGCCACTGCGTCGGCTGCACGCCCTGCCGCATCACCACGGGCTTCTCGGGCGCCGGCGCGTTCTCAGACGGCAAGCTCTCGCTCTCACATGAAGTGGGCGGCGACCTGCCCGAGCTCATCGGGACCGATCTCGCCCAGCGGACCATCGAAGAGGTCGATCGCATCTACCTCGAGTTCGGCGCCGACGATCGCGTCGAGGGCCTGGATTCCCCGGATGCCATCCGCCACATTCGCCTTCGCGCCATCCAGGCAGGCCTCAAGCTCGTCGACTGCCCCATTCGCCATCTGGGAACCGAGAAGGCGCAGGAGATCTACCTGCGTATCGAGCGGTATCTGCTGGAGCGCGGGGTCGAGATACTCTTCTCCCACGACTGCCGCGACCTCATCATCGAGAACGGTCGATGCAGCGGCGTCTTCGCTACGGGCCCCGATGGCGAGGTGCGCATCGACGCTCGAGCGGTGGTGGTTGCCACCGGCAGGCGCGGTGCCGATTGGCTCGAACACCTCTGCACGGCGCATGACATCTCGCATCTGCCCGGGCCCGTCGACATGGGCGTGCGCGTCGAGGTGCGCAACGAGGTCATGGAGCATGTGAACGACGTTCTCTACGAGGGCAAGCTCATCGGCTACCCCAACCCGTTCCGCAACAAGGTCCGCACGTTTTGCCAGAACCCCGGCGGCTTCGTGTCCCAGGAGAACTACGACGGCGGCCTTGCCGTAGTAAACGGCCATTCCTATAAGGAGCGCAAGTCCGAGAACACCAACCTGGCGGTGCTCGTGACCCACAACTTCCGTGAGCCGTTCAACCAGCCCATCGCTTACGCGCAAAACGTCGGCCGGCTGTGCAACATGCTCGGCGACGGGCATATCCTCGTCCAGCGCTTCGGCGACATCCTCGACGGCAAGCGCACATGGGAAAAAGAGCTCTCGCGCTCCAACGTGCAGCCCACGCTCGTCGACGCGGTGGCGGGTGACATCACGAGCGCCCTACCCTACCGCACGATGACCTCCATCGTGAACTTCATGCTGGCCGTGAACGAAGCCATTCCCGGCTTCGCCTCAGCCGAGACGCTTCTGTACGCGCCCGAGCTCAAGTTCTATAGCAACCGCGTACGCATGGACGAGCGCTTCAACACCAACGTGCGCGGCCTGCACTGCCTCGGCGACTCGAGCGGTTGGACCCGCGGCCTCATGATGGCGAGCGTGATGGGCCACCTCATGGGGGGCTACCTCGCCGAGGAGCTCTAACCCGACCCCCATTACAGTTTGAGAAGTAGTTAGCCCAATCGCTTAAGCCATCCGCTTAGACGGTCGGACTACGATTGACATATGTCCCGAGGGACTGCCGATCGGGCGCCCGCGGACGGCCTTATGCCCCTGCCCCTTGAGGGCCCGGGGGGTGTTGCCGACGCGGGCGCCGCTGCTTCTGACGACTAATAGGAAACTGCCGGGCTCCTCCGACCAAAGAGCGCCACGGCCAGGTAATGTGGGTGTCGCGCGAGGCAGCATTCCGATCGACCGACGATTGGAAGGATACCATCATGCTGACCGAAGCCACCGCCTGCCCTGCCGTAATAGGCCTCGACGTCGGGAAGTTCTCCCATTGGGCGTGCCACGTGACCAGGCAGGGCGAGATCCTCGCCAGCGGCCCCGTGGCCAACACCGAGCATGACCTGGACAGCCTGTTCGCCCGAGTGGATGCAGGGACGCTGGTCGTCGTCGACCAAGTGCGCAACATCGGGTCGCTGGCGATATCGAGGGCAAGGCTGGCCGGGCTGCCCGTCGCCTACCTGCCGGGAATCGCCGCCCACGGAGCTGCCAAGCTGTTCGCGGGCGACGCCAAGACCGACGAGCGCGACGCCGCGGTCATAGCCAAGACGGCGCTCGGCATCCCGGATTCGCTGCTGCCCGTGCCAAGGCGCGACGAGAGGCTCGAGGCCGCAAGGTCGATGGCGGCGCAGAGGAACCACATGGTCACCTGCTCCACCCGTGACAAGAACAGGCTCAGGAGCATACTCCTGGAAAGCTGCCCCGCGTTCGAGGCGCTGGCCGACCTGGCCGATCCCCATTGGCTGAAGATGATGGAGTCCCTGGGCGGCCCCTGGGGCATCCTGGATGCCGGCAAGCCTGCCGTCGGCGCCGTGACCCGCGGCGCGAACAGGGCGCGCATCGACGCCGCGCTGGCGGCGATATCGTCGTCGACGCGCCCGTCCGAATACCAGGTCATGGCAGAGAACCCGCAGGTCAGGATGCTTGCCAGGCGTATCAGGGAGTCCGCCGAGGAAGCCGCAAGGCTCGACACGGAGATAACGGCGCTGCTCGTCGAGGACGGCACTTACGAATGCCTGCTGACCATCCCAGGAATCGGCCCAAGGACCGCATCGGAGCTGGTGATAAGCATCGACATCGACGACTTCCCCGACCACGACCACCTCGCATCGTATTGCGGAATCGCTCCCAGGAACCGCCAGTCAGGCAAGTCGATATCGTCGGTGAGCGCCTCGCGCCAGGGAAACAAGAGGCTGAAAAACCTGCTCATCTTCTCCTGCAACTCGCTTAGCAGGAGCAGGGGCCGGTTCGGCGACTACTACCGCAAATGCAGGGATCGCGGCATGTGCCACGGAGAGGCATTGAAGGCGGTCGCCAGGAAGAGGATGAAGGTGATCTACGCGATCATGAGGGACAAGGTCCCGTACTCGGCCTAGCTAGCCAGAGCCATAGAAAAACGCCAGCCCGACAAGGGCTGGCGTCAGCATGCTCGAAAGCAGTGATCTTTGCCAACAAAATCAGTTGACAAAACTATAGGAACACCCCCCGGCCCCGGATGCGCTCCCCTCGCGTCCGGGGCAACCTTCCTTCGTGAGGGGCCAGCACGCAAGATCTGCACAAGACGAACCGTCCCGATTCACGCATCTCGATGCACGATCCTCCGCCGCCAATCGCCGAGATGCTGGAACATGGACAGAAGAGCGGTTTTTTCGGGCAATTCTGTCCACTATCGTGCATCTCGATAAAACCAGGTAAGTCGAGATGCGCGAAAGCGGACAGTTTAGATCGTCGACGTTGCTATTGTTCGACAGGCAGTCGGCCATCCAGCAGGCAAGCGTGCACAGCCTGCACGCTGCGCCCTACGAGAGGACCAAGAAGTACAGGAGCACGAGCGCGCCTAAGATGATGCGGTAGACGCCGAACACCGTGAACGTGTGGCGCCGCACGAAGCCCATGAGCCACTTGATGGCCAGCAGTGACACGGCAAAGGCAACGGCGCAGCCCACAACCATGATCGCGATCTCCGTCGTACCGAAACCGCCCCCGTCCACAAAGACGTATTTGACGAGCTTGAGCGCACTCGCGCCAAACATCACCGGGATAGCAAGGAAGAACGTGAACTCCGCCGCAACAGAACGGGTCGTGCCCAGAAGCAGGCCGCCGATGATGGTCGAGCCGGAACGCGATGTTCCGGGAATAAGCGAGAGCACCTGGAAGCACCCGATACCGAACGCCGTCTTCCAAGGAAGGTCGTCGATCGAGGCGATGGCTCCGAAATCACCATCCTCATCAGGTACCGGCGCCTCATCCGCTGCGGGAGCAGCAAAGTGCGCACCGGCAGGTCGCAGCGTGCGCTCGAAGCTCTCGGTCATCACACGAGCTTCGCGGCGGCGGGCGCGCCATGCCTCGATGACGATGAACGCGACACCGTAGACGATGAGAGCCGTCGCGACCACGTATGCGTTGTAGAAGTGCTCCTCCATGTAGTCATCGAAGAGGATCCCGATGATCGCTGCTGGCAGACAGGCCACCACGATCTTGCCCCAGAGCACCCAAGTAGCACGGCGCCCATCAGGTCCCTTGCTGGGGCTGAACGGGTTTAGCTGATGGAAGAACAGCACGCAGACGGCAAGGATGGCACCAAGCTGAATCACGACCTGGAACATGTTCCAGAACTCCTGGGTCACATCGAGCTTGATGAACTCGTCTACGAGAATCATGTGCCCGGTCGACGAGATGGGCAGCCACTCGGTGATGCCCTCGACGAGCCCTAGAAACGCTGACTTCAACAGTTCGATGATGTCCATCATGCCTCCCTTGCGGCCATGCGCGACTTTGAGTCGGATGGCTACCGCGAAGCGCCGCGATCGTTTCGCGCCGACGGTGAATGTCCCCGAGCGCGCCGGGCGCCGGGTGCGCCCGCAAACAGATGCCATTATCGCCCGTCGAACGCGCATGCGCAGGGAAAGCGCCATCGTTCACAGAATAATGAGGAGCGAGCGCATACCGGAGGGGTATAACGGATTGAAAGCGGGGCGTACCCCGCATCGTGCTCGCATAAGGAGGTTCACGATGAACGAAGGCTATGGCAAGGTATTTGTAGCGCTCGACGGCACCGACCAGCAGGATTTTGTCCTCGCACGCGCTATCAAGGTGGCAGCCAACAACGGGGCCAAGCTCTATATCGGGCATGTCATCGACTCCACGGCGCTCGAGTCCGCAGGCGCCTATCCGGTCGACCTCATCAACGGACTAGAGAGCGCCTTCAAGGACTCCATCGCCGAACAGGTCGAAGAAGCCGAGGCCAATCCCGATATCCCCGAGGTCGAGATCATGATTCGCTCCGGCCGCATCCGTGAGACACTGAAGGACGAGATGCTCGACGTGGTCCAGCCCGATCTCGTGCTCTGCGGCGCACGCGGGCTCTCGTCCATTAAGTACGCTCTCCTTGGCTCCATCTCGACGTTCTTGCTCCGCAACACCGACTGCGACATCCTCGTCGTGAAGTAGCGCGCACGCACCCCCGGTAACGCAACGGCGCCCCGAAGATACTCCCCGGGGCGCCGCTCTCTTCTATGCGCTCGGTTCTACATCGCGGCTCAAGAGGGCCGCTGATGCGCCTAAATTAGAACGCGGGCTGAGCAGAGCCGCCAAACGTCTCCTCGAGATAAGCCTTGAAGTCCTCGGTTTGGAGCACATTCACAAGCGCGGTGATGCGCTCATCGTTCTCCAGATCGGGCGTGGTCACGATGACGTTCGCGTAATCCTCGCGAATCGCGGTGGACTCGGCGTCCTCCATGGCCACCGCGTCCTCAAGCGAGAGCCCCGCATCGATGGCGTAGTTGCCATTGATCACGGCAAAGTCCACGTCATCCTTGGTACGCGGGAGCGCTGCCGCCTCCTGCTCAGAGAACTCGAGGTTATGCGGGTTGTCGGCGATGTCGTTGGGAGTTGCCGTCACTCCGGCGCCCTCCTCCAACGTGATAAGACCGAGGTCCTGCAGGAGCAGCAGGGCGCGACCCTCGTTGGTGGGGTCGTTCGGCACGGCGATCGTGGCGCCGTCGGCAACGTTCTCGATATCGTTCGAGCGCCCGGCAAAGACCGCCATGGGCTCGAAGTGGATGGCTCCGACATTCACCAGATCGGTGCCGTTCTCCTCGTTGTAGTCGGTGAGGTACTGGATGTGCTGGAAGTAGTTGGCATCGATCGTACCGTTCGAGGTGTCCTTGTTGGGCTGGATGTAGTCGGTGTACTCCTTGACCTCGAGCGCGATGCCCTGCTCCTCAAGGAGCGGCGCAGCATAGTCCTCCAAAATCACCGCATGGGGCGACGGGCTCGCACCGACGGTGAGAGTGACGGGCTCTGCCGCATCGGCGGAACCTGCGGCAGAGCCGGATGCGGCGTCATTGGACCCGCATGCGGCAAGCGATGCCGCAGCAGCAACGCCGGTTGCGCCGGCGATGAAGGCGCGGCGGGAGAGGAAAGCGTTATCGAAGTTCATGATGATCTCCTTTACAGATCTCGAGATGGTGCGACGGCCATGCAGCGCGTCGTCTAGTTGCCGAGCGTGCGATGATCGATCTTGCGGGCGATCACGTCGCATGCGCTCTGAATGATTTGCACCAAGATGATGAGCAGCACCACGGTGACGACCATCATCTGGTCCTCATAACGATAGTAGCCATAGCGGATAGCGATATCGCCCAGTCCTCCCGCGCCCACCGCACCGGCGATGGCCGTGTAACCGAGTGCGGCGATGAGCGTGATGGACACGCCGCGAACAATGGAGGGAAGGGCCTCGGGCAGAAGCGCCGAGAACACGATGCGCGGGATGCTCGCCCCGCATGCCTCGGCTGCCTCGACCGACTCGCGCGGGACCTCGGCGAGCGACTGCTCGATCATGCGAGCCACAAACGGCGCGATCGACACCACAAGCGGCGGGATAACGCCACGCACACCCGAGGTGGTCCCTACGAGCGACTCGGTCATGGGCATGAGCGAGATGAGCAGGATGATGAACGGAAGCGAGCGACCGATGTTCACCACCCAGCCGAGCACCGCGTTGAGCACGCCCATGGGGCGCAGCGAGCCCGGTGCCGTAAGGTATAGGATGACGCCGAGCGCCGTGCCGATCACATAAGCGATCGCCGTCGAAACGAACAGCATGATAAGGGTATCGAGGAGACCCTGGCTTAATAGCTCGCCGTAATCCTCGATGAAAAGCGTCACATCGCTAGGCATCCCAATCAACCCTTTCGAGCAGCACCTTCGCAGCATCTGAAGTGGGATTCGCGAACACCGCATCCACGCTCCCCTGCTCCACGACGCGGCCGTGATCGAGCACGACCACGTTGCGGCAGATCTTCTCGACCACGCCCATAGAGTGCGTGATCACGATGATGGTGACCCCGGTTTTGCGGTTGATTTCGCGCAAGAGCTTC
Source organism: Enorma phocaeensis (assembly GCF_900186505.1). Classification (GTDB taxonomy): domain Bacteria; phylum Actinomycetota; class Coriobacteriia; order Coriobacteriales; family Coriobacteriaceae; genus Enorma; species Enorma phocaeensis. The sequence continues at coordinate 465,571 of NZ_LT891970.1, forward strand.
AGGATGACATTCGTACTTGCCGGGTCGAGCGCGCTCGTCGCTTCGTCGCACAGGATGTACTCCGGGTCGCACGCCAACGCTCGGGCGATGGCCACGCGCTGCTGCTGGCCACCGGAGAGCTGGGATGGATATGACGTTGCCTTCTCGGCAAGGCCAACCATATCGAGCAGTTCGAGCGCACGAGAGCGATTTTCAGCCGTAACGCGACCGGTTGCAGCCCGATACGGAAAGCACACGTTGTCGAGAACAGTCTTCTGCGCCAGCAGGCCGAAGCTCTGGAAAATCATAGCCACACGGCGCCGATAGCTCCGAAGCGCGGCGCCCGAAAGCCCCGTCACATCCTGACCATCGACTACAACTTTGCCGGATGTGGGACGCTCAAGCAGATTGATGCAGCGCACGAGCGTCGATTTGCCAGCACCGCTCATACCGATGATGCCCATGATGTCGCCGTCTTCGATGGAGATCGTGACATCGTCGAGAGCGTGCGGCGCATCGGCAGCCGAACCGTAGGATTTGGTTAGGTGTTGTATCTCTATCACGGGGAGCTCCGCTCGATAATATGGTCTTACTGAAAGGCGGGTCATCTCCCGCCGGAGATGACCTAGTAGAGGCGCCCGGTCTCTCCATGCCCGCTGCATGCGAGCGGCATGGCAAAGTGCCCGGGCGAGGGCATCTCCATGACCATCATCATCGCGATATGTGAGGCAGAGCAAATCATGTACTTTAGCCTAGCAGCGCACCTGCATATACGCAAGCAGAAATAGACTCGAAATGGAAGAGGCGGTCGAGCGCAGCAGGCACGGCGGTGCATCCTCGTCCCTTTCGCAGGTATTATCGATCCCGCACAATGAAAAATGCCGGAAGTGAGTGGCTTTTCCCCGACCTGGCGAGTAGTCCTGCGATTGGGCACAGAAAACGCGCAGGTAGATGCAGGGCGTCTTCTGCGCTACTTCAGAAGACGCCCTCCACTCACTCACAACTGGAAATTATTGCATCTCGCCTGTATCGGAAGCCTACTCCTCCGGCTCCTCATCGCGCTTGTCCTCACTCTTCAAGTTATCGAGGAAGGTCTTGCGGCTGGCTTCATACTCCTCGCGGGTAAGAACGTCTTCGATGCGCAGGTTGATGCCAGCGACTTCCAGACCGGTCATTGCATCAAGGCGCTCGACCACGCGCTCTTTGATGTCGTCGAAGATATCGGGCGCATAGCAACCATACTCGATGATCACGGAGATGTTGATGATCACGCGGTTGTCATCCGTAACCTCAATCGTCACGCCCTTGGTGAGGTTCTCGGCTCCAAGTTGCTCCTGGAAGAAGTGGACGAGGTTGCCCTTCATGCCCAGCACGTGCGGGACCTCGCGCGTCGCCATGGCAACGATCTTCTCGATCACGCCGTTTGCATAGGTAAGGGAGTCCTCCGACTCGAGCTCCTCTTCCTCGCTTCCATCTTGCGCGACATCCTCTGCCTCGGCAACAGCAACCCTTTCATCCGCATCAAGCGCTTCAGGCTGCCCCTGCACCGTCGTCTCCTCCTCAACGGCTTCGAGCTCGACAGCGGATTCCATCGAATCGTTCTTGGTCATTGCGATCCCTTTCGCTCATCCATCGCGTGCGATGGCGCCCGCACGTCCGGGCAATACGTACCCCTTGGCTCAGCGCCCGTTGCTAAAGAGGCGTCTGAAGAAGTTCACGATGCCGTTCTCGCCATCGCGGATCTGCCCGACCATGGCACCCACAAGCACGAATACGGCGATGACGATGGTGCTCCACAGGCCGATGGTCAGGATGAGCACCGCGAGAATCAAACCGATGAATCCATACGAGACGGTATAGGGGTGCTTGCCGGCATAATGCCAAGCCGCAGCTCCAAGACCTCGCACAAAGCCCACGGCCCCCTCGAGGTCTTCCGCAGTGAGGAACTGGGCATGCTTCTTCTGGGGCTCTTCCTCCTGCATGTCCGGCATGCTGTCATCGAAGGCAACGGGCTCCTCTTGATCTATGGAAAACTTGGGCGAGGACGCGCCCTTGCTACGCCTGCTCACGTGAACCCTCCTTGATTACCGTCGTCTTACTGGGAAGAAACCGGATGCGCACCGTGACTCCTGGAGACCCGAGCATGCGTTCGCACGCCTCGGTCACATGCTCCTGCACGTGCGCGCCCAGATCAGCAAGACCTGTCTGCGTAAATGCTATTACCTCGAGCGTGATGAGCGCCCGGGTCCCATCGCGGCCGACCACACGGCTACGAACGCGGTCGACCAGCACATCGTTCTCTTCTGCCGCCGCGCGGGCAACCGAAGTAAGAGCTGCAAGACGCACCTCGATGTTGGGGTTGCCCCCGGGGTGCACGCTCGTCAGAGGCGAGCGCTCGGCAAACACGAGCAGCGCGGTGATGAGGACGCCTAAGAGCAGGACCACGGTGCAGACAATGAGGACGATTCGACCGGCGGGATGCCCCAGCAACTCGGCGATGCGGTTCCTCACATGCTCCGAGCCGAACTGCAGGCAGGCGAAACCGCCGGCTACGACCACCGCGGAGAGCAGGTAAACGATTGTGCAGATCTTTTTCAGCGCACGCATGACCCTCCCTTGCGGCATCTCTCGCCGGCGCCTTGCACGCCAATACTGTGCTTGATTATAAGCGACGCCGAGCCGGGCGGAAAACAACGGAGCTTGCTTAAGCACTTCGACACATGTCGGAGAAGAGCAGCTCGATCCGGCCGCGCCTATCGAGTGCCAAGAACCGTATAGCGAGCATGCCTTCAGTTGGTATGGCATCCTTCGTAAAAGGGAGGGTCCCGAAGGAACCCTCCCTGCTCAACAAGACGCTAGACGCTATTCCATCGTAAGCGGACGCGCGAGGACTACTCCTCCTCGAGCGCGGCGATGACCTCGTCGGTCATATCCATGGTGTTATACACGTCCTGGACGTCGTCGAGATCCTCGAGGCGGTCGATAAGGCGCTGGACCTTCTTGGCATCGGCAGCGGAAACCGCGGTCGGGGTGGTAGGAACCATGGTGAGCTCGGAGCCCTTGACCTCGATGCCCTGCTCCTCCAGACCCTTGGAGACGGCCATGAGGTCGCCAGGGTTGGTCCAAACGACCCACTCCTCGCCGGCGTCCTCGTAGTCGTCGCCACCGGCCTCGGCGACGGCCATCATGAACTCTTCCTCATCGCCGGCAGCGCCATTGGCCATGAGGTTCTCCTTCTTGTCGTTGGGGTCGACGATCTCCTTGGCGACCACGACCTGGCCCTTGCGCTCGAACTGGAAGGCGACCGAGCCGGAAGTGCCAAGGTTGCCGCCCGCATGGCTGAAAGCGGAGCGCACATCTGCCGCAGTGCGATTGCGGTTGTCGGTCAGGCACTCCACGTAGACGGCGACGCCCGCGGGACCGTAGCCCTCGTAGACGATATTCTCGTAGACGGCCGCGTCAGCGCCGGCGCCGAACGCCTTGTCGATGGCGGACTTGATCTTGTCCTTGGGCATCGACTGGGCCTTGGCCTTGGCGACAGCAGCGGCGAGCGAGGCGTTGTTGTCCGGGTTGGGGTCGTTGCCCAAGCGCGCCGCAACGGTGATGTTGCGGGAGAGCTTGGAGAACAGGGCGGAACGCTTGGCGTCCTGAGCGCCCTTACGGTGCTTGGTTGTTGCCCATTTGGAATGTCCGGACATGCGAGCTCCTTCTATACGCTTCTGGCCGGCTGCCCGACGCGCGGCGCCGCGGCACACCTGCCCATCTAACCGTGAACTGCAATATGATATACCGAACGGCTTTTCCGATAAAGACCCGTCGTTATCGCATAAGCTCGCTACCCTTTGACCACATCCAGGATCCCCGGGATCTCGTCGACCAGATAGTCCGCGCCCTCCTGAGTGAAGTTGAAGCGCTCCTCGCGCTTGGCGATGACGGTGAGGCCGGCGCGCTTGGCAGCGGTGATGCCGTAGTCGGAGTCCTCCACGGCGATGCAGTCCTCGGCAGGCAGCCCAAGCTCGTCGATGGCATGCAGGTAGATGGCAGGGTCGGGCTTGCTCTGGTGGAAGTCCTCGCCGCTCACCAGAAGCTCGAAGCAGTCCTTGATGCCGCACTGCTCGAGCACCTGCACGATGTTGTCCTTAGGCGAGGACGAGGCCAGTGCGAGCCGCCATCCCTGCTGCTTGAGGGCGGCGAGTGTCTCGGGCACGCCAGGGTTTCTGATCGTCGCGTAGTCGAAGGTCTCGCCGCCGATCTCGATGAACACCTCGTGGTCGATCTCGCGGCCGGAGCGCTTCTCGCCCGTCGCGCGCTCCCACCACTCAGAGAACATGCGGCGGCTGTCCTGGCCGGACGCGCCCGCGATGATGTTGTACTCCTCATCGGTGACCGGGATCCCGTGCGCCGTGAAGTAGGTGCGGATGGCGTCCTGGTAGACGCGCTCGCTGTCGACGAGCACGCCGTCCATGTCGAAGATGATCGCCTTCTTGTCGGTGAGCATGCGCCCCTTCCCCCTTTATCAGTTCTTGCCGAACGGCCGGAAGATGAGGCCGTTCGAGCGCAGCACTTCCAGATACCGCGGGTGCCAGCGCTCCTCGTAGGCGCGCACGCGCTCCTTGAGCTGCGGTGAGACGTAGATGTTGATGGTCGGCACGATGCCTGTGTGCTCGGGATCGCCGTCGTAGGTCACGTAGAAGAACGTGCCGGGCGCAGGCCGGTCCACGCCCTCGACGATGTCCTCCACGACGGTGCACGCGAGCTCCTCGCCCGCATCGGTGAACACCGTGAGATCGAAGGTGAACAGATGGTGCTTGGCGAGGCAGAAGTCGCGCACGTCGCGCAGCGGGGTCACGCGCTCGACGCGCGCGAGGGCGACCTTGCCCGCCGCGACCATCGAGTGGATCATGACCGCCTCGGTATGGCGCACCACGGCGCGGATGGCCACGTAGCAGATGCCGGTGAGCGCGATGAAGATGCCCGCTACCCCGATCATGCTGCCGTCAGCATAGGCGACGATCAGGTTGTACCCCAAAAACAGCAGCACGGCGAGGGCGAGCACGAGGGTGAGCACGATGATGTTCTGGCGTTTGCGGGCGGCTTCGTACATGGACGCTCCTAATCCTTCCGGCCCCGGCCATGGCCGGTCCCCGACATGCCGGCAGCGCGAGGCGACGCGCACGCGCGCCGCCCCTGCCGCGCCGGCCTGGGACCCTAGTCCTCCTCGGCCGGATGCTCCGCGCGGAACTCCTCCGTGCGGAAATCGATGACCTTGTTCATCTCGTAGTACAGCGGATGCGAGGGCAGGCTGTCAAGGTCGCTCGACAGCGTGGAAGCAACCGTCTGGAACACGGGCAGGCAGTACAGGAAGGTGAAGGGCTCCTCGCCCTCGATGGGCAGCGCCACCACGCGCGGGTCGGCGAGCTCCTCCTCGGAGCAGAGCGCCTCGGGCTTCACGAGGTAGGCGTTGGGCGTCACCTTGCAGAGCGCCTGGTGCACGCGGCGCGCGTGCGCCGTCGTCTCGTCGCCGCCGTCGATGACGAAGGCGGTGTAGCGCGGACTCAGCTGGAGCGCCGGGCCGTGCAGGAACTCATCCTGCTCGTAGGCGACCGCGAGCACCTTCACCGTCTCACCGATCTTGAGCGCGCCCTCGAGCGCCGTGCCGTAGTTGCTGCCGCAGCCGAGCACGTAGACGCGGTCCATCTGCATGAGCTGCTGGTAGACGCGGGCGATGAAGGCGTCGGCGTGCTCGAGCACCGCGCCGTGGGCGGCGATGGCGCGCTCAATGCCCGCGACGCACGCGGCGAGGGTGGCCTGCGCGCCGCCGAGCTCGGCCACGCGGGCGGCGAACTGCATGAGGTAGGTGGCGAGCGACATCGGGCCGAAGGTCACGTAGCCCACAGCCTCCTCGCCGCAGCCCCAGTTGTAGACCTCGTCGGACACGCGGGCGCAGTCGCAGTCCGTGATGGTGGTCAGCAGACGCGGCACGGCTCCGGCGGCAGCCACGGCCTTGAGCGCATCGATGCAGTTGACGCTCGCGCCGGACTGCGAGACCACGATCACGAAGTCGTCGGCGCCGGTGAGCTTGGACTCATAGTGCGCGAAGGTGAACGGGAACATAACCTCGACCGGGATGCCGAGGGTCTGGGCGAGATACGGGCGGGCGCACATCGACGCCGTGTAGCTCGACCCCGAGGCGACGAGCACCAGGCGGCGCCACATACGCGCGGCGAAGGCCGCCGCGAGCCCGCCGATGAGCTCGTCGGCGCGCTCGATCTGGCCGCGCACCGCGGCCGGGGTCATCTCAATGCAATCACGCATGGTCGTCTTGGACATATCTGCCTCCATGAAATGAGTCGCAGTTTGCAGCTAGGCGCCACCCGCGTACGGCGCGGCGCGCAGGTCTTACCAGGTCCTACACCGTGACCGTATGCTTGGACACGCCCTCGGGATGGTCCGGGTCGTAGCCTCGAGAAAGGGAGAGCAGGCAGGCGAACATCTGGGAGATGACCGCGCAGCAGAATACCGCGCGAAGCCCGTCGAAGGAAGCGGGGATGACGATCTGCTGCTCCCCCATCTCAGCGATAGAAGGGTCGTTGCTGACGACCGTCGCGAAGATCTTGCGCTCCTCATGCATCCGGTCGAGCAGATCGACGATGCCGTCGTTGGTCTGCCGGTCGGCGATGAAGAAGAGGGCGGGCACGAAGCGCTGCGTCGTGGCGATGGGCCCGTGCTGATAATCGCTCGCCGCATACGCGCGGGCGTCGAAGTAGCTCGTTTCCTGAATCTTGAGCTCGGTCTCGGTTGCCAAGCCGTAGAGCAGGCCGCGACCGAAGACGAGCATGTGTGAACCGTTGCGATACGCGGGGATGACAGCGCGCACCTGGTCCTCCAGCTCATAGGAAGCGCGGACGACGTCCGCAGCCTCGTCGAGCGTGGCGAGGAGCTCCTCGTCGCCCGAGATATAGGCCGCGAGCCCCACCACGAGCACGAGCTGCGTCATGTAGGACTTGGCTGCCGTGATGGAGAGCTCGGGACCGCAGGCGTTGTTCATGCGCACGTGGCCGATGCCCGCCATGATGCTGCCTGGCTCGTTGGTGATCGAGACGCACACGCCGCCGTCATCGACGCACTTGCGCATGACCTCGTAGCAATCCTGGGCGCCGCCCGACTGGCTGATGCCCACCACGAGTGCGTGGGAGAGGTCGGGACCGGCACCGTAGCAGGTCACCGTCGAGGGGAGCGCGATGGCCGACACCATCCCCGTCTTGGTCTCGAACACGTAGCGGCCCACCTGGGCGGCGTGCTCGCTGCTGCCGCGCGCGGCGAAGACGACGGTCGTGATGCCACGCTCGCGCACGAGGTTCGCCGCCTCCTGCAGCTTCGCGCGGTTCTCGCGCAGGCAGGCCTCGATGCAGTCTGCCTGCTCGTGGATCTCGCTCCACATGAGCGAGCTGGTGGTGTCCAGATTGAGCACGGTGCTCTCCTTTCGTCGGACACGAAACGGGCGGACGCGTCTTCGCGCCCGCCCGATATGGCATCGCCCTGGTCGGGCGGGGACGTGCGGCGGAACGGTGCGCGCCCCCGCCCATGATCCTAGGTTCGACCCTAGTTGGGCATGATCTGGTCGATCTTGTCGGTCTTGGTGCTGATGGCCTTGCGGAAGCGCTCCTCGAACAGCGGATGCTTCTCCCAGCGATGCAGGTCGGTCGTCGCCTGATGCGCGATGATCTGGTAGAACGGCAGCACGTAGAGCGGCATCATGAGCGGCTCTGTGATGTCGAACGGCAGACGGATGGCATGATCGTCGTCGACGCGGTCGGAGTTGGTCACGATGAAGGCATGGTCGGTCACCGTGCGCGCCGCGAGGTAGATGTCGACCAGGCGGTCGGAGCCCTCGGTGAGGTGGTCGATGCACACGACGGTGTAGTTGGGCGTGAGCTGCAGGTTGGGACCGTGGATCCACTCCTCGCCCTCGTAGGCGAAGCTCGGGATCTGGATGGTCTCGCCGAACTTGAGCGCACCCTCGCAGGTGATGCCGTAGCCCTGCAGGAAGCCGCAGTGGTTCACAACGGTCATCGAGGTGAAATCGGCCTTGTGGCGGTTGTAGAGCTCCCAGGTCTCCTTCTGCACGACCTCATGACGACGCGGGGCGTCGGCCATCTCCTCGAGCAGCGCGGCGCGCTCCTCCTCGGTGACGGTACCGGTGCGCACGCCGGCCTCGATCGCGAAGAGCATGAGGAACTGCGCGAGCGTGGCCACGCCCTTGGTGACGTATCCCACGGTCTCCTCGCCCACGCCGTAATCGACGACGAGGTCCGCATGGTCCTTGAAGTCGGACTCGACGTTGCCGGTGAGGCCGATGGCGGTGATCCCCATCTCCTTGAGCATGTCGAGCGCTGCGATGGAGTTGGTGGAGCAGCCGCTCTGCGAGATCACGAAGGCGAAGTCGTCCTCGTGGAGGTGGTTCTCGCCGTAGATGAAGGTCGACGGGGTGACGATCTTAACCTCGCGCTTGAGGTACTTCATCATGAAGTAGCGAGCGCACTGCGAGCCGTTCGAGCTGGAGCCGCAGGCGATGATCCAAATCGCATGGGGCTTCTTCTCGACGTAGAGGTCGACGAGCTCGTGGGTCAGCTCCTCGGCGCGCTCGACGTTGAGCTTGAGCTGGGCAGGAGTCTCCTCGATATACGTGAGCATCGTGGGCGTGGTGTCTGCCATGGTTCCTCCTCGGACGTTGCTGGAAACCTACTCCAATACATTATAAGACAAGTTGACGGCGCGGCGCTACCGGAACGCCGCCTGAGCGCTACAGCTCCTCGTCATCATCGCTGTCGTCATCGACGGCGAGCTCGAACTTCACGGCGCCGTTGCGCGCTTCCTCGAGCGCCTGAACGGCAAGCGCATCGGCGTCCGTCGCGCCCGTGTGGGCGAAGTACGCCGAGATGAGCAACGCGAGGTTCGTGCCGGTGACCACGCGGACACGGGCATCTCCGGTCGCGATGGTCGCCGCGCACTTGAACGGCGTACCGCCGAGGATGTCCGTGCAGATAAGCACGCCGTCAGCCTCGGCGAGACCCTCGATGGCCTTCGAGATCTCCGCCTGCAGCTCCTCGGGAGCCTGGGTTCCCTCGTAATCGATGATGGCGACGTCTTGCAACGTGCCCGCAAGCAGCTCGAGCGCCGAGGTGACGCCGGTCGCGAAGTGTGCGTGGCCCGTTACGATCAATCCGATCATGTCAGTCATTCCTTTCCTGGAAAACCCCATCTACGATGAGATACGCATGGCCGAAGCCTCCTGCCTGCGCGCAGGCTTCCTGAGCATGCTTCGCTGCGGCGGCAAGCGCATGCTCCGCCATAGACGGCTCCAGCGCGCTCCCCTTGCGCCAACCGGCCGCGATCAGATCGCACACGAGCGCCGTGATGAACGCGTCACCGGCACCCATGGTGTCCGATGCCGTGCCCTCCGAGCGCAAGCCCTCATACACCGTACCGTCAGCGCACAGAAGCGGCGAGGCGGCACCGCGTGTAGCCAACACGGTGCAGGTGATGCCCATCCGGTCGATCTCGGCGAGCACCTCCTCGCGGGACATCCCGCTCATGGAGAACTGGGCGACATCGACCGCGGGAAGCACCTGCGCCAGGTACTCGGGCGTACGATACTTGTCCTTCTCGCCGAAGTCGAAGACCACGATACCCGGCACCCCGGCGAGCTTGGCGACCTCTTCGGGCATCTTGGCGTTGCAGCTCGTGAGGATCGCGTCGAACGTGGCGGCGTACGCCACGAGCTCCGGCGTGAGCTCGAGCGGTCCCGCCCAGTTTTCACCCAGGTCGTTGCGCTTCCAGTGCCGCTCACCGTCGATGACATCCTCGATGCAGCATTTGGTCGTGCTGCTCTCCGGACGGGGGCACCGCGCGGTGTCCACGCCCTCGCGTGCGAGCACGCCCATCATGATCTCGCCCTTGTCGTCGGTGCCCACGTTGCCCAGGTAGGCGGCGTCGGCAGCAAGGCGGGCGGCGTTCACGGCGACGTTGACGGCGTTGCCGCCCGGATAGGCGAGGTCCATGTTCTCGTACACGTCGAAAACGTTGTCGCCGAGGCCTAGGATCTTCATTAGTACTCAACCGTCCTGTAATAGCGGCGGATATCGAGCGAATGGCCGGTGAGGTGCTCCATGTTCTTGGAGATGCGCTGCAACGCGGCATTGGCGACGACAGGTCCCAGAAGCGGGCGGAACTCGTCGGAGATACCCGGCAGGTCGAAGTCGGCCATGTCGATGACGAAGTGCTTGTCCGAGTACTGCTCGATGAACTTCTTCACGCGCAGGTCGAGCGCGCGCGTCTTGCCTTCGCTCACGAGCAGGGTGACGCTCGTGTCCTTCTCGACAAGCTCGAGTGTGCCATGGAAGAAATCGGGGCTCGAGACGGACTTGGTGCGGATCCACTGGCTCTCCTCGAGCACGCACATGGAGTAGGCGTAGCAGACTGGCCACAGCTCGCCGGAGGCGATCCAGATGTTGTACGGGTCGTCATGAGTCGCCTTGCAATACTCGATGGCGCGCGCATCGAACTGCTTGCGCACCGAGACGAGCGCCGCGGGCAGGTTGGCGAGCTCGTCGGCGAACTTCGCGTAGGCGTCGAAGTAGCCCTTGTTGGCGAGGATCTTGCCGATGATGAGGTAGAGCACGAACTCCTGCGGACGGCCGTCGCCGTACACGAAGGTGTAATCGCTCAGCTCCTCGAGCGGGGAATCGGGCTTGCCCACGACCGAAACGATCGTGACGCCGCGCTCGCGCAGCCACTTGGCAGCCGCGACGGTCTCCTTCGTGTCGCCGGACTTGCTCGACATGAAGACGAGAGTGTCCTCGGAGATCTGGTTGTGCCCGGTGAGCACAAGCACGCCCGAAAGCACCGAGAACACCGGGATGTCGCTCATCTGGTCGATGAACGTCGCAAAGGGATCGAGCATGGCCTGCGATCCGCCAGAGGACGAAAGCAGGATGTTCTTGAAGCCCTTCTTGCAGATGTCATCGGCGATCGTCTCGAGCTCGGAGCGATGGCTGTAGATGAAATCCCCTTGGGCGAGCAGAGCCGCCTCATCGAATGTGACCATATCCATTGCGTCTCCCCTCCGCCATGCCCCCCGGCATGGCATCGATCCGGGCGTCCGCGGCATCACGCCGCGTGCCGAACACCATCGGTATCCGGTATAAGACATTATAGGACAACAATACAATATGATACAAGTTATCCGTTGGCCCCGGTGAACGGTGGGATACCGTCCGCCAACGGCCTAGATACAAACGGGGCCCCGGAAATCCGGGGCCCCGCTGTCGCTCGCTATCGAGTCACTCTCTTACATCCAGCCAAGGAAGGAGAGCAGGATGCTGACGACAATAATGCCGATGATGATAGCCAGGACGTTGGCCTTCTTCTTGAAGAGCCAGTAGATCAGGAACACGGCGCACAGGGGCAGCAGGTTCGGGATCACGTTGTCGAACACGCTCTGGACCGTCGTGCCCTCCATGCCGAAGGCGAGGTCCTCGCTGAAGGCGATGGAGACGTAGGACGGGATCAGGCCGCCGACGACCATCACGCCGAGGATACCAGCGGCCTCGGTGAGGTACTTGGTGTACTCGGACATGGAGGTAACCAGCTTGGTGCCGAGGGTGTAGCCCAGGCGACCGAAGAGGATACGCGAGATGGCCGCGAGGAACCAGATCGCGATGTAGAGGATCGGGCCGAGGACGGAGCCGTCCTGGGCGAGCGAGCAGCAGATGGCCGCGGAGATCGGCAGGACGGTGAACCAGAAGATGGTGTCGCCGACGCCGGCGAGCGGGCCGAAGAGGCCGTTACGGATACCCTCGATGACCTTGCGGTCCTCGCCCTTCTCCTCCATGGAGAGGATGAGGCCCATCATGAAGGTGGCCATATGGGGCTCGGTGTTGACGAACTCCATGTTGTACGTCATGAACTCGGAGATGTCTTCCTTCGAGTCGCCGTACATCTTCTTGAACGCAGGAAGCATCGACTCGGTGAAGCCCATGGCCTGCATACGCTCGAAGCTGAAGGCGGACTGCTCGATGACCGAGTACAGGGACATCTTGTCGAGGTCGGCCTTGCTGAGCTTCTTGACCGGCTGGCCGGTCTTGGTGAGAGCGGTCTTCTCGTTAGAGCTCATTGTCGTCATCTCCCATCACAGCCACGGAACCGGACTTCATGAGCGCGGCGACATCGTCGGCCTTCTTCTCATGCGAGAAGTTGATGTAGGCGAGCGCGGCACCCACGATAGCGATCGGGAGCACGTTGGTCATCTCGAGGAAGGTGGCCATCACGAAGCCGAGGAACAGGTAGGCGACGTTCTGGGTCTTCAGCATGACCATGAGCAGCAGGCCAAGGCCGACGGCGGGAAGGATGCCGCCCGCGACCTCGAAGCCGTGGATGAGCCAGGTCGGGAAGGCGTTGACGAACATCTGGATGGGCGTCTGGAGCGCGTAGGAGCACAGGAAGACGACGACACCGGTCGTAGCGGCCTTGACGAAGATGCCGAAGTACACGGTGGCGCGGAAGCCAGCGGTGTCAGCCTTCTTGGCAAGCTCGTCGCCACGGTGGGCGAGCGCGACGAAGACGGTGTTCCACATAATGCCGAGCCACTGAGCGAGCAGGGCGAACGGCAGGGACAGGCCGATGGCAGCATCAGGCGACTGACCCGTGGTGTACGCGATGACGACGGTCATCATACCGGCCATCAGCGGATCGGGCGGCACCGTGCCGCCGACCGTGAGCAGACCGAGGTAGGACAGCTCCGCTACCGCGCCGCAGGCTACACCAAGCTGGATGTCGCCAAGGACGATGCCGGCGAAGAACGACACGACCATGGGACGGAACCAGTAGAAAGCCTCCCAGCACTGGTCTACGCCGCAGATAAAGCCCACGACGAGCAGGAGAAGACCTTGGATAAGTGTGATTTCCATTTTCCCTCCAATACGTACCTACAAAAAACCGGTTCTCTTTGCGGTGCACCCCCTTAATCCGGGACCCCTTTTCCATCAGAGCGCATGGTGCAGAATCTATAACCCGTTAGGCGTCGTACTTCTTGTCACCAGGCGCGATCTGAACGTAAACCTTGACTCCCTTGGCCTTCATGGCCTCAAAGTCAGCGACGTCGTTATCGTCTACGTAGACGTGCTGCTCGTGGAAAACGCGCTTGCCCTCGCCCACATGCATGTTGCCAATGTTGACTTCCTTGATAGGCACGCCGCCATCAACGAGCTTGCGCATGTTCTGCGGGTTGCGAGCGACGATGAAGATGCGCTGGTCGGGCTTGGCGGTGGAGATCTTCTCGATCGTGCGGTCAAGCGACCAGAACAGGATGCGCAGGTTAGGGTTGACCGAGACGGTCATCTTCATAAGCTGCTTCTGCACGTCATCATGCTCGACCTCATCATCGGCAACGATGATGATGTTCGCCTGGGACGCACCGACCCACGAGTTGCCAACCTGGCCGTGGACCAGACGGTTGTCGATGCGGGCTAGGACGATATTGGGTTCCGCCATGTTTCCTCCTCTTTCGAAGGTCTGATACACAAGACCACCATAGAGCTTGTCTGTTGCGACCCTGTTTCGCGTCATCCGCACGTTAACATCGATCGCGCGCCAATAAGACATCGCAATACATGTTCTTGCTGTCTTAAATATGGCGCTGATATGGGCGACCGGCAACCGTTTTTCCATGAGCGGCATCATACGACAGGTAAACGTATGAATCCGCAGGAAGATGCACCACGATGCTTAAGAGTTACCTATAATAAAATGTTTAATGCCATCATGGCCATGTGCGACCCATGAAACATCGGAACATACCCGCCGCATCTTGAGCCGACCCCCGGTAAGGTATACAGTAGTCTCACTTGTCTTATATTGTATGGTTCGAGGGGGACCCATGAAGCATTCCGGATACCTGGCCCTGTTCGGCACCGCGCTCCTCTGGAGCTTCACAGGCGTGCTCGTGGCCTCGAACCACCTGTCGGCGGTACTGGTGTCCGCGGGCAACGCGCTGTTCGCCATCATCTCCTGCGTCCTCATCGCCCGGCCCAAGCTGCACTTCAACCCCCTCATCATCGCCGTCGGCATCGCGCAGTTCATCGTCGCGATCACCTTCAACGCCGGCAACCAGCTCTCGACCGTAGGCAACGTCATCGTGCTGCAGTACTGCTCGATGGTCTTCGTGATCGTCTACCAGTCCATCGACACGCGCAAGCTCCCGCCGGTCAAGCAGGTGGTGTTCGTCACACTCGCGATCTTGGGCATGGTGCTCTTCTTCTTCGACGAGCTGAGCCCCGAGGGCGCGCTCGGCAACCTCTGCGCCATCGTGTCGGGCATCTTCTTCGGGCTCATGTTCTATCTCAACTCGAAGCCCAGCTCGGATGCCGTGATCTCCTACATGATCTCCTGCGTCATCGCCATGGCGGTGGGCGCCGCCTCGCTCGTCACGGCAGGCGAGCTCCCCCGCCTCTCCTTCCAGGACATCGCGAGCATGGCGGTGAATGGCTTCATCTGCCAGGGGATCGCGAGCGTGCTGCTCGCCCACGGGCTCAAGTCCGTCCCGCCGTTCAGCTCGAACCTCATCTGCATGAGCGAGGTCATCCTGGCGCCGCTATGGGCGTTCATCCTCTTCGGGCAGGGGTTCGGCCGCTTCGCCCTTATCGGCGCGGCGCTCATCGTGCTCTCCATCGTGCTCAACCTGCACTTCGAGCAGCAGCTGAGCGCGGCGGAGGAAGACGCCTCGCTCGAGGGCGCGGAGCTTGAGGATACGGTTCTCGAGGGAGCGGGGACCTACAGCGCGAACGAGTAGCGCGCCCCGATGATGACCTGCTTGCCCATGTACATGGGTGTGCCGTCGGCATCGCAGTAGTTCGCCTCGAGCACGAACAGCGGCTCGCCCGCGGGGACCTGCAGATGCGTGACCATATCGCCGGCGGCGCGGTTCGAGGTGAGCATGCAGCTGCCCACCATATGCGGAATCTTACCCGTATGCTCCTCGATAAGGCGGTAGAGCGACCCTCCCGAGGGCGGCGTGGTCTCCAGGAACTCGAAGCCAGTCGGCGCGAAGCGGTTGTCCTCATACATGATGCGCACTCCATCGGCGGTGCGGACACGCTTTACCCTCAGGACCTTCTGGTCTTCGTCGATGCCGAAGAAGGCGCATTCATCCTCGTTAGGCACGACGCGCGTCACCTCGATCTCGATGGCGCCGGGCTCCATGCCGCTGCGCTGGCAGGCATCGGTGAAGCTGATCACGTCGATATCGACGCGCGGATGCATGAGGACCATGTCGCGAGCGCTCTTGACGTAGGTGCCTTTGCCGCGGCGCTTCTCGAGGTATCCCGCCTCGGCCAGCTCGTCGAGTGCATGGCGCACCGTCACGCGGCTCACGTGGTAAAGATCGCACAGCTGTTTCTCGCTCGGCAGCTTGTCTCCCTCGCGGAGCTTGCCGGAGTCGATGTCGTAGCGGATGTTTCCCACGATCTGGAGGTAATACGGGGCTGTCGAAGAATCATCTAGCGGGCCGGGCATCTTCTTAACGATCTCCTCTCGGGAGCGTCAACGCTATTGACGGTATACACGCAAAGGTACGGTGGCTGCACCTGCGCGTTATTACATTATTATACGAAAAACTCGACGGGAAACGCTGGTTTCCCGTCGAGTTGTTGTAACACCCCGCCGACACGATGCAGATGTTGGCACCAGGCGAGGCCGCCTATTCGATCTGGAGTGCCGACCCGATGGTCTGCTTATGCGTTCTCCACCGACTCGATGACGCGCACGACCTCGTCGACATAGCGCTCGCACAGCTCGATGCTCGGGGCCTCAACCATCACACGAACCAGAGGCTCGGTGCCGCTCGCGCGCACGAGCGCACGGCCTTCACCCTCGAGCGCGGTCTCGACCGATGCGGTCGCGGCCTTCACGGCCTCGTTTTCCATGACGGCGTTCTTGTCGGAAACAGGCACGTTCTTGAGCAGCTGCGGATAGATGGTGAGCGGCTCGGCGAGCTCGCCCAGGGTCTTGCCCGTCTCGATCATGGTCTGCATGACGCGCAGGCTCGTGTTCACGCCGTCGCCCGTGGCGCTGTAAGCGGAGAAGATCATGTGGCCGCTCTGCTCGCCGCCGAGCGAGTAGCCGTGCTCCTGCATGCAGGCGGCGACGTACTTGTCGCCCACGTTGGTCTTCTCGTAGGAGATGCCGAGCTTGTCGAGGGCCTTGAACAGGCCGATGTTGCTCATGACCGTGGCAACGACCGTGTTGCCGTTAAGCTCGCCCTTGGAAGCGAGGTGCGCGCCGCACACGTACATGATCGTGTCGCCGTCGCAGACGTTGCCGTACTCGTCGACCGCGATGCAGCGGTCGGCGTCGCCGTCGTAGGCGAAGCCCACGTCAAGGCCCTCCTCGCGGACGAACGCCTGGAGACGCTCGATATGGGTGGAGCCGCAGCCCACGTTGATGTTGAAGCCGTCAGGCTCGTCGGAAATCACATGGACGTCCGCGCCGAGCGCACGGAACACGCCCGGGGCGATGGGCGTGGAGGCACCGTTCGCGCAGTCGAGCGCGATGCGATAGCCCTGGAGCGTGAACTTGGCCGATGCGATGAGCGAGGCGATGTAGCGGTTGCGGCCCTCAACATAGTCGACCGCGCGGCCGATATGCTCGCCCGTTGCGAGCGGCACGTCGATCTCGCCATCGATATAGGACTCGACCTGCTCCAGAACCTCGGGCGCCATCTTGTAGCCACCGGAGTCGATAAGCTTGATGCCGTTATCGTAGAAGGGGTTGTGGCTCGCGGTGATCATGATGCCGCAGTCGAAGTCGCCGTGGCGCACGACATAGCTCACCGAAGGCGTGGTGGTCACGCGGAGCACATAGGCATCCGCACCGGCGGCGACCAGACCCGCCACGAGAGCGTTCTCGAACATGTAGCTCGAGCGGCGCGTGTCCTTGCCGATGACGGCCTTGGCCTTGCGCCCCTGGCGCAGCCCGTAGTACCAGCCGACGAACTTACCGATCTTGAATGCATGGTCGACCGTGAGCCCCTCGTTGGCGCGGCCGCGGAAACCATCGGTGCCGAAGTATTTCATCGTTTGAACCTTCCCTATCGGTAGCAGGTGCCACGCGCACATGGTACCTATTTTCAGTACCAGCCAGACAGGTCAGACGGCCACGCACCGAGAAATACCATAGAGAGGGTGACTGTTTGGGACGTGCTACACCTCGAGATAGCCGCGCTGCGGGCGTGCAGCGCGCAGGGCGTAGACGATGAGCCCCGCCCCGATGAGGATGAGCGGCAGCGAGAGCAGCTGGCCCATGGTGATGACCCCACCCAGGATGTAGCCGAGCTGCACGTCCGGCACGCGCACGAACTCGATGAGGAAGCGCACGATGCCGTAGCCGAGCACGAACGTCCCCATGTAGACCCCTTGCGGGAGCGGCGGCTTGCGACGGCTCATGACCTGCAAGATGATGAACAGCACGACCCCCTCGAGGAAGGCCTCGTACAACTGCGAGGGATGACGCGGCATATCGCCCGCCGCGCCGCCGAAGACCACGCCCCAGGGCAGGTCGGTCGGCTTTCCCCATAGCTCACCGTTCACGAAGTTCGCGCAGCGCCCCAGGCAGAGCGCGACCGGCACGCCGATGGCTGCGAGATCCGCCACGGTCCAAGCGGAGAGCTTGCAGATGCGGCAGGCCACGATGCCGCCGATGACGCCGCCCACCAAACCGCCGTGAAAGCTCATGCCCCCATGGTTAGTCATGAGGATCTCGAGCGGGTGCTCCCAGTAGTAGCCGTCGCCATAGAAGACGACGTAGAACAGGCGCGCGCCAATCACCAAGCCGATCATCACGCCGAACACAACGGTCATGAGATCATCGGCGGTGATCTTGAAGCCCCAGCGCCGCTGAGTGCGCCACATCACGATGCCCGTGAGAATGGCACCCACCACGTAAGCGAGGCCGTACCAGTAGATGGTGATCGGCCCGATAGACACCGCCACCGGGTCGATGCTTTGGTAGATGTCGGTGAGCACGGTTACCTACTAGAACGGAGCGTACTCGTCGTAGAGGTCGCCAAAGCCGCCCTGGCCCAGATCGTTCACCGCGACAACGCGGGTAACACCGGGGACATGTTCCTTGAGCACGCGCTCGATACCCATCGAGAGGGTGAGCTGGCTCATGGGGCATCCAGCGCAGGCGCCCTGGAGCTCCAAGGAAACGACACCGTCCTCGTCAACGCCGACGAATTCCATATCGCCGCCATCGCCCTGGAGGTTCGGACGAATCTGCTCGAGCACCTGCTTGAGAAGCTCTTCATTCACAGCCATGGCGATTCCTTTCATAACCGCAGCGCAGTGTGGTTGCGGTCGATGTGCATCGTTGTCATAACTGCACGCAGTATACCCGCATTTCGCGCTCATTGCACCCTATGCCGAGAGCCCTAGGAGATGTGGCGCCACCGCACGGGGCCTCAAGCCGCGGTCCATCTCAGTGCGCCCCATCGCTTCCGGAACCTCTCGCCCGCAAACCCTCTCCCCGCCCGATCGCGAGCGCGAATGCAAATGGCACGATGACGGCTATCGGGTACGCGTAGCGAAAATACGTCGTGGCGTTGCATGGGCCCGCAAGCGCGACAGCAAGAACAACCCAGGCAGCGACGAGCAGCGGAGCCAAGCGAATCTGATGCCTGATGATCGCGTAGACCGTGATCAACAGAAGAGCCCAATCGTAAAGGGCGGCCTGCATGGTAAGCGTAAGCAGCGGCAAACGCTGGAACAGCAACCGATACCCCGAGCACAGCCCGTCAAGCGCACGCGAGGCCGGGTTTTGCGCCGGCTCGAATGAGAAATACCGCGCGATCCCCGATTTGAACCAATCGGTCTCGGCGTTCGCCATGGCAACGCCGCTTGAATACGAGGTATAGCTCCAACTCATCGCGCTCCCGGCATAGAAATAGCCATAGTAGTTGGCCGCCGTGGCGGATAGGAAGCACCCCGGATCCTCTGCGAACCAGCGCGCCCACAGATCAAAGAATCGACGGAGATCATCGGCGCTCGCATCCTCGCGAAACGTCGCCTTGACGGGATCGGACCGGGACGGCTCGTACTCCCTGGCGATTTTGCTCGCATCGAGAACGGCGTCCACCACGCGAAGCTCATCGGAGGTAACCCAACCCGGATGATCTCGCATGAAGCGCGCGACCTGCTGCTCGGGTATGGAGAGCACCTCGCGTTTGCTGGAGGGCGTGATCGCGAGCGCGGGATAGACCGCCGATGTGAGGATGAGGGAGACACCGACGCTACACGCCAACGACGCCGCGATGCACCGGCGGGCGGTGGGATGCCGACGCGACACCGCAAGCGCCGCGACGCAGGCTGCGATGACCACCGCGACCGCTCCGCTGCGAAGCCACGCTGTCGCCACAGATGATACCGAGAGGATGACGACATGGCGTGCGGGAACAGGTGAGCCGCCCGCACGGACCAGGAACACGAGCTCCATCGCGAACACCAGCACCGCCGCTGCAAAGGGCACGTCCTTGGTGACGAGGACGCTGTAGTTCGAGAACGCGGGGACGAGTGCCAGGAATGCGAGCACCGCAAGGCGCACGGCCCGCACCGTCCCCATGGAGGAGAGCAGTTTGATGGCCCACGCTAGAGCGGCGATGTCGAATGCCCACTGCAGGAATGCATATAGAAATATGCCGACGTTCTCGCTGCCCGCAAAGGTCATGCCCGCCTGAACGCAGAGTCCGACGAGCGCCGTGTGAAACGGCGGATGGTGCTGCGTGAGCAACACGCTCGGATCGAGCAGCCGCACCGATGAGCTGATGTGGTTCGGCAGCCCGAACCATTGAAGGATCTGAGTATCCGTATCCCACATGAACAGGGCAGGCGCATAGCCAATGAGCACGGGAAGCCATGCGACGGCGAGAACGATCGCGGGAGCGGCGAACGGATGCCGGTCAGACCATGAGCACAGCCGCGACGCGATCGCCGGAAGGCGGGCAGCGCCGATGCGACCCCCGGCAGCCGGGGCCATACGAGCGGCGCCGGCTTCTGCCCGCACCCCATCAAGCCAGCAGAACAGCAGGCAGACGCCGTAACGCCCCAAGATGAGCCAGCTCGAGAAGAACATAAAGGACCGGACGCCCGCTGCGATGCCGCCCGTCACGTAATCGGAGCTTCCCACTTCGTCGAAGCTCCTGCCAAAGAGGAGCGCCGCCGCAAAGAGGGCGCCGACGACCCACGCGGCAGCGCCGCCCGCCTTCCGCATGCGCTCGCCCTCCGCACCATGCAACGTGCGAAGCGGTTGGTAGAGCAGGATGGCTACAAGCAGGGTGAAGACGGCGTCATCGCGCGCCGGAAGCGAGCACAGGACCTCGGCAATGACATACGCTGCTCCCTGAACATCACCATAGAGCTTATGTATCTCGCCATAAGAAGCGCCCGAAAGATCGACCAAGATGCCGAGTGCGCACCAAGCTGCAAGAAGCGCGACGATGAGGCCATGCCTCACGAGGCGCGGTTCTCTTTTTGACATAACCCCATTACAGTTTGAGAAGTAGTTAGCCCAATCGCTTAAGCCATCCGCTTAGACGGTCGGACTACGATTGACATATGTCCCGAGGGACTGCCGATCGGGCGCCCGCGGACGGCCTTATGCCCCTGCCCCTTGAGGGCCCGGGGGGTGTTGCCGACGCGGGCGCCGCTGCTTCTGACGACTAATAGGAAACTGCCGGGCTCCTCCGACCAAAGAGCGCCACGGCCAGGTAATGTGGGTGTCGCGCGAGGCAGCATTCCGATCGACCGACGATTGGAAGGATACCATCATGCTGACCGAAGCCACCGCCTGCCCTGCCGTAATAGGCCTCGACGTCGGGAAGTTCTCCCATTGGGCGTGCCACGTGACCAGGCAGGGCGAGATCCTCGCCAGCGGCCCCGTGGCCAACACCGAGCATGACCTGGACAGCCTGTTCGCCCGAGTGGATGCAGGGACGCTGGTCGTCGTCGACCAAGTGCGCAACATCGGGTCGCTGGCGATATCGAGGGCAAGGCTGGCCGGGCTGCCCGTCGCCTACCTGCCGGGAATCGCCGCCCACGGAGCTGCCAAGCTGTTCGCGGGCGACGCCAAGACCGACGAGCGCGACGCCGCGGTCATAGCCAAGACGGCGCTCGGCATCCCGGATTCGCTGCTGCCCGTGCCAAGGCGCGACGAGAGGCTCGAGGCCGCAAGGTCGATGGCGGCGCAGAGGAACCACATGGTCACCTGCTCCACCCGTGACAAGAACAGGCTCAGGAGCATACTCCTGGAAAGCTGCCCCGCGTTCGAGGCGCTGGCCGACCTGGCCGATCCCCATTGGCTGAAGATGATGGAGTCCCTGGGCGGCCCCTGGGGCATCCTGGATGCCGGCAAGCCTGCCGTCGGCGCCGTGACCCGCGGCGCGAACAGGGCGCGCATCGACGCCGCGCTGGCGGCGATATCGTCGTCGACGCGCCCGTCCGAATACCAGGTCATGGCAGAGAACCCGCAGGTCAGGATGCTTGCCAGGCGTATCAGGGAGTCCGCCGAGGAAGCCGCAAGGCTCGACACGGAGATAACGGCGCTGCTCGTCGAGGACGGCACTTACGAATGCCTGCTGACCATCCCAGGAATCGGCCCAAGGACCGCATCGGAGCTGGTGATAAGCATCGACATCGACGACTTCCCCGACCACGACCACCTCGCATCGTATTGCGGAATCGCTCCCAGGAACCGCCAGTCAGGCAAGTCGATATCGTCGGTGAGCGCCTCGCGCCAGGGAAACAAGAGGCTGAAAAACCTGCTCATCTTCTCCTGCAACTCGCTTAGCAGGAGCAGGGGCCGGTTCGGCGACTACTACCGCAAATGCAGGGATCGCGGCATGTGCCACGGAGAGGCATTGAAGGCGGTCGCCAGGAAGAGGATGAAGGTGATCTACGCGATCATGAGGGACAAGGTCCCGTACTCGGCCTAGCTAGCCAGAGCCATAGAAAAACGCCAGCCCGACAAGGGCTGGCGTCAGCATGCTCGAAAGCAGTGATCTTTGCCAACAAAATCAGTTGACAAAACTATAGGAACACCCCCCGGTTGATCTCCCCCCTTGAGAAAGACCACCAGAACGGAATCAAGCCGAACTCACGAGGGCTCCGGCAGCTCGGAACCCGGTGGAAAGACTACCACGCGCCTCGGATGCGCGATGAAATGTCCATATAGATAAACGATCCCTTACAAATGAATGCCGATCGCAGGAACCTGTCGAACGAGCTGCCCTCCCAAGGACATCAGCCCGAAGATGCTGCTGTGGGCAACTCACCAGAGCCGCAACGCTTACCCCGTAAGCCCCTGTACCACGCTAACGAGAGCGATGATGACGCCTATGATGGATTCGCCGCCAAGTACGCCCGAGGCAACGACGGCACCCGTCTCATCCAACTCTTTCGCAGCCTCTTCGCTGCGCTCAGCGCGGATGCGGCGCACCCGGTCGAACGCCACGCGGACGAGCGCGCCCAATCCCGTGGTGAGCGACATGTAGAAGGGCAGATACACTCCGAGTCCTAGCATCATGGCCGGTATCCCTAGGCAATACAGGAGCGTACCGCCTGCGAGCCCCGCTGCGAACGCCGGAATGCTCGGAATGCCCGCGACCATCGTGGCGACCACGTTCGCCTGAGCGGAAATAAATGTTCCCTCAGGTCCAAACGCATCCGTCCCGTATGCAGCTACGAGCGCGACCATGACCGCAACGGCGACGACAGCACCGAGAAGTGCTCCGATAGCCTGCCCGACCCAAAGCGTTCGAGGATCCGTGCCGATAATCTGCCCGGTTTTGAAGTCGCTCATCACGTCGCCTGCGAGCCCGCATGCCACGGCGATGATCCCGGCGACGAAAAAGAGCTGCACTTGCGTAGTGCGCGAAAATGCCGCCACGAAGAGCAGGACGATGAGACCGAAGATCTCCATCGGGTCGATGCCCGACTGGCCCACGGACTGAGCACTCATCACCGCGGTCACGAACGAGAGCAGCACGATCGCGATTGCTACCAGCGGCTCCAAGCCAAGGGCGAAGCAGCAGACCAGTGCAGCAGTGGCAACGAGGAGCGCGAGCAGGCCCGCATCCATCCGCGAAAACACATCGGTAAGGCGCACCGATTCCCGACAGGCAGAATTCGGCTCACCCTCATCTGCAGGCTCAACGCTCACGCGCGAAGAACGACCGGGCTCCTGCACCCGTCGGCGCCCCCATGCACGCGCGAGCGGGAACGCGATGTCCTTGATTACCACGCCGAGTCCCGAACCCATCATAAGGCCCATGCCGAGGCTGCTCACGATGCCCTGGGCACCGGCGACATCCCAAAAGCCCAATGCCGTGCCACCGACAACGATTCCGAAGCTTCCCGCCACGGCGCCGACCATCCACCATGCTACAGAACGGCCTCCTACCAAGAAGCCAACCGAGAGCCGCATGGGCGATGCTTGGATGCCAAAACTCACGCCGGGAATAGGCAGCGTCGCCACGAGCGACGGGATGATGCCGAGTGCATCGCGGGCCACGCACCACGCACCCGCGAACGCCATGGAGCCAAAGAGCCTGCGCCCCGTAGCCCCGCCCGCTGTGCTTGCAAGCAGCGTCTCGGCCGCCGCCGTGCCGATGGGGTACTCCAGATCGCTATCGTCTACGAACCGCTTCCGGATCAGTGCGGTGCACACGAGCCCCAGCAACGTGCCCGCAAGCGCCACGCCGAGCATCTCCTGCCAGGTAACCTCATCTGCGAGACCCAGAATCCAAACACCCGGCACCGTAAACGCGAGGCCACCTGCAACCATGGAACCGGCGGACATGATGACCTGCGTGATATTCGCCTCATTAAGACTGGTGCGCCCAACAGCGCGCAACAGCACGAGAGCGGTTATGGACGTGAAGATCGTCGGCCACGGCAGGGCGCCCATCTTAAGGGCGGTGTAGACCGATGATGCCGTGATGATGATGCAGCCGACGCAGCCGATCAGAATACCGGCGGCGCTCAGCTGGCCGCGCAAACCAGCGCGAGCATGTGCGATAGCCATATTGAGCTCCTTCGTATATCCGCTCCCCCTCTGGCGGAGAGTCGGGTTACGTGGCAGACGCCGCAGATTATAGCTCGACGTTCTCCATTTGATGTCGCTACAGCGAAAACAGATACACAGAGGGCACAGAAAAGCAGCCCGGATCTGGCTTGAGCTGAAACGGCAACTGCGAGAAGGTGACTTCGAGGTGCACGAGGATTCAAAGGGCCTCTCTTTCCAGGATCCCTCTTCGGGGGCCCGCCCCCAAGAGCCTCTCTCCAAGGACCTCTCCCCAAGAACTTCTTCCTAAAATGTCTATCTAGCCGCATCTCGACAAAACACTTAGGTTCCTTATTATTTTGAGATGCCTCTAGATAGACAGAATCGGCTCTCAGATTCACCAAAATGACTATCTACCTGCATCTCGACGAACCGGGAGAAATCGAAATCCGTCAATATGGACATATGTGGGTAAACACAAGCCTGCGCGGATGACCAGAAGCGGCCGGAACTCACAGGACGGCTGACACAAGGCAGCTGACACAAGATGGTCGGCAGAACGATCGGCTAGAAACAATATGCCGGATAAGGAAAAAGGCAATAAGGCGCAAGCCGATCGGTGGGTTTGCAGGAGCGGATATGCAAGAGCAGGTATGCAAGAGTAGAGATGCTTTGTTGAGGCGTTGCCGCCTCTCGGGGGACAGACCGAACCGCAAGCTGCATATCACAGGGGCGAGTCCGATAGGCGGCCGTTTGCAAGCGCGTTGGTACGGCGGCGTGGTACATTTTGCTTGGATGCATCGAAGAAGGAGCGCTATGTCCCGTCTACTTACCGTCGACGTCGGTAATACCACCACAAGATTCGGCCTCTTCTCGTGGACCGATGACGCGCCCGAGCTCCTGGGAACCTGCGAGCTCACCACACCAGCGCGCATCACTTCCGATGAGGCACGCATCCAAGCCGGGCAAGCACTTGCGGCGATGGGTGCCGAGCCGACCCAGAATGCCATCCTATCGTGCGTGGTCCCCACGCTCACCGACGCCTGGCGCCGCGCCCTTGCTGATCTATGCGGCGTGCGGGCGCTTGTCGTGGGGCCCGGCCTCAAGTCCGGCGTGCGCATGCGCTACGACGACCCGGCGGAGGTGGGCCCCGACCGCATCGCCGACGTGGTGGCAGCGCGCGCGGCATATGGTGCCCCGGTCATCGCCATCGATCTTGGTACGACGACGAACTTCGAGGTCATCGATGCCGAGGGAACCTTTGCGGGCGGCATCATCGCCCCCGGGGTCGCGCTCGGCGCCCGCTCGCTTGCCCAAGCGGCGGCGCGCCTGCCGATGATCGAGCTCAGGGCCCCCGAGAATGTCATCGGCCGCAGCACGCAGGCAGCCATGCAGTCGGGCGTGGTGCTTGGCGAGGCGGCGCGCATCGACGGCCTCA
Organism: Enorma phocaeensis; assembly: GCF_900186505.1. Classification (GTDB taxonomy): domain Bacteria; phylum Actinomycetota; class Coriobacteriia; order Coriobacteriales; family Coriobacteriaceae; genus Enorma; species Enorma phocaeensis. Next base: position 491,096 of record NZ_LT891970.1, read on the forward strand.
TCGATTCCATCGCAGATGAGCTGGGTGACGGGGCGCCCGTCGTGCTCACCGGCGACGGGGCCCAAGCCATCGCCGCCCTGCTGCGGCACGAGACCGTGGTGGATGAAACCCTAACCCTGCGCGGACTCGCGCTCATCTGGCAGATCAACCGCAAGAAGCGCTGAGCCGAGCAGGGTGCACCTCGACGGCCGTAAGCTGCGACCTTGGCGGCAAGCGCGTTACGTCTCGAGGTAGGTGAACCGCTCATCTGCGAGCATGACCGAGGTGCCGGCGGTCAACCGTATCCGCTCGCCTGCGGGGAGCGCCTCGCCGCCCACCGCCGTGCCGTTCGCGGACCCCAGGTCGACGAGGAAGGCATCGACGCCCTCGCAGACGACCGACGCGTGGCGACGGCTGATGTTGCTGTTGCCCTCGAGGGAAACATCGCAGGTCTTCGAGCGCCCGAGAACGCATTCGGACAGGTTGGGAAGGTCGAAGCGCTTTCCGTCGCGCTCACGCACCAGGCTCCTCGCGGGAGTGGTGGACGCCGAGGCGGCCTTGCCGAAGGCGGGGATGCTGAGCAGCGTCGTCCCTTGTGCGTAGCCAACCTGAGCATGCGAAACGGATGCGGGCGCTGAAGCGGGCCCCGCGGCCGGCATGCTTGCCGGCGAAGGTGCCGAGAAGCTCGTTGGAGCAGCGTCACGCGATGTCGCGCCGCTCGCCGTGACGCCCGTATTGCCTGTCGCAGCCAACCGGCCCGACGCAGGCACGGCGCGTACCGGGGGCGCGCTCGCGAGGGCAGCGTCGACAGTGGCGGAGGACAGGCTGAGGGATCCCGTGCGCGGCCCCGCCGTGGGCGAGGTGCCGCTGATGCCGTCGCGCACGCGGTCGGACACGCCTTGACGACCGATCACCTCGGCAGCAGAGGGAGCGTCGAGCACCATGGATATCGCGTCGTAGGCGGCGCGCGCCGTCCCGGTGGTCGAACGCGCGGGCGCAGGGTCGTGCAGGCGGCCGCTACCAGTCAACCGCCCCGAGGAGGCGCCGAGCGAACCCGAACCCAGCGCCTGGGAACCCGCGCCGCCGGAACCCTCCGAGCGCAGATGCACCGTCCCGTACTCCTCCTTGAGGAAGGCGTCGAGCGCCGTGAGCGAAAGCACCGCGTTGCGCCGCACGAAATCGAGGACGGCGTCGGCATGTCGCGCGTCGTCGCCCACAACGAACCGGCTCTTCTCCGCTAGGAAGCGCAGCAGCTCGCTCGGCGTGTTGGCCGCGACGGCGGGCACGCCCGTCAAGGGGATGAGCGCCAACTTGAGGTCGCCCCCCTCGGCGACGCGCACCATATCGGCATCGAAGCGCACGAACGAGGTTGCCATGGAGCGCTTGGTGCACAGCGCGAGCAGCTCGCGCACGGCGCATAGCATGCCCTGGAACTGCGACGAGGCGAGGCGCGCCTGCTTGAGGTAGCGCGGCAGCGCCTCGGTGCCCGTGAGGTCGAAAAACAGCTCCGCCTCGCGGCCTTCCAGCGTGTAGGAGAAATCAAGCAGATACGGCTCGTCTGCCGCGCGCAGCCATTCCGCCAGAGCGTAGTCGACCGCCTCACCCTTCTGGGGGCGCACCGAGAGCGAGAGCGCTCCCGCGCGCCGATCACGTACCGTACGGGTCTTCATGATGCGGCCCTACACCAATGCGACGGGCGTGCCGTCGACCAGGATCCCCTGCCCCACCAGCGCACGAATCGTCTCGTTGGGGTTGAGCTCCTCGCCCTCATGGGCGCCCGCGCCGCAGCAGAGCATGAGATCGACCTCGTCGGTGGCCTCGTAGCGCGCCGGCTCACGCGAGGCGAGGACCTGCGCCATGAGGCGCGCCGCCGTCTCGACCGTCACATCGAAGGGAACCCTGAACTCGTAGACGCTCCCCGTCGCCGGGAGGAGCACCTCGAGCAGCACCTTGTCCCTCATGATCGCCGTGCCTTACACGCGGCCAGGCGCGCCTTCACGTCATCGACGGGCAGGCCCAGCTCGGTGCGGGTCTCGTACTTCGCCTGGTAGTAGGCCGGCTCGGTGGCCGTGAGCATGTCGAGCATGCGCACGCTGTCCTCATCCTGCATGCCCACGTAGTAGAGACAGTCCACGGATTCGCGGTCGAACATCACGTCCTTGCCGGGCCCCTGCCATCCCATGGGATAGGGTACGCCCACGTAATCCCACAGCCGGCCCGAACCCGCGTCTTGCTGCATGTAGCCGGTCACGGCGACAAGACCATCGTCTCCCTCGATATGCACGACCGAGCCAACCGGGAGCCATGCATCTATCTTCACCATATCAGTCGTTCCTTTCCAAAAGAAGGCATGTCGGCGGACGGGGCGGTGCGGCGCAATCATCCCCGCGCGCCAGCCTCCACGTATCAGTCTTCGTCGTACGTCGCGATGAGGTACGAGTAGTGGTCGGCGCGCTGGCTGTAGTAGGACGCGCGCCCGTTGGAGTACGAGAGGCCCTCCTGAGCGGTGGCAAGTGCGGCCTCGAGCTGGGCGATCTCCTGGTTCAGCTGCTCGATCAGCTGGTTGCAGGCAGAGATCGCGTCGGAGATGTGTCCGGCGTTCTCCTCGCTGATCTGCGTCGCCGTGGAGCTCGCACCCGACTCCTCGAGCGCGACCGAGACGGCGTTGGAGAGGTTCAGGAGCTCCGAGGTCACCGTCTCGTCCTTGCCGGTCAGGGCGGAGACCTCCGTGAGGACGTTTTGCGCGCGGGCGAGCTGGTCGCGCTTGTGCTCGAGCTGGCCGGTCAGGTCGGCGATCTGCCGGCTGTACTCAGCCGCACTCCCCTGCCAATAGCGCACCTGGTCATAGCAGCTGTTTCTACTTGCGTAAAGACTACTGAGGCTCATCTGCCATCCTCCTCGATCGGTCGGCACGGCTGGCCGCTCGGCACGCCACCGAGCTCAGCCGGGCAGTCGCGGACATCGGTCACGAAGTCGAACAGGTCGGTATCGGCGATCAGGTCGCCCGAGAAGAAGCGCGAGGCAAGGCGGTATTCTTCGCCACGCTCGCGCCAGTTTGCCGGAAGGCCCGTGCGCGGGGCGGTCGTCTCCGTCGCGACCCAGCCGTACTCTGGCAGGACGGACATGCGCTTCACGCGCATATCGATGGCGCTCGATGCGGCGGGCACGTTGTTCGCGAACGTACCGCTCGGCGTCTCGATGCGGTCGAGCTCGACGCCGCGCAAGTCGATCGTCGTCAGCTTGAGCGCATCCACGCTCTTCGCTGCCTCGATACCGGCCACGATGTCGAGCAGAGGCCGGGCGTCGAACCCCTTGGTCGCGGCGAGGTCGCGAATTCCGGCGGCATCCTTGCCGAGCAGGAGGGTGTTGAGCCCCTTGTCGGCAGGCCCCATGAGAAAGTCGCAGTGCCACGCCCGCTCAGCCAGCCGGAAGCGCCCCTCGAGCCCGAAGGCGCGAGCGAACGACGCCGCCCACTGGTCCGGTGCACCGGCGCTCGCCACGGTGAAGAGGCCGTCACCCGCCGCGACGCTCAAAAACGACGCCTCGTCCCCCCAAATCGCCATCTCCACGTTGAACCTGGAGAGGCTCCCGCGCGTGCTGCCCACGATGCCCAGCCCGGGCTTCGCGAAGGGGCGCAGCACCTCGGCGAGCCTGCCCTGGGGCCGCCCCTCGGCGTCGACGAGGCCGGCGGGGGCGTAGCGGTTCACGACCTGACGGCGCCAGCGCGCCACCTCATCACCACGCTCGACCTCCCGCCACGGAAATCTCCTGCCGTTCACCGCAACGCTACCGATATCGAACCCGCCCATGAGCACGAACAGGTCCTCACTCGTGAACTTGATCTCCTCGAGCGGCAGGCCCGCTAGGTCGACTTGCTTTTTCTTGAACAATCCGAACATGGTGCACTCGCTTATCTCTACGTATCGAATCCCGTTGAGGTGGAGCTCCCACCCCATCGCCCACCTTGGATGGAAGGGCTCTATGCCGGGGCGAAGGCCGAATCGTCCTCCTTGCCGCCGCGGAACAGCCACGCCAAGCCGTCGGTGATGCCCTGCGTGATGCCGCTCTCGTTGAAGAAGTTGCCGATGGCCTTCGCGCCCTCGTCGATCACGCAGCCGATACCGATGCCGACGACCGCGCCGAGCGGGCCGCCCAGGCACGTGCCGATAAGCGCACCGGCCGCCTTGCCCGCGCCGAACTTGAGCAGCGCGCCGCCGCCCGTGACCACAGCGGCCGCCGTCTTCTGAGCCTGGTCGCCCACCGTTGTTTGATAGGCGTTCGAAGCATCCATGAGACCGCAACCAAGCTCGATGAAGTCACCGGCGTAGCCGAGGTACTTCGCACCGGACTTGAGCACCGTGCCCGTGCGCGCGGTGACATCGGCGAAGTCATCGACGCTCTGGGCCATGTCGTCAAGGTAGATCTTGTTGCGCGAGCCGCTCGTGGTGAAATCGAAGGCGCCGGTGATCTTATTGGCCTGGCTCGCGTACTGGGACGGACGCAGAAAGCCCGTGAGGTCGTCCCAGTACTTGGACCAATAACCACCCTTGCCGCCGCCGTTGGTGAGGAACATGTCGAGGGAATCCACCAGCTCGTCGGCCTGGTAGAAGTTGCCCTCGAGCGCGACGCTCTTGAACGACTTCCACAGCGCGACGGCGTTCTCGGGGTCGATCTCGGCGAGCGGCTTGGCAAGGTTGTCGAGGGTGGTCTTGACCGGCTTGAGATAGTTCTTCTTGAAGTCGGCCGCGCCACCGATGAAGCCGGCGACCGGCGTGCCCTCGAACTGCGCGCTCATGGCATCCGAGGCATTCGAGAGCATATCGTCGGTGATGAAGTTCTCGATCGCAAGGGCATCGGCAAAGTCGCCCTCGAACTCATCGACGGCATCTTGGTAGTCGGTGTAGCTGGTGCGCACCTTCTCCACGGCCTCGTTCTCGTTTTGGATAGCCGTGCCCAGCGCGTCGAGCGCCGCGGCGATCGCACCGGAATTCTCAAGGCCGGCAAGCGCGCTCTGAGCGCCTGCGCGCTGCGTGTCGAGGGCGGTCAGCGCGTCCTGCACCGTCGAGCAACCCGAAGTCACCGCGCCGCTGTCCTCGAAGTGCACCACGTCGTCGTTGCCCGTCGAGGCCTTGACGCTCTCGAGCACCGCGTCGCGCCGGGTCGACAGCGTGCCGTCGAGGTCGCCGATCATGCTGTCGTAGGTCGTGTGCATGGCGCTGAGCGCGTCGGCGTAGATGAGCAGATAGGTCTGGAGCTGCACGGCGGCAGAGATCTCGGCATCGGCCCACGACCCCATCATCACCGCGCCGAACGACGTATTTACCTCGGCGCAGCGGGCATTGCAGTCGCTCACCCATTGCTGGAGCAGGCCGAGCTCGGTCCGCGCGTCCTTCACGCCCGATTTCTTCGCGTTGAACGACATCGGTTACCCCCTTATTTCACGATCGTGATGCTCGAGGCCGCGCTCTGGTCGGTATCGACGAAGGAGCCCACGGCAGACTGGATCATGCCGGAATGCACGAGGATGCAGCTAGCCAACTCGTTCATGCACAGCTGCATGCGCTCGAGGGTGTCCTTCGCCGCGGTGGCGGCGTCGCCTTCGAACTCGGAGAGGTCGCTTTCCATATCCGACACGCGGCTCTCTTGATCCTGGAATGCCTCAGCCTCTTTGTTGTACTTCGATGCCGCATCAAGGGCTGCTTCTTGATCGAGGTAGATGGTCACGTTCGCCATGCTGTCACCGTCCAATCTGATCGGTATCCGTAGTCGATGCCTGCCAGGTCCAAGCGCCTAGGGGCGCACGATTCCGTTTGCGATGGCCTCGGCGCTCGTGGCGATGAACGCCTGGTGGGCGCACCCCTCCGCATTGAGAAAGCCCACCTGGCCCACGGCCGCGATCTGATCGCGGTTGAAGAACAGATCCTGCCCGTTGCGGCGCCCCTCGGGGTAGGGATAGCCCAGGTAGTCCCAGGTATCGCCGTTCGCGGCGTCACGCGCCATGAAGCCGGCTACCATCACGGGCTTCTCGGCGTTCTTCAGGGTCACCACGGACCCCACGGGAAGCCACATCCTCTTGTTCGCCATATCGTTCCTCCTCGCGTCTTATCTGGGTTGCCACGGTTCCACGTCGGGCTGCTTAGGATTCCACGTTCTCTTGGGGCTCGTCGGTCCACTCGGTGAAGCGCACGCCGTCGATGGCGCCGCGCAGGATGAGGAAGCCTTCGGAGCGCGGTAGGGGCTTGCGGTATTCGGCCGAGGCCTGCGCCATGCGGAAGACCGTCTGGTCGCTCATGCCGTTGCCGATCCACACGCCGTTGCCGTAGGCGGAAAGGGCCTTGTACCATGGGTCGTAGGCCTGGCGAACGCGCCACAGCTCGCTCGTGGCGACCAGGCCGGTGCGGCCCTGGGCCTTCTCGCCGATGATGTAGTCCTGCAGGCGCTTCGCGTCGTCGACGGCGAGCTTGCCCATGATCTGGGCGACGCTCACCAAGATGAAGACGGAGCACTCCTCCGCCCCGCTCGTGATGAGCCGCACCTTCTCGCCCGCGGCCTCCTCGGTCGTGGCAATGCGCGCGTCGGCCGCGAAGGGTGCGAGCGCCCCCGTGAGGTCGATGGCCGCAACCGGCGCCGCGGGGTCGGCCGCGATGGTCTCCCACATGCCGCGCAGGTAGCGGCCGATGCCATCGGCATCGTTGCCGAGCACGAGCATGTAGGGCGACTTGGCGAACGGGAACGCGACCGGCTCCACCGCGTCCTTCGAGTAGCCCACCGGCACCTCGCCGGGGAGCACGGGCGGCATCTGGGCGCACGTGACGCGCTCGGGGAGCTCCGGGATCGCTGGAGCAGCGGGCGCGGGTTCGACCTCGCGGGCGAGGGCGCGCACCGCGTCGGCGATGGTCGCGTCCTCGGTGGCGGGAGTCGCCGCCTGGAACTCAAGGACCTCCTTGTCGAGCTCGACCACGCCGCGGCCGGCCACATGCACTGGGATGACCTGCGGCTTGTGCCCGAACACCGTGACGTACTCGGTCTCGTCGTTCAAGAAGCACGCGAGCACGCGCGCGAAGTTCGCCTTGAGGCGCATGCGCGGTGTCATCGCCGAGGTCGCCGTCACGATGCAGTGGATGCCGAGGCGCACGGCGTCGCGCGCGAGCGCGTTCAGCCGGTCCTCGAGCGGCGCATAGAGCTCGTAGAACGAGGCGAGGTTCGTGAGCGCGAAGACGATGCGCGGCAGCGGCGAGCCCGTCGCGGCGCGGTACGCGTCGAGCGAGCCGCCGTAGGGCACCAGGAGCTTGCGCCGACGCGCGACCTCCTGCTCGAGCATCTTGAAGAGGTTCACCATGCGCTCCAGGTCGCCCTGCATCACCACGCCGCCGCACTGCGGCAGCTCGGCGAAGGGCGCGAGCACGCCCTGACCCAGGTCGGCCACGTAGAGGTTGAAGTCGCGCGGGCCGTAGCTCGCGGCAAGCGAGTAGAGCATGGTCGCCACGAGGGCGTCCGCACCGGAATCCTGCGCGCCGTAGACGAGGACGTTGCCCGCCTGCGCGATATCCACCGCAAGCGGCCGCCGCTCCTGGCGCGCGGGGATGTCCACCTCGCCCACCGTCGATACGAGCGCACCCTCCGCATGCTCGATGCGGTAGCGCGCCTCGAGGCCGTCGAGCGGGAGGACCTCGGGCAGCGGGTCGAGCCAGAGGCGCTGCGCGCGCTTGCCGGTCTGGGCGGCCACGCGAGCGATCTCCGCCAGGACGACGTTGATCTCAGCCTCTTTGGTAGCGCGGGCGCGCGAGGCGGGCTTCAGGGTCGCGATCTGGGCGCCCATGTCGTCGATGAGCTCGACCGCGGTATCGGCCTTGGGCTCGAACTCGTCGGCGGGCGCGTACTTCACCCCGGTGTAGGCGTTTTGGCCGCATGTGAAATACTCATTGTAGCCCACGAGCATATAGTAGCGGCCGGCCTCCTTGATGCCCGCGGCGTCCGACCGGCGGATCATCTCCTTGGAGTCGGCCACGTCGGCCACCTTGAGGCAGACCTTGAAGCGCGAGTTCGACCAGATCTGGTCGTTCACCACGCCGCTGGGCTTCTGCGTGGCGAGGATCAGGTGCACGCCGAGCGAGCGGCCGATGCGCGCGGCCGAGACGAGCTCGTCCATGAAGCCGGGTTCCTGCTGCTTGAGCTCGGCGAACTCGTCCGCCACGATGATGAGGTGCGGCAGGGGCTCGGTGAGCACGCCGCGGCGGTAGTAGGAGAGGTACTTGTAGATGTCCATCGTCGCCTCGCCCGTGGCCTCGCGCGCGCGGTTGAAGGCGTCCTGGCGGCGCTTGAGCTCGCTTTTGATGGAGACGAGCGAGCGCGAGATGGCCGCACCGTCGAGGTTGGTGATGGTGCCGGCGAGATGCGGCAGCTGCACGCGCTCGTTGTCGAAGGCGCCCGCCAGCCCGCCGCCCTTGTAGTCGATCAGCACGAAGGCCACCTGGTCGGGCGGGTAGTTCATGCTCATCGAGAGGATATAGGTGATGAGAAACTCGCTCTTGCCCGATCCGGTGGTGCCCGCCACGAGACCGTGCGGGCCGTGTACCTTCTCGTGCAGGTCGAGATAGGAAAGCTCGCCCTGCGCGTCCACGCCGATGGGCGCCTCGATAGTGCGTGAGGCGTCGTTCTCGATCCAGCGACGGTCGATCTCCAGCGCGGCGACGTTGCCCGAGCGGTACATCTCGAGGAAGCCGAGCGATGTGGGCAGGCTCGTGCGCTGCTCCGCCATATCGAGGTGCACGCGGGCGATGTCGAGCGCGAAGCGGCGCGCCGCGGCGGCGCCGAGCTCGATATCGGGCTCGAAGGCCTCGAGCGAGCCCGAGACATCGGCGCGGTCGAACATGCAGGCGCTCCCCTGCCCGCCCTCGCCGATGGCGCCGAGGTCGCTCGTCCGGCGGCCGAAGGCGCTCAGCGCGTCGTCGCGCGAGAGGTCCACCACGTGCGCGCACTCGCGCGGGAGGTCCTTGAGCTCACTTCCCAGGTAGATGAGGGAGATGCCGCGGTTCACGCGCTGCTTGGCGAGGTTCGCGATGGTCTGCGACCGCTCGGCGAGCTCCTTGCTTGCGCAAATGACCACGTAATAGGTGCCGTAGTCGCCCATCACCTCGGCACGGACCTCGCGCCGGGCCTCGAGCACGCGCTCCAGGTGCATGCCGAGCTGCATGAGCGCTGCCGCATCGGTAGCGAGCAGGCGCGAGACGCCAGCGTCGTCGAACAGGTGCGGCACGGAGCGCATGAAGCCCCACTCGGCCTCTTCCTCGGGCGAGGCGACAAGCGCGATCTTGACGTCTTGGTAGCTGAAGAGCGCGCAGATCTGCGCGACGAGGCCGCGGGTGAACGCCCACACCTCCGGGCGCGGGCCCAGCACGCCGGCCACGAAATGCGCCACCGGATCGAAGGCGAGCGGCACGTCGTGCACGCGGGGCGGGCGCTCGGCGAGGTTCGTCACCTTATCGAGCAGCTTGTCGTCGTCCATGGAGAATCGGCGCTCAGGGAAGCGGATGTTCGCGTCGAGCTCCACCGTGCCCGTGCCCACGCGCAGGTCCATGAAGTCGTCGTGTACCGAGGTGCGGTTCATGAGGCGCGGCGACAGGTCGCGGGCGCGGATGAGCACCTCGTCGAGCGGCAAGCGGTTCTCACGGAGCACGGCGGCCTGATCGTCGCAAGCGGCAAGCAGGCGCGCCTCCACGCCGTTCAGGTAGTCGGTGTAGGTGGCCTCGCGGCGCAGCTCCTCGCGCTGATCGCGGCGCTTGTTGTAGCGGCGGCTCACGAACGGCCACACGAGCATGCCCGCGAGCATCGAGATCGACATCGCGATCATGGGCAGCGTCTGCCATACGTCAGCGCCGCCCATGAGGCGCGACACCGCGGAGCTCACCATGAAGATGGAGGCGATACCCATCAGAAACGACGGGCCCATCTGCATGATGGCGGGCTCGTCCTCGCGCTGCTTGCTCTGAGGCGGCCCGTCCACCTGGAAGGTCTCGGGCTTGTAGGTGCGCGTGAGGCGCGGGGCCGGGTAGAACAGCGCCTGTTCGGCCACGTCCTCGGTCGCGGGCGGACAGGCCGCGCTGAACGCCGCGTGCGAGACGGCGCGGCATGCGTCGAGCCCCACCACGGAGAAGCCGGCGGGGCCGTTGATGGAGATGAGGCGCGCGCCCACGGCGAACGTGAGGTCGAGGATCGCCACCACGTCACCGGCGGCCAGCTCGCACGCACGATGCGCCTCGATGCGCCGGCCGTTCACGTAGGTGCCGTTCGCGCTGCCCAGGTCGGTGATGGCGAAGCGGTCGCCCGTGAGGACGAGCCGCGCGTGCATCGACGAGACGAAGGGGTTCGCGTAGAGGAATCCGCGCTCGACGGTGCGCCCGATGGGCACCTCGACGTCGTGCACGAAGCCGAGCTTGGCGAAGCGCCGCCCGCCGGGCTCCGACGGACGGACGTAGAGGGAGATGGCCTGATCGAGCTTGGGCGAGACGATCGAGAGGACCGTCCCCTCCGAGCCCGTCAGCGCGCAGGCACCCACCTCGTCACCCGCCGCGGTGTACAGGGCGCAGGAGGTCTCGGGGAAGAGCGCCGCGCCCTCGCCGTCCGGCTCGACGTGCCCGATCGCGACCGTGCCCGTGCCGACGGGCACGCCCAGCGTGAGCGAGGCGCGAGCGGCGACATCGTAGGGGTAGGTACGGCTCGTGTCGCCGAACATGAGAGTGATGAGCAGCTGACGTTCCACCGGCTTCCTTTCGCCCGGGCTCCTGCGATGAGGGGCCTGCACCCGCCCGGAGACGGGCGCAGGCTCGATGCGTAACGTGTGCGACTTAGCCGCGGAACGCGCTCGCGATGTTGGCGTCGGTCTCCTCGAGGGACTGGGCCGTGGCGTCGAGGCTCTGGGCGATCTCGTTGATGAGGTCCTGGGCCTTGACGAAGCCGGGGCGCAGCTCGTTGAAGCGGGCCTCGTAGGCCGCGCTGGCCTCGCCCTCCCACTCGGACTGCAGCGCGTTCAGGAGCGAATCCATGCGCGTGATGACGTTGCCCACGTTGTCGGCCTCGACACGGTACTCATTCGCACGGGAACGCATCTGGTCGGGGGTGATCCTGATCTGTCCTGCCATGGTTACCTTCCTTTCGTCGTCGCATGCCGCCCTTGCGTGCATGCTCCTCCTGACTATCTCCACCCGCTCGGAGCGGGGTGAGACCCTAAGCGGCCTCCTGCGGCCCGTGGCCGAAGGGGTTCCTGCGCGACCTCGTGCGCCGGCGATGCCGCCAGCCGAGGTACGCCGCGGCGCCGATGATGCCCAGAAGCACCACCATGCCGCCCACGCTGCCCATGAGCAGGCGCGGTGTGTTGAGCACGAACGTGATGAGATCGCCCGTGACGACCACATCGGCGTACGTGGCGGAAGAGACGTTGCCGGCGCGGTCGCGCACCTCGAGCACGTAGGTGTGCGGCCGGCCGTCGACGGTGAGCTCGACCTCGGGCAGAGCACCGGCGTCGAAGGCGGCGGCATCCCATGTGGCCACCTCGCGCCCGTCGATCGTGAGGCGTGCCTGGGCGATCTCGATGTTGTCGCCCGCGTCGACCGTGACGGTCTTGGCCGGATCGAGGTAGACGCCCGCGTTGGACACGCCGATGAGGTTCGCGGCGGGCACCGCGCCGTCGATCGCGAAGTCGATGGGGAACGAGCCCGAACGGTCGCCGCTTTTGCCCCGCATGGTGTTCTGAGCGAGGTTGCCAGCGGCGTCGGTCGAGGTGAGCAGGACGCGGTAGTAGCCGTCCTCGTCGAAGAGTGACGCGGGCAGTGTGTAGGTCGTGGCACTCCAACCGTTGTCAGAAGCGTTGGGAGCGAGCTCGAAGTCCTCTCCCGCCTCAAGCGTCTCGACGCGGTCGTCGTGTGCGAGCTCGACGCGCGTGCTCCCCGTATCGATGCCGCTCACGTTGACCTCCACCACGCGCACGTCTTGCGGCTCGGCGAGGTAGGACCCGGCGATGCCCTCGGACCCGGGCGCGAAGTAGTACGTCGAACCAAAACGGTTCACCGAGAAGCGCATGCTCACGGTTGCCGTGTTGCCGGCAAGGTCGATTGCCTCGCCTGTGACGGTATAGACATCGTCGCAGTCAACCTCGTAGGGGATGTTGCCGAAGTTGGTGGTCTTTTCGGTGTCGGACATGGTCTCGGCTAGGTCCGGCGTGTAGGCATAGCCGGAGCGCACACCTTCGAGCATGGCAGCCGAACCCATGGTGTCGAGGTTGATATCAGAGAAGCTCACCTGCGGCACCACGGCGCCGGCATAGGCGTGCCCGCCCTCGACGCCGGAGATGGAGACCGAAGGCGCCGTCATGTCGATAACGAACTCCTCGGAATCGAAGGGCTCCGCCACATTGCCTGCCAAATCGGTCACCGCGACCTGAAGGCGGTAGTGCTGCTCGCCCGTGAACGAGGCACTCGCGTGCCACGTGCGGCGCGACTCCACCTCGGTAAAGCCGCTTACGGCAGGCGCCGCCCCGCCCGAGAGGTTCTGAGCATTGATGCTGCCCAGCTCGGCTGCGAAGTTGCGATCGTTCACGGTGATGGTGGCCGTACGCGGCGCGTTGTAGTACATACCGTTGGCGACATCGTCGTTGTCGAATTCAACCATGAGGACGGGAGCCTCGGTATCGATGATGAAGGACTCGCTCACCACCGGCGAGGCGTGACCCAAAGGATCGGTGAGCTGCGCGGAGATCACCCAATCGGCGTCCTCCTCGAAGGCAACCTGGGCACGAAAGACCACGGTGCCGTCCTCAAGCTCGACGCGCTCGAAGTCCTGGGCAACAAGCGCCGTCCGCGGGTCGCCGTCGTCGCGCGTCACCGTGGCGACGGGCCGCTCGGGATCGAACTGCTGAATGAGGTCGAAACTCGCATCCCGTACGGTGACGGTTGCCGTGCGCGCGGAGTTGTAGTAGCGCCCGTTGCGCACGTCGTTGTTGTCGAAGGAGAAGGAGATCTGCGGCTCCTCCGTATCGATGGCGATGCCCGCAGCGCCGGTCGGCAGGTTCGAGGCGGCATAGGCCGAGAAGTCGCCCGTGCTGGCGGTGTTGCCCGCGCGGTCCGCCACGGTGATGCTCGTCCCGGCGAGCTCGAGGCGCGTCCCGTCTCCCTCGAGCGCGAAGGTCATCTGGCCCGCGAGGCCGTCCTCAGAACCCCTGAAGGCGAGCTCGGGCGCGGCGTTGCCCGCCACGGCGAGCACGGACGCGTCGCCGGCGATGCCCGCCAGGTTATCGGTAACGTCGAGCGTCACCTGCTCGCTTTCGGCAAAGACCCATCCCCAGGGCTCATCGTCCTCGTTCACGGGGTAGGGCTCGGTCTCGGAGAAGACGAGCGCGCCGAGCACGGGGGCGGTGTAGTCGATCGCGAACGATGCTTCCCGTTGAGCGGCCTCGCCGATGCCGAGCGCGCTCGCGATGCCTCCGTAGCGCGCGGTGACCACGTAAGCGCCCTCGGCGGGCAGCGGCGCATCGGTTGCCGAGCGGGGCAGCGCGTAGGTCGCCGCCCAGAGCCCGGCGGGGTCCGTATCGTCCACAGGCGAGAAATCCATCGCCGTGAGCTGGAGGCGCAGGTCAGAGGGCTCGTCCTCGCTCGGGAGGCGGAGCGTGCCGGTAACGAGCGCGCTGTCGCCGTCGAGCGCGCGGTAGATTGCGAACCATGGGTCGTCGATCGTGAGGGTGACGGTAACGTCGCCACGGTGGTAGTACGGGTCGGCGGAGGCGGGGTTCCCCTCGACATCCGCCACGCTCATCTCGATGACGGGCGTCGACTCAGGATCATCGACCAACAGCGCATCGAAGGCCCATGCGCCCTGCTCTTCTTCAGGAAGCGCCGCGACATAATCGGCAAGCGTCACCGTAGACTCGTTGCCATAGCAATCGACCAGATGGAACGAAATGTCCGAGAGGTTGTAGAGGCCCTCGGCATCGAGGGTGACCTCGGCCCATCCGCTGTCATCCACCTCGAGCGCGCGCTCCTCGGCCGGCAGATCATGATCTCCTGCAACGTCATCACTGCGAACCATGGTCACGCGGAGCGCGTCGCGATCCGCGCCCGAGGTGCCGTCCTCGTCACCGCGGGCGTCGCTGGACTCGGCGCCCTCCGCGCGCGGAAGCAGGTCCTGCACGCGCACGCGCAGGGTACGGCTCGTGCCTACGAGGACCCGGGGGCCGCCGTCCGGCATCTGCGCGATATCCTCGGCATCCACGTCATCGACCGCGGCATCGCTCAGGGCAGGCGGTGTGGTGTCCACACCGAAGGCAAGCTCATCATGGGCATCGAGGAGCGTGTAGGAGAGCTCGTAGGTGCCGTCTGCCAGCGCTCCGGCGACGCGCTCGAACGGAATCTCGAAGACCCACGCGTTTTGAGCGGCGTCCCAGGTGAACCCGTCGGCATCGAAGAGCGTCGAGAGGTCCTCCTCGCCCGCAGCCGTGGTCAGTGCAGCCGTAAAGCCGTTCGCAAAGCCCGGGGTGTGGGCACGCACGGCAAACCAGGGGTCGTGCACCGCAAGGGTCACCGCGGACCTGGCGGGGACGAACTCGCCTTCCTGCTCCTCGCCGTCGAGCGTGACCGCCAGGTCCACGTTCACCGCCTGGGTCTCGGCGATGACGGCGCCATCGAGGCCATCTGCGCCCGCTGTGACATCGATCACGCTCGCAAGGGTGGTATACGCCTTGTTGCCGGCGCGATCCTCGATGGTGATCGCGATGTCGTCGAAATCGTAGTAGCCCTCGTCGTCGAGCTCGAAGCGGACCGTGCCATCGGAGCCGGGGACGAGCGTCTGCCCGGGAAGCTCGGTGCCCTGGCCGCCCGTGCTGTCGCGCCGGGTCACCTCAACGGTCACCGTCTCCACGCCGGAGGCCTCATCTGCACCCGCGGCGGGCTCGTCGACGACGTGGAGCTCGAGGGCGATGCCGTCGTCCATAAGGACGTTGCCCTGCTGTGGCATGGCGGCCACGGCGTCCTCGTCGATGCCGCCGGAAACCTCGAAGCCGTCCGCCACGGGCTCGGTGCGGTCGATGAGGACCTCGGCAGATGCCGTCGCGCTGAAGTCGCCCAGGCCTGCATGGACGGCGCTGACGCCCTCGTAGGAGACGTCGACCTCATGCCTGCCCTCGGCGGTGAGCCCCGACAGGCCGAAGGCGCGCGCGCCACCCTCGCCGGCAGGGGCGAGCTCCGCCGGGTCGATAGCCGTCGCGGTGCCGTCCGTCGTCGCCGTGAGGGGATGCGCGGCCACCCACGTGGCATCTGCTACAAGCTCGTCGAAGAAGGGATCGATGAGCTCACCAGCGAGCGTGACCTCGTCGGCGTTGCTGACGAGCGTGCCGTCCTGGGCCACCTCGTCATCGGCGTCTCCCATGGCGTCGAGCACGAGGGCGGGCGCCTGCGAGGCGACGTCTATCAAGCGCACCTGGGTCACGCCGTTCGCGGTTGCCCACGCGGAGTCCGCAAGCGCTGCCGTGGCGGTGTTGCCCGCCGCATCGGTTACCGTCACCTGGGAGCTAGCGAGCTCGAACGTGGCCGTACCGGCCGTGGCCGCCGTGATGCGGAACTCCGCCGTACCGTCCTCGAACGAGACTGCGGGCAGCGTGACCGTGCTGCCGTCTGCGCAGACGAGCGTGAGCTCGACGTCCTCGGCAGCAACGCCGGAGCTCTCGCCCGTGCCCTCCGGCGCGGCGTCGTCGATGGCGATGCGTACGGTAAGACCGTCGGCGCCCACGGTGAGCATGCCGCCCGCGATCCAGCTGGAGGCGGCATCGAGTGCTTGGCCGTCGGCGTCAAGGAGCTCGACCGTGCCGAGCCGGGGCGCCGCCTCGTCGCGGCGCACCTCGAGCCGGAGCACCTGGCCCGCGGCAAGATCGGTATCGGTGCCGAGGACGGTCATGTCCCGGGGCGCCTTCACGTAGTAGGGGCCCGTCTCGTCGAGCGCCACGCGCGAGCCCGCCTCCGTCGAGGAGAAGGTCGCGTCGAGGTTGAGCGCATAGGTGTCTGAGAGCGCGAGCGCGCCGGCGCCCTCGGGAACGGAGACCAGGCCCGCACCGGCGTCGGCGGCGCCGAGCCAGACCGCGAGGTCGCCCGCGCGCCACGAGCCCGTGGTCGCCAGCTCGTGGCGGGTGCGGTCCGCCCGCTCGATAGCGAGGTCGTCGAGGACGTCCTCGGGCGCAAGCGCGATGTCCGCCGCCTCGTCGACCCGCTGCATGGCGGCGACATGGTCGATGCCGGCGAGGCCGCTCATACCGGGAAGGCTCACGGCATCGGGGTCGCTCACCTGCGCCCAAGCGAGCACGTCGGAGAGGTCGCCGCCGTTGGGGTAGGCGCCGACGCCCACCGCGTACACGAAGGGGCCCTGACCGTCGAAATAGCGCCGGGCGACCTCGGACGTCGAGATGGAAGACCAGTCGTGCAGGAAGATGCCGTCATGGGCATTGAGCCACGCGGGCACGTCGACACCGTAGGGCACGATGAAGTCGGATGCCAGCGTGTTGAACCAGATGCGATCGGCGATACGCGGCGCCGCCTGGGTGGAGCCGCTCGCACCCGAATCCGGGGCGACCTGGTCGCGCAGCGAGGTCGTGCTCCCGCCGTTGGCTCCCAGGCCAGCGCTTGCTTGGTCATCGGCCTGGCTGGCGGCCTGGCCGGCAGCGCGCTCGGCAGTAGAACCCTCAGCGCTGCCGGCCGAGGCACTCTGCTGGGTTGTTTGGGCGGGTGCCGCGGTTCCCTCGGCATAGCCGATCATGGGCTGGGCCGCACCGAGCGCGCAGCCGAGCGCCACCGTCGCCACCACCACGCGCGCGCGGCGCGCGGCGGAGAAGCGCGGCATCGCGTCGAAGAGGCGCTCCTCGTCGCTTCTGCGATCGCTCATCGCGCGCCTCCCTTCGTGAGCAGCGTGGTCCCAGCCTCGGAGGGTTCGTCATCACCGAGCAGGGTCGTGCCCGCCTCGGACGGCTCGTCATTCTTAAGCAGGGTCGTGCCCGCCTCTGAGGGCGCCTCCTCGTCAGAAGGCCCCTTGCCGCCGAGCAGGGTGGTGCCGGCCTCGGACTCCTCGGCGGCGGCACCCGTGCCGGTGGATGCGGGCTGCTGCGCGGGATCCTCGGCACGAAGAAGCGTCGTGCCGAGCTCGCTTTCCTCCATGTGCTCGGTCTCTGCCGCGTCATCGGCCATCATGCGCACGCGCAGACTCCCGCTCGTACGCGCCGAACCTGCCGAATGGCGGGCACCCGGAACGCCCTGGCCAGCACCACCACGTTTACCTGCGGAAAGCACGCGCGCGACACCGGTACGGCCGGCACGCAGCTCCTCGATGGCGCGCACGGCGGCGCGGCCGGTCATCTCGTCACGAACCTCGCTGATGTGCTGCGTGAAGAAGACCACCGCGGCGGCGATCGCGCACACGACGGCGATCGCGTAACCGGCGATTTCGAGCGCACCGAAAGCGTTCGCGTCCATTAGCGCACCGCCCTTGCATCGATGTAGGCATCAGCCACGGACTCGCGCGCGGCACCCTCGGCCTCGAGGACGCGCGCCTGCTCGGCATCGAGCACGTCGGTCGTGGGGTCGGTCGAGCGCGCGAGCTCGAGCGCCCGGTCGATCAAGCCGTCGAGCTCGCCGCGGGCCACGCCGTCGGCGCGGAACTTGCGGGGGTAGGTGCGCACCGCGTCCATGATGAGGTTGGCCGTCTCGAGGCGCACCACGTCGTTGTCCTCGGTGAGGTTCGCCTCGGCAAGCGCCTGGAGACGCTCGAAGTAGGGCGCGTAGAGACCCTCGTCCGAGCCCTCGTTGATGAGGGGCACGATCTCGGTGTTGAAGCCCGCGATGTCGGCATAGGTCAGCGCGAGGTCGTGGTCCTCGAAAGAGGGGTCCTCGGCGGCTTGGCGCATCCACAGCTCAGCAGCCCTGATGCGCTCGCCGCGCTCCGCGTCGCGATCGACGGTATCGGCCTCGTCCATCTGGTAGTAATACCAGTAGAGCTTGCCGATCTCGAAGGAAAGCTCGGCGTAATCGGGCGACCCCTCAAGCTCGGCCAGGTGCGGGAGGATCGTCTCGCGCAGCTGGCGCTCCTCGGCAGAGCTGAAGCTGAGGTCCGCCCGGTAGCGCTCGATGAGGCCGAAGTACGGCGCCGTGTCGCCCGTCTTGATCGAGGCGGCGCGCACGTAGGCATCGGTCGCCTCGCCCTCCTGCGAGCTCTGCTCGCCGATGGCCATCCAATGGTCGAAATCGCCGTCGGTAGCCACGATGCGGCCCACGGTGCCGGAGATGCCCAGCACGAGGAAGATGCCCGCCGCGGCCACGAGTCCCACGAACGCGTGCCACTTGCGGGTGAGCCGCGCGCGATAGGCGGCGTCGTGCTCGCGGTAATGCTCGAGGTCGTAGGCGAACTCGGCGCAGTCCGCATAGCGGTCCGCCGGGTCGGATTGCGTGGCGCGCGCCACGATGCGCTCGATGCCCGGGGAGAGCTCGGGCACCACCTGGCGCACCGGGAGGATGGCATAGGGCGGCTCGGCGGGGTTCTTGCCCGTAAGCAGGTTGTACATGGTCGCGCCGAGGGCGTAGACATCCGAGCGGGCGTCCGTCTGGCCGCTGCCGCCGTACTGCTCGGGCGGAGCGAACCCGCGCGTGCCCAGCTGGACGGTGTCGCCGCGGGCTGCCGTCACGTCCGAGCCGTCCTCGTGCATCTCGCGCGCGATGCCGAAATCGATGAGCTCCACCATGCCGTTCGGCTTGAGCATCACGTTCGACGGCTTCATGTCGCGGTAGATGACCGGCGGCTTCCTGCCGTGCAGGTAGCTGAGAGCATCGCAAAGCTGGAGCGCCCAGTCGACCACGTCGTCCTCGGGTCTCGGGCCCGACGCGGAGACGATGTCCTCGAGGGTGCGGCCCTCGACGTAGTCCATGATGACGTAGAGCGTGCCCGCCTCGTCCACGATGTCGACGATGCGCGGGATGGCGGGGTGGTCGAAGCGCTTGATCATGTTCGCCTCGGTCACGATGCTCTGCACGATGAGCTCGCGCTGGACGGGATCCTCCACATGGCGGATCTCCTTGGCGGCCCATTGCTTGTTGAGAACGGTGTCGAGGGCAAGGTACACGGTGGACATGCCGCCGCGGCCGATGACCGTGAGTAGCCGGTAGCGGTCGCCGACCACGCGCTGACCGGCATCCGCACCTGCCTGAGGCGATGCGATTCGCTCTTGCATGTCGGGCTTCTGGGCCACCGATGCCTCGCTTCCCCGGTAGGAACTTCCAAGATGCAGCGCGCGATTCAAGGTGCACGCTATCTCGCAGTCTATGGAACGGGTTTCAGCGCATCGTCACGTCGGTGCAAGGTTTGAAGCGAAGTTCGGTAAGACGACCGTAAAGTGTAAGGAACCGGTAATGGGTTGACCCTGCTGTTCTTTACCAAGACGCACGGCGCATATCGCCTGGCGGGTCATCGTCGCTCAACCTACCGGTTCCCCTGGCATCGTATGGAGGGTTCCCCCTCATTTCCCTCGATGCCGTGCGATCATCGTCTGCGCGCGGTCCACCACCTCTTGGGGCGTAAGGCCCACCAGCGAGCTCGCCGGCAGGAAGGCGTCGTCGAACTCGTCGCGCTCTGCCATGCGCAGCAGGTAGTTGAAGCCGAAGAGGTCCGAGAGACCGCCCTGATGCGTGTCGCGCTCGATCAACACGGCGTCGGCCGACTTCCGGGCAGCTTTCCACTCGCTCCAAGGGAACATCTTGGTCACCAGCTGCTGGGGATGCGCCCCCACCATGCCGTACGTGATGGTGACCCCATCGGGGCCGACGGTGACCGTCTGCTGGTAGCACAGGGGGTCGCCCGCAGCGCCGTGTCTGGCCAGGTAAGCCCGCGCCTGCCCACCATGGGCGGCGGCACCGCCGAGGACGCGCCCCGTCACGAGGACATAGGCCCCCATGGCTACCAGGAGAACTCCCACCACGGCGATCCCGACGGCGCTCATCCCGGAGCCCGAACCCATCATCACCATGCCGAGGACGGAGAACACCGCGCCGATGATCACGAGGCCCACACCGGCGGTACGCAGGCGACGGCTGTCGCGCAGCGCCGTCATGCGGTAATACTCGTCCTCGCCGATAAGGCAGGTACAACTCGCCCACTCAGGCATGGTGCCCTCCTCGCATCCTGCGCGGCACCAGCACGCGGCCGCCGCGAAATCCTTTAGAAGACGGTATAACCCCTCCACCTCAGCGCTTCGTAAAGACCGTGGCAAGAAGTCGCAGACGGGTACCGACAGGCGACGTTCCTCACCCGTTCGCACCGCCGCGCGTGCCGTTCACCGGCGCATGATACAACCCCATACAACTCGCTTGACCGCCGCTTGCCGCCCTTCCTAGAATCGAGCTGACCGGCCGCAAGGCCGGATCGCGCAGCTAGGAGGTACCTACATGAAGATCACGAACGCGCAGGTATTCATCGACGGATCGTTCCACGAGCTCGAGGTGCGATGCTGCGACGGCACGATCGCCGCCATCGGCGAGCACATCGACGACCCCGACGTCTTAGATGCAGCCGGCGCCTACCTCTACCCCGGCGGCGTCGACACGCATATCCACGGCGGATTCGGTCGGTCGTTCTACGAGAACGGCCTCGTGGATTACCTTGGCCACGGCGAGGAGCAGGTCCGCGAAATCTGCGAGCGCCTTCCGCGAACCGGCGTGACCTCCGTCGTCGCAACACTCGGCGCAGATTCCTCGCTCGAAAACCTCGGCTACTCCACACGCTGCATCCGTTCCGTGCGCCGAGAGATCGCAGAGGGAACCACCACCGGCGCCGATCCCTTCCTGCTGCACTATGAGGGTCCGTTCACCAATCCCGACCAGCACACCTGCTACAATCCCGAGTTCACCCAGCTTCCCACCCGCGAGAACACGCTCATCATGACCGACGGCGACCTCTCCGACGTCGCGCTCATCAACGTCGCTCCCGAGGCACCGGGCGCCATGGACTGGATTCGCTGGGTCACCGGCGAGGGCGTCCATGCCGAGGTCTGCTACACGCAATGCACGAGCGACCAGGTACGCGAGGCAGCGGACAACGGCCTCGACCAGACGTCGCACTTGTACAACTGCTTCCAGGCCATGCACCACCGCATCAACGGCCCGGTCATCGGCGCACTGCTCGACGACCGCATCAAGGTGCAGCTTACCTGCGACAACCACCATGTCGCCTCGGACTGGATCAAACTCGCCATACGGCTCAAGGGCATCGGGCACTGCTATGGCATCACCGACATGACCTGCATGTCCGGGCTGCCCGAAGGACGCCATACCATGCCGTACTACGGCTCGATCGTGGTGGAAAACGGAACCGTCACCGCCGAGGACGGCACCATCTGCGGCGGTGACAACACATGGGACAAGATCCTGAAGCTCTGCCGTGACGGCATCGGCCTCTCGCACGAGGACACCGCGAGCCTGTATTTCGAGAGCCCCTGCGCATGCCTGGGCATCACGGACCGCGGCAAGATCGAAGTCGGGCGTCGCGCGGACCTCGTGATCATGGACCGCGACTTCCATGTACTGCACACGCTCATCAAGGGAGAAACGGTGTATACGGCAGCGTAACCTGAGCAGGGCAGGGTGCATCGCCGTCATGACACGGTGCGACGCATATATTGAGCGAATGGGTTTTTCTTCCCATTCGCTCGAAATATGTATACATCTCTGAAGCTTCGCGTGGGAGCTGCTTTCTCATGTAAGTCATCTACCTGCGACTATATTGGCAGATTGATTTGTGAGCCCATTCGACCATATTTTGCGCAGTAAAAAAGCGCTCAGAATTTCATCGAATGGGGCGTCGAGGACACTCGACGTACAAATGATTCCCGAATGGGCATAGCACTGTCATTTGTTATGCAAATGATGATCAAAAGGGCAGGGTGCCGCCGGTCGAGGTACAAATGATGGCCGAATGACACAGCTGATGTTCATCGCGCAAAAGGTCGCCAAGCGAACCGGGCTACATCAAGCACCATACTCCATGCGCCACATGCCATGCAAAAGGGCGCCGTACCTGGAAAAGGGCGACGTGCCTGGAGACGCGCGCAATGGCGCGTGCAGCCGGCAGCGCCGCCCACCTTGCAAGCTTATTCAGCCGCGTCTACGCCTTCACCCAGGCGCTCGGCGACGGCGGCCACAGCGTTATCGCTCACGGCGCCGCATGCAGTACATGATCCACTGGCAATGCCAGCACCAGTGCCAGCTCCTACGCCCGCCGCATGCCCGGCGTCGTCGCCGTGATACGGACGGAACTTGCTGTCGTCCATATCCATCGCGAGCGGCTTCACGCTCTCCATGGTGAAGCCCTTGCCGGCGCGCAGGTTCTCCTTGGCCACGCTGATCATGAGCTTGATGCGGTTGAGCTGGTTCACCTCCGAGGCACCCGGGTCGTAGTCCACGGCAACGATGTTGCTCTCGGGATGCTGGCGGCGCAGCTCCTTGATCACGGCCTTTCCCACCACGTGGTTGGGCAGGCATGCGAACGGCTGCGTGCAGATGATGTTCGGCGCGCCATGGTCGATGAGGTCGAGCATCTCAGCCGTGAGCAGCCAGCCCTCGCCCATGTTGTTGCAGAGCGACAGCACCTGCGTGGCCTTCTCAGCCATGACGCTGATGGGCTCGGGCCGCTCGAAGCGCACGCTCTGCTCGAGCAGCTCGTCCACGGGCTTGCGCATCCAGTCGACCAGCCCGATCACGGCATCCATCGTGGCACGCGATGCAGCCGAGCTGCCCAGCTCGTCCTTCTGCACCTTGGCGTTCGACATGGAGTACAGGAAGAAGTCCAGCAGACCCGGCACCACGGCCTCGCAGCCCTCGGCCTCGATGACCTCGACCACGTGGTTGTTCGCCGTGGGGTGGAACTTGACGAGGATCTCGCCCACCACGCCCACGCGCGGCTTGGTCCCCTCTCCCACAAGCGGCATGGTGTCGAACGCGTGGATGGCCTCGCGCGAAAGCTTGGTGAAGCTACGGCGCGTGAACTTGGGCGCAAGCTCGCGCGCACGCTCCATGTACTCCTCGAAGAGCGCGTTGGCGGCACCTGGCGTGGCTTCGTACGGACGCGTGCGATAGAGCATCTGCATCATCACGTCGCCGAAGAGCACACAGTACACGGCGGCCTTGAGAAGGTTCGGCGTGAGCTTGAAACCGGGATTCTGCTCGTCGAGCTTCACCGCCGCCAAGCTGATCACGGGCACCTGGGGGTTTCCGCTCTCGCGCAGGGCCTTGCGGATGAGCGCGATGTAGTTGGTGGCGCGGCAGCCGCCGCCCGTCTGGCTGATGATCACGGCGGTGCGGTTGAGGTCGTACTTACCGCTCTCGATGGCCTCCATGATCTGACCGGTCACGAGAATCGAGGGGTAGCAGATGTCGTTGTTCACGTAGCGCAGGCCTGCCTCCACGGCGCCGCGATCGGTGGAGGGCAGCAGCACGAAGTTGTAGCCCGCCGCCTTCATGACCTCTTTGACCAAATCGAAGTGGATGGGCGCCATCTGCGGGCAGAGGATGGTGTAACCCTCCTTGCGCATCTCCTCGGTGAACTGCACCTTGGGAAACGCCGCCGAGTTGGCGCGGCGCTGCGCCGAGAGCGCGTACTTATGCGTGGCGAAGGCCGGGGCGTCCTCACTCGGAGCCACGGGGGCGGCGTCGCCCTGCTCGAATGCGCGACCAGCAGCCGCAGCCTCAGCGGCGCGCTCGGCCTCCTGGTCTTTGAGCGCCGCCATGAGCGAGCGGATGCGGATGCGCGCCGCGCCCAGGTTTGAGACCTCGTCGATCTTGAGCACGGTGTAGATCTTGCCGGAGCCCTCGAGGATCTCCTGCACCTGGTCGGTAGTGAGCGCGTCCAGTCCGCAGCCGAACGAGTTGAGCTGGATGAGGTCGAGGTCGTTGCGGAGCGTCACGAGCTTGGCCGCGCGGTACAGACGGCTGTGGAACATCCACTGGTCGACCACGCGAATGGGACGGTCGGGCTTCACCAGGTGCGCCACCGAATCCTCGGTGAGCACCGCGAAACCGAAGCTCGTGATGAGCTCGGGCAGGGCGTGGTTGATCTCGGGATCGTTATGGTACGGGCGCCCGGCGAGCACGATGCCATGGCCGCCGTGCTCCTCGATCCAGCGGATGGTCTCCTCGCCCATCTCCTGGATCTGGCGATGGAAGCGCGCGTCCTCCTCATAGGCGGCGTTCACCGCGGCGTCGATCTCGGAACGGGTGATCTTGGGTCCGCGCACGCGGCCGCGGCCCTCCTCCGCATCCTGCACGCGCTCGACAGCGATGAGCTCATACAGGCGACGCTTAAGCTCGATCTTGTCGTGATACGGCACGAAGGGATACATGAACTCGACGTTCTTGCTGGCGATCTCGTCGATGTTCAAGCCGAGCGCCGTGGGGTAGCTCATGACGATGGGGCAGTTATAGCAGTTACCCGCCGCCGGGTCCTCCTTGCGCTCCCAGCGGATGCACGGCATCCAGATGAAGTCCACATCCTTGTCGATGAGGTTCATCACGTGGCCGTGGCTGAGCTTGGCCGGATAGCACACGGACTCGGACGGCATGGACTCGATGCCCGCGTCGTAGGTCTTCTTGCTCGAGTCGTCCGAGAGCACCACGCGGAAGCCGAGCTTGGTGAAGAACGCATGCCAGAACGGATAGTTCTCATACATGTTGAGAGCACGCGGGATGCCCACGGTGCCGCGCGGGGCGTCCTCCTCCGCGCGCACGGGGCGGTTGAAGAGCAGGTCGTTCTTGGCGGCGAAGAGGTTCGGAACCTCCTTCTTCTTGGCGTGGTTGCCAGCACCCTTCTCGCAGCGGTTGCCCGTGATGAAGCGACGACCGCCGCCGAAGTCGTTGATGGTGAGCTGGCAGTTGTTGGAGCAACGACCGCAGCGCGCGTGGCGCTGGGTCACGGTGAGCTCGGCGATCTCATCGGCGGAGAGGATGGTCGAGATGCCCTCGGCGCCAGCGCGGTCGCGCGCGAGCAGGGCCGCACCGTAGGCGCCCATGCAGCCGGCGATGTCCGGGCGCACGGCGTTCACGCCGGTGAGGAGCTCGAAGGCACGCAGCGTCGCGTCGCTCATGAAGGTGCCGCCCTGGACGATCACCTGGGTGCCGATCTCCTTGGGATCGCGCAGCTTGATGACCTTGAAAAGCGCGTTCTTGATGACGGAGTAGGACAGGCCGGCCGCGATGTCGCCTACCGTGGCACCTTCCTTCTGCGCCTGCTTCACGCGGGAGTTCATAAAGACGGTGCAGCGGCTGCCGAGGTCGACGGGCTGCGCCGCGCCGATCGCCTCGCGGGCGAACTCCTCGACGCCCATGTCCATGGACACGGCGAAGCTCTCGATGAAGGATCCGCAGCCCGAAGAGCAGGCCTCGTTGAGCATGATGTGCTCGATGACGCCGTCGGCAACACGAAGGCACTTCATGTCCTGGCCGCCGATATCCAAGATGAACTGCACACCGGGCAAGAACGCCTTGGCGCCGCGGAGGTGGGCGACGGTCTCGATCTCGCCCGAGTCGGCCTTGAGCGCTTCGATGAGGAGCGCCTCGCCATAGCCCGTGGTGGTCACATGGCCGATGGCGCAGCCCGCGGGAATGTGCGCGTAGAAGTCGGCCATGATGGTCTTTGCCGTACCCAGGATGTCGCCGTTGTTGTTGCCGTACCAAGTGTGGAGGAGCTGACCGTCCTCGCCCACCATCGCGGCCTTCATGGTGGTGGAGCCGGCGTCCAGGCCGATGAACACGCGGCCCTGATAGCCCGCGAGCTCGCCGCGCGGCACGACCTCCCGGTCGTGGCGGGTCTTGAACTCCTGGTAGTCCTCGGGCGTGGCGAAGAGCGGGTCCAGGCGCGCCACTTCCGAGCCCTGGGTGTCGCCGAGTGCATCGATGGCGGCGATGAGCTCAGGGAACGTTGCGGTTTTGTTGGACTCGTGCGCCATGGCCGCGCCGCTCGCCACGAAGAGGTGCGCGTTCTCGGGGACGATGCGGTGCTCCTCGTCGAGCTCGAGCGTGAGGTAGAAGCGCTTGCGCAGCTCGGAGAGGTACTGCAGCGGGCCGCCGAGGAAGGCGACGTTGCCGCGGATGGGGCGACCACACGCCAGGCCGGAGATGGTCTGCGTCACCACGGCCTGGAAGATGGATGCGGCCACGTCCTCCTGGCGCGCGCCCTCGTTCAAAAGCGGCTGCACGTCGGACTTGGCAAACACGCCGCAGCGGCTCGCGATGGGGTAGATGGTGGTAGCGCCTCGGGCAAGCTCGTTTAGACCGGAAGCATCGGTGTGCAGGAGCGTGGCCATCTGGTCGATGAACGCACCCGTGCCGCCGGCGCAGGTGCCGTTCATGCGCTGCTCGATGCCCTGGTCGAAGTAGATGATCTTGGCATCCTCACCGCCGAGTTCGATGGCAACATCCGTCTGCGGGATCATGGTCTCCACGGCGCGCTTGCTCGCGATGACCTCCTGCACGAACTCAAGACCGAGCCATTGCGACAGGAGCAGACCACCGGAGCCCGTGATGGCGCAGGTCATCTGCGCCTCGGGCAATAGTCCGGCAGCCCCCACGAACAGGTCGCGGGCGCAGGCGCGTACGTCGGTGTGGTGGCGCTGGTACTTGGCGTAGACGATCTGGTTCTCGTCGTTGAGCACGGCGAGCTTCACCGTGGTGGATCCCACGTCGATGCCGAGATGAAGGTCGCCCGTCGCAGCCTCGGGGTTCCAGATGGCACCCTCGGGAACAACGCCCTGCTTAATCTCGTCGTTCATAGTCAGTTCTCCTCGTTCTCAAACTGCAAGCTCATCAGTTTCATGCCGTATTCAGGTACGTTGATATCAATCGGCATGCCATATAGATCGCCGGGACGGACGAAGGCGATAACGGTCATGATGCGCGCCATCGTCTCGGGGCTCTCCTTGAGCCCGTTGGCGAACCAACGCTGCACAACACCGATCTCGGCGGAAACAACGTAGGTGAGGTAATAGTCGAAAAACGTGCCCAGCGCGCCGGGGAAGATCCCCATCTTCATGCGTTCGGCAAGCGTCTCGCGCGCGAGCTCCATGAGCCGCTGCGCAAAGGCGGGATCGCCACTCGGCCCCAGAAGCGCACCGATAACGTCGCTGTCGCGCTTGAGGTAGGCGAGCAGCTCGACCGTACCCGGCGCAGGCTCCAGCTCATCGATACTGTGATAAAGCGCCGCGAGGTCGCGAGCGGCAATCCCGGCGATGAGCTCACGGATCTTGTCAAAGATGTCGCCTTCGACCCGCTCGATGAAGTCAGGTATATCGCGGTAGTGGGTGTAGAACGTGCGGCGCGAGGTACCGGCGCGCTCGGCGAGCGCCGCCACCGTCACCCGCGTGAGGTCCTCACCTGCATTGAGCTCGTCGGCAAGCGCTTGACGAAGCAGATGCTGGCTGCGCAAGCTCCTCCGGTCGCTCTTCGCCGCGGCTCCGCTCAAAAGAGGCATGTGCGGTCCGTTTCACGTCTGATGAAGGCCCATTCCTTCACTCGGCGTGTATTATTGCACACAGCGTGAAACATCATTCAGTCGCCGCAGGGTATCCACAACTGTCAGGAATCCCTTACGCAGCGCTGTGGAAAGAGCGTCGTTCACTACCCGCTGCGCCACCACAGCCCACAGCGAACGTTGGAAGCAGCTCGATAAATCTGCGGGCAGGAAATAGACGGACGAGGCCTCTCGCAGGGCGCCTTTCGTCTATTTTCTGCCCGCGATTCACGCAGGCGCTGCGCAACGCGAGCGACTGCAACTCGTACCGAACAGACCATGGCAAACACGGACGAATGAAAGAAGGCCGGAGCACTCACTGTGCACCGGCCCTCCGCAAAGAAGAGCTTCCGCGTATCCGAATGCTCGCCATGCAGGGCATATGCTGGATGCAGAACGCAGCATGCCTGCCAGCCGGAAGGCAAGACGAGCACCGGGAACGAGCCCAGAAGCGTTACGCGGGCAGCATCGCGAGCACGTCGCTCACGATCGCCTTGACATTCATCGTGCCAAAATCCTGCGGTTTAATCACGTAGATCGGCATATCGGGACCTGCGGCCTTGCGAATGGTGTCCTCCGAGAAGCGCACATGCGGGCCAAGCAGAACAGCGGAGACGCCTTCGAGGCTGGATTCCGCTTCGGCAATCGCCGTCGCGGCAACCTTGACGTCCAATCCGCGTGCAGCGGTCTCCTCCTCGAGCTTCACCGCGAGCAGGCTCGTCGTCATGCCTGCATAGCAGCACAGCATCCACTTCATAGCATGATCCTCCCTTGTCTCATAAGCGCCCCGCAGCGTGCGCTGCGGGGCGCATTTGATGGCTTATACCCGCCGTTACGCTTCAGCGGGCTCCGGTGCCGTCTCGGCCTCCTCGGCGAGCTTGTTGCGCTCATGCGCCTTGAAGAACGGATAGTACACCAACAGGTTTATGACGATCAGCACTACGATGAGCACGACCGCACGGATATCCATCGTAGAGAGGAACGCACCAATGGGCGCGGGCACGTTCCATCCCGGATAGGCGAACGGCTTGTTCACGAGGCCGATGGCCATCGCGCCGTAGGTGATTCCGGCGTTGAGCACCATGTTGAGGATCGACGGGATGAACATGAGCGGGTTGTACATCACGGGCAGGCCGAAGATGATCGGCTCATTCACGCCAAAGCACACCGGCACGATGCCGAGCTTGCCGATAGCACTGACCTGCTTGGAACGGCTGCGCAGGCACAGCAGGGCGAGGGCGAGCGTGGCGCCGTTGCCGCCGATGGTCATAAAGTACCAGATGAACGGCGGGGTAACGGTATAGGGCAGCGCCGTGGCGGCAACGCCTGCCGCGTACGCATGCATGTTGGCCTCGAGATTGGCGTATTCGAAGGCGCTCAGCGGACTCGTGAGCACGGAGTCGTGGATGCCGAACCAGAAGAAGAACGGCATGAGGAATCCGATGAGCATAATACCGCCGGGACTGTTGACGGCACCGACGAGCGGCGAAACGATCGTCGCAATGAGGTTAGCGAGCGGCGCGGCAGTGAGCTCAAGGGCAACAGCGCCGACCACGCCGACGACCAGAAGCACGATTGCCGCAGGCGTGAGATGCGCCATCGAGTCACTCAGGGCGGGAGGAACCATACCAGGCAGATTGATGCGGCCTACGTTGCGGTCACAGAGGAACCGGTAGAACTCGAGCGACAAGATCGATATCACGATGGCGCAGAACAGGCCCGTGCCGCCAAAGTAACCGGTGGTGAAGGCGCCCTCGACATCAAGTGCGCCCGTGGCGAAGAAGCACGCGGTGGAGAGCGCGACTGGCAGGTAAGAATTCATCTTGTAGTGACGCGACAGGAAGAATGCAAGGCCTGCCGACACCCAGATGGCCAGGCAACCCGTCGTCACCATGTTGATGATGATGAACGGCAGGTACAGGAAGTCTGCCAGCGCCGCCCATCCCTGCATGAACGACTGGGCGAACCCGGGCTCCATGGTCGTGTAGTCCATGGGCGGCGAGATGATCACGAGGACCATCGAGCCGATCGTCATGAACGGAATCAGCGTCAGGAACGTGCTCTGGATCGCCTGGATGTAGCGGTTGGCTCCGAGCCTACCCGCGACCGGGGCGATGCTCTTCTCGACCCAGGAAGTAAATTTCTCCATTCCTACTCCTCCTTTTCCAATTGAGCGATGTAGTCCCGATACCAGTAGTAACTATCCTTAGGGATGCGCGCGTTGCCGTGGTCGTAGTCGATATAGACCAGGCCATAACGCTTGGCATAGCCGTTGATCCAGCTATACACATCCATCGTCGACCAGACGTAGTAGCCGCGCACGTCCACGCCCTCGTCGCGCGCCTTGAGCATCCAGTCGACGAACCCCTGAAGGAACTCGATGCGATACGGGTCGTGGACGGTGCCGTCCTCTTCGAGGACGTCCTTGTAACCCATACCGTTTTCGGTGATGTAGTACGTCGTTCCCGGGTACAGCTCCTCAAGCCTCTTGAGGAGGTTGTACAGGGACTTGGGATAGAGCTCCATGTCCCAGTCGTTCTTGGGAACGGAATCGTCGCGGTCGAGTTCGAACCAGCCTTTGACCACCGCCGTGGAGCGATCGCCCTTCTTGCCGGTATTGCTCGCCTTGAGGCAGGTCTCACCGGTGGTATAGGGCTTCACGAGGTAGCGCGAGTAGGCGTTCACACCCAGATAGTCGACCGTGCCGGCACGGAAGATCTCCTCGTCGCCGGGAAGGGCGTAGCTGCGGTCGCACCCATCGGCTACGATGCGATCGACGAAGCCTTGCGGCATGGTGCCGAGGATGCACGTGTCGTTGACGCAGCGGTTGTAGAAGTACTCGGCGTTCTCCTGCGCCTCTCTGTAGGCAGGCGTGTCTTCCAGGATCTCGATGGAGTACGAGTCGCTCACCAGGCCGATTTGGCCTTGGTAGCCGCCTTCGCGGAAGATGCGCACCGCCATCGCGCTCGCGAGCAGCAGATGGTACATCGCACACCAGCGGCGGCTAAGATCCTGCACATTGGGCGGATAGTTGCCCACTGCATAGCAGCACTGGGTCTCGTAGTTGGGCTCGTTGATGGTAGCCCACAGCTTCACGCGGTCGCCAAAGCGATCGAAGCACACCTTCGCGTAGGCGGCGTATGCATCACAGGTCTCGCGATTCTCCCAGCCGCCGCGCTCGAAAAGCGTCTGCGGCAGGTCGTAGTGGTAGAGCGTGACGAGCGGTTCGATACCGTGCTCGAGGCAGCAATCGATGAGGCGGTTGTAGAACGCGACGCCCTCTTCGTTGGCCTCGCCCACGCCACCAGGGATGATGCGAGTCCATGCAATGGAGAAGCGGTAGGTGTTCTGCCCTCCCTCCGCCATCATCCGGATGTCCTCTTCAAAGCGATGGTAATGATCGCAGGTGACATCAGCGTTGACGGGATTCACGATGTTCTTGTCGCTATGGCAGAACGCGTCCCAGTTAGAAAGACCCTTGCCGCCTTCCTGCCAAGCCCCTTCGCACTGATAGGCAGCCGTCGCGCTTCCCCAGAGAAACTTACTTGGCATCACGCACCTCCCTAAGCTCCCGATACACCTCGATGAGCTCCTTGGCAACGCGCTCGAATACGATGGTGGTCATCAGGTGGTCCTGAGCATGAACGAGAAGCAGGCTGAACTCGATCTCCTCGCCAGTAACCTCGCAGCGCAGCAGGTCCGTCTGCGAGTTATGGGCTTCGATGATTTCAGCGTCACCAGCCTTGATCTCGCGATCAACAGCCTCGAAGTCACCCTCGCGAGCGAACTTGATCGCCTCGGTGAAATGCGCTGTCGCCTCGCCGACATGAGCTACCAGCTGAAACGACATCATCTGAACCGCTTCCTTGTCCACGGGCCCACCTCCTTCCTTGTCCGAATCCCATCCAACATCGAGTTCTCGATGCTTGGAATGTATGACATGGAGACTGTGCAGGCCCAGTCGGTGATGGCGGGGGGTCCCGCCAAACCCGCTTTGCATACTTAGCCGCTATCGGTCAGCATTCTATTCAGACTGGATGCTTCTCATTTGATATTCATTCAGGATTATGCATACTTGTTCTGGTTGAAAGGGGCTGAATGCTGAGCGAGAGACAGAGGCAGATCCTCTCGGTCATCCGTGCCGCGAACGGCCCCGTCACCGGTGCCGAGATCGCGCTGGAGCTCGGCATCTCCGTGCGCACCGTCCAGCGAGAAATCTCCCAGATCAACCGCTCAGGAATCGAGATCCAAAGCTCTTACCGGGGCTATCGAATCAAACCCTCCTCGCTCAACAGCACCTGGATCGGAGAAGCGAAAGCCGCTCAACCGGGATCGGAGGGCACGCCGATCGACCACACGCTCCTGAAGGCGCTCACTCAAAACGATGACCCCGTTGACATCGATGACCTATCCGAAGCCCTCTTTGTGAGCACACCGGTACTCGAGCGCAGCGTTCGCCGCCTGCGCCCTGAGCTTGCGCGCTTCAATCTAGAACTCACCCGTAGGCGCAACAAGCTCCGCATCGAGGGACGCGAAGCAGACAAGCGCGCGCTCATAGGTCAGCTCCTCGTGGAGGAGGCGACGAATTCGTTTTCCACATGGGACCGACTCGCAGCATACTTCGAGGATCTGGATATCGATGCCCTGAAGCGCATCGTCCTCGAAGCGGTAGATGCGCAGGGTTACCGGATTAAAACCGGTTACACGCAAAACCTCATCGCCAACATGGCCGTAGCGCTCTACCGCATGCGCTCGAATTCCTACATCACCGAGCATGCCGATCAGGGCGACCGCGACGATGCCGTGCACATCATCGCCCGCGATATCTGCCGCGAGTGCTCCGAACGCCGCCGCATTGCCCCCGATACCGGCGACATCGACTATCTCGCATCGTTGCTAACCGGTCAGATCGAGCCGAAGGAGCATTCCGCCGACGCTGCCCACGGCCTCGAGATGTCCGAGCTTGTAAGCACCGTAGAGCGCATCGCCAACGAGGTGTTCGATGCCTTCCAGCTACATATCGGGTTCACGCAATCGTTGTACAACTTCTCGATGCACGTCAAGGCGCTGATCGAGCGTACCGAGGCGGTACAGATCACCGATACCGGGATCCTGGAAAACGTGAAGATGAACTGTCCGTTCGTCTACGAACTCGCACTGCTCATCTCAAAGAAGCTCGCGGATGCCTTCGGCATCGAGATCACCGACGGCGAGACCGGCTTCATCTGCATCCATGTCGGCTTGCTGATCGAGAACATGACAGCCGAGCGCAAGGTGCGCATCGTCCTCATGTGCGACCGCTACCAGGGAATCTCCGAGCGCATCCGCGATGAGATCGAGCGGCGCTTCACCGACGTGGCGACCGTCTCGGAGTGCGATGAACTTGATCTGGACACCGATATGCTTGAGCAGGCGGATCTCGTTGTTACGACGCGAAACAGGCCACTTGCCCTACGCAACGTCGTGTTCGTCTCGCCGTTCTTCACGCCGTCCGATTACCTCAAGATAGAGAATGCCGTAGGTATATGCCTGCGCGAGCGAAACGCTGAGCGAACGAAGGCGCTCTTGGAGCCATTCTTCGACGAGCGGCTGTTCACCCGTCGCGACATTCCCACCCAAGACGAGGCGATCCGCTTCCTCGGCAGGGAGCTCGTCGAGCTCGGCATTGTCGATGAGACCTTCATCGCTTCCGTTTTTATGCGGGAAGAGATGTCGCCAACGTCGTTCTTCGGGCTGTTCGCCATACCCCACGCCCTGGAAATGAGTGCCGCGCGCACCATGGTCGCCGTATTGCTCAGCGAGCGCGGCGTCAAATGGGGCAACGAGA
The DNA here is from genome assembly GCF_900186505.1 of Enorma phocaeensis. Lineage (GTDB taxonomy): Bacteria > Actinomycetota > Coriobacteriia > Coriobacteriales > Coriobacteriaceae > Enorma > Enorma phocaeensis. The sequence goes on from NZ_LT891970.1 coordinate 524,466, forward strand.
CGGTGCACATCGTACTGATGATCGCCGTTTGCCGCGAAGACCGGAAACGCTTCATGGAGATCTACGATACCGTGGTGCGGTCGCTTTGCGACAAGCAGCGCGCCCATCGTCTCGCCGAAGCGACGACGCTCAGCGATTTTCTGGAGCGCCTGGTCTACGACTAACGGCTGGTACCCACCTGAACACCGCGCATCACAGCGGCTTCCTCGTCGGCGAGGGTCGCAAGCCTGCGAACGACCTCGCGCATCTCCCCTTCGGACGTGCGCGGATGGATCGCGCAGATGCGCAGCACCTTCTTACCGCCGATTTCGGTAGTGAAGATGCCTGCATAACCGCTCGCGAGCATGCGCTGGGACACGCGCTGGTTGAGCTCGTCGAGCGCTGCCGCATCGAGCCCATCCGGACAGAAGCGAAACGTGCACATGGCCATCTGCGCCGGTGTGACCACCTCGGCACCGGGCGTGCGGCGCAGCTCGTCCTCGGCCCAACGAGCCAGATCGAAGCCATGCTCGATGGAGCGCGCCATGCCCTCGGAACCCATGACCTGCAACGTAAACCACAGCTTGATGCCGCGTGCGGGACGCGTGAGTTCGGGGCTGAGCTCCCAAGGGTTGATGAGCGCATCTTCTGCCGCCGACTCCTCGAGGTCCTTCAGGTACTCGGGATGCGTGGCAAAGCTACGCAGCAGGTCTCGGGCATCGCGCACCAGCACCATGCCGCACGAATACGTTTGGAAAAGCCATTTATGGGCGTCCCAGGTGAGCGAATCAGCGAGCTCGATACCGTCGAGCATGTCGCGATAGCGCGTGAGCAGAACCGACGCCCCAAACGCGCCGTCGACGTGCATCCACAGGTCATGCGCGTCGCAGATGCCGGCGATTTCACGGAGCGGATCGACCGCGCCGGTGTTGGTGGTGCCTGCCGTGGCGATCACGAGGAAGGGACGCAGGCCAGCCTGCTCATCGGCTGTAATCGCGCGCTCAAGCTCGTCAACGCGCATCCTCATGCCCTCGTCCACCGGAATCTTGCGAATGCGCGCATCGGGCACCCCGATCATGTGGAGGCCCTTGGCGGCGGAGCTGTGCGTCTGCTCGGAGATGTAGGCAACGCCGTCGCCCCATCGGTCCTGGGGCAGCCTCGCGTCGCGCGCGGCGATCGAAGCGGTCATGTTCGCCATGGAACCGCCCGACGTGAAAACGCCGGTCGCCGTCTGCGGGAATCCCGCCTGATCGCAAAGCCAGCGCAGCAGCACCTGCTCGGCACGACAACCCGCCGGATAGTTGGCCACCCCGCCGGCATGGCGGTTGTAGCCCGAGGCGATCATGTCGCCGAGCCACGATACCGCCGAGGTGGGACCGGGCACCATGCCCATGAAACGGGCGTGGTCGCAGTTGTAGCCGTACCCGATCACGTCATGCTCCATGTCGAGCACGACGTCTTCGAGGGGACGCCCCTCTGCAGGGATCCCCATGGCCTCGACCTCCCGTAGCACCTCCTCGTCGACCTGGTCGATCACAGGCCCCTCGGAGAGCCGGCGATTGCGTTCGAACAGGTCGCATACGAAGCGCACCGCAGCGCGCTCGACGTCTTGCTCCATATCGTTTTTTCGGGTATACACAGCGCATCCTCTCCCCGGTTCAGCAACGCCCCTCGCTCATCGACAATGCTGCCACGGCGCGCGGTATTTGTATAATTGATAGTATGCATAGGGCGATAATTGTTCCTTATGTCGTAGAACGGCACGGAGCGCGATGTCGCTGAGCGGAAGGGGCAGGCAGTGGAGATCCGGGCGCTCGAGACCTTCCTCAAAATCGTCGAGTGCGGCAGCTTCTCGCAAGCAGCCGCAAAGCTCGGCTACTCTCAACCTACCGTCACCATGCAGGTCAAGCAGCTGGAACGCGAACTCGGAGCTCGCTTGTTCGATCGCATTCCCCATGGCGTGCGCCTCACCGATGAAGGCCGGCGATTTAGCTTCCACGCCAACGAGGTACTGAGCGCAGCCGAGCGAGCCGCCGACGCCGTACGCCCTAGCAGCGCTGCAGGCGGCCGTGAGCTGGTAGGGACGCTGCGCATCGGAGGCGTCGAATCGGTCTCCACGGCACTCTTACCCGATGTGCTCGCCGCCTTCGCACGCGAGCACCCCCATGTAAGGCTCGAGGTGCGCGCAACACGCGGAGATTACCTTGCGGAGCTTGCGCGCGCCAACGAGATCGACCTCTTCTACACGCTCGATCGCAAACTCGCCCTAAGAGGGTTCGAACGCAGCCTCATACGCGCAGAAGACATCGTCTTCGCCGCGAAACCCGACGTCTGCTCCTGCCAGAAACCGCTTGAGCCGTCAGAACTCGCGCGCCTTCCCTTTGTGCTCACCGAGCGCGGCGAGAGCTATCGCTCCGAGCTTGACCGAGCGCTTGCCGAGCATGATTGCAGCATCGAACCCGTGATTGAAGCGGGAAACACCGAGACGCTCGTCCATTTGGCGGAGCGGGGCGTGGGCATCGCGTTCCTTCCACGCTACGCCGTCGAAAACTCGTTCGCCGCGAGGACGCTCGAGCCCGTACCGACCGCGCTCGAGCCGGTGCGCATGTGGGTCCAGTCGTTCCGACACCGCGAGAAGTGGGTGACGCCCGCGATGGCAGCTTTCGCCGAGCTTGCGGAGCGCATGCTCGGCGAAAGCGGGATGCAACGCGACGAGGGCGGCGCAGCTTAAGCAAGTCTCGGGATTCGCGCGGGCGACGCAAACGCGACCAGGGTGGCGCCGGGGTCAACGCGGATGGCGCAAGACGCGGCTAGCATGCTCGGCACGGGGAATACTGGGAACAGCGAGTAAAGGAGGCCGCCATGCCCATCGTTGCCGCGTTCGCCGTTCCGCATCCACCTCTCATCATCCCCGCCGTCGGCGGCGATCGCGTGAGCGAGATACAAGCGACGGTCGACGCGTATGCCGAGGTGGGACGCCGCATTGCCGCACTCGACCCCGACACGCTCGTGATCTCGAGTCCGCACACGGCGATGTACCTCGACTACCTGCACATCGCCCCGGGCAGCGGCGCACGCGGCAACTTTGCCCGCTTCGGTGCGCCCGAGGTGGGCTATACCGCAACCTATGACGAGCCCTTCGTCGACGAGCTGGCGTGCGTCGCATCCGCCGAGGAGCTCCCAGCTGGAACGCTCGGCGAACGCGAACGCGACCTCGACTGGGGCGTGCTCGTACCGCTCCACTTCGTCGCGCGCGGATACGGGCTCGTCGACGATCGCGGTGTACCGCAGGGCACATCGGAGGACCGCGGCGGAGCCCAAGGGCGGTACGTGCGCCTCCCCTGCCGCGTGGTACGGCTTGGCATCGCGGGCCTGTCCCCCGCCATCCACTACCGCTTGGGGCAGCTCGTGCAGCAAGTTGCCGCTAAGCTCGGCCGGCGCGTGGTCTATATCGCATCGGGCGACCTCTCGCACAAACTCACTGCCGACGGCCCTTATGGCTACGCTCCGGAAGGCCCCGCGTTCGACCAGCTCGTTTGCAAGGCGTTCGAACAGGGGGATTTCTTGAGCCTGCTTGCCGCGGACCCCGCGCTCTGCGAGCGAGCAGCCGAATGCGGGCTGCGATCGTTCCAGATCATGGCCGGAGCGCTCGATCGCACGGAGGTCGCTCCGGAGCTGCTGAGCTACGAGGGGCCGTTCGGCGTGGGCTATGGCATCGCCGCCTTCATACCGCAAGGTACCGAAGGCGCTTGCTCCGAGCGCGCGCTAGATGAGCGCTACGCCGCCTGGCACGAGGAGCACCTGGCGGCAACGCGCGCTGCCGAGCATCCGCTCGTGCGCATCGCGCGGTACTCGCTCGAATCGTTCGTGCGCGACGGAGTACGCATCAACGGTGCGCATGACCTGCCCGCGGATCTTCTCGGCAATCTACCCGATGAGATCGCCTGCGGAAAACAGGGGGCGTTCGTCTCGCTTAAGAAAGACGGGCAGCTGCGTGGCTGCATCGGAACGATCTTGCCCACGCGCGAGAGCCTCGTCGAAGAGGTCTGCGCCAACGCTGTGAGCGCGGGCTGCCGCGATTCGCGCTTCGACCCCGTGACCACCGCCGAGCTACCCGAGCTCATCTACGACGTCGACGTGCTCTCAGCGCCGGAGCCCATCATGGGGCCTTCGGAGCTCGACCCCGCCCGCTACGGCGTGATCGTGAGCGCCCCAAGCGGGCGGCGCGGCTTGCTCCTCCCCAACCTCGACGGCATAGACACCGTGGCGGAGCAGCTGAGGATCGCTGCGCGCAAGGGTGGCATCGACCTAAACGAACCCGGCGTCTCGCTCGAGCGCTTTACCGTGACGAGGTACCTATGATGCCTGCCGCGAACACGGGCGCAGAGCAGCCTGCTGCGTACATGGAGGGCGGAAACACGGCGCCATCCGCTGAAAGCGCAGGCGCGACCGCGACCTGCCCCGTGTGCCCCCACCACTGCCGGCTCAAACTCGGTCAGCTCGGTCGCTGCCGGGCGCGTCGCAATATCGACGGAACGGTGATGACGGAGTCCTACGGACGTGTTACCTCGCTCGCGCTCGACCCGATCGAGAAGAAACCGCTCGCCCGCTTCATGCCGGGCACACTGGTGGTTTCGCTCGGAAGCTATGGGTGCAACCTAACGTGCCCCTTCTGCCAGAACCATGAAATCGCCCAGGTAGGCGCAAGCGAGGTTGCTTGGCGCACCATCGATCCTGCAGAACTTGTAGAGCTTGCCGAGCAGGCCCGGACACGAGACCCGCGGATCGCGGGCATTGCCTACACCTACAACGAGCCCCTGGTGGGCTGGGAATACGTTCGCGACTGCGCGCTGCTCGCGCACGAGCGCGGCCTGGTAAACGTCCTCGTATCGAACGGCTGCGCCGAGGCGCCCGTGCTCGACGCACTCGATGGCCTTATCGATGCGGCGAACATCGATCTCAAGGGTTTCGATCCCGCAGCATACCGGGCTCTCGGCGGGGATGCGGGCGCCTTCCGTTGCGCACGCGCCACGATTGAGCGGCTCGCCTGCGACCCCACCTGCCACCTTGAGGTCACCACGCTCGTCGTTCCCGGCATGAACGACACCGACGCCGATATCGCCGCGTGCGCCCGATGGCTCGCCGCGCTCGACGAGGGCCGCGGCAGCCGCGATATCGCCTATCACGTGTCTCGCTTCTTCCCCCGTTGGCGCATGCTTGACCGCAGTCCCACGCCGGTCACCGACGTCTACCGCCTAGCCGATGTGGCGCATCGCTACCTGGACCATGTTTACACCGGGAACTGCTGACCCCGCCATGCGCCGACACCGCGGCTTTCACCGCGCGCTCCGCGCTACCCCATTCGCCCGCGTGCTCCGCGCTACCCCATTCGTTCACGCACTTCGTCCTGCCCTGCTCGCCCGCGCGCTTCGTCCCGCCCTGTTCGCCCGCGCGCTCCGCACCGCCTCGTACTCCCGCGCTATACTTTGACCCGTTACGGAGCACGGGATCTGAGACAGGAGTCCGCGATGGCGATTGACAAGGTAAGGGCATTCATGCGCGAGCACGGTATGGAGGATCGCATCATGGAGTTCGACGTATCGAGCGCCACGGTCGATCTCGCCGCGGAAGCCGTAGGCTGCGCGCCCGAGCGCATCGCCAAGACCCTTTCGTTCCACATAGGCGATCGTGTGGCGCTCGTCGTTGCCGCCGGAGATGCGCGCATCGATAACCCCAAGTTCAAGGCCCAATTCCACAGCAAGGCCAAGATGCTCAAAGCCGACGAGGCGGAACCGCTCATCGGTCACGCAGTCGGCGGTGTGTGCCCCTTTGCCGTGAACGAGGGCTGCGACGTTTACCTTGACGCCTCGCTCAAGCGCTTCGACACGGTCTTCCCGGCATGTGGCAGCGCCAACAGCGCCATCGAGCTCGCGCCCGCCGAGCTCGAGGAGCTCTGCGCGCCCTGCACCTGGGTGAACGTCTGCAAGCTACCGGAAGCGTAGCGGCGACGGAACATTCTCGCCCCGATCATAACGACGGGCAATCGATGATCGACGAGCAGCTCTGCTAATCGACGGGCTGAGCTGTCGATCAACGGCTAAGGTGCTGATCGACAACCTGAACCGATAAACGCCGGGCAGGATTTAGCAAGAGAACCCGCTCGGAGGGGCCTCCTCTTGCTAAATCTTGCCCGCAGATTATTCTCAGGAAACTTAGCGCGGACGGGAAACCGGAAGCGGGCAGATTTCGCCGATGCTTTGCCGGCGCTTTGCCGACGCTCCGCCAATGCTTTGCCGACACTCCGCCGCCGGCTTGACGTTCCGGGGCGCACATCGATGCCAAAGAGAACGCCGTGAAGGCTGCAGACGCACAGCCCACACGGCGTTGTTCTTGCTAGCCTTCTCGTCGCGTCATAGCCACAAGAAAGCAGACCGCCAGAGCAGCCCTTTCCAGGGAGTCAGAGCAGCCCTGCTCCAAAATGACCAGTTACTTCTTGATCCAGCTGAACATGGAGCGAATCTTCTCGCCGGTCTTCTCGATCTCATGCTCGTTGATCTTCTCGCGCTGCTCGAGGAGCCACTTATGGCCGTTGTTGCAGTCATCGACGAACTCCTGCGCGAAGCTGCCGTCCTGGATGCGGGCAAGCAGCTCCTTCATGGCGGCACGGCTTTCCGCATTGATGATCTTGGGGCCAGCGTAGTACTCGCCGTACTCGGCTGTGTTGGAGATGGAGTAGTTCATGAAGTGGATGCCGCTCTCATACATGAGGTCCACGATCATCTTCATCTCGTGGTAGCACTCGAAGTACGCGAGCTCGGGCGGATACCCGGCCTCGGTCAGGGTCTCGAAGCCAGCCTTCACCAACTCGACCAGGCCGCCGCAGAGCACCGCCTGCTCGCCGAAGAGGTCCTCTTCGGTCTCCTCCTTGAAGGTGGCCTTGATGATGCCCGAGCGGGCGCCGCCCACCCCCCAGCAATACGCGAGCGCGATGTCCCAAGCATTGCCGGTGGCGTCCTGCGCCACGCAGGCCAGATCCGGCACGCCGGAGCCCTCGGTGTACTGGCGGCGCACGATGTGGCCGGGGCCCTTAGGAGCGCACATGATGACGTTCACGTCCTCCGGCGGCACGATGTAGCCGTAGTGGATGTTGAAGCCGTGCGCGAAGACGAGCGTGTTGCCCGGCTTGAGGTGGGCCTTGATGTGCTCCTCGTAGACCTTGGGCTGGTTCTCATCGGGGACGAGGATCATGATGAGATCGGCTTCCTCGGCAGCTTCATCCATGGAGCAGACCTTGAGGCCGGCCTCACGTGCCTTCTCGGCGGACTTGGAGCCCTCGCGCAGGCCAACGCGCACGTCGCAGCCCGAGTCGAGCAGGTTGAGCGCATGGGCGTGCCCCTGCGAGCCATAGCCGATGATTGCGACCTTCATGCCCTGGATGATCTCGGGCTTGCAGTCGCTCTCGTAGTAGATCGTAACAGCCATGTTCTTTCTCCTTTGGGTTCGTGGCTGATGGTACCTTGTTTGCGCAGCGATGATAAAAAGGTGTCAGACACCAAATTATCATCCACGGGCAGGGGGTCTAGCTGCTCCGCGACATCGCGATCTTGCCGGTTCGCGTGATCTGCCGAAGCCCGTAGCCGCGGAAGAGATCCTCCATCGCATCAAGCTTGCTCGCCGTGCCGGTCGCCTCGACGGTGAGCGTGTTCTTGCCCACGTCGACGATCTTCGCGCGGAAGATGTTTGCGATCTCGATGATCTCGTGCCGACGGTCGGCGGGTGCGGAGACCTTGAACAGCACGAGCTCGCGCTCGATGGCGTCCTCATGCGTCATGTCGGAAATCTTGTAGACGCTCACGAGCTTGTGCAGCTGCTTGGTGATCTGCTCGTAGGCGATCTCGTCCGCCTCGACGATGATGGTCATACGGCTCATGGTCACGTCTTCGGTGGGCGCGACGGTGAGCGAATCGATGTTGAACCCGCGGCGGCTGATCATGCCGGTCACGCGGGAGAGCACGCCGGGCTTGTTCTCTACGAGCACGGAGAGGATGTACTGCATCTCACTCGCCTCCCTTCTGGGGCATGGCCTGCGCAGCGGCGTCTTCTCCATCAAATGATAAAAAGGTGTCTGACACCAAATTATCACGGGCGATGCCGGCGACGCGCAGCGACGGGTCGCTCTCGTCGAGCGGCAGCGGTTCCGCAACGGACCCTGCCATCTCGCCCGCCGGGCTCATGCCTTTCTCCGTCACGCGCACGCCGCCGAGCGTCACGTCGATCGCGCCGATGATGTCGTCGATCGCCGCGCCGGGTGCCACCATGGGGTACACGGTCTGTGCCGTGGGAATCACCACGTCGAGCAGGTACGGCCCCGTGGCAGCGAGCATGCGGTCGAGTGCCGCGTCGATCTCGTCCGGCCGCGTGATGCGCTCCGCCTGCCAGCCATATGCCTCGGCAAGCTTCACGAAATCCGGGTTCGCGGTGAACTCCGTGCAGCTATAGCGCTCGTCATAGAAGAGCCGCTGCCACTGGTGCACCATACCGAGCGCGTTGTTGTCGATGACGAGCACCTTCACCGCGACGCCGTTGCCGATGGCCGTCGCCATCTCCTGGATGTTCATCTGCAGGCTGCCGTCGCCCGCGATACACACCACCTGCGCGTCCGGCCGGCCGATCTTCGCACCGATCGCCGCCGGGAAGCCGAAGCCCATGGTTCCCAGGCCACCGGAGGAAAGAAACGTCCGCGACTCCTCGCGATGCACGTGCTGGTGAGCCCACATCTGGTGCTGGCCCACTTCGGTCGTCACGACGCTCGCATGCGGGTCGAGCTTGTTCGAAAGCGCCTCGAGCACCTGCTCCGGGGCGATGCGATCGGGGTAATCGGCGAAATCCTCGGTATAGAACGGCCAGCGCTCGCGCCATGCGAACACGGTCTCCACCCAATCGGCGTCCTGCGGCGTCGCCTCCACGCGGTCAAGTCGCTCGTTGATGGCAGCCACAATCACCTGCGCGTCTCCCACGATGGGCACGCGGGGGTTGCGCACCTTGCCGATCTCGGCTGGGTCGATGTCGATGTGGATGACCGTCGCATGCGGGGCGAATTCCGAAAGCTTGCCCGTCACGCGGTCCGAGAAGCGTGCGCCCACGGCGATGAGCAGGTCGCACTCGGTCACGGCCATGTTGGCGTACTTGGAGCCGTGCATGCCCACGGGACCCAAGTTGAGCGGGTTCGAGCACGGCACGGCCGCCTTGCCCAGCAGCGTGGTGACCACGGGAATCTGCATCTTCTCTGCGAGCTCCACGACCTCGTCGCACGCGTGACTGCTCACCACGCCGCCGCCCGCCATGAGAAGCGGCCGCTTGGCTTGGCGGATGAGCTCGACCGCCTGCTTCACCTGCTTCGCGTTGCCGCGATACGTAGGCCGATAGCTGGGGATGTTCACGGAATCGGGGTAATGGAACACCATCTGCGCGCCGGCGAGGTCGCTGGGGATGTCGATGAGCACGGGGCCGGGGCGCCCGGTCGAGGCGATGTAGAACGCCTCGCGGAACGTGCGCGTGAGGTCGTCCGTGGACTGCAGCAGGAAGCTGTGCTTCACCACGGGCATGGTGATGCCCACGATATCCGCCTCTTGGAAGGCGTCCGTGCCGATAACCCCGCGCGTGACCTGGCCGGTGATGACCACGAGCGGCACGGAGTCCATGTACGCCGTCGCGATGCCCGTCACCGTGTTCGTGGCGCCGGGGCCGCTCGTGACGAGCGCCACACCCACGCGGCCGGTCGCGCGCGCATAGCCGTCGGCCTCGTGCACGGCACCTTGCTCGTGGCGGGCGAGGATGTGGTGGATCTTCGTGGAGTCGTAGAGCGCGTCGTAGATCTTGATGGCCTGGCCGCCGGGATAGCCGAAGAGCACGTCCACGCCCTCGGCCTCAAGCGAGGCGATGACCGCCTGCGCGCCGGTCATGGTCGCGCCCTCGTGCGGGGCGCGGCTGCCCGGGCCGAACGGTTTGCCGCTCATGGCCCGCTCCTTCATGGCGAGGCGCTCCTCGCGCGTGACGGGCGTGGCGGTTTTGCCGAAAACCGCGCTCGCACACTGGTGCTGGCGGATGTCGTCGGGCATGTCGGGCGTGCGCGGGCTGCCGGCGAGCGGCTGGGCGGGCGCGGGGGTGGCTGCGGGCGCGCTGGCCGTCGCGGCAACCGTCGCGGCCGGGTTGTTCTGCATCTTATCCGTCATGAGAGATATGCCCCCTTATCTGCGCTGCTCACGAGCTTGGCGTAGCGCGAAAGCACGCCCGTGGTGTACTTTGGCGCGGGCGGCTGCCACGCGGCGCGGCGGCTGGCCAGCTCCTCGTCCGAAAGGCGCACGTCAAGCGTGCCCTCATTGATATCGATGTCGATGATGTCGCCCTCCTGCACGAGCGCGATGGGACCGCCGGCCGCGGCTTCGGGCGAAACGTGACCGATGCACGGACCCTTGGAGGCGCCGGAGAAGCGGCCGTCGGTGATGAGCGCCACGAAGCTTGCGAGCCCCATGCCGCAGATGGCCGAGGTGGGCGTGAGCATCTCGCGCATACCCGGACCGCCGGCCGGTCCCTCGTAGCGGATGACCACCACGTCGCCGGGATTGATCTTGCCGCCGAAGATGGCCTCGCACGCGGCTTCCTCGCTATCGAACACGCGCGCGGGTCCGGAGTGCACGTACATGGCGGGGTCGCAGGCGCTCTTCTTCACCACGCCGCAATCGGGCGCGAGGTTGCCCTGCATGACCTTGAGACCGCCCTGCGCGCTGTAGGCGTTTGCCACCTCGCGCACGATCTCGCCGTCGGCCTGCGGGCACGCGGCAATCCAGTCCTTCATGCACCCATGGCAGGTGCAGGCGTCCTCGCGCAGCAGCCCCGCACGCCCCAGCACGCCCAAGATGGCGGAGATGCCGCCCACGGTGTTCAGATCCTCGATGTGCAGGGGGCCTGCCGGCGCGATGCGCACGATATTCGGCGTACGGGCGGAAATCTCGTCCCAATCTTGCATCGTCACGGGGCAGCCCGCCGCATGCGCGATGGCCGTGAGGTGGAGCATCGTGTTCGTGGAGCCGCCGAAGGCCATGTCGAGCACCATGCCGTTGTAGATGGACGCCTCGTTCAGGATGTCGAGCGCCGTGATGCCCTTCTCGACGAGCTCCATGACCTGCATGCCCGTCTGCTTGGCGAGGCGGATGCGCTCGGAGTAGACGGCGGGCACCGTGCCGTTGCCGGGGAGCGCGAGGCCGAGCGCCTCGGCCAGGCAGCAGATGGAGTTCGCCGTGAACATGCCGGAGCAGCTGCCGCACGTGGGACAGGCGGTGTTCTCGAGCCACGCGCACTCCTCCGGCGTCATGGTGCCGGCCGTGACCTGGCCGACGGCGTCGAAGAGCGTGTTCAGGTCCGTCTGGCAGCCGCGGCGATCGCGACCGGCGAGCATGGGGCCGCCGGAGACGAGCATGGTGGGAATATTGAGGCGCGCCGCAGCGATGAGCATGCCGGGCACGATCTTGTCGCAGCTCGGGATGAGCACCATCGCGTCGAACTGGTGACCCTGGATGGCGCACTCGACGCTGTCCGCGATGACCTCGCGCGAGGTGAGGCTGTAGTGCATGCCCTCGTGGTTCATCGCGATGCCGTCGCACACGCCGATGGTGTTGATCTGCAGCGGGGTGCCGCCAGCCATGCGTATGCCGGCCTTCACGGCATCGGCGATCTGCTGGAGATGAAGGTGTCCGGGGATGACCTCGTTTTGCGCGGAGACGACGGCGACGAGCGGGCGTTCGAGCTCTTCGTCGGTAAGGCCGTCTGCCTTGAGCAGGCTCCGGTGGGGTGCGCGGGCAAGCCCCTTCTTCACGGCATCGCTTCGCAGCTGCATGTGCTCCCTCGCTTTCCTTGTGGCCGCCGGCGGGCGCGACGCCGCAGGCGGCTTGGCTTTTTGCTGCCGGTATCAGGAAATGCGAGGCTAGGCGCGAGCGCGAACCTCGATGCCCGTAACGGAGGGCTCCGGCGCGGCGTACGTACGTGTGGGACGCTCCGGGATCGCCGGGCGCGGGCACGCGTTCAGCCGAGCTGCTCGAGGGTGTGTTCCCAACTGTGCGCCGCGGGTTCTCACGCTCCCCCGCTCGCTGTGGCACGCGCCTTTGGTACTCGCCCTGTCATCGCATTTGCTGAGTGTTGTAAGTGTCGCATGGGCGTGGTCGTAGGCAGGCGACAACCAGCGCACGAAACACGCAGGAAACACTTTGGCGCGATGGAGTGAGAATTTCCGTCCAGGACTCAGATTCTCACCGGGCCTCGAAGCGGCGCAAATCCCAGCCGCGGCGCTCTGCCTCGCGGACGAGCTCCTGCGGGCTGGCGTCCTCGAGCGCCGCCACGTCCACGATCGCCCACGGCGAGCCCGAAAACGCCGCCGGCCCCGTCTCGTCGATGAGCGCCGCGCGCAGGCGGTCAACGTCTATGAGAATACGCTCGTCCATGGGTACCTCCCCTACCGCGCCAAGCCAACCAAAGAATCTAATGAAGCTCACAGCTCTCCCACCAACACCGCCGCATAGAGCGGGACGCTGAACACGGTTCCGTCGAAGCCGAAATCCTTGGCAGACAGGCGAACGATTGTCGGGCAATAGGATGAAAGTAATAGGCAGAGACGCTGATTTTTTCTAGAAATAATCGGCGGATGTGCCAGATATTTCAATATAGCGCGCTCAACGATAAACAGCAAACAGCAGAACACGTGAGAAGTGACAACCGATCTGGACAACCGCAGCACCTTTTTTCTTCGCCCCTTTCTCTCGCAGTATCGTCCAAGGCCATGCGATTGTTCTGGTCGGCAAACAGGGTTCGGCTATATATCAGACGAGCTTTTTATCAGTTGGATACGATTCCGCCCCTCGTCGCCAAATAACAAATCGCTTTGGAAAGGCTAGCGAAGGCTAGTAAACCGGTCGGCTCCTCAAGCCTGTCCGTCTCCCTTCTCGATGACCTCATCAAATCCCGGTTTATTGAGATGTTCGAGAGCAATGCTGAAAAGGTAGAGTTAGATAAAGTAGCTATCTTGATCAATGGGGATCGAGGGAAAAATTATCCTTCTCGAGATGAGTTTGTTCCCAGCGGAATCCCGTTCATTAATGCTGGGCATCTGTCTGGTGGACGGGTATGCTTCGATGGAATGAACTACATTGGGCAAGAAACTTATAATAGGTTGAGCAGCGGGAAAATCCGTGAAGGGGACGTTCTGTACTGCCTGCGCGGATCCTTGGGAAAAAGTGCCATAGCAGACTTCAGCTCGGGTGCCATCGCGTCATCTCTTCTGATTATCAGGCCGAATCCGGAACAATTGCTCACACCCTATCTGTACTATGTACTCACGTCTGACGATGTACTTCGTCAGATGTGGATGTCAGATAATGGCAGCTCACAACCAAATCTATCTGCGAAAAGTGTGGGCTGTTTTAAGATTCCTTTCCCGACACTCACCCTCCAGCGAGAGTTTGCTCTCTTTGTCTCTCAGGTCGACAAACTGAGGTTTGACGATTTGAGCCTGCTTTTTCCTCCCCACTCTCCACCCAATAGAAAGCCCGAGTTAAGAACGACGGGATGTTCAGGGAAAAAGACCTGTGACGAGCTCCTTTCCCAGAGAGGTCAATTCAACAACAGCGCGGATTCATTCTTTTCGTGCGCCGACTTGGAGAAATCCAAGCCCTATCTGGCGGATACAATCCGTTCGTCACGCTCATATTCATGACCGCAGACTCCACTTAGAACGTCGCGCACAAGAAACCCTCGTCAAAAACTGCTCGTCAACCACGAGATGGTCTGCTGAGGCGCTCGCGTCACGCGATATATCTTCTGTGTGATGATCGTACGTTGCTCTGATCGACCATTGCGTACGTAAGCGTGGTGTCGATCTTGGCGTGACCGAGCAATCTCTGGACCTGCTCGATCGGCATTCCCTTGTCGATGGCGCGCGTCGCCAAGGTGCGCCTAAATTTATGCGGATGCACGCGGTCCATTCCGAGTTCCTTGCCTAGCTTTCTAAGCCTGCTCTCCACTCCGCTGATGCGAAGTCTGCGATATGGCTTACACAACGAAACGAATAAGGCGGGGGAGCTGTCAGTTCTGGATGCAATGTAATTCCGAAGATGGATTTTCGTTCGTGCATCAAAGTAGACCGGTCGCTCCTTGTTGCCCTTGCCGAGTACAACACATTCACGACGCTCAAAATCTACGTCAGCTACATCAAGCTTGACCAGCTCGCCAACACGCATACCAGTGGAGGCAAGAAGATCGATGATGGCGAGGTCTCTAAGCGTCTTCGCTCCGTCGCGCATCTTCTCAAGCGACTCGTCGGAATAGGTGTCCTTGACGGTTCTCGTTGAGCGGATTTTCTTGATGCGGCGGATGGGGCTCTTGAGAATATAGTCCTCATCTTCAAGCCACGAGAAGAAGCTTGAGAGAATGCGACGGATGTTGTCGATGTTTGCCTTGCTGCAGTGAGAGTGTAGCTCGTAATCTGAGAGGTACTGACGCAGGTCCTCGGTGCGCATATGGGTTACGTGCTTGCTGGTGGTATTGATCATGCGGGAGAGGACGGCCTTGTAGTACCTGAGTGTGTTTTCACTGCATCCCTCGAGACGCTTTGCGGAGAGAAAAGACTCCATGAGCTCGGGGTTTGTTGGTCCAAGTGATAGAGCTGCCCCTGTGTCTCTTGGACGAATATCGTAGTTTGTGAACACTCTATCAAGTACAGATATGAGTTGTTTCATTTGAGCATTGTTAAGGTGAGGCAACAATGCCTGTGTGATGTCATCGGAAATACTGGAATACCCCATAGCTCCTCATTTCATCGATGTGGCCGTGCGTTATCACAAGAAGAGATTCTTGCGCCTTGTTTTTATCGGCTAGATAATGAGGGTGTCTCAGCATTCCGCTGGGACACATAGTGAAGGGAGGTGATTATCTTGGAGAAACTACTCTCCTGGATTTTCATTTCCGCGCGGGGCTGGCGCTAGTTTCCAGTTCAGTCTGTGATGAGTCCTATCGTGCGCGTAACAAGTCGATGGGTATCGATAGATACAGCCCCTACTTCGCTCGCTTTACCAAGCTTTCTACTCGATTGATGCTGGAGTCTTGATATCCAAGAATGTGGTCCCCTCTATTGAGGGGCTGATATTTCGATACCAGTGTACGAAAGCGCACACTCCCCACGTCTGCTCGCTTCTTCACGGAAGAAATGGCTCCGCGTAGAAGCGAGCAGACGTTGCTTTGCGACTACTGCCACATATAGCCAAAGCTATACGCTGCTGCTAGCCGAAGTATTCCTGCATCAAAGACTTCTTGAGAGTTTCCAGTCTTTCGATTTGCTGTTGTACGTCAAACCTCAGTTTGTCGACCTGAGAGACAAAGATTTCGTACTCCTGCTGGCTTGAAATAGGCGGGATGGGGATACGCACTTCTTCAACTGTTTTCTTTGATATCTCCTTGAAAGTCGCCCCCTTGCCAAGGGAGTTAAGAAAGTCGGAGTTGAACCGTAGCAACTCGTAGAGATACCTGGGGGCAAGGGTGTCTCCGCAAATAATGTTCTTGAATCCTTGATTACAGTACAGATCGCAGTTAGCAATCGCAACTTTGCCTATCGGTGCGCGCGATGAAAGAATGACGGTGTTCCGTGGCATTAGGGTGAGGGAAGCGCTCTTAATCCCCTCGGGGGTCAGCTTGCGTGCGGAGTCGTCGACAAAAACATTCCCGTCCTTAAGCTCTGCAGGCGTAATCCAGACTGCGTTGCCGCCCCAATAAGCGTCCACCTTTGTCTTGGGTGTAGCTCCACCAACAACTATTCCGACGGACGAGATCGATGCCCATTCCCTCTTTTGGGGAGCAAGGTTGTAATCCCCGAACATCTCAATAAACCGGGATTTGATTAAGCTATCCAGCTTCTCAAGCACATTCGAACAGCTGTGGAGAAGCAGGTCAACTTTGTCTAAAACGTTAGCTATATGCAATTGTTCTGTTTGGTCGGGATACCGAAATGGCAGAGAATCGAAGGTGTTTTTTGTAAGGTGACGCATGGTAGCGCCATGGGCAAGGTCTGAACTTGCCTTCAGTAGATAATCAATCTGATGAACAAAGAAACTCTTATTGACTTGGAGCTTGTTAAATCCGACCTTGAAAATATGCTGATTCAACCATGCGGGCTCGTCATTCCATACGTATACACCAAGGCTTGCCGACCAAGAGATTAAAACATCCCCTTGCTGTATTGCGAATTTATCAGGTAGTTGGCCGGAAAAGTAGTTTGTTTCATATGAAGATCCGGTCAGATCCTGTATGCGAACTATCCTTCTCCCTTCCGGGCTTCGGTCAGAAGGTTTAAAAGCGTATCCATTGTAATATGTAGCAACGTTACCGAGCTTTACTATTGATGAGGTCATGTCGTTTACGCTTCCCACCCGACTTAGCAAAATATTTCCGAATAGATTGCACCAGAGAATGTTCCGATACACGAAGAAACCAAGTTAGCTAATTTGCTCCGTGCGCTTTCTTTGTTCAACTTTGCAATTTTGCTGCCCTCGGGAGTGCAGTCGTAATAATTCGCTCCATAGCGATTGGGAGAACCGTTTTCTCGAATGAGATTGGCTTGCAGCAGATCTCCTAAGTAGTTTTCAAATGTCTTCGGATACACGCCAAGCATCTTTGCATCGATGTATCTATACGTTGATATAGCAGAAAGAAGAACGCGCCTTCTGTCCTCGTCATCGGTAATACTGCAGCTTCTGATTTTGAACGGGAATCTCGTGCCCTCCAAAACCTTCCACACCCCGTTGACGTATTCAACTCCAGGTATTTCGGTGCGTCGCCGCTTGATGGTGCTCTCTGTTTTACCGATGAGCTTCGAGAACTGTTCTAAAGAAATAAATTTCTGTCCTTGTTTGGAAGAGTGGAGAGCACCCATCACAGCATCGCCTCCAGTTCGGCGATGCCCTTGGCAATCTGTTCGTTGAGGTCCTTAATCTCGGCAATCAGCTCGCTGGTGGGCGGGTACTCGACCTTCTCGTAGACAATCTCCTTGTACTTGTTGATCGAGAGGTCGTAGTCGTTGTCGATGATTTCCTGCACGGGCACCATGAAGCTCTTCTCGGTGCGGGCGCGGTCCTTCTCGGCCTCGAGGTTGTGGAAGCGTTCGATGATATCGGGGATGTCGTTGTCCTTGATGGGCTCTCGCTTGTCGTCCAAGCTGAAGCCGTCTGCCTGCATGTCGTAGAACCAGACGTCGTCCGTACCGCCGTTGTCGGTTCGGGTGAAAATGAGGATGGCGGTGGACACGCCAGCGTAGGGCTTGAACACGCCGGAGGGCATAGAGATTACCGCGACGAGGCGGTTGTTCTCGATGAGCTCCTTCCTGATTGCCTTGTGCGCCTTCTGGGAACCAAAGAGAACACCGTCGGGGACGATGGAGGCGCAGCGACCGCCGATCTTGAGGCTCTTGAGGAAGAGCGCCAGGAACAGGAGCTCGGTCTTGGTTGTCGAGACCGTATTGCGCAGGTCCTTGGCGATGGTCTCCTTGTCGAGGCTGCCCTTGAATGGCGGGTTTGCCATGATGAGGGTATAGGCGTCACGCTCCTCGTTGTCCTCGGAGAGCGAGTCGAGCTGGGAGATGTTGGGAGCCTCGACGCCGTGCAACATCATGTTCATGGCACCGATGCGCATCATGGTGGAATCCGTGTCGTGACCGGTGAACATGGTCGTCTGGAAACGCTGCTGGACGTCAGCACGCATGAGCTCAGTCTTGTAGTGGTCCTTGATGTACTGGGCCGCCATGCAGATGAAGCCTGCACTGCCCATCGCGGGATCGCAGATGGCATCCTCAGGGGTGGGTTGCATGAGCTCGACCATCATCTTGATGATGTGGCGCGGCGTGCGAAACTGACCGTTCTGCCCGCTGGTGGCGAGCTTGGAGAGGAGGTACTCATAGACGTCGCCCATGATGTCTTTGTTGGAAAGGTCGATCTCCTCGAGCTTGTCCACGATTCGGGTGAGTGTACGCGCATTGCTCACCACGAGAATGGCGTCCTTCATGTACTTGGCAAAGGCGGTGTCCTTGCTTGAGCCAAGCACGCCCTTGATGAAGGGGAACACGTTCTGAACCATGTTCTCGTACATGGCGTCGGGCTCGTAGTTGCGGAAGATGTGCCACCGACAGTTCTGGTGATCGGCGTCAAAGATGGGGTCAGTGACGGACTCGCCCAGGAGCTCCGCATTCCTCTCGCGGCGCGTCTCGTTATCATCGAGAATCTTGATGAACATGAGGTAGGTGAGCTGCTCAATCACCGTGAGAGGGTTACTCACGCCATTGGACCAGAAAATGTCCCAGATGCCGTCGACCTTTGTTTTGAGTTCACCAGTGATCATGGATGCTCCGTTCGAAATTGCGCTGCTTTCCAATTATCGCATGAGAGCTCGAAGCTCGTCAGGAAGATATGTGCCATCTGGCTTTGAATGGAGCGCGACATGGCAATTCGGGCAAACCGGGATAAGGTCGTGCATCGGATCAACCTCATGTTCTTTGCCGGTAACATGTAGAGGAACAATATGATGAACTTGGATGATTCCAGCAAAGGTAGGCCCATAGGTATGAGAAAAATCGAAGCCACATATGGCGCACGTAGCTCCATGAGCCGCTATACATGCCTTCCGCGCCGCCTCACTTCGCTCATAGCGATCAAGCGTGACCTCACAACGCGATCCTTCCCTAAACTCAGGCTGAGCGGCGTTGCGAGAGTTACCACTCAATAAGCTAGCAAGGAACGTATCGAGTCGTGCTTGAAACGTAAGCTGATCAAAGCGTTCTAGGCTGTAGCTTACAATGGTAGAAGATGCTTCTCCACAGCTGGCAAGCACACTATCAAAGCCAATCTGAATATCCAGCCATCCCAAGGGATGAACTGCGCAGCGAATCAGATTATCCCCTTGATCTTGAGATCCGTCATACTCGACGGCGTCGTTGGTCGCAGCGCGAACGTGGCACCAATCTTTTGCCGCACGTGCGTACAGCTTTCTTTCGGTATAGTTTCGCGAGTCAGCTATCGTCATGCGTCCTCCAAGGGGAGTACGAGACCATAGGGCTGTTCCACAGATAAGTGAACCGTTACGCCAGAAATGACCCAAAGATTGCGATAGGTACGCGGTCGGGGAATACTCTTCTCGCCATACCCATCCGTAAAGTAAATAAGTAAGGCATCTCTATAATAGCGACGGTCATTGATGTAGTGAATTACTGGAGAGAAGCAGGTGCCGCCCCTTCCTGATACCTCTAAGTTTGCATCATCGGGCGATGTGATGCGGTATACATTTCGAACTTCTGCGTCGCACTCGATAACGGTAATTTCACATCTTCGTTGAGCAACGATGGCGAAAACTTCAGCAAAGATCTGGCGAAGTTGTTCACTATCCATCGAGGCGGAAGTATCTATCGCGATGGCGATTTTAAGCGTCTTGCTCTCCCTTGTACCGGATAAATCAAAACGAAGCGGCTGTCGGCGATTGAGTCGCGTTTTCGTCTTAATCTTCTCTGCAGAGATGGTGCCGACATATTTTTTAAGAAGTTGCTTCCAGTTAAGCTTGGCCGGCGCATTAATTTGCTCAAGTCGCTCTATATAGTAGGCGGGCATCATGCCTCGCGCTTCGGCTCCCATGAGCTCGTTTACGTTATTCAGAAATGCTTTAGTGGCAGATTCAAGCATCTCGTCAAGCGTACCGGTTATCTCCTCGTCCTCCCCGGTCGAAGATTCCCAACTATGGTTGCCTATAAGCAGCCCTTCTTCAAATTCAGCCCCTTCGTCGCCCCCCGATTCGACCGAGGAGCCGCCAGCGAGAGGCCCGCCTTCAAACCCAGGCTCCTTGCTATTCCCCATCTCCTCCGGAAGAGCCACATCTTTGATGAGATTGAAGTAGTAGAGGTAATCTTGACGCGGAGCCACTTGAGCGATGTTGAATCGCGCAGAAATGAACTGAGACGTGATGATTCCCTTGGGGGGTGCAAGGAACTTCTTTCCACAAGCCGCCTCATAATTAAGCTGATCGTTTACAGAAGCGTCGGCAGCGTAGTTGAAAAGTTTAAATAGGTCGGGTTGTTTTTCCGGGTTAGAGCGAACCATTTCTGCCGGATGGTTAAAAACAACATGGTCCACTTCATGGCAGAAGACATACAGTATCTCTTTGAGCGAAAGCTTGAATAGGCGAAGAGGATTCGCTTCAAAGATGGGCGGGTAGGCGTCGAGGAGAATACCTGCAATGGCGTCCATGTTAGGATTTGGCCTAAATGTCATAGCCATGAAGAAATAGCCGTAGTAGGTATCCCGTTCCGAAACAAGGAACAACGTGACGAGCTGGGCAAAACGACTGAATCCATCGTTAATGTGACTCAGAAGCGCCGGATCGGCGCTCTTTTCATACTTTAGAACGGCTTCGCTTATTTCACGGTGAAGATCGACAATCCCTTCGCTGTTCACCATATTAACTAGCCTCGATCTGCGCTCTTATCTCATCAGAGAGGTCGAGCATTTCGATGAGATCCCGCTCAAAGATATCAAAGATGAACTCAATTAGGTTATTTCCATCAGAGGTGGTTGTTGCAGCGATTTTTTGAGCAAAGAGCAGCTTTGTTGAAGGGTCAAGTGATGCGACGAAGGCGGAAAGCCGTAACTTGATCTTCTCAAAACCCGCTTTGTTGAGCATAAGAAACTCAATATTATCTGTGAGATACGTTAGGACGGAATCGCAGGATTGAACACGCTTCGCTACGGACATCCCCTTAACTGTAGATGCAATTTCGAGCTGTCTTTTATCGAGCCCAAGAATCTGTTCCGCAGTTAGAGCAGGAACCTCTTCTACAAGGCTTGCGAAGTACATGGTGGCAACGGTTGGGCCGAGCTTCGATGCGACAAGCGTCTTCATATCCTTTGCAACAGTCCTCTCTGCGTTCTCCGCATCTGTAAAGAAGGCTCTGAGCAAGGGCTCGCTTGAGAGGATGGTGTCGACCATGTCCCAGCCGCGAGGTGATGGGGTTGGTTTTTCTTCATCCTCAAGTTCGGCAGATGTTTCTGACAAACATTTAGGATGCTCTTTGATAAAACGAAGAATAGACGGGGAAACGCCTTCCTGTTTGCCATAACGGAGCCATTCACCAGTGCTGCTTGTCACCTTAAGCTTGAGAAAACGGTCGAGCTGTGCAGGATCCATTTCATTAGTTGCGTAAATACTGTTCTGCGTGCTTGGATTCATGGCGCCTACAAAAAACACCCACCAGGGGAAGCGATAACCGTTAACCGTCCTCGTAAGCAGAATGTTCATCAGCTCTTTATAGACGGTATTTTCCGTACGGTTGATTTCGTCGATGAAGACGATGACGGGAACGATTTCCCCTGAAGTTAAAAGACGTATCTTTTCCTCGGACGAAATGTCGTTCATGGCATATCGATTTACGTCACCAGCAAGAGCTTCGTCGAGCAAGGTGTTCGAGTCGTTCGAGGAGATCATCGGATGCACCCGTTCGAAGAGCCTTTTTTCGGTCTCTTGGATGCGCTCGACAACATAATAAGGAAGGAAACGGAAGGCAACGTGACCATCGCCAGTGTCATATTGATAGGGAAGCCCCGTTATCTCTCCTTCTTTAAGTGTGCCGCCCTCTATGGTGAGACACACGCCGCCTAACTCTTTTGCAATGCTTTTTACTATGGCGGATTTGCCAATGCCGTGCTTACCCGAAATAAGCGGCGTGATGGCAAGGTCACTTTTATTTGTAGTAATGTTGGCAAGCAAGGCCCTCTTAACAAGTCGTTTTGCGGTATTAATTGAAATCAAAACCGAACTCCTTTAATACGAAGGAACACGTCGAGCTTGGTAGACCTTTTCGCCCTATCACACCATTCGTTAATTCCCTTTCGCAAAACTGTTTCTGCATCAAGGTCAACAAAATGCGTAATAAAAAATTCCTCGGAGAATATCTGATTCTTGGCAAGTGTTTCATGGTCAAGAGTCGTAAAGTATTTTTCTAGGAATGCCTCGCTAAATGCCTCTTAGTTTTTCATTCCAAGTGCAACAACGCCCGATGGGGACGGCCCATGGCGCCCTGATACGATGGTGCTTGCGACGACAACATCATCAGGAGGCAGCCATGGGCCGGTACAGCCATCTTACCATCGAGGAGCGCGAGGACGTCATGTGCCTGCGCAGGCAGGGGAAGGGCGTCTCCGAGATCGCCCGCGAGATCCACAGGGACAAGTCCACCGTGTCCAGGGAGCTCGCGCGCAACTCCTGCGCCGCGTCGACCGCGCGCCCCTGGTACCGGGCCTCGACCGCCCAGCGGCGCTACGAGGCGCGCAGGGAGGCGTGCCGCAGGCCGCGGCTGCTCGACGACCCCGAGAGGCTCGAGCTCGTCAGGGAGCACGTGCTCGAGGGGCGCTGGTCGCCCGAGCAGCTGGAGGGGCGCATCCGCCTCGAGCGCCCCGACCTCGCCGTCAGCGACACGACGATCTACCGCGCGATCGGCTCCGGCTCGCTCGACCGCTGCGTGGGCGGCCGAAGGGCGTCGGCGAGGCTGAGGCGCGGCGGCAGGCGGCGGAAGCGCCGGGACGGCTCCGAGCTGCGCGGGAAGATCAAGGTGTCGCACGAGCTCTCCGAGCGGCCCGCCGAGGCGGGCGCCCGCTCGCGGGTCGGCGACTGGGAGGGCGACACGGTCGCCGGGCGCGCCGGCGGCGCGTGCCTCGTCACCATGGTCGACCGCATGAGCGGCTACCTGGCCGGCCGCAAGTCGCCCTCGAAGAGGAAGGGCGACGTGAGGGGGGCGATGGTCGAGTCGATGCGCGGCCACGCCGTGGAGACCGTCACCCTGGACCGGGGCAAGGAGTTCGCCGAGCACGCCCTGTTCACCGAGGCCGTCGGGGCCGAGTGCTACTTCTGCCCGCCGCACCACCCGTGGGACCGCGGGACCAACGAGAACACCAACGGGCTGCTGAGGCAGTACTTCCCAAAGGGCTGCGACCTGGACGCCGTGAGCGACGAGGAGGTCGAGAGGGTGTACGATGAGCTGAACCGCAGGCCTCGCAAGCGCCTGGGGTATCTGACGCCGTACGAGGTCTACCGATCGGCCTCGTTGCACTTGCTGTGAAAAACTAAGCTTGATTTTAAGCAGTGTCTTAAGTTCATCTTGCGTAAAGAGATCAATATTCTCATCAATGAATACTTCATTAGCGTAAGGGTAGCTAGCCAAGAGGTCGCGGAGTAATTTTACGGAGCCGCCGCCATCTCTCACCGCAAGAAGGCCGCGTGCAAACGTCGAACGCTGCGTTTTGGGAAGACTCTCTGTAGAATGCCCTGAGAACGACTGGTTCTTTCCAGAAGAAGAAGATGCATTGTGATGTAGGACTGTACTTGATGAGGGCCTCGACGACATTTCACGAGCCGCCTTGCGCGCCGCCCTAATATCAGAAATCTTCTCGAGACAGTCCCTAGCATAAGAGGAATCATATTCCCCTGTGCGAAGCTCTTCTTCAAGCGCATCCAAATCGATACCAAGGAGTTGGACGCCCTGTTTTTCTAGAATATCTTTGACGTCCATGGTCATCAGCCAACTACTGGTTTATGAAGTACATCTAACAACTCTTTAAGCATGGGGAATCTATCTCCAAAGAGCGCATTGAGGTCATAGTTGATAAAGGGGCTATCATTCAAGAGCGTTTTAGCTTCGACGTCTCCGTTTGCGCACGCATAGTCCACAACTTGCTGCATAAATGCACGCTGTTCATCGTCCAATTCCGGCGCATCAAGGATGTGTCCGAGCTTGGTCTTAATGGCTTCATCGGATATACCAGTCTTTTTTCTTAAGAATGCGAAGAGAGGTGCACTATTGGACCATGCGGCATATTCTGCTTCACTGCCAAGCCTTTTCGTGAAGGCATCTTTGAGCTCTTTCTTTTCATCCTCGGTAAGAGGCTCGAGTGAGCGTAGTTTAGAAAGAGCGGTATTGTCGTCATCCCTCAAATACTCTTCGTAGCGATCAGCGTATGTCTTACCTTGGATTCCATATACGTCTTCACCCTTGATAAGAGTATCCGGAAGATCAACCACGTAGTACTCCCGCCGATCCGGAATGTACTGCATCAAATCACGGAGCTCGTTCCTAACGTACTCCGCGCGTTCAAGAGAGTAGCAATCGAAGAGATACGAGCCGTCCATCATATCAATGAGGAGCTTTTCCTTTTTCTGGATGGCGGGAATGCTTTTCAGTTTGAGCAGCGCCTCCATGCGATGGGTAAAATCATCACCAGCACGCTTGAAGCCATGCTTGATGGCTCGAGGGTCTTTGCCGCTTTCGAGATATTCATCGCATTTCACTTCTACCGTAAGCATGAGGATATCGAAACTTTTGACCTTGGCAGGTTCTGTGTTATGGGAGAAAAGCGGTAGGATACGATCCTCGATTTCCGCAACGCGATGCTCGTTTAGGTGATTCCAAGCTCCTTCAGTCCGATATTTATTGACAAAGGCGATATTACGGTCGACTTCGATAGCGTCGTTATTGAGCGAGCTAACTCCAGCCTCAAAATACTGCAGGAGAGCATCGCGATACTTTGCTTCGAATTCGGTAGGGGCTTTCTTTCCCTGTAGCTGCACGAGCATCTCGAGCATAAGTTTATCTCGGAGGAAGCTCTGCGACGAGGGCTTAGCAACATTGCCACTTCCCATGACGGTAGACCATGTACCGCGCGTTCCAAAATAACGGAAGTTGTCAAAATAATCGAAAGCAAGGAAACCTTGTTTATCGCCCTCTGGACCGAAGATGCCCTCTGACAATCGCGTGCCCCGACCAACCATTTGTAAGAATTTGATTTTAGAGCGTACCGTTTTGAAAAAGACGAGGTTAAGAATGTCGGGGACATCTATGCCTGTGTCGAGCATATCAACGCTTACGGCGATTTGTGGCATCTTGTCTCGCTCGCCAAAGACGTCGACAAGTCGCAAAGCATCTTCAACCTGGCTATCGATGAGCTTACAGAAATCTGCACCAAGACTGGGATAGAGTGCCTGAAAGCGCTTCGTAATGACCTCGGCTTCTTTGTGATTCTTGGCAAAAATAATAGTTTTGCCCAAAGTGTCATTCGCATTGATCTTAAGCCCTTCTTGCATAAGATCTGCAAGCATGAGGTCAATGGTGCGCACGTTTATGATGGTACTACCCGGTTTGATAACGATGTCATTTGTCTCGTCGGACACCGTTAAGGCAGTATCGAGGTCTTCTCCGAATTCCTCTTCAATAGCCGCCTTCTCTTCTTCGGAAAGATCATCATAACTAATACCTCGACGAAGAGCCTCGGTTGTTCGATCGCAGACTTCAAAGCCGACGAGATACTTATCCTGAATCGCCTCTTCGAGCTCATATGCAAAATCGGGTTCGCCGCTTGGAAGAAAAAACACGTCATAGGTGCTCTTGTCCTGATCACTACGAGGGGTTGCTGTGAGACCGATCATGAGCGCATCGAAGTAATGGAACAACTTTCCATACTTCGAGAAGAGCGATCGATGTGCCTCGTCGACGATAATCAAATCGAATCGTCCAATTCCGAATTCTCTTGTATCCCCGTCAACAAGGCGAATCATAGTTTGGTATGTAGCAAAAATAATGCGGGCGTTCTTATCCCTACTGTCGCTAGTTCCAGTGAATATGGATGTGGTGATATTGGGAAGCAGCTTATTAAAGTTCTTATGAGCCTGCCGAACGAGGCTCGTGCGATCGGCAAGAAATAGTACGTTTTTTATCCACCCGGCCTGCATCAAAACATCGACCGCTGAAATTGCGACACGCGTTTTGCCGGTTCCCGTGGCCATGACTACAAGGCTGCGACGACGATTATTCGAGAATGCTTGGCAGATTGCCGATATCGCTTTTTTCTGATACTCACGATTGGTTATTTCATCATTGATACTGGGTTGCGTGATGCTCTTACGAGACACAGCGCGTTGCTTGAGCAGTTCGAGTTCGCCGAGCGAGTGGAAACCGAAGACGCGACGAGCGGGGAAGCCCAAACAGTCAAGACAGAAAATGTGGTAACCGAAAACGTAGTATGCGGTTGGGATATACCCGTAATGTTGTTTAAGCACCTCAGCAGCATGCCGTGCTGCAACACGCCCCTCGATTGGACTGCTACCGGAATGCGTAAAGTCAATGACGGCGAGGGGGCGGCCGTCTTTGCCATAGAGAACATAGTCAATCGTTGAACCATCGTCCAACGTTATATCGATTGAAGCGGTCGAAGGATAAGCCTGATTGCTCGAGTTAGCAATGAGCCAGTGTGCTTCGCGAAGGGAGGCTTCTACGAATAGACGTCTGTTCTCTTCTTCGTTTCTCCGGCGGAAAACATTGAACTTAGCTCGACGTAAAGTTGGAGCGAAGTGAGAAACGACCTCCTCGGTTAGAGTGAGCGGTGGCTCCGGCTTTGTCGGCGCAGCGGTTTCGGGCGCAGAGGTGCAAGAAGCTGGTTCTTTAACGTCAGAGGAATCTAACTTGCCGTTTGGCTTATTCGATACTTCCGTAACCTTTTTCAACGGAGAAACAAATACAGGGTAATCCTTGATAACCCCTAAATTCATGCATATTTCGCCAATAATATATTGGAGCTGCTCGAGCGTCTTGCAAGCAACCGCCGGAGTTACCGTATTTCCGTGTGCTCCACAGTTGCCGTTAATTCTAACCGTGTGAATCGCGGATATTATCGTCTCATCGTTGATATATTCAACGAAAGTGGGGTCGGTCACTCTTTCAAAAAGCGTCTGGGACGAAGCATCTTGGTGAATCACGGATTGATAAACAAGAGCCACGATGTATTCAAGTGCAGTTCGGGCTGATGCGCAGCTCATGTCTGGGAATGAAATAGCAAGTTGCTCTGCCTTATTGCAACGTTCGAATAACGCTTCGAGCTCGGGTGTTTCTCTAAGAAAATCGAAATTCATGGCTACCCCATCGACAAAGAGTCAGTTTTCAAATTATATGGCAATCGCCGCTGTATTCCGATGCAGTTCGATGGGGCTTTTCGTAGTAGCTTCCCGCACGTTCTCGACTGGCCTCTGCCTGCCATGCCGTGAAGAGTCAACGGGGTCGGGTTCAAATGACTCATTGAGTCAATTGAACCCGACCCCAATGTCTCATTCCATGGCCACAAAGATCGTCGAGGCGCCCAGAGCAATCTCGTCACCGGGATACGATACCGCGCGCCTGGCCACCGGCCTCGAAATCGATCAGACTCACAAGCACGAAAAGAAGCGTCTCGGCGATAAGCAGGGCGAAGGTGCCGCGCAGGAACGCTGCGCGCGTGCCGCGTTCGCCCTTGCGCACCACATACGCGCAGAGTGCCGGGATGAGCAGCGCCGCCGCGACGGCAAGCCCATTGAGGCGACCCTCCCACGCACCCGAGCCAAGGGAAATGCGCGCGGCGGCACCGTCGACGAGCAGGCCCGTCTCGACCGCCACCACCAGGAGCACACCGAAGGCGAGCGCCTTCCCGACCGTGCGGACGATGCGGCGGAGCGCGAACGGCGAGGCGGCATCGAGCCACGACGCCGATCCGTTGCAGGGGATGAGCGGCTCGCCGCGCAGGGCGCGCGCGACATTCTGCCCATAGGCGTTGCAGAACGCCGAAAGCCCGTCGCGCATCGCCTCGGACGAAGGCCGTTTGCGCTGGTCGGGATGCAAGCAGGGCGCGAGCACATCCGCCAGCTGCTCGTCGACAAGCATGAGGGCGTCGCGCAGCGCCGGCGCGTTGGGGCCGAGCCCCAGGTCGATCGCCACCTTGCCCGCCACGACGGCGACGTCGGGCTCGCGGCGCATCAGGCTCGAAAGATCGGCGCTCGCCTGATGCGTCGAGACGAAGGGTCGCGGCTGTTCGTCGACTTTCACGCGGTACGGGGAATCATCTTGCTTTTCTCCGGAGATGTCGAACGGCAGCTCGCCGCACGCAAGCTCGAAGAGCACGCTCGCCGCCGCATACACGTCGACGGCAGATGATGAGCGACGCGCGGCGAGGTTCGGAATGTCGTTCGAGAGCATCTCGGGCGGAGCGTAGCCGGGCGTTGCCAGACGCGCGACGCCGACCCGCGCCGTGAACGACGCCTCGGGCGCGCGCTGCGTCGATGCTGCGGACCCAAAGTCAGGCAGAGGTCGAACGACCCCTCCTTGGCCTGATCCCGCACCGTCATACGCCCCGTGCGCACCATGACGTTCGACGGCGAGATGTCGCGGTGCACGAACCCCTCGCCCATGTCGTCGATACGCGTGAGCAGGTCGAACAGGTCGCGGCCGAGCCGCGCCACCGTAAGCGGTGACACGCGGCCGGCATCATCGGCCGAGAGCTGCGCCCGCACCTCCCGGAGCGTCTCCCCCTCGATCCACTCCATCACGATGGCCGGCTCGCCTTCCACGAAGCCATAGCCGAAGAGCCGTGGCACGCCGCAAAAGCCCGCGAGCGCTCGATGTCCCTCATATTCCTGCCGAAATGCCGCCCGCCTCACCTCCACGAGCTTCGAGAACGACTCCTCGTCCTCCCCTTCTTCGCGCGCGGGCGCGAGCACGGTCTTCAGTGCTAGCTTCTCCCCGAGGGCGTTCTGCGCATAGGCAACGTTGCCCAAGCCGCCGCGACGGGCGCGGTCATCGTCTACAAACAGCGTGCAGAACCTGCGGCGATATGCTTCGCACTCCTCATCTGCCAGCGAAACCGCCGCTTCGAACCGCTCGATCCGCACCACGCGCAGGCGCGGCGCCATAGACGCTGTTGGTTCGCCCACCGGCGCAGCGAGCTCTTCTCCCTCGAACCCCGTCATGAGGGCACGAACTCGCTGTAGTAGTCATTGAACTCTGCAAGGCTCGCATTCTCGCCATTTACCTCGGCGTTTTTGAGCGGCAGCATGAATTCGTCCACGTGGCTCGCCGGGTCGCTGAAGCCGGTGTTGATTTCCCATGCGCTCCCGAGCGTGCTGAGATACGTGGCCAAGCAGCGATACATAGCGATAAGGTCGCCGCGAGCCGCCGTGTATTTCTTGCTTACACGAGTGTTAAGGAGCGTCGCGTAACGGTTGAAAACCTCGCTTTCCAGGGCGGAGCAGTGCGCCGCATGGTTTCTGCGCACCTCCGCGGAGGCGAAGGCGTCATTTTCGAACGCCGCCGTGCATGCGTTCACGCGTGCGATGTAGCCGTTGCTTCCCTCGAGTGCCTCGAACTCCCCGCGGAGGAACTCGTAGTCCGCCTGTTCCTGGGCATTGTTTTCGCCTTGGCTGCCATCGTCGCCGGGATCAGAACCGGCGCCAGAGCCAGAGTCGTGGGGGTTATCGTTGCCAGAGCCGTTGCCACCCGTTCCGGGCTTCTGCCCTTGGTCGTCGCCGGAGGAGCCGTGCTGGCCATCGCCGGGCTTTTGTTCGCCGCCCTGCCCAGCTGCCCCGGGCGCGTCATCATCGTCCGCTGGAATGATCGGCGTGGTTGCACCGCCGTTGACGCCACTGGCGCCGCCGACACTCGCGCCACCGCCGGTAATGGTCTCGCGGCTGGAGGATGCGCCATCGCCGTCGCTCGCACCCTGGGAACCCGCGTCCGAAGCGTCACTGCCTGCTGAAGATCCGCCCAGCGCCTGGACGAGCCCGTCCTGCGAGACGCGCGCATACAGGCCATCGCCCTGCTCAGCCCCGGCGACGAGCGAGGGCAGCGCTGCGGTGTACACGACCGCGCCGAAGCCGAGAAGCGTGAAGGGGAACGCGACGAGACCCATGAGCATGGATGGCAATGCCATGCGCCTGCTCCAGCGCTTGAACAATCGTTTTTATTTGGCCGGCACGTTCATGAAGCCCCTCGCACATACGGCCATCATTGTACCATCATACGTGATATGAGAATTTCAGCTTGGAGTTCGGGCGCTCTGCCGGGGCTCCGGCTCCCCGCCTGCCCGGATTGCGCGCCCGAACTGCACATCCGGATCCTCTCCGCCTGCCCGGATTGCGCGCCCGCATCTTTCTCGCCCGCTCGAATTGCCCCTTCGACAACACTCGAGCCTTGAGTCGGTGGGTTTTTCGGGACAGCATGAGTAGAGCGCCTCCCGCGAAGAACAAACGCGCTGGTAGGAGCATTGGGCGATTTTGGGCTACTCGCAGCAGATCCAAAAACCCACCGACTCAAGGCGCGAGTTCGCCGGCCTCACCTGGCACCAGCCCATCACTCCCCGAAAATCGCCGCAGCGAGGTCGCGGCCGACGCGGCGGGCGGCGATGGCGGCCAGGTCGCCCAGGACAGCTCCCAACACGTCGCGCGACTCCTCGTCCAAGTTGAGCGCCGCGTCGCTCACGAGCTGCGGGAACGGTTTTCCGCCAAGGAACACGTCGCGGGCATCGCGGGCGCCGCTCGCTCCCAGGGCGGCGAAGAGCGCATCCACCACCTGCTCGCAACGTTCGTCATCCATGCTGGCGAGCCATTCGGCCAAAACATCATGGAGCGCCTGCGAGCCTTCGCCCAGGCGCTCGGCCTCAACGAAATCGCTCCGGTCGTCCGAAATCTCCCATGTGAACACGGAGTGCTGCATGAGCCCCTGTGCGTTGCTGCGTACCACACGCGCCGGCGCCGGACACTCGAGTAACACGCCTACCAGCGAATCCTGCGGTAGAATCCGCTCGATGCGGGAGTCCTCCCCCAATTGATAAAATGGTGTCTGACACCTTTTTATCATTTCGGGACGGAAACCCGGCGCGTCGAGGCACCACACGCGATCGATGCGCTCTCGCACCTCCGCACTGCAGGTCAGTGCCGCATAGAGCGCGAGGTTGCCGCCCTTGGAATGCCCGCCCACGTGCAGATCGCCCGGCAAGCGCGGCGCCATGTGCTCCAGGTACTCCCGCGCGAGCTTCTGCGCCGATACCTCATTCCTATACGTCATGTCGAAGTTCTCACGCCAGCCGGTGGCAGAAATATCCGTGCCGCGGAACCCCACAAACGAGAACGCGCTTCTCCAGGTGAACGTCGTTGCTGCAAACTGCGTATGCGACGACTCGTCGAACACGGAGCGGTACCCGCGCAGACGTAGGTCGCGAAAGCGCGGGCTCGCCGCGAGCGCCATGAGCAGGCGCCGAATATCATCCGGAACAAGCCCGGTAAACATGCCGTCGAAGAGCTCCGACCGCATGAGGCTCGTGAACGTCGCGCTGCGCGCATCGGGTGCAAGCAATGTGAGCGCGCGGTCGATAAGTGCCGGCATCGCAGACGGTTCCGGCACCACACCGACGCCGTCGATCATGCACGCCTGGCTGAGCACCGCCGCGTCAACGGAGCAAAACGGCTTTTGGTCGAACGTCGCGAGCTCGTGTTCCACGTAGTCAAAGAGGTACGGCATGGGTTCCTTTCGTCGTTTGAGCGCTTATACCCCGCCGCACCCGCACCCACGCGCAAGCCCCGTTAGAATGCTCGATTCGGCTATGAGTACAAGTTGCTCCAGTTCCCGCCCCAATGAAGACTCGCGCGGACAAAAGCGCAGGTCGTCATTTCTGAAATGGGTGATCTCGACGCCACGGTTGATCACTCGTACTCATAGCTGAATCGAGTTGCTTCGGGACCGCGAAATCGGACGCCACGGGGCGACAATCTGACACCAGACACTCGTGAGAGTCTGACACCTGACCTCAGATGTCCACTAGAGCATCGTCGCGCTGAGCGTGGGCTCGAAGCCGGCGGTACGCAGCGCGCCCATGATCTGCTCCTTGTGCGCGGTGCCGTACGCCTCGATCGTTACGCGCAGCTCCACGGCGGCGTTGCGATTGGTGCTCACGAACTGGTTGTGTTCGAGCTTGATGACGTTGCCGTTCACCTCGGCGATTGCCTGCGCCACACGCACCAGCATACCGGGGCGGTCAGGCAGAAGCACGCTCACGGTGAAGATGCGGTCGCGTGCGATGAGGCCGTGCTGCACCACGGAAGACATCGTGATCACGTCCATGTTTCCGCCCGAAAGAATCGAGACGACGCGACGGTTCTCCGCGGGCAGGTGCTTGAGCGCCGCTACTGTGAGCAAACCGGAGTTCTCAACGATCATCTTGTGGTTCTCCACCATGTCGAGAAAGGCCACGATGAGCTCGTCATCGGGCACGGTGATGACATCGTCGAGGTTCTCCTTGAGGTACGGGAAGACCTTGTCGCCCACCTCGAGCACGGCGGTGCCGTCTGCGATGGTATCCGCAGACGGGAGGCGCACGGGATGGCCGGCGTCGAGCGCAGCCGTGAGCGAAGGAGCCCCTTGCGGCTCCACGCCGATCACGCGAATCTTGGGATTATAGAGCTTCGCGAAGGTCGACACGCCGCATGACAGCCCGCCCCCGCCTACCGGCACGAGAATCGTGTCCACCAACGGCAGCTCCTGCACGATCTCCATCGCTATGGTCCCTTGGCCGGTAGCGAGCACGGGATCGTTGAACGGATGCACGAAGGTGTAGCCGTGCTCCTCGGCGAGCTGCATCGCATAGTCACAGGCTTCGTCATATACGTCGCCAAACAGCACGACCTCGGCACCGTAACCCTTGGTGCGCTCGACCTTGATGAGCGGAGTCGTGGTGGGCATCACCACGATGGCGCGCGCACCGGCACGCGCGGCAGCATAGGCAACACCCTGGGCATGATTGCCAGCGGATGCGGTGATAAGCCCGCGCCCGAGCTCCTCCTCGGAGAGCGTCGAGATCTTATAGTAGGCACCACGCACCTTATACGCACCGGTACGCTGCATGTTCTCGGGCTTGAGAAACACGCGGTTGCCGCTCATCTGGCTGAAGTACGGGCTCTCTACGAGCTCGGTTTTGAGCGTCACCTCGCGAACCTTTTCCGACGCTTCCTCGAAGGCATCGAGCGTGAGCATCTCGGGCATGGGCACCCCTTCCACGTGCTCGGCGGCGCCGCGAGGCGGTCTGCGCTCCGCAAGGGGCGGCGTGCACCCCGCGTCGCCGCGCTGCCGTATCGATTCTTGCTGCTAACACTCCAGCGAGCTGAAGTGAAGTGACTCCGTAGCATACCACGGCGCATGCCGCTGATGCGCTGGCATCGGGAACGGACACCCCTGAAATGATATGGCAACGCCGCCATGCCTCATTGTCGCGAGACGCTTCGTCGAGCTCCCACCTGTCTCATGTAATCTGCACGAGCATGGTGGGCACCTCGGAGAAGCCGCGAATCATGGCATCGGCACCAGCGGTGCAGGACGTCTGCCCCACGAGTTCGCGCGCTCCGAGAGCATCCCGGCGCGGCAGACAGCCACGCCGCACATCCCAGCCGATGCTCCGGTGTAGTAAAGTATCGGACTATCACGTCGAAATGAGGACGAGCTAGCCATGGAACAGGTCGCATACCGGACGCACAACACAGAACACGTTGCCCACGAAGGCACACCGCCGCTGTTCTCGCTGCGCGACGCGCAGGTAGTGCGCGCCGGCAAAACCATCCTCTCCGTCGACCGGTTCGACCTTGCGGAGGGCGAGCACGTGGCGTTGCTCGGCCCCAACGGCGCCGGCAAATCAACCTTTATCCAGTTGCTTACGCGTGAAATCTTCCCGCTCTACCGCGAGAAGCCCCCGGTGCGGTTCAGGGGCCAGGCGCGGCCGCTGCTCTCCGACATCAAGCAAGCCCTCGGTATCGTCTCAGCCACCATGCACGACCAGGTGCGCGTGCACCTTCCGGTGAGCGACATCGTATGCGGCGGGATATTCGGCACGCTCGGCCTTCCCAACCATGTCGAAGCGACCGCGGAACAACGCGCCCAAGCCCTCGACGCGCTGGAGCGACTCGGCATCGCCGACCTCGCTGAACGGGATGTGCTCACGCTCTCAACCGGCCAGGTTCGCCGGGTGCTCGTGGCGCGCGAGCTCATGAGCGACCCTAAGATCCTCATATTCGACGAGCCCTGCACGGGCCTGGACCCCGAGGGCATGTACCACGTGCGCCGTACCATGGGACTGCTTGCCGCAGAAGGTCGCTCGGTGGTGCTCGTCACGCACTATCCCGAAGACATCATCCCCGCTATAGACCGGGTGCTCCTTATCAAGGATGCGACGATCTTCGCCGATGGCCCCAAGCAGGATCTCCTCACAAGCGAGAAGATGTCGGCCCTCTTTGGCGTACCGCTCTCCGTTGAAGAGCGGAACGGCTGGTACTCGCTGCAGGGCAAATACTAGAAGTTCCAACTAGTTGATCCGCCCTGTTTCCCCAAAGCCTTGTATGGTCGTCACATCGCGACGTCACAACGGGACGATACGGCGAAATCCCATCCGAAGCGGACGGCTTCAGGCTTCGGCGTTTATTCATGACGGGTTACGGTGGTCGGAATACGAAAGGCTAGGGAGACCCGCAAGAAAGCCTATATTCCCGCAGGATTATAATCGGCTAAACAACGGTCTCCCTAGCGTCTCCGGAAGCAATCACCGTAACTTGACGCGAACTGTTCCGGTGATTTGAAATGTATCGATAATCATGCATATTATTTTATGATTATGCATGATTATCGATTTGAAGACAGGAAGCAGTATTGCGCGTGGTAGAAGGCCTTGCAAGTCGGCAGGGCGTGAAGCTCCTACCCCTCGATGGCGTCGATCGCCTTGATGAAGGCCGAGCGCATGCCCGCCTCTTCAAGCGCCGCAACGCCGCGGATGGTGGTCCCACCGGGTGAGCACACGGCATCCTTCATGGCGCCCGGATGCTGGCCGGTCGCAAGCTGCAGCTTGGCCGTTCCGGCAACCATCTGGCTCACCATCGCGTACGCCTTGGCGCGCGGGATGCCGTACTTCACCGCTGCGTCGCCTAAGGCCTCGATAACCATAGCGATGAACGCAGGCGAGCAACCGCCCACGGTGCCCGCAACAGAAAGCAGACGGCTTTCCACCTCGACCACCGTGCCAAGAAGCCCGAGCAACTCGTTCAAAAGGGTGTACTCACCGGCATCGAGGGTATGAGCTGCCTCGCAGGCAATTACGCCTTCGCAGATGGCAACCGGCGTGTTGGGCACCGTCGAGAGATGATGCGTGCCTGGTATCACGCGCTCGTAATCCTCGCTCTTCCACCCTGCCGCCACGGAAAGGATCGTCTTCCCTGCAAGCAAGCCCGCAACGGGAGCGAGAACCCCTTCGATGAGGTAGGGCTTCACCGCGACGACCACCACGTCACTTGCCGTGACGACCTCGCTTGCATCGTGGCAGGCGTTCATGCCGCGCGAGGCGGTGCGCTCCACGAGGGCGTCGTAGTGCCCCGCGCACGCGTACAGGTGCCCTGCCGGAACCTTGCCCGAAGCAATCCAGCCGTCCGCCATAGCGCTCGCCATGTTGCCAAATCCTATGAAGCCGATCTTTACCTGGGAACTATCCATCCTCTTCACTCCTTGCTTGGCCCGTGCCACCTCAAGCTGCCACCGGGCGCCTTGCGGGATACATATCGCACAGAACAGAGTCTACAACTCGGGATACAGGGGGTGCGCGGCAAGCATCTCCGCCGTGCGCGCCCGGATCGCCGCGAGCTCCGCCTCGTCCTTTGCATGGAAGACGGCGCGCGCGATGAGACCGCCGATCTCGCGGAACTCATCCGCCGTGAACCCGCGCGTCGTGCCCGCAGCGGAACCCACGCGGATGCCGCTTGTGACGAAGGGAGAGCGCGGCTCGCCAGGGATC
This sequence comes from Enorma phocaeensis, assembly GCF_900186505.1. Lineage (GTDB taxonomy): Bacteria > Actinomycetota > Coriobacteriia > Coriobacteriales > Coriobacteriaceae > Enorma > Enorma phocaeensis. The sequence continues at coordinate 560,174 of NZ_LT891970.1, forward strand.
GCGTTCTTGTTGACCGTAAGGCCCACCGTATCGAGCAGGCGCTCGGCATCGCGGCCCGTTACGCCCGACGCAGTGAGGTCAACCAGACATAGATGGTTGTCGGTGCCGCCCGACACCAAGCGCAGCCCGCCATCGATAAGGCCCTCGCCCAGGGCCGCGGCGTTCTCTACCACATGCCCGATATAGGTCTGGAACGCAGGCTGCAGGGCCTCGCCGAAGGCGACCGCCTTGCCAGCGATGACATGCATGAGCGGACCTCCCTGCGTGCCCGGGAAAACCGCCTTGTCAATCGCACGGGCGAGCTCGTCGTCATTCGTGAGGATGAAGCCGCCGCGCGGCCCACGCAGGGTCTTATGGCTCGTAGAGGTCACCACATCCGCGAAGGGCACCGGCGAAGGATGGGCGCCTGCGGCGACGAGGCCCGCGATGTGCGCCATGTCGACCATGAGGCGCGCGCCCACGCCGTGCGCAATGGCGGCCATGCGCTCGAAGTCGATTGTGCGCGGGTAGGCAGACGCGCCGCCCACGATGAGTTTAGGGCGCTCGGCATGGGCAAGACGTTCAAGCGCGTCGTAGTCGATGGTCTCGGTCTCGGGATCGAGCCCATAGGAGAGGAAACGGTACAGCCTGCCAGAGAAGTTGACCGGCGACCCATGGGTGAGATGTCCACCCTGGTCCAGGCTCATGCCAATGACCGTGTCGCCCGGCTCGATGAGCGCCATGTAGGCGGCGAGGTTCGCACTCGCCCCCGAGTGCGGCTGCACGTTGGCGTGCCGGCAGCCAAAGAGCTCGCATGCGCGCTTGCGTGCGAGGTCCTCGACCACGTCGACCTTCTCGCACCCGCCGTAATAACGGCGACCCGGATACCCCTCGGCGTACTTGTTGGTGAGCACGCTCCCCATGGCCTCCATAACGGAAGGTGAGGTGATGTTCTCTGAAGCAATCAACTCGATGGTGCCACGCTGGCGCTCAAGCTCCTGTTCGATGGCAGAGAACACCGCGGGATCGGTTTGCGAGATGTGTTCGTAGTCCATATTCGATACCTTCCTAGTAGCGTAGCAGCGTCCGCAGAGGGCTTCGCGGGCATGCAAGAGCATCCATCTGCACGCAGCGCAGACGCGTTCGATGCATTAGAACTCGCCGATGCGGTGGACTTCGGGCTCAAGCTCCACGCCGAACTGCTCGCGCACCTCGTCTTGGATGCGCTCGATGAGGGCGTTGACGTCGGCCGCCGTGGCGTTGCCGACGTTCACCACGAAACCGCAATGCTTCTCTGAAACCTGGGCGTCGCCCACGCGCGCTCCGCGCAAACCGGCATCCATGATGAGCTTGCCGGCAAAATGCCCCGGCGGACGCTTGAACGTCGATCCTGCCGAGGGCAAATCGAGCGGCTGCTTCTCCTCACGGCGGCGCTGATAGTCATCCATCTGCGCACGAATCTGCGCCTCGTTGCCGGGCATGAGCGCGAAAGTTGCCTCGAGCACGATGAGGCCATCCGTGGCGACCCTGCTCCGGCGATACCCAAAATCGAGCTCGCTTGCGGCGAACGTACGCACCGATCCCTTGGCGCGTGAGCCGTCTTGCTGCCGGGCGCCCGGTACGTACGCGGTGAGCGATTCGAGGACATCGGCGACGGAGGTGTCGTAGGCACCGGCGTTCTGATGGCAGGCGCCGCCTACCGCCGCCGGGATGCCCCAGAGCGGCTCAAGCCCGGTAAGCCCCGCGCCGGCCGCAACGAGCGCGACATCGCGCAGCAAGGCGCCGGCTTGGGCGTGCACGCGGTAACCGTCGACACGCACCTGCGCGAGGTTGTCGCGCAACAGCATGACGAACCCGCGGATGCCGCGGTCACCCACAAGCAGATCCGAACCGTTGCCCACCACCGTCACCGGAGCGCCCGCGAGCGCGATAAGGTCGAGCGCCCGCACCGCTGCCTCGGGCGTGCAGGGCGCAACCACGACATCCGCCGGGCCGCCGATCTTGAAGGTCGTATGATCTCGCATGGGCTCGACCATGCGAACGTTATCCTCGCCGGCTGCAGCTGCGAGCGCGCAAATGACATCCTCGTTGAAGCTGTCGTAATCGTGCATAGAAACCACCTGTATACCGGTGCGGCAAAAGCGTCGCACAAGGGCTTTCAGACAGCACTATACCCGAGATGCCAACGTCTTCCGCCGATTCACCGAACCGGCAGCAACCGACTCAGAGCGCCGAGGGACACCCAACGATCGCGATGCTCCTCAAGCACGGGCGCTTGGACGCCATCGTGCTCAACGCACCCCTACCCGTCCGCGCCTAGGCCATACCCCTAAGAGCGGTATCGATGATGCGGAGCTGCTCGAGGGTTTCCTCGGGGGCAACGAGCTGCGGGGCGCCGTTCGCCACCGTCTCGTACAGCGCCTCGTAAAAGCTCGCATACGAGCCCCGTTCGCTCACGACGCGCTCCTCCCGCAGCACCCCTTCATCGTCGACATAGCGCAAGTATCCATAGTCATCCACGGAGTCGACGCCAAAGTCGGCATGTCCAAGCGGCAGGTAGAAGTGCTTGAGGTCGCGCTCCTGCAGGTCCTTTCCGAATTTGAGGAAGCAACCGCGATCACCGTACATCTCGAAGCTCGGCCGCTGGTAGGCGCAGGCGTAGTTCGCATGCGCCGTCGCCTTGATGCCCCGCGCATCGTAGTAGAGGTCGATGTCGTAGTAATCCGCCGCCGTACCCGGCCCGTGCATCTGGCGAAGCTCGCTGTTCACGCGATCGGGTTCACCAAGCCAAGCGATGAACTGGTCGCGGGTGGGTCGCATGAACATGGGCGATATCCTCGACCGTATCGAAGGCGCAGCCATCCATCATGTGCGGGCGCCAGTTGTCGAAGCTCGTCACGATCTCGAACACGTGCCCGAGCTTGCCCGACGCGAGCACGCGCTGCGCGGTAAGGAAATCGGAGTCGAAACGTCGGGCACCGCCGCCCAGGTATCGTGGGTAATACGGCGCGCGTAAATTGTTTTGATGCGGAACATCTCGGGAAGGGTCTGGGCATAGGGGATGTGATAACGGTTTACGCTCTTCCCGTTACCGATGTAGGCAATAGTGAGCTGGCGCATCGTGGCCCTTCCTCTCCCACCGCACGTCGTGCGGCTGTATGCGGATTTCGTCCACGACACGCGATGTTGTAGGCGTCAAAGCCATTATATGGGCAGCTTGAACACGGTGGTCCGTGCGTTCCAGAACGCGGGCAAGTTTAACGTCCGCGCCCTGTCTTCCAAGCCTCTGAGCGCTTTTGGCACGCTTTGAGGCCCTGTAGGTGGCAAAACTGGTCATAAAGCGCACAGAGATTTAGGGGACAGCCTAAGTTTAGGGGACGGCCTAACGGGAGCGCGACAACCGTTAAAATACCGCAGCGTGCAGTTGCTCGCGCCGGCAAAAGGACTATAGTGTAGTCGCATAGTTTCAGGGTTGGGTGAAATTCCCTACCGGCGGTAACCGACGCGCGACTTGGGTCACATCACGTCGGAAGCCCGCGACCCGCGCAAGCGGCTGACCCGGTGAGAGTCCGGGGCCGACGGTACAGTCCGGATGGAAGAAACGGAGGCACCTGCCATGGGCAGCACGCTCACCACCACCAAGATATCCACTCGCTCGATTGCGCTCGCGGCGCTCTTCACCGCCGCATCGCTCATCTTGAGCTTCATCCAGATCCCCATCTTCCCGGCGGCTCCGTGGCTCATGTACGACCCGTCGGGCATTGTCTGCCTTATCGCCGCCCTCGCCTTCGGGCCTCGGATGGGCGCTGCCGTAGCCATCATCTCGTGGATTCCCCGCGTGTTCCTCGACCCGTTCGGCGCGCCGATGGGCATGCTTTCCACCTGCGCCTTCGTAATACCCGCCGCCATCGTGTACGTGCGCGACCGCACGCGCGCTGGCTCGCTGACGGGCATGGTGCTCGGAGCCATCCTCTCGATTGCGGTTATCTGCCTTGCCAACCTCTATGTGACCCCGCTCTATGCCGGAGTGACCATAAGCGATGTCGCGCTCATGATCGCGCCCATCCTCTTTCCGTTCAACGCGCTCAAGATGGTCATCAACATCATCGCGGGGCAAGCGTTGCTCTCCCCCTGCATGAACGTGCTCAGAGGCGCTGGGGCGAGCCCGGCTTCCGCAGCTTCCATCGCATCAGACACGAATGCGGCTGCAGCTGAACACCCTATGGCGAATGCAGGCGCTACGGGCGCCACGCCTACCGCGACCAGCGCCGACTCGGACGCCGGCGACGCCGTCCGCGCATAAGCTCGCAGGCGGTTTATGGAAAACGAACCCATCATCGAGCTCGAAAACGTCCGCTTCTCATATAGCGACCAGCCAGGCGACGAGGCGCTGCGCGGCATCTCGCTCTCCATCGAGGCGGGCACCTACACCTGCGTGCTAGGCGGCAATGGCTCCGGCAAGTCGACGCTCGTCCAAATCATGAATGCGCTCGTTGCTCCCACCGAGGGCAGTGCCCGCATCTTTGGAATCGACCCGGTTGCCGAACCCGAACGCCTCATCGAGATCCGTCGGCAAGCCGCAATGGTGTTCCAGCACGTGGACGATCAGATGGTTACGAGCATCGTTGCCGATGACGTGGCGTTTGGCCCTGAAAACCTCGGTGTACCCCAGCGAGAGATCGTCCGCCGCGTCGATGAAGCGCTCGCTGCCGTCGACATGGCGGCGCTCGCCCAAGCGGATCCTGCCGACCTGTCGGGCGGGCAGCGCCAGCGGGTCGCCATCGCCGGAGCGCTTGCCATGCAGCCGCGCGTGCTGCTGCTCGATGAGCCGGCGGCGATGCTCGACGCCCCCGGTCGCGCCGCCATCCAGCGCATAGCCGCAGACCTCGTTGCGCGAGGCATCACGATCGTGCATGTAACCCACTTCATGGACGACGCCTTGCGCGCTGACCGTGTCATCGCGCTCGACCAGGGCCGCGTGGCGCTCGACGGCACCCCCGGCGACGTCTTCTCCCAACGCGATGCCATCCGCGCTCTTGGCCTTGAGCTGCCGTTCACCATACAGCTCGTCGAGCGCCTCAGCGACGCCGTTCCCGGCCTTCCGGTCACGGCAGATGCCGAGGAGCTCGCTGGCGCGCTTGCGTCGCGGCTCGCAACCACAACCACGGTCGCTGCTACCGCTGAAACCGTCCCCGCGGCTGCCGGCAGCAGCGTCGCGCGCAACGGCAACGACGCCGTCACCTTCGAACGGGCGACCTTCTCCTACGCCGATGAGCACGATCCGCGCAGGCGCCCGGGGCTCTTCGCGCGCCTGCGCGGGCGGGCATCGCGCACGGCGGCGCCACGCGGCCCGCTTGCGCTCGCAAACGTGAGCTTCGCGCTGCCCCGTGGCAGCCTTACCGCCCTCATCGGCCGCACGGGCTCAGGAAAATCGACTACCGTCGAACTCGCCTGCGCGCTCAAGGTACCCAACGCGGGAACCGTCCGCGTAAACGGCATCGATACGACCGACCTCGAACGGCGCTCGGCCATTCGCTCGAGCATCGGATATGTCGGGCAATTCCCCGAGCGCCAGCTCTTCGCCGCGACCGTCTTCGAAGATGTCGCCTTCGGCCCCCGCAACCTCGGCCTCACCGAAGCCGAGGTCGAGCAACGCGTCCTTCGGGCGCTCGATGCAGTGGGCCTCCCCACCGCGCCGGACTTCATCGCGCGCTCGCCCTTTGCGCTCTCAGGCGGGCAGCAGCGCAACGTCGCCATCGCAGGCGTCCTCGCTATGGAGACGCCGCTCCTGGTCCTTGATGAGCCCATGGCGGGACTCGACCCACGCGGCAGAGCGCGCATGAAGGAGCTCATCGGCTCGCTCAAGACCAACGGATCGACCATCCTGCTCGTCACCCATTCCATGGATGACGTTGCCGAGCTGGCCGACCGCGTGGTCGCCCTGGACCACGGCGCAGTCGCTGCGATCGGAACGCCGCGCGACCTCTTCCTGAACAACAGCGACCTTCTACCGGGCATCCCGGACGCGCTGGCATTCTCACGCGTACTCGCGTCGCAAGGAGCTCAGCTCGCGTCCGAACCGCTTACCTTGGACGAGCTCGTCGAGGAGGTGCTCCATGGGCGTACGCGTTAGCGCGGGGAGCTACTACTCGGTTGCCTCGCCCATCCATGCGCTCGACCCGCGCGTGAAGCTCCTGATCGCTATCTTCTTTATGGTGAGCTGCCTGTTCGTAGACGACATCGCGACCCTCGCGGTCGCCGGTGCCTTCTGCATCGGGGCCATCCTCGCCGCCCGGGTGCCGCTGGGGAGGCTGCTCGCGCAGATCCGCCCGGTCATAGCGTTTTTGCTGCTGACCTCCCTGCTCAACCTCTTCTTCGTGCATACCGGCGAGGTCGTTGTCGCACTGGGCCCGCTTGCGCTGCACAGCGGGGGCATCGCCGCAGCGGCCTTCTATACGATGCGGTTCCTCTTGCTGCTGCTCATGGGGTCGCTCCTCATGCTCACGACGCAGGCGATGGCGCTCACCGATGCCGCCGAGCGCCTCCTGTCGCCGCTCACGCGTCTCGGGCTGCCCGTCGGCGAGCTTTGCTTGGTGCTCTCGATCGCGCTGCGCTTCGTACCCACGTTGGCGCGGGAGGCGCAGCATATCGCGGTGGCGCAAACGGCTCGCGGAGCGGCGCTCGAAGGCAAGGGCGCGCTGGCCTATGCGCGTGCATGCGTGCCGCTTGTGGTTCCGCTCTTCGCAAGCGCCCTGCGCCATGCGGAGCATCTCGCCCGCGCGATGGATGCGCGCTGCTACACGGGAGGAACAGGCCGCACGCACTATCATGCGCTCCGTCTCGACATCCGCCATGACGGCGCAGCGGCGGCGCTCTTTGCGACCTACCTCATCATGCTCGCAGCGCTCAAGTTCATCGGATAGCAAGTGGACGACCCCTAGCCGCACGGCGAGCGAACGCTGCAAGATAGCGCGCGGCCTTCGCATCCTATCGAACGGGGGCTCTTATTCCTCGTCGGCCTGCTCCTTGGGCAGCAGCAGGTTCGCCACCACGGCGACCACGAATGCGACCGCGATGCAGTTGCTCCCAAAGATGGACTGCACGATAGGCGGGAACGCCGCGAAGATACCCTGCACCTGCGTGAACCCGATACCCGAGGCGAGCGCGAGCGCGGCGATCTGTATATTGCGCTGCGTGAACCCCGCGTCAGCGATCATCTGGGCACCCGAAAGCACGATGTTGCCGAACATCATGATCGTGCACCCGCCCAGAACCGCCTCGGGCAGGGAGTTGAAGATGGCTGCCACCGCCGGCACGAAGGCAGCGATGATGAGGATGGCCCCGCCGCAGGCGATGACCCGGCGGTTCACGACACGCGTCATGGCCACCAGTCCCACGTTCTGCGAGAACGAGGTGATGGGCAAGCAACCGAAGATGCCGGCAATGGAGGAGACCACACCGTCAGCCGTGATGGCACCGGACATCTCGCGGTCGGTGGGCTCACGGTCGAATCCCACCTTGGTAAGCGCCGTGGTGTTGCCCATGACCTCGACCGAGCTCACCAGGTAGAGCAGGCCCACCGAAATGATGGCGCCCAGATCAAACTCTGGGGCGACCGGGAGCACCTGCGGGATCGAGATTGGAGCGAGCCCCTGGAAGGCGCTCAGGTCGACCTTGCCGAGCACGAGCGCGGCGACATATCCCACCACGAGGCCGAACAGAACCGCAAGCTGCTTTTTCGTCCCCTTGGCAAGACTCTGGAACGCAAGGCAGGCCACAAGCGAGATGAGGCCTAGGAGCAGGTTCTGCAAGCTGCCGAAATCCTCGGCACCGGAACCTCCGCCGAAGGATTCCGCTCCGACGGAAAGGAGCGAGAAGCCGATGGAGGTCACCACGACCGCCGATACGATGGGCGGCACCGCACGACGCCAATAGCGCACCGTGAGACCGAGCGCCCCCTCGATGAGGCCGCCCGCGATGATGGCACCCACGGCGACTCCGTAGCCCTGCGCGGCAACGATGGCGACGACCGCCGAGACGTACGTGAAGCTGATACCCGTCACGATAGGCAGAGCCCCGCCCACGCGCCAAAGGGGGAAGAGCTGGATCATCGTGCCCAAACCGGCCATGAGCAAGGCGTTCTGGATGAGCGCCGACGACTGCTCGGCGTCCATCCCCGCCGCTGCCGCCACGATGAAGATCGGAGCGAGGTTCGCGACGAACATCGCGAGCACGTGCTGTAGCCCATACGGGAAGCCCTGGGCAAGGGAGATATCCGCGTAGAAGTCCCCGAGCGCCTGCGCGGTGTCGACGCGCTCGGAGCGTGTATCGCGCGCCGCCATCAGCGGAACCTGATCGTGCCGGTCACGGGGTCCATCTCTTCCACGATGGCAAGCGATTGGAGGTCGTAGCCGCGCTCGCGCAGACGGTCGCCGCCGCCCTGGAAGCCCTTTTCGATCGCGATGCCGATCCCCTCGACCACCGCACCCGCTTCCTCGCACAGCTCGATAAGGCCCCTCAGGGCGCAGCCGTTTGCCAGAAAGTCGTCGATGAGCAGAACGTGCTCGCCGGCATTCAGGAACTTCTTCGCCACGATGACGTGGTAGTCGCGCTGCTTGGTGAAGGAGTGGATGCTCGTCACATACTGCTCGCCATCCAAGTTGATGGACTGGTACTTCTTGGCAAACACAACAGGGACGTTACCAAAGCTGCGCGCGGCAACGCATGCGATGCCGATACCCGAGGCCTCGATCGTCAGGATCTTATCGATGCGCTTGCCCGCGAAGAGACGCGCCCACTCGACGCCCATGCGGTCGAACAGCTCCACATCGCACTGGTGGTTGAGGAACGTGTCGACCTTGAGGACATCTCCCTCCTTCACCGTTCCGTACCGGCTGATGTACTCCTCTAGCTCTTTCATGGCATCCCATCTCGCCCATGCCCGCTAACGGGCCGATCGCGCCCGCGTGCCGGGCACCGCAGATGATGAGATTATACGGGAAGAGTTGTCTCCGCATCATGCAAGCGGCCCCGGCACCAGGTGCCGGGGCCGCTCGTAAAGGGTGCATGAGCCTCTCATGATGCGCTACTCGTCATCCTCATCCACGACGGAGATGCACTCGTTCATGAACACCAGCTGGTCGCGGGCGCTCTGGACCGTACGGGCGATGTCCTCGTAAGCCAGCTGCCCGCCGGCGACGGCGAGCTCGAGGGCGCATGGGACGTTGACGCCGGTGACCACGAAGACCTTGTCCCCGATGTAGCGCTGGAACGCCTGGTTCACGCTGCCCTGCATCATATCGGTGAACACCAAGACCTCGTCATCGGGATCGAATCCGGCGAACACCTCGGCGATCTGGTCATCAAGAGACGTTTCGTCCACATAGGCGTTGATATCGACGATGCCCAGCTGGTCGCCGCCGATGAACTCCAGCGTGTCCCTCAATCCCGCAGCAAACCTATGATGCGAAGCTATGACGATCCGCCTCATACCTGTCCCCCGAATGCGTCTAGCACGTTTTCGATACCGCCTTCGGGTAGCTTCGTCACAAATGATTCGTACCCGAGGCCGAAATCGCCCGCCGGCACGAAGTAGCCCTGGCCGTCATTCGCATAGCCTATCACAATGGCCACTTTGCCCGGGAACATCGCTTTGATGCGCATGCCCAGCGTGGAGCCAAGCTCACCGGGGAACGTGACGAACACGACAGAGCCGAAGTCGTAGGTGCGCATGTCGATCGGGAACGCGATGCGCTCGATCTGCTGGCGCTCCGTGAGGCGAGTCACCTCGGTGCGCGCGAGCTTCTTCGCATCAAAGCTCGCCTCCGGATCGTCGAGCACGGCTTGGGCTTCGGCAACCTTCTCGCGGTAGCTGGGCCAATACACCGTGTTGTCGTAGTCGATGTCCTGGTGGAACACCGACACCGCGGGCGCCGAGAGCTCGATCGGCTCGAACGAGCCGCGCATGATCTCGTTGGCGATGCCGCACGAAACGCGAGCGAGCTCGGCGAAGTCGTTTCCCTTGCGGAACTGCCGGTTGCCCAAATCGCCCGATGCCCCCGTAAAGGTATAGGGCACAACCCCGATCCAATCGGCGATTCGAGCTCGGACCGCGCCCTGGACATCCGTCGTGAGGTAGCGGTTCTTGGGACCCACCACCGTGGCATGGCAGTTGAAGTTCAGCATGCCCGCGACCGTGGCCCCAGCCGCATCCACAAACTTCACGACAAAGACCTCGTCGTCGAAAGGCTTGTCCTTCGAATTGCGGTTGCTGTACCAACCGCGAACATGGGTGCGCAGCACCTCGCAGCTCGCCTCGACGAGCTCATCGGGAAGAAGGGTTGCCGCCTGCACCACCAGGCCGCAGACCATCTCCGGCCAGCCGAGGGTCTCCTTGCCGGTGATACCCCCCTCGCGCAGGCTCGTGGGGCACGAGTGGGAATGGATGGTGCTCACTACGAGATGCTCATCGTCGATCTCAAGCGCCTCGCAGAGCAGCTCGCGAAGCCGTTCGGTACGCGAGCGGTTGATGTTGCACACGTCGAGCGACACGAACATGGTGCGCGTGCCATCTACCTCGACGAGGAGCAGCACCGCATAGGCGTCGTCATGGACCCCGAGCGCCGGCAGCCTGCGCTCATCGCTGCCGTAGCCATCCATGTAGAACACACCCGTTGGCGTGATGCGCACGCAGGTGGTTGCCACCTTGATCATCGTAGACCTCCAGAACTAGGAACCCATAGCATGCGGGCGGAGGGGCGGAGCGGCCACCCCTCCGCGAAAGCACCTAAGCGGCTCCGAATCTACACCAGGATGCCGAATGCCGAGCAGACCATGGAGATGACAATGATGGCCACGATGATGGCGATCAGATTGACACGACGCTTGATCAGCACGTACACAATCCAGGTTGCGAGCACCGGCATGATGCCGAGCATGATCATGTCGAGGATGCCCTCTTGGAAGTTCAGCGTGACGTCGCCCATGGTGAAGGTGAGGCCGACGGTGATGCTGACGACCGACGGAATGAGCGCGCCTACGACGGTAAGGCCGAGCACGCTCATCGCCTCGGTGAATACCGGAATCTTGTCGGCGAGCGTCGTGATCAGCGAGGTGCCGAACTTATAACCGGTCTTCCAGTTGTTGAGCGACCACCAGAAGATGACGAGGCCGACGGCGAGCCACAGGAAGATGCCGACGGGGTTGCCCTCCTGTGCCATGTATGCCGCGATGGAACCCATGACGGTTGGCACGAGCGTCCAGAGGATGGAGTCGCCGATGCCGGACATGGAACCCATGAGACCGACCTTGAGGTCGTTAACTGCCTCGAGGCCCTGGTTGTGCTGCTTGTCCTCGATGGCCAGCGCGGCGCCGAGCAGCAAGCCGCCAACCGGCGGGGTCACGTTGAAGTAGCGGCCGGCGTTCTCGAGGGAGCGCTTGTAGCCTTCCTCGTCGTCGGCATAGATCTTGCGCAGGGCATCCGCCTCGGCGAAGATCACGGACGGAGCGAGCTGGGTCTCGTAGTTGAAGCCCATGACCGCCATCTTCCAGCGGCGACCGCACTTCTCGAGATCCTTATCGGTCAGGACGGGATCAAAGGAGCCATCGGGGTTGGGACCGACCTTGATTTCGGGCTCGGTCTGGCTGCTAAGCGTCTCGTTACTCATCTTCGAGCACTCCTTCCGAGGTCTGGGCGGCGGCAGCGGGGGCGGCGGCATGGGACTTGTAGTACTCGTAGGCCGCAGCGCCAGCGAGCATGGCGATCGGCAGGATGCCCAGGCCCAGGTAGGCGGAGAGCACGAAGCCGATGACCACGAAGCTGAAGAACTGCTTGACCGGCATGTAGTTCAAGAGCATGGCCATACCGACAACGGGCAGGATGCCGCCGGCGATCGAGAGGCCACCGGTGAACCAAGCAGGCATGGCGTTGAGCACCGCATTCACGGCGTCGCCGCCGATGAGCATGACGATCAGCACGGGAAGCATCTCGCCCACGCAGAACAGCACGGGTCCGATCCAGGTGACAGCCTTCATCATGCCGTAGTTGCCCTTATGTGCGAAATCGAGCTGCTTGTGCGCCATGAAGATGTTGAGCGTCTTGACGATGACGTCGATCTGCACCCACAGCAGACCGACGGCGATGCCGATGGTCAGGCCGACGCTCATGTCCTGGCCGGTCGTCACGGTCACGACCGTGCCGACGATAGCCGCCATGATGTAGTCGGGCACCGACGAGCCGCCAAGGGCGGCGACGCCGAGGGACATGAGCATGCAGGTCGCGCCGATCTGCATGCCGGTAAAGGGGTCTCCGATGACCAAACCGGCAAGCGTGGCCCACAGCACGCAGTTATGGCCGTTGATCTGCGTACCGATACGGTCGAAACGGTAGATACCTGCGATGAGAGCGACGAGAATGATCTGGACGATCGAAAGTTCCATCTATCCCATCTCCTTTCACTATGAAATCAACGCGTCGAGCGATTCCGCCTTGTCGGCGGGGATGTACTGGACCGACATCTTGCATCCGGTGGCGCCGATGGCACGGTAGACCGGGATGTCCGACTCGAGCACATACGCGCGACGGCTCACCTGGCGGGCAGCGGTGCCCTCCGGCGGGGTCACGGTGCCCCCGAGCACGAGCTCAGGGATGGTCTGGCCGCACTCAATCACGTCCAGGATGGTCTGCGGGTCGCGTGCGATCACAAACACGGTATGGTCGTCATACTTGCCGGCCTTGAAATTGGCCATCGCCGTTTCATGCGAGATGATCGACAGCGCCAATCCCGCAGGCTTGGCCATGCGCATGCCGGCCTTCTTGGTCGGGTCGTTTGCGTACTCGTCATCGATCACCATGAGACGCTGGGGCCGATACTCCGGCACCCACTGCGTGGCGACGATGCCGTGCAGCAGACGGTTGTCGATGCGTGCTGCAACGATGCTCAAACCTCTCACCTTTCCTTTCCTGTCTGCCTGAGCGGGAACGGGCCGCTCATTCATCTTCCTGGCCAACGGATCCGTTCATGGGGTATGCACGCTTGCGCAGGGCGTGCTGCGGGTAGATGTAGTCGTATGCGTACACGATCTCGGCGACGGGCACCTCGACGTGGTAGTGGGCGGAGATATCGGCGAAGCTCTCGCGGAACGCCTCGATGAAATCAGCATGGTCGCGCTCGAACGTCTCATCGTCGCAGCTCTCGATGGGCGTGCGCGTCACGAGCCGCTCGACGAGGCAGCACAGGTGCACGTACAGGCCGATCATTCGGCTCTCGATCGGCGCTCCGGTCAGCAGCCGCAGCGTGCCAACAGCGCGCTCGATCTCTGAGTAGAGCTTCGACGGATTCAAGATAGTGATCGACTCCACGACGTTGCGCAGCGTCAGGTTCTTAACGAGGTTGCGCCGGAACGCCCCCAAGCCCTCAGGGTCCAGATACCGCGAGAAGACGCGGTCGACCTGGACATCGCTCCTACCAGCGATGAGGTCCTCGAGTGCGATGTAGGGCACGCCGACCAGCTGCGGGTTGCTCGTGCCGATCACTGCACGCACCGCAAAGCGAGAGAAGACCGAATCATTGATGCCGTTGTCCACCAGCTGCCGGAAGTCGCGAGCCACGAGGCGCACGTCCGCAGCGGGATCGAGGCTCTGGCTGATAAGCTCCTTGATCTTCTCGGCTGCCTCGATGCCGCCCTCGGCGCAGAACACGATCGCGTCCTGACGCACGGAACGCTGGACCAGCCGGTAGCTGCACACGCATGAGGAAACAGCGTTCTCGAGCACCTCGTCCAGCGAGCGGCCTGCGATCAACCCCACACCCACCTCGAGCGCGAGCCCGGTCGACACGTTGTTGACGATGCCGATGGTCTTGTCGGAGAACGCCTGGAGGTCCTTGTAGATGTCGCGCAGCGACCCCGTGTCGACCAGGATGGCAAGCTCATCGCAGAACGAGAAGTGGTCGATAATCTGCTGCAGCTTGCCTATGACATCACGCACCTGCTGGTCGTAAGGCATGTCGATCGCCTCGAACACACGCGTGCCAAGCAGGCGGTTCGCGGCATCGGCCAAGCTGGTCGCCGTCGAGTACCCGTGCGCCAGGATGATCCCCAACCTGCGCCGACTGCCCGGCTCGACCTGCGCAGCGTCCACGTGCGCAGCGATCAGCAGACGCGTGAGGGCATCGAGCTCGATGCCCAGCGTGCGCATCAGCTCCATGGAGATGCGGTCGGCAACCGATGAGCAGAACTCCTGATGCGGAAAGACCGTCGAGAACAGTGCGGCTAGATCGGACGCGTATTCAGCTTTCCAGTGCGCAAGCTGCATCGAAGGCCAGATCTGGCTGCAGACCTCACGCGTCACCACCAGCGCGCTCTTCTTGGTAAGGTTGATGGAGTACAGGCTGTTTACGCCATCGATGATCTCATCGACCACGTGCCCGTAGGCACCCGAGCGCGCCAGCAGGCGCTGGTCCTCGAATACCAGGTAGTCCTCATAGTCACGCGTGCTGCGCATGATGCGGTCGGCCAGCTCGTCGCTGGTGATGCTACCCGCGCAATAGAGGTCCCACGACTCGATCATCGGCGACAGCAGGCGCAGCTCGTGTTCGCTGCCTTGGACGGCGGCGGTCCGGGTAACATCGATGAGCTGCAGATCCTCGTCATCGTGGGTCACCGGCGCACCATCTATGATCTCATCCGGCAGCTGGTAGGTGCGGATCTGCAGGCGATCGCCCTCGAGCCGCAGGAACGCCTCGGCGCAGCAAGCCGTGATCGCCGCACGCATGCCGCGAACGTTCTCATCGTAATCGGCCTCGGCCAACCGATGGAAGGCGCCCTTGCTGATGAACACATCCGTGCCCATGCGCCGGCCCTCGAGCTTCAGGAAATGCAAGATGAGTTCCTCGCGCTCCTCCGGCGTACGGTCACGCAGCGGGGGCAGGTACACCATGATCGGAAGGCGCCGGATGAGCTCGCGCGCTTCCGCAGAATCGCGCTCCCCCGCCATGGAGAAGAAGACGCGCACGCCATGGGCGCCATCAGCCTGATTGGCGCGAATTCCTTCTGGGCAGAGCCGCGACACGATGACCTCGCGCATGGAGACCGGCAGCTGATCGATGTCCTTCAGGTAGAGCAGGCCGATGTCGCCGGCTGTAAGCAGGCCATCGTTCTCGCCATCACCAAACAGCTCGTCGACCAAACGAACGGCATCCTCGCGGTAATGGGAGCACTCGATGCGCACGAAGCGCGAGGATGCCGGAAGGATCTCCTGATGCACGCCATATTCGAATGCGAGCTCGGCGAACAGCGATTTGCCCGTACCGTATTGGCCAAGCAGCAAGACGGGAATCCCGCAGGGCGGATACACCATGGCGGCGCGAATCTGGTCGATGCAGGCAGACAGCGACAGCTCGCTGCCGATTGCCCTTTCAAAATCTGGTGCCGCGGGCTTGCTCTGCGAGAACAGGCTGTCCACCGAGCTGAACGTCGAGCGGTCCAAGCCAACCTGCATGTAGCGCTCAAGATCGCGCCGATGAAAGTAGTACACGGGCTTGCTGCCGGCCTTGACCGCCAAATCCGCCCGAACAAGATCGTTGAGATACTGGCTCGCGAGGTTGCGGGAAACCGCGAGCGCGCTTGCGATGGATGCGGTCGTGAACCGATCGAGCCGCGAGCGGTCGATCTCACGCGTGATGCCATCGAGATACGCAAGCACGTCTTTTTGTGTCTCCGGGATGCTCATCGAGGCAGTCCTCCCTTCTGCGTCTCCAACTGTACGGGGCTTGCCCGAACCATCCTGCGACAATGGAACCTTTCGCCACATGCCGTTCGCTTTCGTCACGTGGGCGACATTCCTTCACAAATGAGCCGCGATGCTCGACACGTGCCGGGCATCGCGGCTATGTAAAGGAGGGACTACTGCAGCAGCGTCAAACAGAACGCTGCGAAGCACGGGGTCACCGGCGCGCCTGGCCCGTCTCGCGGGCGCAGGCCATCACCGCGTTGGAGACAGCCGGCACAACCCGCTCGTCAAAGGGGCTCGGAATGATCAGGTCACGCTTCGCGTCGTCGCCCACCAGCCCAGCGATGGCATCTGCAGCCGCCACGAGCATATCTTGGGTGATGTCGCGAGCGCGCACAGCCAGCGCACCCTTGAATATGCCGGGAAATGCCAGCAGGTTGTTGATCTGGTTGGGGTAATCCGAGCGACCTGTGGCAACGATCGCCGCACCGGCGGCGAGCGCCTCATCCGGCATAATCTCTGGAACGGGGTTCGCCATCGAGAACACGATGGGTTCCGCATGCATGGAGCGCACCATGTCGCGCGAGACGATGCCGGGCGCCGACACGCCTACAAAGACGTCGGCGTCAACCATGGCGTCGGCGAGCGTGCCGCGCAGGTCCCGCGGGTTGGTACGTTCGGCCAGCTGGGCAAGCATGCCCGAAAGACCGGGGCGCCCCGCGTAAACGACCCCATCGATGTCGGAAAGGGTGATATCGGTCACGCCCATGCGCAGCATGAGGTTTGCGATCGACGCCCCCGCCGCGCCGGCGCCCGAGATGACCACGCGCACCTGAGAGATATCGCGGCCGGTCACCCGACAAGCATTGCGCAGGGCGGCGCACGTTACCACCGCGGTGCCGTGCTGATCGTCGTGGAACACCGGGATGTCGCAGACCTCCTTCAAGCGGCGCTCTATCTCGAAGCAGCGCGGGGCGGCGATGTCCTCGAGGTTGATGCCGCCAAAGCTGCCAGATATGAGCTGGACGCAGCGGACGATCTCGTCAACATCGTGCGTGTCAACGCACAGGGGAAATGCGTCGATGTCTGCGAACGCTTTGAACAGGGCGCACTTGCCCTCCATGACGGGCATACCGGCAACCGGGCCGATATCGCCCAAACCCAGTACCGCCGAGCCGTCGGTGATGACCGCGACCAGGTTTCCTCGGCGCGTATAGCGCCAGCATTCCTCGGGATCCCGCGAGATCTCAAGGCAGGGCTCGGCAACGCCGGGTGTATATGCTATGGCGAGCGTCTCGGGGTCGTCGAGCCTCACCCTGCTCACGACTTCGACCTTGCCCTGCCATGCTTCGTGCATCCTAAGCGATGCCGACGTTCCCATGTCGTCCGTCATGTTCGACCTCCCGTATCGCACACCGGTACCCCAGGCGCCTTGCCTGCAAGCGAGGCGTTCCGCCATCGCTCAATGTGAGTATACGGACAGCCCGTGCGCCGGCCGTGCACCCCCGTTGTTTTCGACACGTGATCGAGACATTCGACGCGCCATGATACGGCGAGGGCGCCGCCTCTCGGCAGCGCCCCGTCAAACTTCCAATATCCACGTATGCTGGAACGGTTTAGACGCCGAGCACCTAGATGCCGCCGCCGAGCAGGCCCTTGAGCACTTGCTCAGGATCCGCCGATCCGCCACGCGGAACAAGCGCGGTGATTTTCTTCTGCATCTGGTACTCGTGCACCTGCTCCTCAAGCTCGCGTACCCGGGCGCGGAGCTTCTCGACCTCGCGCTCACGCTCCTCGGCACGCTCTTTCATATCCAGGATGCGCACCACGCCGGCAAGGTTGATGCCCTCGTCGGTGAGCTGGTTGATGAGTTCGAGCCGCTCGATATCGGCGCGCGAGTACAGACGCGTGTTGCCCCCCGAGCGTTTGGGGTTCACGAGGCCCTTCGACTCATAGACGCGCAGGGTCTGCGGGTGCATGCCCGTGAGCTCCGCCGCCACGCTGATCATGTACAGCGGCTTGTTTCTCGAATCGTCTGCCATATCGGTCCCCAAACCTCATCGGCGACCGGGTGGCCGCCGCCATCATGTTAGAACGTCGCGCGGTAGCGGTCGACCCCGCTGCGGTAATCGCGAGCGTCTGCCGCGCGAAGCTTCTCGAACGCTGCTCGCTCCTCGTCGGTCAGCCGCGAAGGCGTGCGCACCTCGACCGTCACCAGCAACGCGCCGGTGCGTCCGCGATGCTTCACATCCGGAGCGCCCATTTCCTTGAAACGGAAGGTCTTGCCCGTCTGCGTGCCCGCGGGCACCTTGAGACGAACGGTCTTGCCACCCGGCGTGGGTACGTCGACCTGGCAGCCCAACGCCGCCTCGTACACCGAGATGGGAAGCGTCATGGTCACATCGGCGCCCTTGCGCTTGAACAGGGGGTGCTCCTCCACACGCGTGGTCACGATGAGGTCGCCGCGACCGCCGCCGTTGGTGCCGTACTCGCCCCTACTGCGCAAACGGACCCGTCCGCCATCCACAGCACCCGCCGGCACCGTGACCATGACGGTCTGCTGTTCACCAGTCGAGGGGATGCGATAGATCACCTTGCGCGCAACCCCGCGGAACGCGTCCTCCGCCGACACATCGATCGTGAGGGAGATGTCGCTGCCCTGGCGCGGGCGACTCGACGCGCGGCCACCCATACCGCCGAACCCAGCCGACCAGTCTCCGCCAAAACCGCCATCTCCGTTGAAGATGCGGCTGAAGATATCGCCCCAATCGCCGGCACCCGCGCCACCGGCATAGGTATACGCGCCACCAGCGCCGCCTGCCCCCGGCATGCCGCCGAACATGAGCAGTTGGTCGTACTCCTTGCGCTTCGTCTCGTCGGAGAGGGTCTCGTATGCTTCGCTGATCTCTTTGAACTTCTGCTCGTCGCCGCCCGCGTCGGGATGATACTTCTGCGCGAGCTTGCGAAACGCCGTCTTGATCTCTTTCTGGGAGGCGTCGCGCTTCACACCGAGCACGTCATAGAACGTCTTTGTCGCCTGCGGCATCGCCTGCCTCCTTTCCTTTAGGACCGTGGGAGCGGGATCGAGTGCCCCACGTGCGCTCTCTGTTGTTCATGCTGCACACGATGGGGCAATCGGCCCATCTCCGCCGTCCCACCGAAAGGGCTCCGAAGCCTGCGCCCCGGAGCCCTTCTCCTTACTCCTGCGTATCCTCGGCAGGCGCTTCTGCGGGCGCCTCCTCGGAATCAGCCTCGGGCTCTGGTTCGGGGCGCTTCTCGCCGCCGTACGTTACCGTGACCATAGCCGCGCGTAGCACGCGGTCGGCCATGCGGTAGCCCTTTTGGTACACATCGTGCACGGTCTCCTCATAGGAGCCCGCATCCTCGACGCGCCCCACGGCCTGGTGCTCGAGCGGGTCGAAGGCCTCGCCCTTGGGATCGATGGGCTCAACGCCTTCGTGCGCGAACACATCGAGCATCTTGGCGTGCACCGCCTCCACGCCGTCGACGAACTGAGAGAACGCCTCGTCCATCTCCTGCGTACGGGCATGGTCGATAGCGCGCTCCATGTCATCGATCACCGGGAGCAGCGCCGTGACCAGCTTCTCGGTCGCGCGCTCCTTCTCGGCGAGGCGCTCGCTTGCCGTGCGGCGGCGGAAGTTCTCCCAGTCCGCTTGCACGCGGGTCGCGCGATCTTGGGCCTCCTTGACCTTGGCATCGGCTGCACTCTGGGCATCCTCTGCCTCGGAAAGCTGGCGGCGAACCTCAGCGAGCTCGGCGGTTACCTGCTCGTACTTGAGTTTGAAGTCGTTTTGAGCGGCCTCTTCACCAGCGCGGATGGCCGCTTCGACCATCTCTTCCTCGCTCAGCTCCTGCTCGCGAGCCGCCTGCTCGGGAGTCTCCTCCTCATGCTCCACCTGCTCGGAGGGCATCTCGGGCGCCTCGGCTTCCTCAGCCGCCTCTACGGGGATCTTCACATCCTTCTCCTTGGAGTCAGCGGAAGCGGCGGTAGCGGCCGCCTCCGTGCGAGTGTCTTGAGCGGACATGATTACTTGTCCTGATCGTCGTCGATGACCTCGTAGTCGGCATCGACCACGTCGTCATCCGCGGAGCCGGCGGCACCAGCGTCACCAGAGGACTGCTGCGCATCGGCATAGACCATCTGCGCCAGCTTGTAGGCGATCTCCTGGAGCTTGTCGCCAGCGCTCTTGATGGCATCGACATCCGTGCCGTCGAGGGCCTTCTTAGCGTCGGCGATAGCGGTCTCGGCCTCGCTCTTCACATCGGCGGGAACCTTGTCGCCCAGCTCGGAAAGAGTCTGCTCGGTGGAGTAGGCCAGGCTGTCGGTCTGGTTGCGGACCTCGACCTCCTCCTTCTGGCGCTTGTCCTCCTCGGCGTGCGCCTCGGCGTCCTTGACCATGCGGTCGACTTCCTCGTCGGAAAGCGCGGTCGAACCGGAGATGGTGATCTCCTGGCTCTTGCCGGTGGCCTTGTCCTTAGCGGAGACCTTCACGATGCCGTTGGCGTCGATGTCGAAAGTGACCTCGATCTGCGGCACGCCGCGGCGCGCGGCCGGGATACCGGTGAGCTGGAACTTGCCGAGCGACTTGTTGTCGCGCGCCAGCTCGCGCTCGCCCTGAAGGACGTTGATCTCGACGGAGGTCTGGTTGTCGGCAGCCGTGGAGTAGATCTCGGTCTTAGACGTCGGGATGGTGGTGTTGCGGTCGATCATCTTGGTCATGATGCCGCCCATGGTCTCGACGCCGAGCGACAGCGGGGTCACATCGAGCAGAAGGATGTCGCTGCCCACGGTGGAGTCACCGCCCAAGATGGCACCCTGGATGGATGCGCCGCAGGCTACGACCTCGTCCGGGTTCACGGACATGTTCGGCTGCTTGCCAGTCATGTTCTTCACGAGCTCCTGGACAGCAGGCATACGGGTCGAGCCGCCGACTAGGATGACCTCGGTAAGGTCGGAGAGCTTGAGGCCGGCGTCGCGCAGGGCGTTCGTGACCGGCGCCTTGCAGCGCTCGAGCAGGTCGTGCGTGATGCGCTCGAACTCGGTGCGGGTAAGCGTGTAGTCGAGGTGCTTGGGGCCGGTGGCGTCTGCGGTGATGAAGGGCAGGTTGATGGTTGCCTGCTGAGCAGCGGAGAGCTCCTTCTTGGCGTTCTCGGCCGCCTCCTTCAAGCGCTGCTGTGCCATAGGATCCTGGCGCAGGTCGATGCCGTTATCGGCCTGGAACTTGTCGGCCAGCCAATCGATGACGCGCTGGTCCCAGTCGTCGCCACCCAGATGGTTGTCGCCGGCGGTCGAAAGGACCTCGAAGACACCATCGGCAAGGTCGAGGATCGAGACGTCGAACGTGCCGCCGCCCAGGTCGAAGACGAGGATGCGCTGATCCGAGCCTCCCTTGTCGAAGCCATAGGCAAGCGCGGCCGCAGTCGGCTCGTTCACGATACGCCTGACGTTCAGGCCAGCGATCTTACCAGCGTCTTTGGTCGCCTGACGCTGGGCATCGTTGAAGTAGGCAGGCACGGTGATGACGGCATCGGTCACGGTCTCGCCGAGGTACTTCTCAGCGTCGGTCTTCATCTTCTGCAGGATCATGGCGCTGACCTGCTCGGGCGTGAAGTCCTCACCGTCGATGTGCACCACGGCGCGGCCGCCCTGGCCCTCGTGCACCTCATACGGAACGGTCTTAATCTCAGAGGCAACCTCAGAGTAGCGACGGCCCATGAAGCGCTTGATGGAAAATACGGTGTTCTTAGGATTGGTCACGGCCTGGTTCTTAGCAGCCTTACCCACGATGCGGTCGCCGCCGGCGCGGAAGCCGACCACCGACGGGGTCGTGCGGTCGCCCTCGGCGTTAACGATGATGGTGGGGTTGCCGCCCTCGAACACAGCCATCGCCGAGTTGGTGGTACCCAGGTCGATACCGAGAATCTTGTTGCCCATGGAAATTCCCTTCCTTTTGAGCTGTCCCGCCAGATGCGAAACATTGCTCTTTTGTTCGTTCGCTCCTTATCATATCCCGTTGGCGCACAGGTTATACTCGGCGATTCACAAAATCTAAGTCAACACATATAAGATTTTTTATTGCACGCAACGATAGGTAATCTCATGAATAAACCAGCAGGCAGCACGCATATCGTGCGCATCTGAATCAATTCGTCGCAAGGAAGCCCCCACTTGTACGTTACGCCCTCTGAGAGCATGAAGCGATCGGCCTTTTATCGTCTCATTCAAACAACCCGACACGCTGAAATAGCCTACGACCGTCACCTTCCGTCGAAGAACTATTCAGACATCAACATGGACAGGCCTCATTTCAACACTTCAATCGTATTGGCGCAGAACCAACATGCATGCCTCGTTGATATCGAAAAGCCTCCTTTCCCAGCTAGCGTTCCCGCCTACTAAGTTATATGTACCTAACTCGGTGAACGGTAGAAAAAGACAGGCGCCGAGGCTTGCAATGCGTCTTGTGCGTGGTATGTTTACGCCATCAAAAACTCGATGTGCTTTTCGCCAAATGCATCGAGTGCGATCAGAGGAGGAATACTATGGCCCATCCCGTTATTGATGCCGACGAGTGCATCGCCTGTGGTGTCTGCGTCGACGACTGCCCCCAGGGCGTTCTCGAGCTTCAGGACGTCGCCACCGTGGTTGACGAGGATTCCTGCATCGCCTGCGGCGTTTGCCAGGACAATTGCCCGGCTGGCGCGATTACCGAGATCGCTGAGGACTAGCACCTCGCTAAACCACATGCCTTGTGGCACCAAAAGGGCCCCCTTCAGGGGCCCTTCTCTTTATCACTCTATGATTACGTATAAGAATGCTTATCGTAAGAAAATTGCAGTTTTTAAGTTCATATCGTTGTATAAATTCATTTTTATATATATTTTCTTATTATTTTTACGATGAGCTATGCAGTTTTGCATGATTATTACGATATTATTTTTAGCGATGCAGAATTCCTACGATCACTTCTTGATAGTGCAGATATCTTACGATTCATTTACTCAATAGTGCAGAAATCGTACGAAGCGCTTTCGCCATAATGGATCTTTCGTACGATAGGCCGCTTTCCGACGTATAGATCAGCGACCGATGGTCTGACGCTAGTAGGGTGCACCCGCCGGGGGCAACAGCTTGAGATAGGCCCACATACGTTGCTTTTCCCGTGCATCCGAGAGGGACGCCTCGAATCCGCCAAGTGCGAGAACCCGCCTGCCGAGCACGTGGGCCACCAGTCCAGGCTCGAGCATGGCAACATCGAACTGCTCGATTTCGGCAAGCTCGCTCGCATAGGCTTCGCGCATCACCTGGGCGGCGACCTCATCGAGCAAGATAACAGCCTCGGAATCGAGCGCTTCGACCGCCTCCCTGAAAAGCGTCGGCGGGAGCATCTCGCCGCATGCGATGGCATTCTCAACGCCCGGCTCCGCCTTACCTGCGACGGCGGAAACGGCGCAGAACTCCTCAGGGGCGTAGCCGAGCCGCTCGAGCGCCGCCCTCAGCGCCGTTCCATCTGCACCAGAAAGCAAGTCCTCACCAGCGAGCTCCGCCTCGTTCAGTTCACCTTTTACCAGCGCTACAGGCGACAGCGCGTTCCCGCAGATTCGCACGCCCGCACGCGTGAGCGCTGCAAGCTCGAGCTCCAACGCGTCAGCCAGGGCATTCGTGTATTCCGAAGTCGATATCGCCATGTCGCTCCGTTCCTCGTGAGCCTGAGGTATCCATTGTACGGCGAAGCGTGATGCCGAAGCGCTCGCGCAAAGCCGTAATCGGGACGAACTCTCGGTGACGCGACGACCAGCGTGCCCCAAACGCTCCAACCATCTGCAACCCTCAAAGTACAAGTGGGTATAACGCCATCGACCGCATATCCCGCGCCCCGTTGAAGCGAGGCGCACCCTGTCAGGAGGAACCATGTCCGAAATCGTGAACGTAAACACCCAGAATTTCGAAACCCTTCTTCAGTCCGATCTGCCCGTGCTCGTGGATTTCTGGGCGCCTTGGTGCGGACCCTGCCGCACCGTATCCCCGATCGTCGATGAGCTTGCGGTGGAGCTGGCCGGCCGTGTCCTCGTTGCCAAGTGCAACGTGGACGAGAACCAGGACATCGCAATGAGGTACCGGGTCATGTCCATCCCCACCCTCATCGTCCTCAAGAACGGCGCGGAGGCCGGCCGCACGGTGGGCGCCATGCCCAAGCCGCAGCTGAGGGCTGAGATTGAGAAGTATCTGTAAGCGTCGGGCACATCTCAGCTACCAGCTTCAAGCATGGCAATCTGTTCCTAGGCGGGTCGTCTCCAACAAGGCGACCCGCCCTTTTTATGCAGAGGTCATCCAGGCCTAGAGCAGAGGCGTCACGGCTTTCTGCATGCCAAAATGTGCGTCCACAGCGTATGACACGATGCCTCCGTGATGATTCATGTTGTTAATTGTATCGTTCTTTAACGATAAGAATCATTTTGTTGCAGTTATTTCTGTTGTTTCTCGTTACTTCATGCTATCATTCTTGCCCCGTTCACTATCTGGGAAAGGAATCCGCATGAAGGTCGTGGTCAAGGAAACCGAACAAGGAAGCAAGCTCCTACGTCGCAGAGATCATCAGTACCGCGCTTCGCGAGAAGCCCGAGCTTTCCTTGAGCCCGCCTACGGGCTCAACCCCTGTGCATGTACTCGAGGATCTCGTTCGCAAGCATCATGGAGAAGGCCTCTCCTTCGCCAAGGCTTCGCTGTTCAACATGGATGAATATCTTGGCCTCGGCCGCAACCACCCTCAGGGCTATTACCACTTCCTCGACGAGCTGCTCTACAGCCAGGTCGATGTAGACCGCGCACGCACCTTTGCGCCTGACGCACTCGACCCCGTCCCAGAGCACGCAGCCGCTGCATACACAAAGCTCATCCAGGATGCCGGTGGGTTCGACCTCATCTTCCTCGGCATCGGGCGCGACGGGCACATCTGCTTCAACATGCCTGCCGATAGCCTGCACCCTTATACGCATCTCGAACGCCTGAGCGAGAAGACGGTTGCCGGCAGCGCCCATAGCATCTCGCAGGGACGGCTCGGCAACGCGTGGCTTCGTGGGCACTGTACATGCACCGGATCATCTTGACGGGACGGCTCCCTGAACGCACATGTCGGAGTCGTCCCGTGCTAGCAATCGCATCCGTTGTGAACTTCTTTCTCGATATCTCAATATTTCACAGTTTCACACTTTGATAAGCGTTGCTTTGTGTTATTGTCAACCTAGTAGAGGCCCTATGGTAAGGGAGGCCACATGGAATCGTTCCTCAGCTTCAAGCCCCAAAACGATGACTGCGATTTCGAGCGCATAGATAGGCTCCAGCACCGTATGGAGCACCGCACGCCCACCATCTGCCCCGAGCGCGCGGAGATCATCACCAAGAGCTACCAGGAGACCGAGGGCGAGCCGATCGTGATCCGCCGCGCCAAGGCACTCGATGCGATCCTGTCCCAGATGACCATCTACATCGAGCCCGACTCGCTCATCGTGGGCAACCAGGCGAGCAAGAACTTCGCCGCCCCGATCTTCCCGGAGTACTCGTTCAACTGGGTTATCGATGAGCTCGACGAGTTCGAGCATCGTCGCGGGGACATGTTCCATATCACCGAGGACACCAAGGACCGCCTGCGCGCGCTGCAGCCCTACTGGCAAGGCATCACCCACGAGGACGAGGTCCTGCGCAATCTCCCCGAGATCAACTTCAAGGCCGAGAAGCAGGGCGTCCTCCACCGTGGGGGCATCTCGATGTCCGGCGACGGCCACATCATCCCCAATCATGACTTCGTGCTCGAGCACGGCTACGGCGGATTCGTGAAGATCGCCCAGGAGAAGCTCGAGAAGCCTGATCTCACCCAGGAGCAGCGCGACTTCTACGAGGCGGCGATCATCGCCAACAACGCCGCGCTCAGCTATATCAAGCGGTTCTCCAAACTCGCCTTCGAGGACGCCGAGCGCGAGACCGATCCCAAGCGCAAGCAGGAGCTCGAGTTCATCGGCAAGACGTTCGCGACCTTCATGGAGGGCGGCGCCCGCAACTTCTACGAAGCCGTTGAGTGCGTCTACCTCACCCACACGCTCATGATGATCGAGTCCAATGGGCACTCGTTCAGCTTTGGCCGCTTCGACCAGTACGTCTGGCCCTACTACCAGGCCGATATAGAAGCCGGTAAACTTACCCGCGAGAAGGCGCTCGAGATCATCACGCACTTCTTCATCATGACCAACAGCCTGAACAAGATTCGTCCCTGGGGTCATACCCAGTACAGCTGCGGCTATCCGCTCTACTCGAACCTCATGGTGGGCGGCATGCGGCCCGACGGTACCGATGGCACCAATGACCTGAGTTACCTCTGCCTCGAGGCCATGAACCAGAGCCGCCTGCCCGAGCCCAACCTGTCGGTGCGCTTCTCCAAGCACACCCCGCATTCCCTCATCAAGGATGCCGCGCGCCTCATCCGCAAGGGCTACGGCATGCCCTCCATGTTCTGCGACGAGGTCGTCATCCCCGCGATGCTCACGCTCGAGGGCGTCGATGAGTCCGTCGCTCGCGATTACGCGTCCATGGGCTGCGTCGAGACCGCCATCCCGGGCCGTTGGGGCCACCGCGCCACGGGCATGACCTATATCAACTTCGGCAAGATCCTGGAGATCATCCTCAACAACGGCTGCGACCCCGAGACCGGCATCCAGCTCTTCAGCGTGAACGGCGAAGAGGGCACCGAGGTCGAGTACCGCGACTACGACGAGCTCTGGAAGGAATGGTGCTGGGCGCTTGACTTCTACATGAAGCTCGCCGTCGACTGCGACAAGGTCTGCGACCGCTCGCTTAAGTACCACGACGCCGACGCCTTTGCCAGCTGCACCATCAACTATGTGCTCGAGCGCGGCAAGACGCTTAAGAACGGCGGCTCCGAGTACGATTACGTGAGCCAATCCAACATCGGCATGAGCGTGGTAGGCGACTCGCTCGCCGCGGTGAAGAAGCTCGTCTTCGAGGACAAGGAGCTCACCCTCGATGAGCTGCGCCGTGCCATGCACGATAACTTCGAGGGACCCGAGGGCGCACGCATCCGCAAGATGTGCCGCAACGTCCCCAAGTTCGGCAACGACGATGACTACGTCGATCCCATCGTGGCTGATGTGTACGAAAGCTACCTCGCACTCATCCCCAACTACTCGACCGACCGTGCCGGCGAGGGTCCCATCGGTTGCCGCTACTCGATGTCGACGAGCAACATCACAAGCTACGTGCCCAACGGCTTCGACGTGGGCGCCACGCCCGACGGCCGCCTTGCCGGCAAGCCGCTCAACGAGGGTTGCTCGCCCTGCCTCGGTGCCGACCATAACGGCCCCACCGCGGTGATCAACTCGGTCTCCAAGCTCCCCAACAAGCGCATGGCCGGTGGCCAGCTGCTCAACATGCGTTTTGCGCCCGGTTCGCTCGCCGGCGAGGATAACCTGGAGAAGTTTACCAACTTCATCGAGACGATGCGCTACAAGAACATCTTCCACAACCAGTTCAACGTCCTCGATACCGAGACCATGCGCGATGCTCAAAAGCACCCCGAGGACCACATGGACCTCATGGTGCGCGTAGCCGGATACTGCGCGCTGTTCAACACGCTCATGCCAGAGACCCAGGATGCCATCATCGAGCGTACCGAGCTCTCGCTCTAGGAACCGCCGAGTAGCCATGGTTCCAGGGGCCTTGGTGGCCCCGTTCCCGGCGACCCACCTTCCTGGCAGCCCGTCTTCCTCCTTTGGACGGGCTGCCTCTTGCCCTCGATTGGAGTTCCCATGGCAGACGAACGACCGCATGCCGACAAACAACCGCACGCCCCGGCAGGCGCCCCGTTGCTCGACGCGGCATACGGGCACGATCCGGTGGGCTTGGTGATGAATATCCAGAGTTACTCGACCAAGGACGGACCGGGCATACGGTCCACGGTGTTCATGGTTGGGTGCAACCTGCGCTGCCTGTGGTGCTCGAATCCCGAGAGCATGTACCCGGGCAAGAAAGTCATGTACCATGCGAACCTCTGCCATCGCTGCGGGGCATGCGCGCAACACGCCCGTCCCGCCGGCAGCATCACGGTTGCAGAGGATGGCTGTACCATCGACCGCGGCAACATCGAGAACCTCTTCGAGCTCCCTGATGTTTGCAACTTTGACGCCTATGAGCTCAAGGGGCGGGAGATGCGTGCGAGCGAGGTCGCATCCAAGCTGCTGCGTGACAAGGCATTCTACGAGACAAGCGGAGGAGGGGTGACCTTTTCCGGCGGTGAGTGCCTTATGCAGGCAGATTTCGTGCGCGCGGTAGCAGAGCGACTGCACGCCGAGGGAATCCAGATCGCGCTAGACACCGCAGGACTATGGGACTATGACCGCATGCGCCCTGTGCTGGACCTCGCGGACCTCGTGCTCTACGACATCAAAGCCTGGGATCCTGAGATCCACCGGCGCTGCACCGGACAGGGCAACGCCAGGATACTCGAGAACGCCCGCCGGCTCGCCGCGGATGGACATGAGCTCATCGTCCGCCTCGTGGTCGTGCCCGGTTACAACGACGAGCGCGGCGATGTCGAGCGCCGTCTGGATTTCATCTCGAGCTTGGGCAGCGCGGTACGGCAGGTTGACGTCTTGAAGTATCATAAACTCGGATTAGGGAAGTACCGCGACCTCGGGCTCGAGTATCCAATCCCAGACGTCCCGGAACCAACCGACCAGGACGTGCAGTGGATACTCGACTACGGTAGGGAGCTTGGGCTCACCATGACGGTAAGCGGCTGAGGAGTCTTCGATGAACGTAACGGAACGCCGGATGAGCATCTTCGCGACACTCGAGGAAGAGGGCGTCGCGGACATCAAGGAGCTCGCCGAGCGCTTCGACGTTTCGACTATGACCATCCGACGCGACCTGAGGCTCTTTGAGCAGCAGGGGCTCGTCACCATGAACTACGGCGGAGCCTACCTCAATCGCGAGGCGCAGAACCGCGAGCCCAGCTTCGCTGCAAAGACGAGCTTGCAGGTCACCCAGAAGCAGGCTATCGGCCAGCTCGCGGCGGGCACGGTCCACGACGGCGAGAGCATCATCATCGACTGCGGGACCACGCCTCTGCAGGTGCTGCGCCATATCACCGCCCGCAACGTGACCGTCTTCACCAACTCCCTGCCCGTGGCAAACCTTGTGTTCGAGCGCGATGACCTCGAGATCATCTTCGTGCCGGGACGCTACTCCAAGGTGTCCGCAGGAGCCATCGGCGACCTCGCGATCGAGTTCTACCATACGATCCATGTGGACAAGGCGTTCTTGGGCGGACACGCCTGCACCGTCGAGGACGGCGTCATGCAGCCCACCATCGAGGATGCCACCGTCAAGCGCGCGATCATGGCCGCCGCAGACGACACCTACCTCGTCATCGACTCCACGAAATTCGGCGAGCGAGCGCTCGCAGGCAACGCACGGCTCGACGAATACGACCATGTGGTCACCGACGGGCTGGTCGATCCGGCTTACCTCGAACGCTTGAAGGCAGCCTGCCGCGATATCATGGTCGCCCCCATGGGGAGCGCGCGTGGCAAGGCGGAATTGTGATACGAGCGTTGCGAGCCGTCGAAAGGGGCAGCCATGCATGACGTGGGAATGAACATGGGGCAGCTTGCCATGAGCGTGAAGCAGGTCGATGAATCCGTTGCCCTCGCACGCGACTGGACCCACAGCCTGCTCCATGCGACCGAGGCATACGACATGCCCCGCATCGGCAAGAAGCTGCAAGCGGCGCTCGCAGCGCTCGACGAAGCTCGCGAGGCGCTTGGGGGCTATGAGGATGCCATCGAGGCGGACCACAACGCGGTCGGCACCGTTAAGCTGGTGTGATATGGGCGCTTCGCATGCGTCGAGCGAACTCGTCCGCTTCTCCATCGCTATGCCGGCAGACCTGCTGGAGGCGTTCGACACGCAGATCGCGCGCAGGGGAGACGGCGCGAACCGCTCCGAGGCCATCCGCGACCTCATCCGCTCATCGCTCGTCAAGCAGGAGCTGCGCACGCCCGATGCCCAGGTCATTGGATCGCTTACCATGATCTACGACCACCACACCGGGGATTTGACCCGCCGCCTCGACGAGATCCAGCATGACTACACCACCGAGATCGTCTCGACGATGCATGTTCATCTCGACCATCACAACTGCCTCGAAATCCTGGCATTGCGCGGCAAGGGCAAGCGCGTCTACGAGCTCGCCGACAAGCTGCTGGGCCTGCGCGGCGTGAAGCACGGCGAGCTCACATGCGCGGCCACGGACCAGAGCCTCGAACGCTAACTGGCGGCTATGCCACGGGTGCGCATACACATCACCGGTATCGTGCAGGGCGTGGGCATGCGCCCCTTCGTGTACCGCGAGGCCATTGCCTCGGGTATCGGCGGCTCTGTTTTGAACGCGACCGACGGCGTGCACATCGATGCGTTCGCCCCGCAAGACCAACTCGACGCGTTCGTTGAGGCCCTTAGCGCCCACGCGCCCGCAGCAGCTCGCATCGACCGCATCGACGTCCAGCCCTGCCCTGATGAAGACGACCGAATTACGGGATTCTCCATCGTCGCCTCAGACGACGAAGGCGCCCGCACGACCCTGGTCTCGCCCGATATCGCCACCTGCCCGGACTGCTTGCGCGAGCTTTTCGACCCGACGGACCGTCGCTACCACTACCCTTTCATCAACTGCACCAACTGCGGGCCGCGCTATACCATCATCGAAGCGCTGCCCTACGACCGGCCGCTTACCTCTATGGGGATGTTCCCCATGTGCGCGCAATGCGCCGCCGAGTATGCCGACCCGCTCGACCGGCGCTTCCACGCCCAACCGGACGCCTGCTTCGATTGCGGGCCGCACATCACCTGGCGCACCGCTCATGACGCCGGCGCGCTTGTGGGTGCCACGCGCGAGGATAGCGACGCGATCATTGAGCGCTGTTGCGAGCTACTGCGCTCGGGCGACATCGTCGCGATCAAGGGACTCGGCGGGTTCCACCTCGCCTGCGACGCCGCGAATGAGGACGCCGTGCGCGCGCTGCGCCTCCGTAAGCGGCGACCGCGCAAGGCCCTCGCCATCATGGTCCGCGACCTGTCGCAAGCAAGCAGGCTGTGCCGCATCGACGACACGGAGCTCGCTCTGCTCACCGGGTCCATACGACCTATCGTCCTGTTGCGACGCAAGCCCGGTGGCGCGCTGCCCCTCGCCCCGTCCGTAGCGCTCGACCTCCCGGAACTCGGCGTCATGCTCCCCTACACGCCGCTCCAGCACCTCATCATGGCATCTTTCGGCAGCCCTATCGTCATGACCAGCGGCAACGTGAGCGGCGAGCCCATCGAGATCGACGACGGCGCGGCGTGGGAGCGCCTCGTCGCGTCCGGCATCGCCGATGCACTGCTCGGTAACGACCGTAAGATCCGCGCCCGCTTCGACGACTCCGTTGTTCGTGTGGTCACGGCACCCGAACCGACGGCTCTCCCCGTGCGACGCGCGCGCGGCTATGCGCCCCGGCCGCTCGAGCTGCCTGCCACCGGGGGCGATATACCCACCGTTCTCGCGTGCGGCGCCGAGCAGAAGGCCACCTTAGCCTACGCGCGCAAGGACGCTGACGGCCGCTTGCGCTGCTTTGTCTCCCAGCACATCGGCGACGTGGGGCACGCACCAACGCTCGATGCATGGCATGAGGCACGCGAGCACATGGCTCGGCTCTTCGACCTCGCCCCCCAGGCGATCGCCTGCGACCTGCATCCCAGCTTCCTTACGAGCCTCTGGGCGCGCACGGAGGCAAGACGGCTCGCGTTGCCGCTCATCGAGGTCCAGCATCACCATGCGCACATCGCGTCGGTCATCGCGGAAAAGGCGGCGCTGGGCGTGATCGATCCCTCCGCGCATGTGGTGGGCATCGCCTTCGACGGCACCGGCGCCGGCAGCGACGGCACGATCTGGGGCGGGGAGTTCCTCATAGCCGACCTTGCCTCCTTCAAGCGAGCCGCCCACCTTGCCCCCTGGCCGCTCCCCGGCGGCGAGGCAGCCGTTCGAGACCCTAAACGCTGCGCCTATGCGCTGTTGCGCGAGCATGGCCTGCTCGATCACCCCGGAGCATCGAACCTGTGCGACGCGCTTGGCACCAACCTCTGCGAGACCCTGGCTACCATGATCGATCACGGCATCAACTCCCCGCTCACCAGCAGCGCGGGCCGCTTTCTCGATGCCTGCGCGGCGATCCTCGGCATCTGCAGCACGGCAACCTACGAGGGCGAACCCGCCATCGAACTCGAAGCAGCGGCAAATCGCGCACGAAGACCGGACCACCCCGATCCGCCTGGAAGCGCGAGGCGAGACGGTAAATCCGATCCAAGCGGCTGCTGCTCGGCGAGCGACGGAGTACTCGCCCTGGATCCCGCACCGATGCTGCGCCTGTTGTTAGACGGCCTTGTTGCCGGCATCGACACCTGCGAACTCGCCTACGCGCTGCACGTTGAGCTCGCACGGATGACGGCGGAAGCCGCTTCAGCGCTCGCATCACAGACGGGAGTACGCACGGCGGCGCTTTCCGGCGGGGTCTTCATGAACCGCATCCTGCTCGAAGAGGTGCGCCGAAGGCTTGCTGCAACAGGCCTCAAGGTCCTCATCCCTTCGACCGTACCCGTAAACGACGGTTGCATCGCATATGGCCAGGCCGCAATTGCGTGCGCGCGCATCTCGCGCGGATCCCGAGATCGCGAACTCGACGAGTCCGCGTAACCAGCCGGTCATTTGCCGTAGCGCGGGTCTGAGAGTACCATCGATAGCCGGCCAACCAGAGGAGCACACCCATGTGTCTTGCAATTCCCGGTACGATTGTCCAAATAGACGGTTCCGATGCCACCCTCGATATGCTGGGCGTCCGCCGATCGATCTCGCTCGCCCTCACGCCCGAGGCGAAGGTGGGTGATTGGGTGCTGGTCCATGCCGGCTTTAGCATCCAGATCGTCGACGAGCAGGAGGCGCGCCAAACCATCGAGCTCGTGCGCGAACTCGATGAGCTTGCACGCGAGGACATGCCTGGAAGCGACATAGAGGAAGCGGACCAAGGAGCCCCCGCCAGCGAAGGCAACCTCGCATGAGCGGCTTGAGCGCGGTAGGCACCGGCACCGCCCGCTTCGACCTCGGCGCCTTCAGGGATCCGGAACTCGTGCGCAGCCTCATCGCTCGCATCCAGCGCACGGCAGGAGAACGCGAGATCAATCTCATGGAGGTATGCGGCACGCACACCATGAGCATCGGGCGCTATGGATTTCGATCGGTCATGCCCACCGGGCTTCGCCTGCTTTCCGGCCCCGGCTGCCCGGTCTGCGTGACGGCCAATGGCGACATCGACCGCGCCATCGCGCTCTCACGCATACCTGGTGTAACCATCACCACCTTTGGCGACATGGTCCGCGTCCCTGGCAGCGCATCTTCGCTCGCGCGCGAGAAGGCGGCAGGCAGGGACATTCGCGTGGTCTACTCCCCGCGCGATGCGATCGAGCTCGCCAGCCGCGAACCCCAGCGCGAGGTTGTCTTCCTAGGCGTTG
Organism: Enorma phocaeensis; assembly: GCF_900186505.1. GTDB lineage: Bacteria > Actinomycetota > Coriobacteriia > Coriobacteriales > Coriobacteriaceae > Enorma > Enorma phocaeensis. The sequence continues at coordinate 593,512 of NZ_LT891970.1, forward strand.
GATTCGAAACCACGACCCCCGCGATCGCCGCGTCCATCCTGGAGGCATGCGCGCGTGGAGTCGATAACTTCAGCGTGCTCAGCATGCACAAGACCACGCCGCCCGCGCTGCGAGCCATCGTCAACGACCCCGAGACCGCCATCGACGGCTTCATCTTGCCCGGCCATGTCTCGACTATCACGGGACTCGCCCCCTTCCGCTTCCTTGCCGAGGAGTACGGCATCCCCGGCGTGGTGACGGGATTCGAACCGGTGGACATCCTCGAGGGGATCGCGCTGCTCATCGACATGATCGAGCGAGGTGCGCCCGCCATAGAAAACGCCTACCGACGAGGCGCCTGCGACGAGGGCAACCAGACGGCCCGGCAAATCGCCGAGCGCGTGTTCGAGCCATGCGATGCCACCTGGCGCGGCCTGGGCGTGCTGCCCGCGTCGGGCATGCGCATCCGTGCGCGGTACAGCCGCTTCGACGCATGCGAGCGCTTCGCGGTCGAGATCGAGCCCACGCAGGAACCGCGAGGCTGTCGCTGCGGGGACGTCCTGCGCGGGGCCATCGCTCCGAGCTCCTGCCCGCTCTTCGATACCGCATGCACGCCCGAGCATCCCGTGGGTCCGTGCATGGTGTCGAGCGAGGGCAGCTGCGCGGCGTATCATACGTATCGTATCTAACGACGCACACGCCCTATCCCGAGCACGCACCGTGTCCCGGTGCGCCCGCTGCGACCCGCCGCGCCCCATCGTAGCCACATGACGTGAAGGCCGGAGAAGATGAGCATCAGGAGGTTCTCATGCACATGAGCGAGACCACCGTCCAGATGAGCCACGGCTCAGGCGGCCAGATGATGAAGCGCCTCATTGACGAGGTGTTCCTCGACGCCTTTGGTGCGCCCGAGCTGCACGCCGGCAATGACGCAGGAGTAGCCGAGCTACCGGCAACCGGACGCATCGCGCTGTCGACCGACACCTTCGTGGTCACGCCGCAGTTCTTTCCTGGAGGAGATATCGGAAGGCTAGCGGTCTCGGGCACCGTGAACGACGTTGCCACCTCGGGTGCGCGCGTGCGCTACCTTTCCTGCGGCTTCGTCCTCGAGGAGGGCTATCCGCTTGCCGACCTCAAGCGCATCTGCGCGAGCATGGCCTCCACGGCGCAAGAGGCGGGCGTGGCGATCATCACGGGCGATACCAAAGTCGTGGGCCGCGGTAAGGCTGATGGCATCTTCATCAACACCGCCGGCGTGGGCGAGGTGCCCGAGGGCGTCACGCTATCCGGGTCATCCTGCCAACCAGGAGATGTCATCTTGGTATCGGGCACCATGGGCGACCATGGCATCGCAATTCTCAGCACGCGCGAGGGGCTCTCGTTTACGACCGACATAGCAAGCGACGCAGCGCCGTTAAACCAGCTCGTCGCAGCCGTACTCGAAGCGGCACCGCACGCGCGCTGCTTCCGCGATCCCACGCGCGGCGGACTGGCAAGCACCTTGAACGAGTTCGCTCAAGCAAGCGGCGTCGACATCGAGCTGGACGAGGCGGCGGTCCCCGTTGACGCGCAGGTGCGCGCCGCGTGCGACATGCTCGGCTACGACCCCCTGCAGGTCGCCAACGAAGGCAAGATGGTCGCGGTGGTCCCCGCCGATGAGGCATCCGCATCGCTCGCAGCTATGCGCGCATCCCGCTATGGCGGACAGGCGGCGATCGTAGGCTCCGTCGTCGAGGCGCGACGCGCCGGCTCCCCTTGCGTGCGCGTGCGCACTGCCTGGGGGGCGGAGCGGGTCCTCAACATGGTCGTGGGCGAGCAGCTCCCCCGCATCTGCTAGGAGAATCCATGCGCTTCACGCACGTCATCTTCGATCTCGATGGCACCCTCCTCGACACGCTGGAGGATCTCGCCGCATCATGCAATATCGTATGCGCCCGCAACGGATGGCAGACGTTTCCCGTCGACGCTTATCGCTACAAGGTGGGCAACGGTATACCCAAGCTCGTCGAACGGATCATCCCCGCTGAGTACACCGGGATGAGCGAGGTATTCGAACGCACATTTGCCGAGGTCCTGCGTACCTATGGCGAGCACCGGGAAGACCATACCGCACCCTATCCCGGAATACCCGAGGCGCTCGACGCGCTGGCACGCGCGGGGGCTACGCTCGCGGTGCTCAGCAACAAGGACCATGAAGCCGTGGTCCCGCTCGTAAAGCACTTTTTTGGCAAAAGGTTCTCCCTGGTTCAGGGACGCATCGACGCCTTTCCTCCCAAGCCCGCGGCGCCCATGACCCTGCGCGTCATCGAGTCTCTCGGAGCACCGCGTTCGACGACCCTCTACGTTGGCGATAGCAGTGTGGACGTCGAGACGGGCCATAATGCCGCCCTTGCCGTCGCAGGCGTCACATGGGGCTTCCGCGGACGCGAGGAACTCGTGCAGGCGGGCGCGGATTACATCGTCGAGGATCCGGCGGAGCTCGAACGTATCGTTCGCGGGGCGTAAACCCCGCTGGCAAGGGGCGAATGCGTTCGGCTCCTCTACCTCGTGCCTACCCGCCAAAGATCCCCATCAAGGCGTAGTGCGAAGCCTCGTCCATCCACCACACGCCGTCGCCATCCTGCACGAAGACGAGCTCGACCGTGTAGTTCTGGGTCGGAATGCCCTCCACCACCTGCAAAAGAAGCTGGCCGCTGGCTTCGTAGAGCTCCTCTTCGCTTGTGATGGTCGCAGGATCCACGTTCTGCATCATGAGCTGGAACTGGTTTTGGAACTCGAGCACGATGTCATCGTAAGGCTTCACGGTCACCGTCACGCGCACGGTCGCCACGTCGCCGTCGACGTTCGCATCGCCTACCTCATAGCCAAAGCCATCGAGATACGCGTCGAGGAACTCATCCATGGTGATGCCGAGCGCCTCAAAGCTCTGGTCGCCCGACTCCTGGAGCGCTGCGATGATCTGGCCGTCGATCTCGTCGGGATCACCCAGGTACCAGTAGACGTCCGAGATGATGAGCTCTTCATCGGTGGGCAGGTAAGCCGCGTACACCGCCGCTTCCGCCTCGGCCTCGTCGTCCAGCCGCCATTCGTCACCAGAACGGCGATAGGAGAGCACGAACTCGCGCTCCTGCTCATCACCCGCGCTGTCACGGACGCCCTCGTGCTCCTCGACCGAGTCGATGAGCGGGCGGTGCGTCACGGTGACATCGACCGTTGCCGTGGTACCGTCCTCGGAAACCGTGACCCCGCCAACCTCATACGACGAATCGTCGAGCCACGCTTCGTAGGCATCGCTGCCCGGATGAGGATAGTTGCCGAGCGCGGCCAAGATGCTGTCCGCCTCATCGATGAGCGCGGAACCCTCGCCTGAAGCGGAATCCGCGTAGGCAGCCATGAGCTCGTTGGCATGGGCGGCTATGATCTCTTCCGGCTTCTCGCCGAAAACCGTTTGATAGGCAAAGAATCCGCCAACACCGAGCACCGCGAGGAGCGCAACGACGCCGAGCGCGATTGCGACGATCTTGCCTGCGGGCCGTTTGCGCGGCGCCTGTTGGGATGGCTGAGGGGACTGAGGGGAGGGCTGCTGCCCAGAAGCATAGCGGGGTGCCTGGTATGCATTTGGGGGCGTCTGCCCATAGGTCCCGTTGCCGCCCTGGCCATATGGCTGGCCTCCGCCCTGGCCGTACGGAGCTCGCCCATACGGAGCGGTACCGCCTGACGCAGGCGTGAAGCCGTCCATCACCTGGGAAGGCGGGGGCGTGGGCCGTTGCGCGGGCGGCACCGGCGAAAATGGGGTGGACGAGCCCGTCCCGGCCTGGGCCATGGGATTCCCACAGGCAGTGCAAAACGCCGATCCTTCAGGCACCGCGGCTCCGCACTTCGTGCAAAACATCTCGTCCCCCCATCCGTTCTACCTTGTCAAATACAGTAACGCCATGCAGCATGTGGCGCGCTGCGCATCAAGCTCACCGCGATTGCAGGCGCGGGGTTTAGGCGCGGGATTCTTACGCGCCGAAGAGAGCGTTGATCTCGCTCAGCGAGCTGGAGTCCATGGTCCACTCATCGCCATCTTTGGTGTAGTCGACCGTGAGGGTGTTTTGGGTAGCTTCGGTGTTCTGGACGGCCTCGATCAGCATGCTGCCAAGCTCCTGGTAGAGCTCCTCCTCGCTCGTAACAGCGCTCGCCTCCTCGGAATTGAGCCACTCGCCGAAATCGGTTTGGAGCGCGGACATGATGTCGTTGTAGGACTTGACCGTTATGGTCACCTCGGCCGTAGCGGTATCGCCATCGACGGTGATGTCGCCGATCTCATAGCCGAAGCCGTCAAGATAGGCAGTGGAGAACTCCTCGGCGGTAATGCCAAACGAATCGAGATCGTCGCCCACCGACTCTTCCAGACCGGCAGCCATCGCCTCGTCCAGCTCATCGATCTCGCCGAGCCTGGCTTCGAGATCTTCGCGAATGAGCTGTTCCGGATCGGTGCCGCCGCACCCGGCTAGAAACAGCGAAAACACCAGCGCGACCGCCATAAACGGCACCAACAAGAAACGCTTCTTCATGATTCCTCCCATAGCAGAAGAGTGGGGCATGTCCTCGAATACCTGGACGCGTCCCGGTCACCAAGGTATCCCGATTGTACCCAAGCGCCATTCCGGCAAGGCCTCGCCACGCGTTTCCATTCTGTGAACGCGCCGGTTTGCTCGGCAGGGATACATTAGCAGAGCCCTCGGGCTGCGGCACCCGAGGGCTTTGTCAAGCATCTTTCACCAGATAGCTAAATCGCTTACTGGGCCTTCACGCCATAGCGCTCGTAGTAGGCATCGAGCGCCGCCTTGATGTCGTCGTCGATCACCACGCGCCCGTCGATCTCCTTGCCGTAGAGTTCCTCGACGACCTCATCCATCGAGACGATCGACGCGACGGGGAAGCCATAGCGCTCCTGGATCTCCTGCTGCGCGGTCACCTTGCCGCCGCGGCCCACCTCCATGCGGTTGAGGCTCACGATAAGGCCCTTGACCTCGACATCGGCAGCTGCCTTGAGCTTGGGATAGGTTTCGTCGATCGACTTGCCCGAGGTGGTGACGTCCTCGACCATGACTACGCGGTCGCCATCCTTGAGCTCGTAGCCGAGCATGCCGCCCTTGTCGGCACCGTGATCTTTGACCTCCTTGCGGTCGGAGCAATACTTGACCTCTTTGCCGTACAGCTCATCGAGGGCGATGGCGGTCACGACGGAAAGCGGGATACCCTTGTATGCCGGGCCGAACACGACATCGAAATCAAGGCCGAAGTTATCGTGGATGGCCTGTGCGTAGTACTGGCCCAAACGCTTGAGCTGGGCGCCCGTGACATAAGCGCCGGCGTTCATGAAGAAGGGCGAGGTGCGCCCGCTCTTGAGCGTGAACTCGCCGAACTTGAGCACGTCGCTCTCGACCATGAACCTGATGAACTCCTGCTTGTACGCCTCCATGGACGCGCCTCCTCATTCTCTACCGCAGGCAGGACGCCTGGGATCTCGGCCTGCAACTAGCTTACCAGAACGCAGGGAGGCTTCGCGCACCGTCGCGCGCGCTGGAGCATATGGATAATCTTTGGGCAAGTGCTGGACAGACTGTTGATTACCGGCGAAACGGCATGCAACCGGGCTCCTCGCCGCTGGGAAGAGTATAATCTCCAAGGTTCAAGACATGATATCGCACGAATTATCGAGGATTCGCTGATGACCGAACGTCCCCATCCGCGCAGGGCAGAGGGAGGCCACGCGCATCGCAGCCAGACTTCTGCTCGCCGTACTCCCAGCGAGCGCCCGGCGAGCAGCACTCAGGCGCCCGAGCGGCAAGCCCATCGCCATGATGCTCGCATGACTCGACAACGCGACGCATCTCGGGAAGCCACCGGAATCACTTCCGAGGCGGAGCCCAAGCGGCCCCGCTCGCGCTACATTCCCGCGCTCGACGGCATCCGCACCTTCGCTGTCATCGCCGTGGTGCTCTATCACCTTAACTTCACCTGGGCACAAGGCGGCTTTCTAGGCGTCACGATGTTCTTCGTGCTCTCGGGCTATCTCATCACACGCCTACTCGTCGCCGAGTTCGAGCAGAGCCAATCCATCGACCTCAAGGGGTTCTGGATCCGCCGCGTGCGCAGACTCGTGCCGGCAACCGTCACGCTCGTGGTGGTCGTCGCCATTCTGTGCACCTTCTTCAACCACGTGATGCTCACCAAGATGCGCCCGGATATCGTCCCGTCGCTGTTCTTCTTCAACAATTGGTGGCAGATCCTGCAGAACGTCTCGTACTTCGATGCGCTGGGCGACCCCTCGCCCCTCACCCACTTCTGGTCCCTCGCCATCGAGGAGCAGTTCTACGTGGTGTGGCCGCTGCTGCTACTCCTCCTGCTTAAGGTGGGTGCCAGGAAACCAGCGGTGCGTCGCATCGCGCTCGTGCTCGCCGCGGCATCGGCCATCGCCATGGCGGTACTCTACGACCCCGCAGCCGATCCCAGCCGCGTGTACTACGGCACCGATACCCGTGCGTTCTCCATGTTGCTTGGCGCCTGGCTCGCCTTCATCCCGGAAGATTCGATGAGCCCCAGGCGCCTTTTGGGTGAGATCGGCCTTGGCAAACTGCTCCCGGGCGGCGGCGAGGAGGAGGGCTACGACGCCGAGCTTGAAGCCGCCAACGCCGCCACGCGCAGCAGCTACGTTGCCGAAGCCGCCCATAGCCGCGCTACCTCCGTGCGGGCAGCGCGCCGTCAAGGCTCCAGCACGCTCGCGCTCGATCTTCTGGGCATCGCAGCTATCGCCGGCTTGGTTGCCATGACCATCATGGCCAACGGCTACACCCCGTTCATGTACCGCGGTGGAACCGTGATCTGCTCGTTGCTCACCGTCGTCCTCATCGCCGCCTGCGTGCAGAGCAACGGCCTCCTTGCACGGGTGTTCTCGTTCGGTCCCCTTGTGTGGCTCGGCAAGCGTTCCTATAGCATCTACCTGTGGCACTATCCGCTACTCGCCCTCATGAACCCCGTCTCCAACATCAGCGCAACTCCGTGGTGGATGTACCTCATCCAGCTCGGGGTCGTTCTTCTCGCAGCCGAGCTTTCCTACCACTTCATCGAGACGCCGTTCCGCCATGGGGCGTTGGGCTCATTTATCGCCGACGTACGCACGGGAAGCGTGCGCATACCCGATTTCCTGCGCGGACATGCGATTACTACCGGTGCCGTTTCACTCGCGCTGATCCTCGCACTCGGCGGCATTGCATTCGTGCCCAGCACCTCTGCACTCAGCGCGGAGGGTGCCGATCTCATCGAAAACGGCGCCGCTGATTCCGGAAGCCCCGAAGACCAAGGAGACTCCGACGAGGCTGCAGCGCTTGCCGCCGAACCCGGCGATGCCACCGATGCGAACGAGGACGGCTTCCCCGATGGCGCCTACGACATCCTCATGATCGGCGACTCCGTTTCGCTCCGCTGCGTGGACACGTTCAACACGCGCTTTCCCCATGGACATATCGACGCCGCCAAGAGCAGGCAGTTCGGCACGGCGGCAGGCATCTTTCAGAGCTACGCCCAGCAGAACCTCGCCGGGCGCATCGCGGTGTTCGCCCTCGGCACGAACGGCTTGGTAACCGATAGCGCCATCGACGAGCTTATGGCTACGGTCGGCGACGAGCGCATCGTGGTGTTCATCACCACGCGCAGCCCTCGCCAGTGGGTCGCCGCGACTAACGAGGCGCTGAACGGTGCGGCGCAGCGCTACGACAATGTTCGCGTCATCGACTGGTATGGCTACAGCGAGGGCAGAAACGACCTCTTCGACGGCGACGGTACGCATCTCACCACGCAGGGTGCCGAGGAATACGTCAATCTCGTATACGAATGCGTCAAGGATGACCTGCCGTTCCGCTTCGAGGGCGCGGAGCGCGACCAGCGCGTGAATGAGATCAACACGCAGATTCAAAGCATGTTCGACCGCATGCGCGCCTATGAGAGGGACCGTATCGCTAACGGTGCCCCGCAGGAGTAGCCTTAGCGATAGCCACGGAAGGCGGCTGCTGCGACGATCCACCTGGGCAAACCGTTGCGAAAGCAAGGTGCAGCGAGACCGCGCCGTCGTGCACTGTGCACGTAAGCGCGGCCTTCTCGTGCCAGATGCATTTCATACCAGATGCGTTACCGCGAGGAACCGCTCGGCTTCCTCACGATAGAACCGCTGCTTTTCAGCCGTTACTCCTTCGAGCCCGTGTCCTTATCCTCGAACGTATAGCGGTCGTTCGAACCCAAAACGTGGATGTAATCTTTCACGAACGCCTTCACACCGGCTTCGGCAGCCATCTCCATCTGCATGTAGTTTGCCTTGGGGTTTTCCTCGAGCTTCGCGAGCACGGCGTCCTTTGCGACCTGGAACGCATCGGTGGCAACGTTCACCTTGTTGATGCCGCCGGCAACGGCGCGGCGCAGGTTCTCCTCGCCGGCACCGGAGCCACCATGCAGCACGAGGGGCATCTGGAGTGCAGCCTTGAGCTCTGCCAGGCGATCGAAGTCAAGCTTGGGCACGTATCCCTCAGGATACTGGCCATGTGCGGTGCCGATGGCAACGGCGAGCGCGTCGCAGCCGGTCTCCTGAACGAACTCCACCGCCTGTTCGACGTTAGTGTACATATCATCAGTGCGCCCGTCGCCTGCATCGGCCTGGCCCACGTGGCCGAGCTCCGCCTCAACGGAGATGCCCATGGCGTGCGCGGCGGTAACCACAAGCGCGGTGCGGCTCTTGTTCTCCTCGTAGCTCAGGGCAGACGCGTCGATCATGACGTTGGTGTAGCCGAGCTTCATGGCACGGACCTCGTCCTCCCACTTTCCGCCGTGATCGAGATTCAAAGCCACCGGCACGTTGGCGCGGCGCGCGATGTTCTGTACGATCGGAGCGATGTCCTCCATATGAGCGTGGTTGTTGATCTGTCCGATTCCCATCTGAATGATGATCGGCGAATGCTCTTCTTCTGCAGCGGCAATCGCACCGCGTACCATCTCCATATTGATGCAGTTAATCGCCATGACGGCGTAGTTGTGCTTGTTTGCGTGGTCGAGAATCGACTTCATGGTAACGAGCATGTTCCAACCTCTTTCTTCAGGCAGCATCTCCCGTGCCGCACACGGCCGCGATAGGTGGATCGCCCTCGCCTGCGCGCAGCATCCTTTCTCATCATGGCACGTTTTCACTCCCACGATGAAGTCATCGACAGGTTTCTCGGCAACGCCGCCCGATTCTCCGGTGAGCGCCGAACGTTGGAACCTCAGAAGATGACAATCCGGTTTCCATGCGAGCGACGCGCGCTTCCATGTTGCATTACGCAAAAACTGTGGGCAGGATTTAGCAAGAGAAGGAGCTCAGGAGGGGTCTCTCTTGCTAAAAGCTGCCCGCAGATTGCGGTCGACTGGGTAGGGACCTCAAGCGCGAGGCACGCCATAGCTGTCTAGGAGACGCGCAAGGGCGCCCGGTGCCTTGACGGTGCGGAAGTCGAAACGGATCAGCGCATCGCAAGCAGCCGTGAGAAGTGCCTCCCGCTGGCGCTCCTTCATCATTTTCCGCACGGCATCCCCTCCGTGACGGCTTGCAAACTGCCGATACTTCTCCTCACCGTCAGCCTCGAACGCTATCAACCTGCCATCAGGTGTCCGCCAGCTACCATCCACGCGAAACGGTCGATTGGGATCGAGCACGTTGGGGAGGACCGTCTGGAGGTCCGGCACGGCGAACCCCTCCTCGATCATGACGCCACGCGCCACGGACTCGCCACCACTTTCCGCACGCGCATCCGCATACTGCGCGACTCGTCGCGCCCCCCGGATGCCCGGCCGTCCGGCACCGTAGCGTTCCGTCAGCTCAACAAGGCGGGCATGCGGCCAGTCTCCCAGCCTGAGCGCGCCATCTGCTATCGCCAAGGCCTCCGGAAAGGGAGCTTCGCGCATGCAGTCAACCACCACGCGCTCCAACGACGCCACGCGAACCCCCATAACCCTGCGGTCTCCCTCAAGGGCCATCGGATGACGGACGACCAAACCTTTGCCTCCAGAATGCGACCCGTTTGGAACTGCTATGTGTATCCGGTCGAGGAGCTCGATAGATACCGGCAGTCCGTAGATGCATGCCGCTGAAAACGATGCAAAGACCCATCCTGGATGCACGTGCGCCAACGACCTGATGATTCGATACGGATGCGTCCAGGGATTGCTCTGCTCCCAGCACTCAGCCCGCGCAAATAAGCCTGGCGCTGGCTCGACAAGCATTCCGTTTCGAACGCGGGCCCTGCAAGCGCGCTGCGTCAGCTGATCCTTCGGGCAATACAGCAAACCTTGCTTCTCGAGGGGCGTCATCGATTCGAGTATACGGTTTGAAACTCTGGCGTGCATGGAGCCTCCCCGCGCGCTTCCCGTCCATTTGCGCAGGTTATCAGGTCAGTCCAACGCATCTCCAACGGCAATCTTTCCCCTTGCTTACCGATGCAGGCAGGTGGCCCCGTTTTTTCCTTGATGTGCTTTTGATGGCGGGCCGGTGCGCAAACGATTTGCTCACTTCCCTCACCCAACACGACCCTATGGACATCCGGTAAAGATAGCCATAGGTTCTAGAGCCTGAAAGCCCATCGAAAACTGCGGGCAGGATTTAGCATGAGAGACCCCTTCTGAGCCTCTCCTCTTGCTATTTTCCGCCCATAGATTGTTTCGGCTGAATGGCCGCGTTCCTGCTGAATGGCCAAGCTTCGGCTGAATGGCCAGGCTTTGGCTGATGGCCACATCAATGCTGAATAGCCCTTCGCTCCGGGCATACGGGTACCTCGTGGATTCACCCGAATGAACAAGCAGCAGCGTCACAGCACGAACATCACGACCGTGAGCACCGTGATAAGCACGATGGTCGCCCAGGTAAGAATGTTCCAGACGCGGCCGTTGCGGCACTCCCCCATGATGAGGCGGTCCTGGGCTATGAGGACGAGGAAGACGAGCAGCACCGGCAGCAGAACACCGTTGATGACCTGAGCGCTCATCATGATATCGAAGAGGTTCACGCCCGGCAGGATGACGAGCATCGCGGAGATGAGCACGATGCCCGTGATGAAGCCCCGGTACGCAGGCGCTTCCTCCCAGGTACGGTCCGCGCCGCGCTCCCATCCGAACGCCTCGCAGATCGCGCTGGAGGTCACTCCGGGCAAGACGCACGCCGCAAGGAAGCTCGCCGCCACCAGTCCGGCACCGAATAGGATGGTCGACCAGTGTCCTGCGATGGGCTCGAGGGCTTGGGCGGCATCGGCTGCGTCGGCAACCTCGATACCCGCTGGATGCAGCACCGTCGCCGTGGTGACGATGATGAACCAGGCGATGGCGCATGCAACCGCGGAACCCGTGACGGTATCGACGCGCTGCAGCGCGATACCGTCCTCATCGATGTTCTTATCGACGACATTGTTCTGAGCCAGAAATATCATCCAGGGCGCGATCGTGGTGCCGATAGTAGCGACGAGCAGCGATATGTAATCGGAATCCGGCAGCAGGCGCGGGGTCACCGTCGCAAGCCCGACCTCGCGCCAATCGGGCCCTACAAGAAAGGCAGCCGCTACATAGGTGATGAAAACGCAGCTTACCAGCAGCAAGATCTTCTCGATGCGCTGAAAGCTACCGCTCATGGTGATGAGCCAGATGATGAGCCCCACAAGCGGAACAGAAATAGCAGCCGGAACGCCGAACAGCGCCAGGCCGCTCGCAATGCCCGCGAACTCGGAGATGGTAACGGCCGTGTTGGCAATAAGAAGCGCCCCCATCGCGAGCGCCGAGAGCCGAACGCCGAAGCGCTCGCGGATGAGCGAGGCGAAGCCCTTGCCCGTAACGCAGCCGCAACGCGCCGCAGTCTCCTGGACCACGATGAGCAGCACCGCCATCACCGGAAGAATCCAAAGCGTGCCGTAGCCAAAATCAGCGCCAGCACTTGAATAGGTAGCGATTCCGCCTGCGTCGTTGCCCGCAAGCGCTGCAAGAAGCCCTGGCCCCATCGCGCCGAGCACCGCCATGAGGGTAAGCCTTCCCCGCCCTTCGCGCGCCATGGTCTACCCCGCCAGAACCGCGACGGAAACGGTGGCGGCGACGGCGTACAGCGCTCCCGCAATGAGCACCGCAAGCAGGCTCATCGCCGTGCCCGAGGTGTTCATGTCGTGCTCGTCGCGCCAGAACAGCGCTTTCAAGTAGACGACCGAGCTCGCAGCGCTCACGAGCACCGTCCCCGCCGCGCAGCCAAAGCATGCCGTGAACAGCCTGGCAGGCAGCGCTTGCTCGCCGCCGGTAAACGCCGCACCCACCATGAGCTGGCCGCAAAGAAACACCACGAGCGCGAGCACCACGCCTATAGCAGTCGTCTGCAGCAAGAATGCCACGTACGGCGCACCCTCGTGCTCGCGTTCGTCGTACTCGAGAAAGTAATTTCGCACGAAAGCCGAGAAGCGGCTGGCTGTGAGGAGCACCGCGGGCATGGCGCACATCGGGTAGATGAAGCGTTGCGAGCCAACGCCAAGCGAGCCCAAGAGCGCCGCGATGATACCCGAAGCGACCGCCCACACCAGAATCCAGTAATGGCGCCGCGCGAACCAAGACAGCACGTGCGTCGACTCGCCCTGCACGGCATCGCCTGAGCCAATGCCAGCGATCTGCAAGTCCTCCTCATGCTCCTCGGCGATGACGTCGAGAGCATCGTCGACCGTCACGATACCGAGCATATGCCGGTTCTCATCGCATACAGGCACGGCAACGAGGTCGTATTTCGCCATCTCGTCGGCCACTTCCTCCTGGTCGAGGTCGGGCGAAACCCACACGACATCACGGTATGCCAAGTCGCACAGCCGCTCCTCGCGATCGGCGACGATCAACGTGCGCAGGGAGAGCACGCCGGTGAGCGCCCCCGTGCCATCGAGCGTGTACACGTAGTAGACACTTTCGAAGTCCTCATCGAGCCGGCGAATGGCCTCGATGGCATCCTCGGCTGTATCAGTGGCAGACAGCGCCACGAACTCCGAGGTCATGATGCGGCCCGCCGTGCTCTCACCGTAGCCAAGCAGGTTTCGGATCGCGCGCTCCTCCTTGACGCCCATAAGGCGCAGGAGCTTCTCCGCCTTCTCGTAGTCGAGCTCCTCGATAAGGTCCGCAGCGTCATCGGGATCCATAAGGGCGAGCATCGAGGAGGCGTCCCGGTCGCTCATGCCCTCGAGGACCTCGGCAACAAGGTCGTCGTCATCGAATTCGCTGATTGCCTCTGCCGCTTGGGCGGTATCGAGCTGGGCGAACACCTGACCGCGCAGGCGCGGGTCGAGCTGCTCGATGATATCGGCGATGTCCGCGGGATGGAGCTCGTCGAGGGTCTTGTGCGACACGGAGAGCTTGATGGTCTGCGTACTGCGCTCGAGCAGGTCCATGTAGGACCAAGCGATGATCTCCTCCTCGAGCGGATGGCCGACCGCGCGCGCGATGCGCGCCGCAAAGCGCTCGAGGGCAGGATGCATGGCGCGGAGCAAGCCGCGCGCGCCGACCTCGGCACCGAGCAGGCGCAGCTGGTTCTCGCCGGAACTTGAAAGCTTGAGATCGTTTACGCGCACGACCTTGAGGCCCTGGGTGTCGACGATCTGCTTGTTGAGGATGTCGCGCGCGAGCAGGAGCTCATCGGGCTGCAAGAAGGAGAAGCGCACGTCCGTATCGCGCGTCTTAAGGTGAACGCCCTCATCGTCAACATGATCGACGTACTTGCGCCAGCTGATCATGAACGGAGTCTTGCCCGGTCCTTGGAAGGCAAGCGACGTAACATGGGGGAAAACCTCGCCCGTGGCGATGCCCAGGTCGTTCACCACGCCAAGGCGCTTCCCATCCACATCGAGCACGGGCAGTTTAAGCAGCTCGGAAAGGTAATTCATGGAGCCCTTCTTCCAGAGATCCCGGACTAGGCGTCCGGGTGCGAAGTATATCCAGCGCAACGGCAGCACGCCGCTCGCGGCGCACCGGGAGCAACCCCACGCGTGCGCCGATAGAAGGGCACCCGCTGGGGTCACCGACTATGAGGTCGAGGTTTAGATTTCACCTGGCACCTTTCTCGTGACCCAACACAACGCGCGGCGCCCCGGAAACCGTGGCGCTGCGGCCTTACCTACTATACTACGGAGCAGGCCTTGAGCTGAGCGGGAAGTATCGCGTTTCGCGAAGCGGGCTGCACTCGGCATACCCCGCAATCAAGTCCGGCTTATGAGGCTTATGAGCTAAGCGGGAAGCGCAGCGTCCTCGGGCATGCTCACCGCGTTGCCCACTACCGCCTGCGGAATCCTGCCGTCCAGCTCGATGAGCTCGCCCACGGTCACGATCTGATAGCCCCGATCATGAAGGCCATCGATGATGAGGGGCAGAGCCTCGACCGTCTGCTCGCGATTGCCACCGCCGTCGTGCATGAGCACGATGGAACCATTGCGCACGTTGTTGAGCACGGTGTCGGCGATGGCCTGTGCGCCGGGGCGCTCCCAGTCATGGGTGTCGACGTTCCAGAGCACGTTGCAGCCAACGATGTCGCCTGCACGGCCCCACTCCTGCTCGGTAAAGGCGCCATAGGGAGCACGGATCATCTGTGTGCGCACTCCGGTGGCCTGCTCGATGTTGTCGAAAGCCGTCGAGATCTCGCTACGGAGCGAATCGCGCTCGAGGGTGGGGAGGTTCTGGTGCGATTGCGTATGGCTCGCGATCTCATGTCCGCCGTCCACGATCGCCTTGGCTTCCGACTGGTTGCTAGCGACCTGGTTCCCCAAGCAGAAGAACGTCGCATGGACGCCCCTGTCTGCAAGGATGGCAAGGATATCTGGGGTGTAGCGGCTCGGGCCGTCATCGAACGTAAGCGCCACATACGGACCGCCCTCGGGCTTGAGATTGATCGAGCCGATGATCATGTCGGTCGCGGGCACGGCGCCCTCGGCATCCGCGGTCTCGCCAGAGCGCTCGCCATGCAGGACGGTCTTGTGCCCCGCCTGGCCCCACTGCTTGACGTACTGGACCGCACCGCCGCGCTCCTTCTGAACCGCGGGAGGGATGGTGACCTCTTCTTCCGTGTAGGGCTCGACCGCATCCGTCCCGTTCGAAACGGTGTACGTATCGCCATCGCCCATCGCAGTCGCTGCGATTTCATCGGTGGTGAGCTCCTGCCCGTCGCGCACGACGGCGCAGGGATTTCCGCCCCGTTCGTCGATGACGTTGCCGCCCACCGACATCAAGCGGCCCGGTGTTGCACCGAAATAGTCGTTATCCGCGAGGAAGGTCTCGAGCGGCGTTCCTATGCGCACGGACAGCTCCTGCCCGTTGACCGGAACCGGCACGCTGCGCAGCGCAACGAACCACACGCCAGCAAGGACCACGACGGCAAGAATGCCTGCGAGCACCGCGAAGACCTTGAATGGCGGCTTGCGGCGCGGCGACTTCGTACGCTGCGGGCGTATGGTTGCAGTGCGCGCACCTGACGCGCGATATCTTTTTGGACCGCTGCCAAAATGCAGATCGGATGCTCCTCCGCGCTGAATATGCGGACCCTTGCGGCTCCCGTTCATGATGCTCCCTTATTCGGTGGCCTTGCGGCTACGCCGTCTCATCTGTTTCCGACTCGACCGTTGGCAGGGCGGCCCCATCCGGGAGGCCGACACGCGCAAGGTCCAGCTCCTCGGCAAGGTCGCTATCCGTCTTGACGAGCTCGCTCACCGTCACGATTTGATACCCCTCTTCCTCGAGCCGATCGATCAGATCGGGCAAAGCCGCCACGAGCTGCTCGCCCGTTGCGTCACCATCGGTGAGCAGCACGATGTTGCCGCTGCGGACAGAACCCATGACGTTCTCGACGATGGCATCCGACCCGGGCAGCTCCCAGTCACCGGAGTCGACGCTCCAATACACCACCGCGCTCATAAGATCCATCGAATCGGCCCAATTCTGGGTGGTGAAGGATCCAAACGGCGCCCGCAGCAGGCCGGGGCGCTGGCCCGTTGCCTGCTCGATCGCATCGAACCCGCGGGTAATCTGGGAACGCAGCTCCTCGCCCGTGAGGCCGGTAAGGTTCGTGTTGCTGTAAGCGTTCGAACCAAGCTCGTGCCCCGCATCAGCGATGGCGGCCGCGAGCTCCGGGTGCTCCTCGACGGCGTCTCCCTGCAGGAAGAACGTAGCAGAAACACCCTTCTCATCCAATATGTCGAGAATCTGCTGCGTGTATCCACTTGGCCCCTCGTCAAAGGTCAGGGCCACGTACCTGCTGTTATCGTCTGGCGAGACCGATGTTCGCACCACTTCACAGTCAACCGTTTCTTGAACGATGCCCCTATCGAACGTGATGCCCGACTGCGCACCGGTCCACACTTCGGAGCGGCCGGGCACACCCCAAGTCCGAACATACTGGATGGAGCCGGTGCCATCGACCGTGATCGCAGGCGCAAGCTCGGTCGCTTGGACCGTATGCTCCTCGTACGTGTCTGCACCGTCGGTGATCTCCAGCACCTCACCACCCGTGAGCTCGGTGGTGGCGAGCGCATCCTCAGAGACCGCCTCACCGTCGAGCGTCACGGTGTAGCGCGCACCCCCCTCGCGCTCGAGCACCGAGTCGTCGACCGCGAGCAGGTCGCCCGGCTCGCAGGTCTCATCGAGGCCTTCGTTCTCGATGAGCTGCTGTATGGTCCCGTTGATATGGATGCTTGCCTCCTCGCCGTTCAAGGTGATGGAGACGCTGCGGTTGAGGTACCAGATCACGCTGGCGGCAAAGAAGAGCAGGGCGCAGCCCACGATGATGAGGGCGTACGAGCGCCGTGCACGACGACGCGGATCAGGGTTCACGCGACGGCGGCGACCACCACCGAAACCCTGAGTATGGTTGAGATACGTCGCTCCGGGCCGGCGTGTGGCACGGCTCCTTCCGCGTGGCAGCTGGTAGCCTTTGCCCGCCGGCGCGCGACGAGGAGTGGGTCGTCTTGTGTTGTAGGAGGTGGTTCGTTTCTGCAATGGTTTCCTCCTCGCATGGGCGGGCGCATGCCCGCAGGGCTATGTTGTCGAACCCTTCTTCTTGGATGTAGAGCCCGCGGCCTTTTTGGGAGCCGGGCCAGCGGCTTTTTTGAACTCGTCTTTGAAGGCGCCGAACATGCCGCGCGTACGGCCGAGCTGCTTGCCCAGGGCTCGCGTACCCTTCTCGACCGCAGCCGAACCCTTCTCATCGAGCACGCGCGCGCCCTCGCTCACCTTGGCACCGATCTTCGCCGTGGTCTCTGCAGCTTTGGCGGCAGCGCCGCCCGATGGCTCCAGGTACTCGACCGCATCGTCCACGACCATCGTGGCTTCGGCATAACCGTCAAGCGCGCTCGCCGGCATCTCGACCGTGCCCAAAAGGGCGGTAGCGGCGCTTCCCGTCGTGATCGAGAAGCTCTTGACCCGCCCGGTCTTGGCGTCGAAGCTGGCATCGGCACAGTAGCCGAGCGCCTTGCCGGAACGCGTCTTCACATCCATGCCCACCCAGATGATGCATGCATCCAAATCGATCCCCAGCCGCTTGGCAGCAGGAGCGTCGAAAGCGTCACGCCGGTCCTCGACAGCGAAGACGCCCTCGTAGACTTTGAGGCAGTCGAGCGCGACGAACCGATCAGCTTGCTTGACCACGCCGACGATATCGGGCGGAGTCACCATGAACCCCACCACACGCCGCCCATCGGGGGTGAACACGGGAAAGTGAACGCGCCCGAGCTTCTTGGGCTCGCGCGGCGTTCCGTCCTTGCGGGTGCGGCGATCGGCTGCCGGCATGCGGTAGAGCTTGATCCCCTGGATATCTTTGGTGCGCATTACGCCTCGGGAGCAGCCTCGGCAGCCTCGGGAGCGACCTCGACCTGAACATCGACGGCAGGGATGGCGGCACCAGAGATGGCATCGTTCAAGGTCTCGCGCAGCTGGTCCATGCGCTCGCGGGCAAGGTCGACCTTGGCACGCAGCTCATCGGTCTTGGCGTCCATCATGGGACCAAAGTCATTCACGGCAGCGCGGGCCTGCTCAGCACCCTGCTCATACATATCGCGAGCGTTATCCCAAGCATCGTTCGCCATATCCGCGGCCATGGCGCGCGTCTCGGCGCCAGAGCGCGGGGCGAGCAGTATACCGGCGATGGTGCCAGCAGCGGCTCCGATGGTGGCTCCTACGATGAAGCTGAAGGCCTTACCCATGTTCAAGTCCTTTCCTCAAGGCGCCGCCTGCATGACGGCGTACATAGTGGGTCACTATTATACCCGTGCTCAGCGCTCGACCGGTTGCCGCGACTATGAAACCTCAATGGTAACCAAGCAGATAGCTCTAAAGACCTGCAAAAGGTCAAACGAGAGCGGGGGGCGAGCTGCTCGCTAGCCGCGGTTCACCGCCGCCGCACCGCCGAACACGGGCTCGACGACCGGCTCCCCGTCCGCTGGCGCCACCGACTCATCATCGTCGCTCGCGAGCGAGACGTCTTCCGCAGAAGCATCGCTTTCCGCAGCATCCTTCTCTACCGAGCCCTCGTCCTCGCCGCGCAAGCCCAGCACGAGCTGACGCAGGCCCTCGACCGTGCCAGCATAGTCGGGTGCAGTCGCCTCGGGGTGCAAGAAGGCCCACTCCATCATGAAGGAAGCCGACGAGAGGGCGCCGATGGTAAGCGCATCGTCAGGACAGCTCAGCTCGATGTCGAACAGGCGCGGGTCCTCCGCGACCGCATGCGTGCGTCCACAGGAGATCGCACCGGCAAGCCCTGTCGCGTTCATGATCTCAACCGTCAGATGCTCAAGCAGATGGGCAAGCTCGGTGTCACCCATGCAGTCTTGGAACTCGCGGCCGGCGTCGCCCAGGCACACGTGCTTGGCGATCGCGGGAGCCAGGTAGTACACGCGCGCGGTTGCCTCGATATCTTCGGACGTCCTTACCGGCATGCCGGGGTTGACCAGAACGCGAGCGGTAAGATCGCGCTCCCCCACCGTGATCCTCATGATGTTGAACAGATGTGCCATGTCTCTCCGTTCCTCGGGCGCAGACGGCGTCGCGGAATGCATGCGTGCATGCCGGCGCTTTCAGCCATCGTAGCGCATCGCGGGCGCATCGGGTACGCGAACGGTGCTAATCCCTGCCGGAGCGCACAGGCTTCCCAGCAGCGGCACCATCCTCGCCGGAACGCTCTCCACCAGTAGCAGCACCATCATCGTTGCTGCTAGAAGCCTCATCAGATTCCTTTACGGGCTCCTCGGGGGCGATCACGCGAATGAGCGAGATGCGTTGCCCGCGCATGGACTGGACCTTGAAGCGGAAGCCCTCCACCTCGAAAACCTCACCGATGTTGGGCATGCCGTCGCAGATGTCGAGAATCCAGCCGGCAACGGTCTCGTACTCGTCGCTCTCCTCGATGGGCCATCCCAGCTCGATAGCGTCATCGCAGCTAAAGCGCCCGTCTACGAGCCACTCGCGACGCGAGAGACGCGTGAGGTACTTGTTGTCGGGATCGAACTCGTCCTCGATCTCGCCGACGATCTCCTCCACGATGTCCTCGACGGTGATGACGCCCGCTGTACCGCCGTATTCGTCCACCACGACCACCATCTGCTCGTGGGCGGTCTGCATCTCAGAAAGCAACGGCAGGATGTCCTTGGTATCGGGTACGAAGGTCGCGTCGCGCAGGCTTCCGGCAACCGGCCCCTTGCCCCTGCTGGAAAGCGCAAGCTCGATGAGGTCCTTGATGTGGGCTATGCCCACCACGTTGTCGGTGTCCTCGCGGTACACCGGGATGCGCGAGTATCCGGTGCGGCGCATGACGTCGAGCACTTCCTCTACGGTGTCGGTATCCTCCACCATGGTCACGTCCACACGCGGCACCATGACCTCGCGCGCCACCGCGTCACCCAGGTCGAAGATCTCGTGGATCATGCGCTTCTCCTCGTCGAGCAGGGTGTCCTGCTCGGAGACCATGTACTTGATCTCCTCCTCGGAGACGTTCTGGCGGTCATCGGCGCTCTTGATGCCCATGATCTTGGAGATGCCGTTGGCGCTTGCCTGCGTGAGCCACACAAGCGGGCGGGCGATCTTGCGGAACGTTGAGATCGGGCCTGCGACGGACTTCGCCATGCCCTCGGCATCCGAGAGGCCGATGCGCTTGGGCACGAGCTCGCCCACGACAATCGACAGGTACGAGACGATGAGCGTGATCACGATGGGCGACGCCACGGGCGCGATTGCGGAAAGCGGCGTGATGCCGAACGATTCGACCCAGCGTGTAAGCGGGTCGGAAAGCGTGTTTGACGAGACCGTTGCCGAGAAAAAGCCCACCAGCGTGATGGCAACCTGGATGGTAGCCAGAAAGTTCGTTGAGTCGTTCGCGAGGTCGAGCGCGAGCGTGGCGCGACGGTCGCCCTCCTCGGCATCGTGCTCGAGAGTGGCGCGCTTAGCCGTGGTAAGCGCCATTTCTGACATGGAGAAGAACCCGTTGAGCAGCGTCAACAGGAACGTGGCTATGATGGAGAACGCAACTGCACCCATAGTGTTGGATCGAACCTCCTGGGGACACCCCGACACCGCACGGATTTACCGGCGGGCATTCCAACGAACTCGAAGACCGGCGCAAGTGCCGGCACGCGCTATCAAATCACGTAGAGAATCACCGCCATGAAGATGAAGATGCTCCCCGCCAGCACCCACAGGTGCCAGATGCTATGCATGTAGGGGATCTTCTTCATGAGGTAGAACGCCGTGCCGATGGTGTAGCACAGGCCGCCCACCGTCAGCAGCGCGAGCGCCACCGGATCGAGCGCGGCAACAAGCTGCGGCAAGCGGAACACGACGAGCCATCCCATAACAAGGTAGATGAGGATGGTGACCCAACGCGGCTGGCGTTGGCGGCCGATGATCTCGAACGATACGCCGGCGAAGGCGAGCGTCCAAACCACCACAAACAGCACGATGCCGCCCGCTTCGGCCAGCGTGATGAGGCAAAACGGCGTATAGAACCCAGCAATGAGCAGGTAGATGCTGCTATGGTCGATGATGCGAAAGACGCGCTTGGCAGCCGGCACCTGAATGGCGTGGTAAAGCGTCGAGGCGAGGTACTCGAAGATGAGCGTCACGCCGCATACGATGGCAGAGACAAGATGCGTTGGCTCGGCACCGCCAAGCGCCGCCTTGACGATGAGCAGCACCAGGCCTGCGATGGCCAAAAGGCACCCGATACCATGGGTGATGGAATTGGCGATCTCCTCACCGAGGGTGTAGTGCGGTGGCTGTTTGCCCGCAGCGGCATCCTCAGTTTCACGCGGATACTTTGGGCAGGAGCGGCGACGCTTGCGGCACGTAGCGCATACGTCCTCAAGCGGGGTTTCGAATGTGGGCGCGTCGGTCGCGCCCATCGTACTTCGGGGTGTGGAACTGTCGCTGGATGCAGACATCTACGGAACGCTATCCTCCCAATATAGACTGTTCGCTATTCTAGCAAAGAGCATAGTCCGCAGACAAGGGGTGCCATATCTGCAGGTTCGCACGACGCCTGCAGATATGGCACCCCTCGTACGGGAGGCTGGGAACAGCCCCGCTGTCCCCAGCGCACTTCATCTGTCATGGAACCGCTGACGCCGTCCGCAACGTCCCAACTTAGACCTCGACGAGCTCGTAACGGCTCGTTCCCAGCCCGATCTTCTCGGCATGCTCGATCATCGAGCGCCAGTTGGTGTCCGGATGCGTGAGGTTGAAATGGTCATGCTGGCAGCGCTCGGGAACGCCACCGCTCGCCTCGAGCTTTTCCTCCTCGTCGGTGAGCATGGTGTTGGGGAACGCCTGCGCATCAAGCGCCATGTCGATTGCCGCCTGGTCGATCGCCACCGGGTCGAAGCTCGCGAACATGCCCAGGTCGGGCAGGATGGGGGCATCGTTCCAGTAATTGCAGTCGCACTCGGGCGAGATATCGATGGCAAGCGAGATGTGGAACTGCGGGCGATCCTGCACGATCGCCTGCGTGTACTCGGCGATCTTGTAGTTGAGCTTGTCGACCGCGTCGTCTGCGCCGGGGACCACGGCGTCCTGGTTGCAGGCGCCCAGGCAGCGGCCGCAGCCCACGCAGCGGTCGTGATCGATGCGGGCAACGTGCACCGTGCGGACCTCGCCGTTGGCAAGCGTGCGCTCGCGGGTACCCTCGAAAGTGATGGCGTCATGCGCGCAGTTGCGGGCGCATGCGCGGCATCCTATGCAGTGCTCGGCCTCGACGTTCGGCTTGCCGGCAACGTGCTGCTCCATCTTGCCGGCACGCGAGCCACCGCCCATGCCGATGTTTTTCATGCAGCCGCCGAACCCGGTCTGCTCATGGCCCTTGAAGTGCGTAAGGCTGATGATCACGTCGGCGTCCATGAGGGCATGGCCGATTTTTGCCTCCTGGACGTACTCCCCGTTCTTCACGGGCACGAGCACCTCGTCGGTACCCTTGAGGCCGTCGGCGATGATGATCTGGCAACCGGTCGCGTACGGCGTGAAACCGTTTTGGTAGGCGCAATCCAGATGCTCGAGGGCGTTTTTGCGGCTACCCACGTATAGCGTGTTGCAGTCGGTGAGAAATGGCTTGCCGCCGAGCTCCTTCACCACGTCGGCGACAGCGCGCGCGTAGTTGGGACGCAAAAACGACAAGTTGCCCAGCTCGCCAAAGTGGATCTTGATGGCAACGAACTTGTTCTCCAAGTCGAGCTCAGCGATGCCCGCGGCGCGCATGAGGCGCTGCAGCTTCTGCGTGAGGTTCTCATGGGAGCTCGTGCGCATGTTCGTGAAGTAAACCTTGGCAGGTTCCATAGGGGTCCTCCCTCAATCCGGTACAAGCGACACCTTGATTGTACGGTGCGGATGCCATGATGCGTCAAGTGATGGGACCCGAGCAGACGGCAAGCGGTTGTGCGACCAGGCTCGCCGCAGCAAGGGAAGCCACGAGCGAGGAAGGGCCGCAGGGGCTAAACACGATGCCGAGTGAGGGCGAGCCCCACGCAGGCGATCGCAACGGCGAACAACGCTGTGACCCCAACGCCGCACGCGTAGCGCGCGAGCACCTCCATGGTGAGCACGGGAGCGCCCAACACAGCGGCAACTGCGTCGTTCGTCCAGAACGTCGGCACGAAATGAGCTACCGCCCTCACCGAGTCGCCCAGCAACGAAAGCGGCACCCATGCCCCGCCTAAAAAGGACATGAGCATGCCACCGATATTACCAAGCGCGTTGAGCGCATCTTCGCCGAAGCGGGCCTGTGCGAACGTGAACGCCAAGGCAAGCGGGACAAATGCGAACACGAGCATCGCCATGAGCGCCAACACGATGCTAGTGGGAAGCATGCCGGCAGTCGACGCGAACGCTCCGCTTGCCACAAGGCCCACCACACTCGTAGCACCCCATACCGCAACGACGAGTACCACGCATGCCGCAAGCGTGTTCAAACCCAAGCGTCGTGGCGGCACAGGCGCGGCGAATATGCGCGCCCGAAGCCGATCCTCATTCATGGTGGAGAGCACGAGCCCAGCGCAAACCACCACCGAACAAGTTATGGAGTACGAGGTGAAGCTCAGGTACGCCTGCAGCGGACGCGCAGTCTCGGCCGCCGCGACGTCACGCTCCACCGAGACATCCGCATGCGCAGCGGAGGCGCGCCGCACCAAGCCCGCTACGTTGGAAGCACTCGCGAAAGGCTCAAGCGCAGCGGAGGCGGAAGCGAGTGCCGTCCAGCGCGCAACCTGCGTGTCCAAAAGGGCTGCTGCCTGGGTGTCCGTTCCATAGGCGATCTGCAGTGCCGGCAACTCCTCACCCGAGCGGGCGCTGACGAGGAGGTCGGCCTCATACCCCTCGGGTACGATGACGATCGCCTCGACCAGGCCTGTTGCAAGCGCGTCCTGCATCGCAAATGAATCGTCTGCAATATCCACAAGCTCCTGCGTTTCCCCAAGATGCGCCGAGATCTCCGCTGAGAGCTCGGACCCGTCGCGATCGATTACAGCGACGCTCGCCTGCATGGGCGCGTAACCATCCTCCTGTTGCGCGGCGGGCGCGGAGCCGGACGCCCGCGTTGAACCAGATTGGACCCCTATGGTGAGGAACGTCCCCAATGCCGAGAGGAACAGCACGTAAACGCCCAAGTATATGGGATGGCGGAATGCGATCGCCAGAGCAGATTCACAGATGCGCATACCGCTGCCTCCTAAACATAGGCGCCGCGAATGCGAAAAACGCAACGCCCCAAGCCGCGCAGGCGGCAAGGCGCGCGAGGTACGGCGCGAGCGATTCGTAATAGTAGAGGCTGTAAAACAGATCGCAGATGAGCTTGGCGGGATTCACCCAGGTCGAAAGCGGCACTGCGCGGGCAATGGCGTCGGCGAGCTCCATGGTGGGCTGGCCGTATAGTCCAGCGAAGATAGCGAGTCCGCAGGTCAGGCCCGTGAGGATACCCGATCCGGCGCTCACGCCACCTTGCAGCGGCAACGACCCCACAATGGCACCGATGCCCGTAGCAAGCCACGCCCCCACGGCGACGCCCAAGATGCACAGCGCTTCGCGGCCCTGAAAGTCGATGCCCACAACCAGGCGGATGTAGGCGAACGCAACCGTGAGAAACGCGAACGAGAGCAGCCATGATCCAAGAAGCGCACCGGCAAGCTGTCGGATGCGGCTCGTGCCCGCTATGCAGCGCCGCGCAGACACCGCAGATGCCGTGGGACGAATGCTCGCCACTGCAAGCATGCTGAGCTGTGCGGCAAAAAGCGTGGCCATTCCCATGAGTGCGTAGTAGAAACGAACAGTCTCATCCGGCGTGGAACGAGTAAGCGAGACGCGCTCCGTCCGGGCATCGAGCGAGAGCGCCCGCGCTACAGCCTCGGGATCAGCAAGCGCTGCTGAGTTGCTCGCGGCAAGGTCGTCGATGAGCGCCTCCGATTGCGCATATGAGTTCGCGATTGAGACAAGTATCGACCGGTTCACCTCGTAGCCGCCGTTTGCACCGCCATGCGCAGCAGAATCCTCGGAAGCAACGACGAGCCGCGGCAATGCGAGGACGGGATTCGGTCCATCGAGAGCAGCGGTTGCGTTGCCGGTAACAGCAGACCCATCAACCATGAACACGCCGTCCACCTCGCCTGTAGAGAGCAGCTCGAGCGCGGAGCCTTCGTCTGCCACCTCGATACAGGAAAGCAGCGGCTCTTCGCCTTCTGCAAGCGCATCCATAACCTGAGAGAATGTCGAGGTATTCCAGGCGTCATCCGCGACAACCGCCACCGGAACGGCGTTGATCGATTCCGCCGTCCGGAAGCCCGAGAACATGAAGACGAACATCGTAGCCAAGATAATGGGAAACGCGAGCCCCCACACCAGCGCGCTCGGCGTGCGCAGCAGCATGCGGATGGTCGCTCGGAACGTGCTCAGCATCGTGTCCTCCCCTAATCGCGCAGCTCGCGGCCGGTAAGTTCGAGAAAGACGTCGTTTAGGGTGGGTGGCTCGGCGTACACGCGCCCCAGCCGCACGCGCGAGGCACCCAGCACGCCCAGCACATCCGTGAGGTTATGTTCACTGGGCTCGCAACGAATGGTGAGCACGCCTGCGTCGAACGTCGCGTCGAGCACGTGCGGGTACGCGCGCAAGCGATCGAGCACCACAGATGGCACCTGCGCCGCCTCGGCCACGATCCTCTCACCCACTGCGACCATACGCTTGAGCTCGTCGTTTGTACCCTGCGCCAGAACGCGGCCACCGTCCATGATCATGATGCGCGAGCAGATCTGCTCGACTTCCTCCATGTAGTGGCTCGTATAGACCACCGTGGCACCCTCGTCTCGCAGACCCTTGATGCCTTCGAGGATGGCGCTGCGACTCTGCGGGTCCACAGCGACCGTTGGCTCGTCAAAGAAGATGAGCTCGGGCTTGTGCGCGATACCACACGCGATGTTGAGGCGGCGGAGCAAGCCGCCGGAAAGCTTCTTGGGACGGAAGCGCGTGTAATCTTCCAAGCCTACGAACGCGATGGCTTCGTCCACGAGGGCGCGCCGGCGCGAGCGATCGGCCACGTAGAGCGAGCAGAAGAAGTCGATGTTCTCGCGGACGGTAAGCTCCTCGAGCACGGCCACCTGTTGCGGCACGATGCCGATTCGCCGCTTGAGGTCGTAGCGAGCCGGCGCCATATCCTCGCCGAAAAGGCGTATATCACCACGGTCATAGCTGAGCAGCTGCAAGATGCAGTTGATAGCGGTCGTCTTTCCCGAGCCGTTGGGGCCGAGCAAGCCGAAGATCTCTCCCTCGGCGATATGCAAGTCGAATCGGTCGAGCGCGAGCACCTCGCCATAGCGTTTGACCAGACCATCCACGGCGACGATATCCACTGATGCCTCCAATCCTCGCGACCATGGTGGCAGGGCGCGCGCGTTAGCACCAGTGACAAATGTCATGGATTCCGTTTTTGCTGGTAAATGGTTTAGCGATATGATGCTCTTCGATGAGGAGCGGTTTGATACCATAGTGCGCATGCAACGCATCATCGACAAAACCGCTCTTTTCGCCTGCTGCCTGGTCTGCATGGTTGCATATATGGGACGGCCGGATGCCGGAATCGGCGCAAACGACGTCATCGTGGCGCTGCTCGCGCTCTGTGCGGCGGCACTCGACGAGGTCCTTCCCGCGAGCTGGCGTCCCTGCGCTCCCATCGCCCTAACACTTGCGGCGTTCGCGAGCGGAGCGGGGGCATGGCTCTTGCCCATTGCTGTATATGACTCAATGCGCGAGTTTCATTGCGCGACACTCACCCGCTGGACCGTCGGCGTCCCCGCTGCAGCACTCGTCATCACAGCCCTCGCCGGGATAGCCCCCTTGGACGATGCCCTCCTCATTGCATGCCTTTGCGCCGTCGCAGGGTTACTATCCGCACGCACCAATCGCATGCTCGCTCGTCAGGAGACCTTGCATCGAACCCGCGACGATCTCGCTCTGCGCACCCAGTTCCTTCTCGATGAAAAGCATGAACTTGAAGCCCAGCTCAAGACGAGCATCAAAAGGAGCGAGGGCTCAACCGTCGTAGGGGCAACACGCAGTCCCGGCGAGCGAATCTCGTCATCTGGCGCTTCCGACTTGCAACCGCCCGTCTTCAAGCGACTCACGGAACGAGAGCTCGAGGTGGCGCGGCTCATTGCTGAGGGACTCGACAACCGCGAAATCGCGCAGGCCGCCTATATGAGCGAAGGAACGGTGCGTAACCACATCTCCTCGATCTTATCGAAGCTGCACCTCAAGAACCGTACGCAAATCGCCATCGCTTACTGGCGCGGGTAGGCCGGCGGGTTCCACCAGGAGCTTATCGCCCGTCCACGCTTTTCGGGTATAAGTCGAGAAGTCCGTCCAAGTCAAAGCCCCAGCAGCGCCCACGCACCAGACTCTCCAGGTATCGACCGAGCATCCCCGCCGCCAAGGAGGAACAATGGAGCTCCGCATCTCAAGCAAGCGCTTCACCATGCACAAAGAAATGGATGTTTTCGACGCTGGCGGAACCCTCCGCTACCATGCATGGTCCGAACTCATGCAACTCCCCGTGAACGAGACCGTCATCGAAGACGCAACGGGAACCGAGATCGCGCGCATCTGCCCCAAACAGTTCTCACTTCTCCGCAGCATCAACACGGTTACCATGGCAGACGGAACGACGTTCAGCCTATTGCGCGACCCGCTCGGCTTCAACATACGCTTTGAGGTTCCGGAGCTTGGATGGGAACTCACAGGCAAAAGCATCCTTGCCTGTGAGTTTGAAATCAAGGATGCCACCGGCATCGTCGCCCGCATACGGAAACAATCGTGCGCGATCATGGCCGACTATGACGTTGACATCCCCCACGAGACCGACGTCGAACGCGTCGTTGCTATCGCTGTGGTATTAAAGCAATTCTTGATCCGAGGCCAGGGAGCGGCGACGGCTCCTGCTGCTCCCGCATAGCGCCTAAAGCCCGAGTGCCTGCTTTGCCGTCTGCACGATGCGCCCGAGATCGTCATCGTCGGGATGCGGGAGCGCCGCATCGAAGTTATCGATCATGCCCTGGATGCGCGCATCGCCGGGCTTCTCCGCAAGCATCGCCTCGTAGCGTCGGCGAACCCCCGCGCCCATCTTGCCTTGGCACATTGCCCCACCAAGGTATTCGGCGTCCTCCGGGAGCTTGGCGCGCACGCCCATAAGGATGCGCTCGAAATACTCAGGAGCACCCCCAAATCCTGCGGTACCGAAGAGGAACACGCGTTTGCCGCCGAGCTCGGCGAGCACATCTGCGACTTCTTGGGTACACGTCCCCTTGTCGCACCAAAACCCCACGAGCACCGCATCGGCCCCCTCAACGCCAGCCGCGTCGATCGTCGCGCATGTATCGCCCGGGGCAATCTGGACGCATGCAACCTCGGCATTCGCTGCTCTAAGCGCGCGCTCGAGCGCTTCTGCAACCTGCTTCGTATTACCGCTTGCACTGTTATAAAGAATCGCGTACCGCATAGATGGCCCCTTTCTGGTGATCCAGCTGGGCTCGCCGTACAGGCAACCTAGATGGAACCTACGTACCGCAACCCATACTACCCGCTTCGCCGTGTCGCATACGGACAGCTCGGTCATCCCGGTGCCAGCAACAGCTTTGCTCGACAACACCCAAACTACGAACAGGCGCATACGTCGCTCTAAGGTGCACGCTATTCGAATTTACCTTCGATTCTTCGCGTCTTGGGCAAGCCTTAACGTTCATAACGGGCTCGCGGAAAGTTCGAGCTTCTTGGCGGTGGTTTTCTTCGTCAGACCAAAGTACACCGAATCGATGCAGCGCCTTAACCTGCAATTCTTATCGGGGAATAGGGCTGTCTACTCAGGGTTTTTATTAATGACCACCGCCAAGAACATCGAACCTCTGAAGCGGCGCTCACAATGCCGCTCGAAGGCCGCCGGCGTCCATCTGAGTCGCGCAGAGAGACGTCCGCGGCAGAGAACCGCACCCCTTGGTACGGCCCCTGCCTTGGGTGCCCCCCGGCAGGGAAGCAGCCCTACGCCCTAGCGAACTGGGAATTGTAGAGCTCTGCGTATGCGCCGCCGCGCATGAGCAGCTCATCATGGGTGCCGCGCTCGATAATCTGCCCGTCGCGCATCACGAGGATGCAGTCGGCGTTGCGAATAGTCGAAAGGCGATGCGCCACGATAAAACTCGTGCGGCCGGCCATGAGCTCGTCGAATGCAGCCTGCACTTGCAACTCGGTACGGGTGTCGATAGACGAGGTGGCCTCGTCGAGCAAAAGAATCGCCGGATCGGTGAGCATCACGCGCGCGATGCACAGCAGCTGCCGCTGGCCCTGGCTGAAAGCGCCGCCGTCCTCGGGAATCACGGTGTCATAGCCCGCCGGAAGCGCGCGGATGAAGGCATCGGCGTGGGCACGCTCGGCAGCGGCCACAACCTCCTCGCGCGTGGCGCCCGGCTTACCGTATGCGATGTTATCGTGCACCGTGCCCTCGAACAACCAAGAATCCTGCAGCACCATGCCAAACGAATGCCTCAAGCTGCGACGGGTCACCTCGCGGATATCGTGGCCATCCACGCTCACCACACCGCGGTCGACGTCGTAGAACCGCAGCAGCAAATTGATCAGGGTGGTCTTACCGCAACCGGTGGGACCCACCAACGCGAAGCGCTGGCCGGGCATGGCATGCACGCAGATGTCGCGCAGCAGCGGTCGGTCGGCAACGTAGGAGAAGTCAACATGGTCGAGCTCGACCTCTCCCGCGGCATCGACGAGCTCGACGGCAGCCGCGCCATCAGGCTCCACCTCCGCGGCATCAAGCAGCTCGAACAGGCGCCGCGCCGAGGCGAAGGCGGTCTGGATCTGGGTGATCACGCTCGTCACCTCGTTGAAGGGCTTCGTGTACTGGTTGGCGTACGAGAGGAAGATCTGCACCTCGCCTACGGTGAGCCGCGCAGGGAAACCGGTGATGGCGCACACGCACCCGATCACCGCCACCACAGCGTAGATGACATTGTTCACGGCACGCGTGCCGGGATTGGAGAGCGAGCTCAAGAACTGCGCGCGCTCGCCTGCGATATAGAGCTCTGCGTTGATAGCGTCGAACTCGGCTTGCACGGCATCGCCGTGTGCAAAAGCGTCGACGAGCTTCTGATTGCCCACGAGCTCCTCGACATAACCACCGAGTCTGCCCTGGACGCGCTGCTGCATCGCAAAGCTCTTGTTAGAAAACTTGGCGATGAGCGATGCCACGAGCATCGAGAGCGGCGTGACGAGCACCACAACCAGCGCCATAGGCACCGAAAGGGCAAGCATGAACACGAGCGTGCCCACGATGGTGGCGATACCGGTGAAAAGCTGTGTAAACCCTTGCAATAAGCCATCGCCCACCTGATCGACGTCGTTCACCACGCGGCTGATGAAATCGCCGTGGGCATGCGCGTCGATCGTTGCCAGCGGCATGCGGAAGAGCTTGTCGTTTGCCTGGATGCGCAGGTCGCGCACGATCTCGTACGCCAGGCGGTTCACGCAGTACCCCTGAACCCACTGGAAAAGCGAGGCGCCCGCCGCGGAAATCACCAGCTGCACGACGAGCGGCGCGAGTGAGTCGAAGTCAACGCGTCCGGCTGACACGATGCAGTCGATGCCACGCCCCACCAAGATGGGCACATAAAGCTGGAGCACCACAGAAATAGCAGCCGAGACGAAGGAGGCGAAAAAGCTCACGGCATGGGGACGCACGTATCCCATGAGCCTGCGGACGACAGGACCCAAAGGAGCGCGGCTGCCGCCCTGGCTCCCACCGCCAAGGCTTGCGCCGCTGTCGGCGATGCTGGATGCGACCGTGGATACCGAACCGGTCGAAGTGTAAGGATTCATCGAGAGCCTCCCGTCTGCGACTCGTCGATCTCGCGATAGATGGCGCAGTCGCGCAGCAGCTCATCGTGCGTGCCGAGCCCCACCATGCGACCGCGGCGCATGACCATGATGAGGTCGGCGTCGCGCACGCTCGCAACGCGCTGCGAGACCACCACCGTCGCAGACGGCAGCTTGCCCTCGCCCGCGGCGCGGGCACGTGCTGCCGCAAGCGCTTGCCGGAGCGCCGCATCCGTCTTGAAATCGAGCGCCGAGGCGGAGTCGTCCAAGATGAGGAGGAGCGGATCGCCTACAAGCGCACGGGCGATGGTCAGACGCTGGCGCTGACCACCCGAGAAGTTCTTGCCGCCCGCCTCGACGGGGCTGTCGAGACCCTCGGGCAGGGCACGCACGAAATCGGCAGCCTGTGCCACCTCGAGCGAACGCCACAGTTCCTCATCGGTTGCGTGCGCGTCGCGCCATGTGAGGTTCGAGCGGATCGTGCCCGAGATGAGCGATGCCGTCTGCGGCACCATGCCAACCACATGACGCAGCTGCTTGAGCGGCCAGGAACGCACGTCGTGGCCGAGCACCTCCACCGCACCGGATGCCGTGTCGTACAGCCGCGGAATCAGGGAAACGAACGTTGACTTGCCCGAGCCCGTGCCGCCGATTACACCGAGCGTCTGTCCGGGCATGAGCGTAAGGTCGATGCCGCAAAGAGCCGAAGCCGAGGCGCCAGGGTAGGAGAACGAGACGTCGCGCATGCGAAGCGCCGGCACCTGCATGGCGCCGTCCTGCCCTAGAACAGGCAGCTCGACCGGCTTGTTGCCGGCGTCGGTGACGCTGGGCGCGCAATCCAGTACCTCATGCACGCGCGCAGCCGAGGCGCTTGCCTTGGTGAACACCACGACGAGGTTCGCCACGTACACAATGGAAAGCAGCGTCTGGGTCATATAGTTCACGAACGCCGTGACCTCGCCCTGCGTGAGGTCACCCACCTGTACCTCGATACCGCCCATCCACAGGATGAGCGCGACTGCCCCGTACATCACCAGGAATGTGACCGGGTTAAGAACCGAGGAAAGCCTGCCCACGGCGATGGCCGTCGCGGCCTGATCGGCCGCTGCCTCGCGGAACCGCTCGCGTTCGTGGTCCTCACGCGTGAAGGCGCGTACGACCCGTGCACCCGACAGCCCCTCGCGCGTGATGAGCGCAAGCCGGTCGAGCTTGACCTGCATACCGCGGTAGAACGGCACGCACTTGGCCATGACGAACCAGAACGCCCCGCCGATAACGGGCGTTGAAACCAAGAAGATGAGCCCCAGCCTGATGTCGATGGCGAGCGCTGCGACCATGGATCCCGCCGCAAGCAGCGGCCATCGGATGAGCTGGCGAATGCCAAGCGCGACCGCAAGCTGCACCTGGTTGACGTCATTGGTGATACGGGTAACAAGCGACGGCGTACCGAATCGGTCGAGATCGGCATGAGAAAGCTCATTGATGCGACGGTAGAGGTCGTGACGGATGTCGGTACCCATGCCCTGCGACGCGCGCGAGGCCATCTTCTGGCAAACGAGCGCGAACAGAATGCCCACCGCCGCCATCGCAAGCAGGATGAGCCCACCGTCAACGACGGTTCTCACGTTGCCACCGCGGATACCCCGATCGATCATCCACGCAACGACGAGCGGCGTGAACAGGTCGAACACGACCTCGATGAGCTTGGTGAGCGGGCCGATCGTGAGGTTGACCTTGTATGATCGTCCATAACGTTTTATCAGGTTGAACATGCCAGATTCCCCGAAAATGCAGCCAGATCAAACGCGGGTTACAACAAAGCGCCCCGTGCATCCGATGGATCCGGGTGCCCGGCAGAGGCTCCTTATGGCTGCTTCCTCCCGGACCTGACCAGGTTCGGAACATATCGTCACCCGAACCCATCGAACGCGCAGAGCGCTTCGATAATAGTACCTGTTGAGTCCCCTCGCGTCGAGGACGACTTGGCAATCACATCCAAGCCACTCATATCGGCGTCATCTCTCCGCGCCCGAGCTGTTCGCCCTGCCAGCATGAAGTGAGACTCCCAGCCTCTGGAATGGTCCGTAGGGGTGTGAGGGTTCGACGCCCTCAAGCATGATGCGAGACCCCGCCCATGGCATCCAGATGCACCGGGCTGCAGGCGGCAGGCTACCGTACACCCAGCAGATAGGCGCGCGCGGCCGCCTCCCCTGCCGCAATGAGGTTCGCCCGGGCATCCGCCTGTTCGAGCGCTTGCTCGAGGGGCATGGGGCGACGGCAGATGGGCAGCACGAGGTCGATGCCGGCGGCGTAAACGCTGTCGAGGTTGTCGGTGCGCCCGCCTACCAGTGCGATGACGGGGACTCCGCGCCTCTTGGCGCGAGCGGCAGCACCAGCCGGCGCCTTGCCGTACGCGGTCTGCTCGTCCATAAAGCCCTCTCCTGTGATGAGGAGGTCCGCCCCCTGCAAAGCATCGTCGAAGTTGAGGATATCGAGCATGGTGGATGTGCCGGAAGCCATGCGCCCGCCAAGTGCGATGAGGGCGGCGCCGAGGCCGCCCGCCGCTCCGGCTCCCGGAACGCCCAAGACGGAGCGGAAGAGGGGCCGACCGGCGGTCTGCACGATGCCGGCCCGCGTCCGCGCCGCATCGAGGGCGCGCCCGTATGCAACCATCCAACGGTCGTACTCCGCTACGAGCATCTCGGCCTCGTCACGTTCGATATCGGCAAGCAAGCCCTTTTGCGGACCGTACGTGCGCAGCGCCCCGCGCTTTCCCACCAGCGGGTTATCGACATCGGACAAGACCGTGAGCTCGCAGCCACCAAGCGCCGAGAGCGCTCCAGAGAGGTCTATATGCGCAAGTTCACGCAAGCCCTCGAGCCCGAGAGCGATCTCGTTGCCCGCAGCGTCAAGCAGACGTGCGCCCAATGCCTGGAGTAGGCCCGCACCGCCATCGTTGGTAGCTGAGCCGCCAATGGCGAAATACACCTTCCGTGCCCCGCGAGCCACTGCATCGAGCACCAGCTCGCCCACACCGCGGGTCGAGGCACGCAGGGCGGCCTCATGGGTGCAAGGCGAGTACGTGATGCCAGCTGCCTCGGCCATCTCGATCGCCGCGAAGGCATCCTCGCCCTCGCCCACAAGCAAGTACGACGCCTCGACCGGATCGTCGAGGGGCCCCGCGACGCGGCGGCGCACGATCGTTCCGCCAAGCACGCGATGCAGCGCGTCGACGGTCCCTTCGCCGCCGTCGGCCAGCGGCAGCTGCGTGATCTGGGCCCTTGGAGATGCGTGGCATATGCCCTCAGCCACCCATGACTCGACCTCGAAGCTCGAAGCCGATCCTTTGAAGGAGTCGATTGCAAGCAGGACGCGGAACGGCCTGCAAAACGCATCAACCGCCTGGATACCCCCGCTCCGCACGTCACACGGGCGGTTGTCATCGATATCTTGAAGCTTGTCTGAAACAGCACCGCCTGGCTCAGGGGCCACCGCATCTACGTGCACGATCCCCCCGCCTGCACGGCGCTCGGCAAAAAATGAGCGAAGCTGCTCCGCGCACGGCCCTTCGAGCACACCCGAGGTGACGCTGAACGAATGGTTCAGGCGGCGGTCATCGCTCACGTTGAAAAGCGACCCCACGGCACCGCCCTTAGGATCGAACGCACCGAAGACGCATCGGTCGATTCGCGCGTTGACCATGAGCCCCGCGCACATAAGGCACGGCTCGAGCGTCACGTAGACAGTACAGCCCGTCAGACGCCAGCGACCGAGCTCGCGCGCAGCGGCCACCATGGCGCGGAACTCCGCATGCGCCGAGGGGTCCTCCTCGAGCTCGCGGCGGTTGTGCGCACGGGCGATCACGCGCCCCTCGTGGACCACGACCGCCCCGATGGGGACTTCTCCCTCGGCTGCAGCTGCCTGCGCCTCCTCCAGAGCATCCCGCATGAAGCGCTCATCTTGCTCACGGAGCTCTGCACCCATGCTCTCCTCAGCATTCTCCCCGCCCATGCCGAGCCGCCCTTTCGCTCGTTTTCCGTCGATGCCCGCAAGCTCGCGGCACCATATCACGATTCGATGCTATCATTACCTCTCACGGAGAGATGGCAGAGCGGTTGAATGCGGCGGTCTTGAAAACCGTTGGGCGCGCAAGCGTTCCGGGGGTTCGAATCCCCCTCTCTCCGCCATGGATTGCATACGAGTCCCGCCCGGCAAGCCGGACGGGACTCGTGCTCGTTTTCTCACTTTTGACCCATGCTCCTCAGGCACTGCTCAGGCGCGGAGTCCCTTCGGGCCCCTGCAAAACAGAGGCGCCCCTGCATCCAAAACACCGAAGCCCTTTACCAATCAAGCAAATCCCTTGCAATCAAGTATGGACTTTGCGATCACGCGAATCCCGTGTCGCCAAGTTCGACAATGCGGTCAGTAAAGCTCTTCCAAAAGCATCGCATGTCCGTCAAATCTCTCTGCATTTCAGGCCGTTTTGACGGATGTGCGATGCTTTCGAAATTCGCGAACAGCACCTTTAGCTCAAAGCTTCCCACTCTCCATATGGTGTGCTAGAACGATGTGTACATCGCACGACGCAAGGAGGGCACAGTATGGACCTTCCCATCGTTCTATCTCATAAAACAGCTTGGCGCATTTATCACGCCCGCACCGTTGTCGAGCGTCGTACGAAATGGCTGGCAAGCGCCCGTGATGCCGGCATGCGCCCGCAGGATAACGTGCCGCTTCTCTCGGTCGATCCCTTTGGCAACGCCATCGACCTTGAGCCCCTTTTCTCGGACATTGGTTTGAACGATGCCGGTACGTGCCCTCGCGCTATAGCGCGCACGGTCCGTCAGGCGATTTCCCGTTGGAGCGTGGCGCATGATGAAGACGCCTCGCTGGATCTCCTGGTTTCTTTTCCATCGGACCGGACCGGATCCAAAGCGGTCGCCACGCATGTGCTCGGCAATCTGATAACCGCCGAACTTGTTCTTCCCCTAGCTCCAAACGCCCTCATAGTCTGCGAACCGCTTTGCTTCGTCCAAGCGGCCACATGGATGTCACCGCTCGAATTGATTGAGTATGGATACGAGCTTTGCGGACGGTACACCATCTTGGAGGATGACGACTATGTCGAACACGAGCCGTTCCTCTCACGGGCCGCGTTACGCGCATGGATCGACGCGCATCCGAATGCGCCTGGAGCGCAGAGGGCACGGCGAGCTCTTGCAAGCGTTCGCGACGGGTCGCGTTCTCCCATGGAAACTGGCACAGCCATGATGATCGCTTGTCCTCGAAAACTCGGCGGGCTCCGATTCCGTGGATTCGAGCTGAATAAGCGCATCGACGTTCCACGCGAACATGCCCGCTTCACCACATCGAGTTTCTTCGAAATCGATCTCTACATCGCACGTGCAAAAGCCGGAGTCGAATATAACGGGCAAGCGCATGAGGAGACGACGCGAAGTGCCCACGACGCGGAGCGGCACGGAGCGCTCAGCATGATGGGCTATACCATGTTCACGCTCACGCGCGGACAGTTTTCCAGCCAGCTGAAGCTACGGCGAGCGCTGAACACCATCGCAGCGGCATGCAATATCCCCGTCGACGACTCGCTGGCGTTTCAGAGCGCACAGAACGAGCTCAGGCTCTTCGTTATAAGACGATGGGCTACAAATCGGGAAAAATGATAAACCCGGAATTCGATACCGCCAGTTAGGGACTCTACAGCGGTGGAACCCCGCATGGCGCGGCATGCGATGGTGCGGCTCGCGGCGACGCAACCCGCAACGATAGAGCAGAGCACTTCGGTAGGTTGAACCACCATGAGAAAGCATCGCATATCCGTCAAATTCGCCCTTAATTTCGCGACTTTTGATGGATATGCGATGGCTGCGCCCCCGAGGAGACGCCGAACAAGGCCAATTCTCAAAACCGGGGCGCCCCAAAACGGAAGCGCCCCGCTACATGCTGCCCAAAACACCGGATACTCGGCACGAAGCATCGAACAAGAAACTCAAAGTGCCGAGCACGCAAATCAAAGCGCTGGTCAATTAGCAGATCTTCACGATCCAGCCCTCGGGACCGGCGATTTCACCATCCTGGATGCCGGTAAGCGTCTCGCGCAGCTTCTGCATGACGGGACCGACGTGCTCCATACCGCCCTCGCCGAAGACGGTCTCGGTCTCGCCGTCGACGACCTTGCCAACCGGGCTGATGACCGCAGCGGTGCCGCACATGCCGCACTCGGTGAATGCGCCCTGCTGAACCTCGGAGAAGAGCACCGGACGCTCGACGACCTTCATGCCGAGCATGTTCTCGGCGACGTAAACGAGGCTGCGACGCGTGATGGACGGCAGGATGGAGTCGGTGTGCGACTGGGGCACCACGAGCGTGCCCTCCTTATCGACGAACAGGAAGTTCGCGCCGCCGGACTCCTCGACGTAGGTATGCGTCTGCGGATCGAGGAACATGTTGTCTGCGAAGCCCTCGGCATGCGCCTCGACGCTCGGATAGAGGCTCATGGCATAGTTGAGGCCCGCCTTGATGGCGCCGGTACCATGCGGTGCGGCGCGGTCGTAGGCGGGAACCTTCAAAGCGACGGGCTTGACGCCGCCCGAGTAGTACGGACCCACGGGCGTCACGAGGATGCGGAACTGGTACTCGTCAGCGGGCTTCACGCCGATGACATCGCCCGTGGCGACCATGAACGGACGTATGTAGAGCGTAGCGCCGGAACCGAAGGGCGGCACCCATGCCTCGTTGGCCTTGACGACCATCTTCACGGCCTCGATGAACTTATCCTCGGGGAAGGGCGGCATCACGATGCGGCGCGCAGAATCCGCCATGCGCGCGGCGTTGAGATCGGGGCGGAAGCAGACGATGTCGCCATCCTTGGTGGTATAGGCCTTGAGGCCCTCGAAGACCTCCTGGCAGTAGTGGAAGATGCCCGCGCACTCGGAGAGCACCAGGCTGTGGTCGGCGGTAAGGCCGCCCTCTTCCCAGGCACCGTCCTTGTAGTTGCAGACGTAGCTGTAATCCGTTGGCTGGTAGGCGAAGCCCAAGTTGCCCCAGTCGATATCTTTCTTCTCCACCGCCATGTTGACCTTCCTTTCACTGTCGACGAATTCGTGCGCGGCACCCGTGCGCGCCGCGCAAAATGATTCCAAAAGCAGATTCTACTCCTCTGCAATAGAGTACTCGGACGCTTTCAAACACAGCGGGAACATTTAACCGAAACCCTTGGCTCAATCAAGTTCCTACCAGACAAGCCCGGAAAACAGGCAGCCTGCGGAGCTTGTGCTTGTTGCGTGTGATGCGTTTTAATCCTAGTGTTTCGCTATACTTAAGCGCACGATACAACCACCCGGCCATCGGCGACCAGTGCTCGGCACGCAATGCCGGCAATGCAAAGCCGACGATCCGATACGCAATACCCGCACCAAGGGGCGCTCATGAGCTTTATCAGCACGGTCCGTGAGGACATCGCAACCGTTAAGACGCACGATCCTGCCGCGCAAAACGCTCTGGTGATCTTCCTTTCCTACCCCGGCCTCCACGCCAAGTGGATGCACACTCCCGAGCATTGGCTCTGGAATCACGGGCTCAAGAGCATCGCGCGCATCATCTCGCAGATCACCCGATTCTTCACCGGCGTGGAAATCCACCCTGCCGCGCAACTGGGCAGGCGGTTCTTCATCGACCATGCCATGGGCGTCGTGATTGGCGAGACAACCGTCGTGGGCGATGATTGCGTACTCTACCAGGGCGTCACGCTCGGTGGCACCGGTAAGGAGTGCGGCAAGCGCCACCCAACGCTCGGTAACAACGTCACCGTAGGCGCCGGCGCCAAGGTGCTCGGCAACATCACGCTCGGCAACAACGTCAAAGTAGGCGGCAACTCGGTGGTGGTGAAGGACGTGCCCGACGACTGCACCGTCGTGGGCATCCCCGGGCGCATCGTGCGCCGAAACGGCTGCCGCGTGGTGGAGGAAACCTTCGAAGCGAGCAAGCATCGCGAGAGCATGCCCGACCCGGTCGAGGAGCAATCGCGCATGAACCGCGCCGGCATCATCGGCAACCAGCGGCGCATCGCCGAGTTGGAAGCAGAGATTGCCGAGCTCAGGGAGTTCGTAAGGAATCTGGCAGAGCTGTAGGGATACGCGCGGCATCGACTGCATAAGAAGGCGGCCGCCGATTGCAGCCGCCTACGTCGCTCGATGTCGAATCTCGATGTCCGGTAGCCCTACTGGGCGGAGAGATCGATGCCGTTCGCCCAGCCCCAGCGCGGGGTGACCGTGGTCCCGTAGTACTGGATCCAGCTGTCCAGGTCCTGCGTGTTGATGTAGCCGATGTTTTGCATGACCTTGTTATCGCCGATGTAGATGCCCACATGGCCCCAGATGCTGCCGGCGATGGTATGGCTGTGGGTGGAGACCGCGATGATCATGCCCACCTGCAGGTTGTCCTTGCTCGAGCTGGTGCACCAGGCGCTGTACATGTCATTCGCGTTGCCGTACACGCGCCCGTAGCCGGCGTTGTTGAACACCCACGAAACCCACTTGGCGCAGTAGTTGGGACCGGGACAAGGGGTGTAGTAGCACGAGTCGACGATGCGTTTTTGCGCGGCACTCGCGGCGTTGTAATCCTGGCCGCTGCCAGCCGCGGGCAAATCGGGCACGCCGCCGCTCCCCTGCTGGGCTTGCCTGCGCGCCTCCTCTTCCTCGCGACGGCGCTGCTCCTCGGCCTCCGCCTCGGCGATCGCCTCGGCGATCTCGGCGTCGCGCTGGGCGATGAGCTGCTGGACCTCGCCGTCAAGGCCGGAGAGCGTCTCCTGGACCTCCTGCTGCTTGGCCTGCATCTCGGCAAGCTGCTCAGCCTGCTGCTCCTTGAGCGCCTCCAGCTCTGCCTTCTGGGTCTCGAGATCCTCCTTGCGCTGCGAGAGCTCCTCCTGGATATCGTGGATCTCGGCGATAGCCTGGCGGTCGCTCTCGTTCATCTTGCCCAGGTAGTAGGCGTTCGAGATGAGCTCGTCGAGCGTCGCGGACGAAAGCAGCAGCGCGAGCGCGGTGTTGCCGCCGTCCTTGTAGTCCTCGGCGACGCGCTCGGAAAGAGCCCGCTGCTTTTCCTCGAGCTCCGCCTGCTTTGCATCGATCTCCGCCTGGGTCTGGTCGATCTGGGCCTGAACGTCCTCGATCTGGCCCATCGTTTCGTCCAGCTGGCGGCTGAGATCCTGGTACTGCGCGGAGATTTCGTCGAGCTGCGCCTTCACGGCATCATACTCAGCTTGGGCGTCGCTCAGGGCATCAAGGGTCTCCTGGCTCGCCTGGGGCTCCTCGTCGACGGCAAAGGCAGCAACGGGGCTACCGAACAATGCAGCCGCCCCGGCCATGGATAGCATGGCTTTGAGTGCGCTGCGACGCGAGAAGGCGGGACCGTCGCCACCAAGGTGGACGATCGGCTCGGTATCGATAGGGGTGTGGCCTGAGCGCTCTGGCGCGGCGTGGTCGTTAAGGTGTGACATACGTGCTCCGGATCAGTGTTGTGTGTATATGTCTCCCTGACAGCTATACAGGATAGCGCAACGCGCCTAGTCTCACATCCGAGAACATCGTTTCCGACAGCACCACATATTTCCGCCGAGCGACGCTGCGACACAGCCGGTATACTTTTATGCAGCGTTGCCGCGTCGGCATCGCCTTCGCGAACAGGAGTACCCATGTCTCAAGAACTTGCGCCCCAAGACACCTGCGTTCTCGTTACCGGCGGAGCCGGCTTCATCGGCTCCCACACCACCGTCGAGCTCCTCGAGCGCGGCTACCGCGTCGCCGTGGTCGATGACCTCTCCAATTCGAGCCCGGTTGCGCTCGACCGCATCCGCGAGATCGTGGGGGCCGATGCCGCCGCGAACCTCACCTTCTACGAGGCCGACGTGAACGACCGCGCCGCACTGGAGCGGATTTTCGATGCCGAGCACCCCGATCGCGTCATCCATTTCGCTGGATTCAAAGCCGTGGGCGAGAGCGTCCACAAGCCGCTCGAGTACTACGCCAACAACATCGGCAGCACCCTTACGCTCTGCGATGTCATGCGCGAGCACGGCGTGAAGTCGATCATCTTCTCGAGCTCCTCGACCGTCTACGGCGACCCGGACAACCCGCCCGTAACCGAGGCCGATCCCAAGAAGCCCGCAACCAATCCTTACGGCTGGACCAAATGGATGATCGAGCAGATCCTGATGGACCTGCACACCGCCGATCCGGAATGGAACGTCGTGCTGCTGCGCTATTTCAACCCCATCGGCGCGCACCCCTCGGGGCTCATCGGCGAGGACCCCAAGGGCATCCCCAACAACCTCGTGCCCTACGTGGCGCAGGTCGCGGTGGGCAAGCGCGAGTGCGTGAACGTCTTTGGCAACGACTACCCCACACCCGACGGCACCGGCGTGCGCGACTACATCCACGTGGTCGACCTCGCATGCGGCCATGTGTCGGCGCTCGAATGGATGAACGGTCGCTCCGAGGTGGGCATCTTCAACCTGGGCACCGGAACCGGTTCCTCGGTGCTCGACGTCATCCACGCCTTCGAGCGCGCCTGCGGCAAAACGCTGCCGTACAAGATCTGCCCGCGCCGCGACGGCGACATCGCCGCTAACTGGTGCGACGCCACGAAAGCCGAGCAGGAGATGGGCTGGAAGGCCCGCTTCAACCTCGACGATATGTGCCGCGACTCCTGGAGATGGCAGTCCAACAATCCTGATGGCTTCGCCACCCAGTGCTAAACCCATTGGGTAGGCATGCACGCCGCTGGCCTTCTTATGAAGCCGGTCCGTCGCACGCCTCGCTCCACGCATCTAGGGAGAGAACGATCCATGGCAAACGCCTTCGCCGCGTACCTGAGTGAGCACCATACAGACCTTGACGACTACCTGCTGTCGTTTTTCACCGACAAGACCGAGCATGCCGATCTTGAGCGCTACCTCTACGCACCGCTGCGCACCTTCACGGAAAACGGCGGCAAGCGCCATCGGCCGCTCATCTGCCTCGCTGCCTGCAAGGCGGTTGGCGGGGATCCCGCGCGGGCCCGGAGCGCGGCTGCTGCGATCGAGCACTTCCAGAGCGCGGCGCTCATCCACGACGACATCGCCGACCATGGCCAGCTCAGGCGCGGCAAGCCCTGTCTGTACCTCACCGAGGGAACGGGGCTGGCGATAAACTGCGGCGACCTCGACCTCACCCTCGTAACCGACGCCGTGCTCAACGACCCCGCACTCGACAACGCGACGCGCGTGCGCGTCCTGCGCGAGCTCACCGCCATGACCGAGCGGACCATCGAGGGGCAGGCGCTCGACCTGGGCTGGGTTCGCGACGGCCGCTTCGACCTCACCATCGAAGACTACCTACGCATGGCGACGCTCAAGACCGCCCACTACTCAGGCGCGGTACCGCTCGCCTGCGGCGCCATCATCGGCGGCGGCAGCGAGGAGCAGGT
The DNA here is from genome assembly GCF_900186505.1 of Enorma phocaeensis. Classification (GTDB taxonomy): domain Bacteria; phylum Actinomycetota; class Coriobacteriia; order Coriobacteriales; family Coriobacteriaceae; genus Enorma; species Enorma phocaeensis. The sequence continues at coordinate 635,908 of NZ_LT891970.1, forward strand.
TGCGGCGCTCCGTTCGTTCGGCCTGGATACAGGCCTTGCGTTCCAGATCCAAGACGACCTCATCAACATCGTGGGAAGCGACCGCGCCAAGGACTGGCGAACCGATATCACCGAGGGCAAGCGCACGCTCGTCGCGGTGCGCGCCCTCGCTGACGAACGCTTCCACGACGAGCTTGAGGCCATCTTGAGTTCCGGCACCAGCGCCTCCGCGGACCTCGATCGCGCCGTCTGGATTTTCCAGGAGACCGGCGCCATCGAGTTCGCGCGCTCCTACGCGGCGGATCTCACCGCACGCGCAAAGCAGGCGCTCGCCGGAATCGAGCTCGATGCAGAGAGCCGTGCATTGTTCTTGGACATGGCGGACTTCTTCATCGAGCGGCTGAGCTAGGGCACCCGAAGCGGTAGGGCCCTGGCATCAGAGCCCTACTCGCGCACGTGCGCCTCGAAGCGCTTGCACGCAAAGCCGCCAACGAGCGCGAGCAAGCACGCCACCACCACCGCGGCGATGGCCACCGTGTAATCACCCGACCCGAACGCCGAGGCAGCGACGGTCGAGGTGACGATCGAGGGAATGCGGCCGAGCGTGGTGATGGCGAGAACCGGCGCGAAGCGCATGCGCGTGAGGCCGGCGAAGTAGGTGAGGAAATCCTTGGGCGTACCCGGAATGAGAAAGACGACGAGCATGATGAGCTCGAGACGCCGCGCATCGCGCAGCCAGGCGTAGCGCTCGAACTGCTTCCGGTCGAAGAAGAGTCCCACGACCTTCCACCCAAAGAGCCGCACCATCCCGTAGATCGCAGACGACGCCACCGCACTCGCGACGAGGCAGAGCGCCGTACCCTCCCAGAACCCGAAGGCGTAGCCGCTTGCGAGTTCAATCGGCTCACCCGGCAAAAACGCCAGCATGATCTGGAGCGCGTTCATGCCCAGCACCGCGAGCCTGCTCAGCACGGCATGCTCGGCAACGTACGCATGGAGAACCGACGAGTCGGCTAGCCAGGCATAGATGCCGGGCAGGTAATTCCAGCACACGAGCAAGATTGCCGCGAGCACCACCACGGTCGCCCCGATGACGAGCCCTCGCTTCTGCCTGAGCGTCAGGACCCGCCGGGCGCCGCCAGCCGACTGACGCCCGGTGGACTGCCCCCGCATCACCGCGGGAGCACCGAACGCACCAGAGGAGTCCCGAACAGTCCCCATAGCGGTCTCTCCTATCATGTCCCCTCCTCATAGGCTGGTCGCAACCTGTCCCCACCCGCGTGGAGCGGCCGGCGAGCATTGGCTCGCTATCGATGCTACAAAGCGCCTATAAGGAATCCGTAAAGAATCAAGCAGGGCTTTCTGAGGAATCCTGCACGACAGCGAAGCTCGCGACCACGCGCGCGCCGCCCTCCTCCCGGTTTTCAAGCGAGATGTCCCCGCCATGGCGGCGGGCAAGCGTCCGAGCGATATGGAGGCCCAGCCCGAAGTGCTCCGCAGACTTCCGCTCGCCGTAGTACGGATCGCATCCGCGTTCAAGCGCCTCGCGGGAAAACCCGGGTCCGTCGTCTGAGACCGTCAGCACGAGCATGGGCATCCGTCCCCTCTCCACGACGTCTTGCCGATGCCCGCCCGAACCGGAGACGTCGAGCGCATCCGCGAGGGCCCCTCCCGCAGGCTGCATCGAGAGCGCGACCGCAACCTGTTCGCGCGCGTGGCCGAACGCGTTGGCAAGCACGTTGCCGAACACCTCTTCCACCATCTGCAAATCGAGATAGACGAGTTCTGCGGCCTCGCAACACATCTGGAAGCTCAAGGCGACATCCGCCGTACGCGAGTCGGCATATGCGCGTGCATACTCCTCCAAAAGCTCTGCGATGTAGCCGGATTGGTACGCGGAGCGATGCGGCACGCGGTCCTCAACCCTCCCGACGCGACTCATGGAAACCGTATACGCTTCCAGTCGATCGACCTGGGCGGCCAGCGTATCCAGAAGCGCCGATGCGCGCTTCGCCGCATCCACTTCGGCAGAGGCGTCCGCATCGCGGGGACCGGCGATCCCAGAGCATTCGCCATCCTCCGAGCACGCCGCACCCCGCGCGTCGAGGCCTTCTCGCCGCAGGCGCATCCGCGCCATCTCGACCGTGCCCCTCAGCACGGTTATCGGGGTACGAAGATCGTGGGCGAACGCGACGTTGAGCCTTCTTCGCTCCTCAGCCGTTCGCCATAGCTCGCGCTGCGCATCGAGCAGCGATGCACGCATGCGTTCGAGCACCTCGCTCAATCTGCCCAGTTCGCGACCTCTAACCGGAGAGATTTCGAAATCGAGGTCCTGCCGGGCTATGCGATTGGCCGAACTCGCGAGCTCTGCCAACGGGCCGGAGATGTAGCGCCGGTAGAAGCGCCGGAACAGCAGGACCGCGCCGCCGCCATAAGCTGTTATCGGGACGGCAAACGCCGCGGCAAGGCGCAGCGCCCAGTCTACGGGCCCCATATACGCCGATTCTTCCAAGAATACGTAGTACGCGACGTTCGAGGTCATCACGCCCGCGCCGAGCTCGGTATCGTCCAGGACGTCCGCCACCTGTGCGCGCTCCGCGCGCTCGCGCTCATCGTAGGCAGGCAGGTCATCGACTGCAATGCTGATCTCGGGATCGTAGGGCCTTCCGTCCGTCTCGATGTAATCCTGCTCGGTGTAATTCCCGCCCCAATCCCGAACCCGATAAACCGGATCATTGCGCAGCAACTCCATCGTGGCATCGACCACCTGCGAGTCGTAGTTCCAGCCATCGCCGACCATTGCGCTCGCGGAGTAGTTCTCCTGCGCCGCCGCGAACGAAACGAAGACAACCTGATCGTATGTGTCGTTCAGGTAGACGGGCGTCGCTGGGACGAGCTCCCCGGATGCTGCATCGTAGATGTAGGGACCCGCATTGACCTCGACATGCTCGGCGCGCTGTTCCTCCGTATGCGCATAGTACAGCTCCATGAGCACCGAGATTCCCAGCACGGTCGCCGTCGTTGCCGCGATCGCCCACACGACCGCATACCCAAAGAAGGCTCTCATGATGGAAGGATTGCGAAACCATGACGTCACACGGTCTCGCACGCGCAATCGACGTGCCATGCCTCTTCCCTCCCATCTGCCGGCAAATCTGCCTGGGGCTGCTCCGTCAGCGGTTTGATCAGTCCCCGACTAGCGAACCCCCTCATCGAACGCCCCATCGGTAGCCCACGCCCCATACCGTCTCTATGAGCTCCCCTTGCACGCCCGCGTCGGAAAGCTTTCGGCGGATGCGCCGCACGTGCTCGCGGACGATCGACGGGTCACCCGTCGCATCCCATCCCCAAACCCGCTCGTAGAGCAGCGAGCGGTCGTAGACGCGCCCTGGATTCTTGCTCAGAAAGGCAACGAGGTCGAACTCGATGCGCGTGAGATCGAGCACGGCACCGGTCGCGGCCACCACGACGGTCCGCTCGCCATAGTCTATGGTCACCTCGGGAAAGACGCGGACGCTCCTAGGACGCTGCCCGCGCAGGCGCTCGTCGCGCGCAAGGTGGGCGCGCACGCGGCCGCCCAAGACCTCGAGCGAGAACGGCTTGAGTACATAATCGTCTGCTCCGGCGGAGAATCCGTCGAGCTGGTCGACATCCTCGATGCGCGCGGTTAGGAAGATGATGGGGCAGCTCAAGCACGTGCGCAGATGCCGACAGAGCTCGAATCCATCCATCCCCGGCATGTTCACGTCGAGCAGGATAAGGTCGATCGGTTCCATCTCATCTCGATCCCCTGCAGGCGTCCCTCCGAAGGCGTCGGTCGCCCCCGCGCGCTCCATGCATCCGTTTACGATGCCGAGCGCCTCCTCGGCACTCGATGCGCAGCGCGTGGCATAGCCTTCCATCTCGAAGAACTCTTTGAGCATATGCAAGATATCCGGCTCATCATCAACGATGAGCAGACGCTTTCCCGCCTCCACGCGTTTCTCCCAACTCGCCGTGCTGCCAGAGCGCTGCCTTGGAGCGCAACTGCGCGCGACTCCCCATCCGGCACCCGTCACAGCATTTCCCTTTATCATCTTGGATTAGAAATGTCGAGAATCCGTCTACAGCGCACATTTTGTGGAGTAGGCGACCACCGGTGGCAGGCTACTGAAGCACCGCATCCCGTTCCTTGCTAGACTATAGCCACCGTTGATACTTCCGTGCATGGTAAGGTGGCTCCCGAGCGCCGTGACATGCGCGTTTCTTGAGGGAAAGGGGCCGCATGGAGGCCATCACCATCGGCATGCAGGGACCGGCAGTCGAAGACGTGCAGACGCGCCTGGTCAACCTCGGCCATGACATCGCTCGCGCCGAGCTTGACGAGCGCTCTTTTGGAGAGTCGACTGCGGCGGCGGTGCGCGCTTTCCGCGCGGAGCAGGGCATCGCCGTTATGGACGATGTCGACATGGAGTGCTGGGGCAAACTCGTCGACGCGTCGTACAAACTTGGCGATCGCACCCTGTACCTGCGCATTCCAAATTTTCACGGAGCCGACGTGTGCGTGCTGCAGCACGCCCTCAACGCGCTCGGGTTCTCCTGCGGCGAGGCGGACGGCTACTTTGGCCCCCATACCGAGGCAGGTCTTCAGCAGTTCCAGGAGAACGTGGGCCTGTTCGCCGACGGCATGGCGTTCCAGGACACCTTCAACTACATCAACCGTCTGCATCATATCTGGAAGGGCAAGCCCTCGGTGAGCGAATCCGATGTCCACATTGGCTTTGCCCGCGCGGCAAGCGTGCTCGAGCGCAACCGCATCGCCGTGATTGGCGTGGACCCCATCGCCCGCAACGTCGCATCGCGCATGTGGAACATTGCCACCGCTACAACCAATAGCAGCGGTATGCAGCTTTGCGATCGCGAGGCCCCCGATGATGTCGATATCGTTTTCGAGATCGCGAGCGACCCCCTGCCCGATGATTGTGCCCCTCGTGCCACGATCGTGCTCGCCGAGTGCGCGAATGTGGGGCAGCGCATCCGCACGGCGCTCGCCGCAGCGACAGCACGCCCGGCCCTTCTGCGCATCGAGCTCACCGGGCTCACGCGATACGGCTCGTTCACGGCAAGCGATGCCCAGGCCCTTGCGGTCCAACTGCTCGACGGCGTTTGCGATGCGCTGAGCGATTAGGTACACTGTTTGAACTGCATGCCGGGGTGGATACCCCGCATGCACGCTTCCATTGGGGCATCGTCCAGCGGCAGGACCCCGGTTTTTGGTGCCGGTTACGGGGGTTCGAATCCCTCTGCCCCAGCCACGTGAGCAAGCGGCCCGGATGCCCCGCGGCGTCCGGGCTGTTCTCTTCTCGCCCGCGGGGAGATGGGGCTGCGTCACCGGGTCTCGCGCTATCTCAAGGGGCATGCGCGGAGGGCTTCCTCAGGACCGCGGCTCCTCCAGCGGAACCATGTCGGTGTAGAGGCGCTCGGGCGCGATGTCGATCTCGCCGGGCCATGCCACCGTCCCATAGGATATCCTCGCCGCACGGAAGAGCGACCGGTCCCGTAACGGCTTGAATACCTCCCCATCGAGATACGGGGACAAATCGAAGATCCCCCGCTTCCCATCCTCGAACGCAACGAGCAGACGATAGTCCTCGAGCGGCTTAACCTCGACAACGTCAACCAGCGGGATGTCGAATACGCTCGTCATGGGCTACTCCTAACTCAGTGGATCGATTCTGAACAGTTGCTGGTTATCACGTGCAAGCTCCCAATTCGCCATGAGCTCGTCCCTGTGGATCTCCAGCCATGCGAGAATCATACGCTCCTGCCGCACAGGCATGGTGCCCGCGCTACGCCTGCCATCGAGGATGTAACTAGCTTTATACCCCGAATAACGTGCATGGAAATGCGGCGGCTCGTGATCCGCCCAGTTCATGGTGATGACGATACCGAAGAACATGCTGATTGCCGGCATTTTATCCCTTTCTCGATTCGATGGCACGAGCACCGGAAGAGACATGAATCCGCCAGCGCGATAGGCGCTCGAGCACGGATGCGGCGCCGCGGCAGGTGCGAATGCGCCATGGGGGCACCCCTTGGCAGACCGAGAGCACGTGTCCTTCCCGGTCGATGAAGGCGACGTCGATCGGTGAGCGCATGAAGCAGGTATGGACCGACGAGCAGCGTGGGAAGGCCATCACGACCGAGAGCCTTGCGCTCGGACCCGTGCCCGGACCCGCCCCCGTGGGCTTCGCGCCCTCGCGAGGGTCCAAGGCGAGCATCCCGACCAGGCGCTGCAAGAAGGACTCGGCCACGAGCAGCCGGGCGGGCTCCCACCCCAACGCCCGCAGCGCGCGCCTGAACCCATACGGGTCGGTCGCCCGCGCCCCGGCGGCCACCCGTGCGGCGGCCCCGCGCGACATTTCGCCCGCCTGCATCGCTACACCACCACGCCCGGTCGCCATGGATCTATCGTCACTGCTCGCTCGTGCTCAAGCACCGCGGGAGCTCCGAGTTCCACGCCGGCTATGGAAAGCCCGCTTGGCCAAGGACGCATGCGCATCGTGCAACGATAGGTCCTGAGCGATCCTACGAGCGAGAGCATCGATGATGAGGCGTTCTCGCTTGACGAACTCGATACCTCGATCTCGACCTCGTAGCCCTCCATGGCAGAAGCAAGCTGCGCCTGAATGACTCCGCTCGCATCGAGCACGGAACCCGGGTCCACGCCCGCGGTTTGCGGGGAGACGCCCTGTGCGATAACGATATCCGGCACGACGCGGTCAAAGCGTGCAGAAGCTGAGAGGAAGAGCATAAGGTTGTAGGCGATGAGCGCAAGCACGATGAGAACCGGGACGACCACGGCCATCTCGACCGTAGCCTGCGCGCGCTCCTCTCCTAGTGGGGGAATTCTTCCAGAGACACGATGGTGAGACTCGTGCGATTTGCATGATTGCCTGCAGGATTCGCTCGGCAGAATCTCATCCGGCACCAACGCCACCTCCCAGCAAGTCGCGCACGCGCACCGTCAAGGGAACCGAGCCTCCACCAGGTAGGGGTATCTCGACCAAGGTGATAGTTGTCTGCGCGAGCTCCTCGCGTACCCGATAACCCAGCGCCTCCATGAGGGCTGCAGGGTCGGTCGAGCCGAGCGGCAGGGACCGCAGCAACCCCTGCACATCGGTGATGCCGGAGACATCCGAATGCTCGAGCACGTTGGCGGTATCGGTGATCACCGGTTTGAGCGAGCGGAGGTCGACCGGTTCGATATCGAGCGCGCTCACCGCACCGTCTACACAATCCCCCATCCAGCGCGCCACCGGACCGAGCCCCATGGACTCAAGTCCGCCAAGCAGGCTATCCGTTAGCGAGGAGAGACTTTCTGCAACGTCCCCATAAGCGGAAAGCAGCGAACCCCAGAGCCCCATCACATCGCTGACGAGGCCCGCCGTCCCACCTTCGCCCGCGCGCGCCTCGAATGTGCTGAAGAACGACGCCAACACGTTGGAATCATCTGTAGCAGCATCCGGCGCGAGCACGGCACCGGATATGGCAGCGCGCTGAGCCACGCCGGCAGCGGGAGCAAAGCCGTTGTCCAAAGCGTCCGGGGCGGCTGCCTCCCCCGCCACCACGAATGCAACCGTGCCGTATCTGCCCGGCGGAGCGATGCGCGGGCGCTTGCCCTCGAGCACCGACAGCGCCTCTTCGAACGCCTGCCCCGCTCCCTCTGCAACCTCCAGCGCGCGCCGCTCGAGCTCGAGCTCGTGGTTGCGCGCAGCGACATATTCATCGAGCGCAAGCGTGAATTCGCGAAGGTGGTATTCGAATCCGTTGTCGATAGAGGTCGATGCTGCCGGCGTCTTGCCCACGTCGCCCACGCTGAAACGGCAGACCGGGCATTCGCGGGCGCCACCGCCATCTATCGCGGAAAGGGCAAGGACGGGCCCACGCGCGCCCGTGGCGCCCGGGCAACCTGTCCCGTAATGCAAGGTAAGACCCGCGTCCTCGTAGGTCGACGGCCACACGGCATCCGTATAGAGGGTGGTTCCCCGCACTTCGGCGGTATTGCGGGGGAGCAGCTCGACCGTCGAGGTAACCCGCCCGTTTTCTTCCACCACCCGAGCATCCTCAAATCTCTCGAGCGCAAAACGGTAGAATGCCCGACGCGCTGCGGAATCAGCAGCCGCCTCGGCACCAGCACCCTCGGGCGCTTCCGCCGCCAAGCGAGCAGCGTAGTACGCCCGTGTCCGGTCTAGGGCCACATTGGGGTCCCAGGTGATGCTCGATTCGTAATCAGGGTTCTGTCCCGGCGCAATGCTCGAGAGACTCCCCGCACGCTCCTGCATGTTCGCCCCATCGCGGCCGCAGTCCGCGATCCATGCTGCTTCCTTCGCCTCCGCTGTGCGCTCGGCAGCGGCGGCGAGCTCGTCTGCCGCCTCATCGAGCGCGCCGGCACGCTCGGAGAGCCCTTCCGTCGCGATTTGCTCGCCCTCCAGAGCAGGAAAGTCCGACGCGGACTCCAGCGGCACCGCGAGGGCGGTGCCCGTGTACGCAGTGGATGAAGTCCCCTGTGCCGCGCATGTGCGCGTAGCGTTCGCAGCCACCAGGAAGGGCAGCGCCTGCTCGAGCCGCTCGAGCCCGCGCGACGCAGAAGCGGCGAAGTCGTTGCGCGCGTCGAGCATGCGCAAGCCCGTGTCGATGGTCTGGGACGCCGCCGCGTTGGCGCCGGGGATGAGAAGGCCCACCAACCCGACCCCCGTCACGCACAAGCCCGCCAGCCCCATGCTGAACACCACGGCATCGAGCACCGTTGCCGTGGTGTGATACGACGAAACCACGTTTGCGCCGGCAAGCGCTGTTGTATCGGCCGCCACCTGAACATCCCCCGAGCGCGACATGCTCCAGATGCCGCTCGCGATGGCGAAAAGAAGAGATAGCACCACGAGCATCGAAACTGCAGCAGCAAGCGTGGTATAACCATCCTCCTCCAAAAAGAGGTCAGTTCCATACCTGCGTCCACGCGTCATAATCACCCTCCAGCCATGCAGGCCTGCCCTCGTAGGCGACCTCGACCTCCATAACTACATCCCCCTGGGAGTTCGTCGAGCCAAACGCGCCCGCGAATGCGCCCAGCACAGGGAGCGGACTCACGGCCCCCGCGATGGACACCGCCACCCTCCCCGCACCGGCCTCCGCATAGGACAGCTCAATCTCCCAGGAAAGCGGTCCGCCAGCATGGAAGATCTCAACGTCGGGAACAGCGCTAAGCCTGCGTAAGGCAAACGAACGGCACCCTTCCTCGTCTCCCTCGTCCGCCGTAACCATGAGACGAGCCGTCTCTGCCGCAGCGGACTCCATAACCGCACGCGTATAGAGCAGGCAGATCGGCTGCAGGGCGAGCAACAGCAAGGTTAGGAACGCCGGCAGCAGCAACGCCGCCTCCACCGTGGCCTGCGCCCGGCGCTCAACCGCAAGGCACGCTACCTTGCACCGTGCGCTGCGTGCGCCCATCCCCAACCCGGTATCCGCCCCTGGCGAGACGACCGTTCGCAGGATGCGAGAGCGCTGTGCGTGACGATGCGGCGCAATCGCGCTCGAGAACGTTCTTTTGGCGGCATCAGTACAACGCGATGTCGACCACGCCGGTACCATCGATCGCATGGGATGCGCTGTCCTCGATGAGCGCGGTGAACAGGCCCGCCTCTGCCGCACGCCAGACCATCGCCAGCCCCGCAACGAGGGCAAGCAGAGCAAAGATGGTAAGCGCGTACTCAAGCGTTGCCTGGGCGAGCTCCTCGTAAGACATGCCCCTCCCGGTGCGGCATGAAGAACATTCCCTCGCCCAGCATATAAGCCGATGCGAACATGGCGGCGCGGCAACCCTTCCCGAGGCCTTTCCCATATCACGATCCCTCCCATCCGCGGGGGAGCATCCTGATGATGCGCACATGCGAGCTTGCGCTGCCCGCTCCCTCCATCACCGTCACAACGTCGACCCACCCACGCTCATCCTCGATCACAGCTCCCCAGATATTGCCTTTCAAGTCCACGAACCCGCTCGTCGCGAGACGAGCGGTTTCGGCCTCTTCGTAAGCGCGCAGCACATCGCCGGCAACATCGACAAGACCACGGCGCTCCTCCCAGCTCATGGATACCTCCGCCTCCTCCGTGGCCTCCGCCAGCTCGGCAAGCTCCTCCATGAAGGTCGCGGAGGTTACCCGCCCGCCCTGCGTTTGCTCATCCTCAGCACCGGCGCCATCAAGGCCCGGCGAGCATGCGGGCGCACCCCCTTCCTCTGCCGGCGAATCGGGCTGCCGACCCGAATTCGAGGCCCCCGATCGCCCTACCTCCGCTTCCTGCGATATCGAAGCTTCTCCCGCGCTCCGCGCGGTACTGCCTCCAGCAACCGAGCTGCCACCAGTAACCACGGGCACAGCAGAGACCATGACGAGGGCAAGCACGATTGCCGTTATACAGAGTGCGGGCGGAAGCCAGCTCAGCGCGCGCGAGCCCGCGCCTTCCTCCTTGCGTTCGCCGCCCGCACCCCCACGGCTTCCTACAGGCTGTTGATGCCGTCGGAAATCGCGGTCCACAGCTCACTCACCCGGTCCCGGAACGCGATGATGGCGATGATCGCTATGACCACCAAGACCCCGACCAGGATGGCGTACTCAGTGGTTCCTTGGGCTCGCTCCTCCCCCAACAACTCCGATAACTTGCCAAAGGTGCGCGTCTTCCAAACCATTCGAACCTCCTTAGATCATGCCGCTCGCAGCGAGCAACGGTCCCACGATGGATAACAAGAGCGCTGGCAAAATCAACGTGCCCGTAGGTATCAGCAGCTTGACGGGTACCCGCTCGATCTCGCGCTCAACCTCGGCGCGATGAGCCGAGCGGATCTCCTTCGCCTGCCCTTCCAAGGTCTCCGCAAGCGGGGCACCCAATGAAAGCGCCTGCGTAACGGCGATGGCAAACGACTCGAGCGCCCGCACTCCCGTAGCCGCCGCCACGCCGGCAAGCGCCTCCTCGCGCGAGCAGACGCCCATCTGCCAGCAGAGCCGGGCGCGAGAGAGGTGCCCGGCAAGCGCCGTGTCGCGCTCGTCGCTATAGAGCGCGACCGCCGCATCGAATGAAAGCCCCGCGGTAAGGCCCAGCCGCACCACATCGATCATCTCGGACACATCGCCTAAGCCAACTGAATCGGGCACGCGGCCCTTGCGCGATACGAGAGCGTCGCGCGCAGCGGAAACGCAAGGTTCCGCAAGGGCGCTGATGCGCCGTACCCCCGTGTCCCAAAGCCCGCGCATCCATAGGCGCTCGGCAGCCGATGCGCCCAGGGGCAGCCAAAACGCCAAGCACACAGCCGCTCCCAATGCACCCAGCAGCAATCCCTGCGACAGCATCACACCTCGACCTCCATAATCCGCCTGATGATGATCCACGCGCAGACATTGAGCGCGAGAGCCACCGCGACGCTGCCCACCCCCACGGGCTCCGCGAGCCCGTCGCGAAAGTCCGGGGACAGCAGCGTGAGCGCCCCGACCATCGCGATGGGCATGAGTGCCACCAAACGGGCCGACATACGAGCTTGCGAGGTCTTGACATCGAGCCTTCGCATGAGCTCGGTGCGCTCCAACACCATAGCGGCGGCGTCCGCAAGCAGATCGCGCAGCGGGGCACCGGTGCGCTGGGACACCTTGAGAGCAAGCGACACCAGGCCGAGGCCCGGAGCGGGCATGCGCTTGAGCAAATCATCGAGCGCTTGACTCGCCGGAATCCCGCACTCGATAGAACAGGCCACACGCAAGAACTCCGAGCGTATGGGTTCCTCTGCATGGCCTCCTACGAAGCGCATGCCCTGCGTCAGCGTATGCCCCGAGCCAAGCGAGATCGCCAGAGCGGAAAACGCCTCGGGCATGGCGCTCTCCACGCGCTGCGCATCCATGCGGTCCCTGCGGGAAGCGTTTACCGCGAGCACGGCAGTCGGAACTATGGTTCCCACCAAGATGCCCCAGGGCGAGAGCGCCACAATGCCGCCGGCAAGCGCCGATGCGGCAGTCAGCGCCACCCAAAGCCCGCGCGCCACCGCATCGTCCACGGGGCCCTGCAAGGAACGCAAAGCAGCCCGAAATGGCTTCGGCACTGCCCTCGGCGCGCCCTGCGCGAGCTCACGCACGCACCTTCGCACGCCGGGACGGTTGGCGACCTCGTCTGGAATTGCTTTGCCCAATCGCCGCAGCAACAGCCGCACCTCCCCCGCAAGCCTCGCCGAAACGGCAGCTTGCGCCGCGGGGCCCCCGCCATCACGCGGCGTCTGGCCGAGACAGCCATCAACTCCTGCCCCTATGAGCACCCATGCCGCCAGCGCAGCAAGAAGCCCGGTCGCTATGGGCATGAACGCCTCCATTCCTCCACCTCCTCCGTGGTGAGCCGACCTGCCCTGAGAGCCTCGGCTATGAATGGCGGCTCGGTCTCCAAGCTCCAGGTTGCCGTCGCGCTATCGAACGAAACGTAGCGCTCGAGCTCGACGCCACCGCCGGCCGCTCGGCGCACGCCCGAGTACGACGAGACGAACCGGCGGCCATCGGCGCGACGCTCCGACATCACGATGCCGTCGAGCGCCATGGCGATCTGCTCCTCGATGAGCTCGGATGGAAGATTGATGCCGTAACGCGCTAAAAGCGTCAGGCGCACGATGGCCTCCTCCTCGGTACCGGCGTGGAGCGTGGTAAGCGATCCGTCGTGTCCGGTGTTCATGGCCTGGAGCATGTCGATGCACTCCGCGCCGCGTACCTCGCCCACCACGATGCGATCCGGACGCATGCGCAGCGCGTTCGTGACGAGGTCTCGAATGGAGACCGCGCCCTCGCCTTCAATCGATGCCTGGCGCGCTTCGAGGCGCACCACATGAGGATGGCGCGAGAACTTGAGCTCGGCGGAATCCTCGATCGTCACGATGCGCTCGCCGATGGGAATCTCGCAGGAAAGCGCGTTGAGCAGCGTTGTCTTACCCGACCCGGTGCCGCCCGCCACTGCGAGGTCCTGCCTGAGCGAAACCGCGCACGAAAGCAGGCCGGCGTACCAACCGGGCAGCGAGCCCAGATCGACCAGCTCCTTGAGCGAGCTGATGCGGTCCGAGAACTTGCGGATGGTGAGCACGGGTCCGTCCAAAGCCACCGGCGGAATCACGGCGTTCACACGGTAGCCGAGCTTGAGCCGTGCGTTCACGATAGGGCTCCGTTCGTCGACGCGCCGCCCTAAAGGCGAGATGATCCGATCGATGAGGATGCGAATCTGCTCGTCGTTCTCGAAGAGCGCTCCTAGCGCATGAAGGGTTCCGTACCGCTCGTAAAAAGCCGATCCGCTCCCGTTCACCATGATCTCGCTGACCGAGTCGTCCTCGATAAGCGCCTGCAAAGGGCCGAGACCCACGATGTCATCGAGCACCTCAGCAACGACCTCTTCGCGCTCGAGAGGCTCCAGCGTCTCTCCTTCCCGCGCGTTGAGCACTGCCTCCACTGCAGGCCTGAGTTCCTCTCGAGAACGGGCCGCATCCGGTTCCGCCGCTATGCGAGCAACCTCGGAGAAACCCATGCGCTCCATCACGTCCCGCTTCGCCGCACGCGCCGCCTCGCGCCGCTCTCGCGAGAGCGCGCCGCGCGCCTCGTGCACCGAACGCGCTGAGCGCCGGACCTTGCGCGACCGCTCGAACCTAGCATAGACGCCCATCATGCACCGCCTACCTTGTTCCACGGCAAGCGCAACCGTGCCCGGGGTTCGTCCTCCTCATCGATATGCAGCCGCGTGCGGTCAACAGGGCAACCCAGCTCGAGCAGCAGCTTACCGGTAGCTGAACGCACGGATCGCGCGAATGGGCGCGGGGATGCCATGAGCTGATCCATGCGCCCTGCTCGGAGGGGCTCCGCCACCTCGACGCCCCCATCGGCGATGCGCATCGTCGAGCTCAACGAAGCCTCGATCTCGAGGCCGGAGGCTCGCTCCTCCTCGCAGCCTCGAGGTCCCACGCGATTGACCACGCAGGTCATGCGCGCACGCGGCACGCCAAGCCGTTCGACCAGTTTGATGGCGCGGCCAAGCGCCTCGCGCGAGCCTACCGCTCCATCGCAGACCATGAGGCTCCGATCGCATCGCTCCACCGCCGCTGCCACCGCATCGCCCCAATGAGTCGAGGTGTCGACGAACACCACATCCGATTCGCTGCGAAGCGTATCGATCAGCATCTCAACCGCAGGCCCCATGAGCTCCGCTTGCTCCGGCACCGCCAAGGGCCCCCACAGCGTGAAGCCCGGCGCAACGCGCATCGAAGCTCCCACGACAGACTCTTCATCGAGGCCGCCTTGCCGAGCAGAGGCGATCAGCGCACCCAGGTCTCGCGGCGCATCCACCCCTACCAAACGGTAGAGATTGCCAAACATCAAATCCAGATCGACAACTGCCGCCCGCAGACCAAGCCGCGCGGCAGACCAGGCCATCGCGGCGGCAAGCGTGGTTTTTCCGGCACCGCCTTGGCCGGACAAAAGGCATATCACCGGTGCATGGCCAGCCACTGGCCGTTTCGCGCCTGCCGGGGCGCCCGCTTGATTGCGTGGGTCCGGTACCTCGGGAGCCCGCAGCGCTTGACGATCGGACTGGTTCGGAGCAGCTACCGAGGTAGGCGGGTCAGCCGGCTCATCGAGTTCCTCCACCGCTGCACCCGATAGGATGCCCGATGACGCATCTGGCCGCGATTCGCCGTGTGGCTGGGCGCATCGGGAACCAGAGCGGGCATCATGATGAGAGCCATCGCGGCAGTCACGTTGCGGGTCCCGATGTGAACCATTGCGCTCGAGTTGATCCTGGGGCGCCTCGACGTGGGCGGCTTCCGGTGCGTTTAAGGCAAGCCCATCGGTCTCACGCGGCGCCCCAGGCTCAACAGGCGTATACAGCGATGAGCAATTAGATATGTACGGCCTCTCTCCCTGAGCATGCCCAGAGGTGCTCTCCGCTGTAGGAACGGCGTGGCCCTCCCTCCGATCATGTGCAGCTACGACTTCGGACGCGCCCGCTTGGAATAGCCGTGCGATGTGAGCAACATCGAGCTCGTCAAGGATGACGACCAAACGGACGCTTTCGTGCGCACCCCTGATACGCGCGACCACAGCTTCCAGATCGGCAGGTTCAGAATGACGTCTGTAGAGCACAATTCCTCGAGGAGGTTCGCTAAACGCCCCCGCTACGCGCTCGAGCATCGAGCAGTCATCGAGCCGAAGCACCTGGGTGCCTGCGCCATCGAATTCGATTTCGCGCTGAGCCCTCGGATAGTCCTCGCTCGCGCAGCATGCAAGCCATAGAGGTTTCATGACACATCCTCCTCTGCGATCTCCTCGGCATCCTCGACGTCCGCAGCTTCCTCGGCATCCGCCAAAGCCGCCCCAGCCCCCGGCACGGTCAGGCTCACCGTTCCCTTTCCGGTCGCCGCAAGCAGCTCCTCAACGCGCTCCGGCTCGACCGCAAGCGTGACCCAGCTCAAGTCGGCGCCATCCGCCTCGCTGGCGTGCGCACTCGTCTCCAAGATGCAAGCGCGACACAACAGGTCCGCGACGCCCACATTCGAGACGTATACGTCGACCTCATCCCCGGGCTGGACCGATCCCCCAACCGCGTGCGAGGCATCAGCTGCAACCGAAACGGCGACCATGCCTTCCGGGACCTCAAGTGCACCTTCGTGCTCCGTGAAATAGGCAGGGCAGATGACCGCCCGCTCAGGAATCGAAGAGGTGGCGCGCTTTCCCACCACCTCCTCGATTGAGGTCTCCGCACCGGGAGGCAGCAGGCTCGCGATCCACTCCTCTGTGTGGACGTTCGATTCGTCAAGCTCTTCGCCCGCATCGATTGCGCTCGAGGCCACGCAGACGGTAACCAGGTCTCCCCCATAGGCTGCAAGCAGCTCCTGTCTCGCCTGCTCGGCCTCGGCGCGAACGGAGGAGCCGTACGCAAGCGCAAGTCCCATCGCAAGACACCCCGCAGCGACGCTCAGCACCAGTCTCGTCGTTCGTTTCATGCGTCGCCTCCCGTCTAGGGGCCATTGCCTCTTGCGGTTTCCTCCTTGGTTCAATTGTGCGAGAGCGTGGCGGGTCAGCGGGCATCGGCCTGAATTCCTTGAACGCGACCTTACCGAACCCTTTCCACAATCCATCCATCCAGAAAGAAAGCGAAAGAGCTCTCGTTGGCTTCCTGTAAGAGATCCTCGAATATGACCATTACGGCAAGCTGCTGGTAGGCACCCCATTATGCACGATACGAAAACGAGCCTCGAGCGCTATACGCAAACGGCCCTGCGTCGACCGAACGCCAAGCGCCTCGAGCGCCCTCATCCATCGATACGCCGGGGCGCTGTGACTCCGCCATAATGCCGCGGCGTCGGTGGCAGTTGGAGGATTAGCGTTTCAGCACTAATTCCCGCTGCGTTTTTTATTCATGACGGGTTACGGCGGTCAAAGCTGATATTCCTAATTACACAGCCTAGTACTGGACTAATAACCGCAGGTAAGTGAAGCACGCGTTACCGGTATAACCCTGGTCAGCGCAATTGACCACCGTAACTCGATACGAATTTTTTTCGCATCCGGTGTGTTTTAAGATTCCCGTATATTTCAACGAGACTATATGGAGCGATGCCAGACGTTCTGCATAAAGCTTAGCAGGCGGAATCTGCAAGACACCGGAGGCGCCGCCCACCACGCCGGAGTGCGCGGCAGCGAGCATCCTACAGATGAATATCCGGGTCCAGACTTTGGGCGCTCACGCGCATCTCGGAAGCGAGCGCGTTGAAAACCTCGAGACGCATGGGGTCGATGTCGCCCGCTTCGACCGCTTCGCGCACAGCGCAACCAGGCTCATGCGTGTGCGTGCAGTCGTTGAATCGGCAGGAAAGCGACGCTTCCACAACCTCGGAGAACGTCCGCGCGAGACCGCGTTCGTGCCCCACGAGCAGCAGGCTGCGTAGACCCGGCGCATCGGCGATCACGCCATAAGGACCGGGAAGCTTCACCATCACGCGCGCAACCGTAGTGTGCCGTCCCATATCATCGCGCTCACGAACCGCTCCCGTCTCAAGAGCCTCATGGCCGAGCAGCATGTTGAGCAAGGTCGACTTGCCAGCACCCGACTCGCCTAGGATCATCGCACAGGAGCCTGGTCCCACGCAGGCGCGCACCTCGTCTAGCCCGAGCCCCGCTACAGAGGAGGTCACGACCACGCGCACCTCCGGACCTACAAGCCTTCTCACGCGCGCGAGTTCGCGGGCGAGTTCTTCGTCATCGCAGCGATCGGCCTTGGTGAGCACCACCACCGGCTCGGCACCGCAGTCCGCCGCGAGCACGAGCGAACGCGCGATACGCCCGAGCAGCACCTCGCCGGCACCAAGCGCCTGCACGATCAAGATGGTGTCTACGTTCGCGCAGAGCACCTGGCGCTCTCCGCGATTCTTCCCGCGCCAGCGTTCGAACGCCGTGCGTCGAGGCAGGACGCGTTCGATCACGCCCATATCGTGCTCGGGCGCGATACGAATGGCCACCCAATCGCCTACTGCAGGATAGAGCACCTCGCCGAGATCCTTATCCTGCTTGGCGAAGCCCACCGCATGCTCTGCGCGCAACGTCGCGCCTTCGGTCACGACCAATGGGAACCCGCGGTCGAGCCGGATGACACAGCCCAAGTGCATCTCGTCCGGGTTCTCCACTGTCAGGCAAAAGGCATCGAACGCCGCGCGCTGGGGCTCGTCGCAGCAGAGATCGGCAAAGGCGGGGAGGTCGTGGAGGGCATCTATCTTGGGCAGGGACGCCATCGCCGCGGCAGCGTCGAGCCGCCTGGATGCGGCAGTGCCCTCCTGTGCCCGGCGCGCGCCGCGCTTGCCCTTGGTCTTGGCCCGTTTCGCCATGCCCGTCCTCCGCTGCGGCCCCACCGCATCCGTTCATCGACTTGCCGTTAGCTATGGTACCGCAAAGGCGTCAGTGCCGACCCGAAGCGTCACCTGCGTGCGCCAGATGTCGTCCGCCTGCGAGCAGTCGACCGTGCCGTGGTGCCGCGCCGCGATGGAGCGCATGATGTCCAGGCCCCAACCGTGCTCGGGAACGCACAGGGCACCGGAAGCTGCGTCCTCGCGCCGCCGGTCGCCAGGGGCACCGGCAGACGAGCCGTCCGAGCGGCGCGGGCCGTCCTCCCCCCGCGACACCTCGTCGTACGGGTTCGTCACGTCGATGACGAGCATCCCGGCGCGGAGCCACGACGCGACGCGCACCCACCGCCGCCGCTCCGGCAGCCCGGCGCATGCCCGCATGGCGTTGTCGACGGCGTTGGACATGAGCGCGCAGAGCTCGACGTCATCGATTCCGGCCGAGCGCGGGAGCTCCACCTCGTGCTTGAGATCGATGCCGAGCCTCAAGCATTCGCCCGCTTTCGATGCCAGCAGCGCATCGACGGCGCTGTGGTCGCAGAAGCGTTCGGGCGGCAGCACGAGCCGCCTCGCGTCCGCGATGAGCTCCTCGGCACGGGCGCGGTCGCCGGCATCGAGCGCCCGGGCGATCTCGTCGAAGCGCTCGCCCCACTGGCGGCGCGTGCGGTCGACGGCCTCGGCGGCGCGGCGGGTCCGCTCGAGGTGCTCCTCCTGGTATGCGAGCTGCCGCTCCGCAGCCTGCTTGAGCGCGCGCTCCTCGTCACGGCGCTCCGCGCGCAGGATCAGCATGATGAGCGGGATGTTCACGACGGCGCATATCGCGCCGAGCGCAGCCGCCAGCACAAGGAAGCTCTCCCCCAGCCCGTACCAGGTCCCCGCGAGCACCGCCTGCACCACGAGGACGACCTGGCTCAAGGGGAAGAGCAGGATGGACAGGCGCCGGCCCGCCGACTGCCCGCGCAGCATGACCATGAGCGCGGCCGTCTCGAGCGCGACGGCGACGATCGGCGCGAGCGCAATGGGGAGCAGCAGCGCCCCGCTAGATCCCACGGGCATACGCACGCACCGCCTCCTGCGTCTGACGCCTCCTGCTCTGGCTCACCGGGACGCTCTCGCCCTGGGCCAGCCTGAGCTCGCCCTGGCCGATCGCCTTGATGTAGCGCATGTTGACCAGGAAGCTCTTATGGCAACGGACGAAATCGGCGGGCAGGCTTCCCTCCAGGTCCGCGAGCTTCCCGTAGGTCCGGATGGCCTCGACCACGGTATGGATGTTGAGCACGCGCCGCTCGCTCTCGATGTAGACGATATCGCGCGGGTCGACGATGCGCTCCTCGAAGCCGCACCTGATGCGCAACGGCTCCATCCGGCCGCGTGCGGCGCGATCCAGGGCGCGCCGGAGCGCGAAGGCGAGCTCCCCGTCGTCGACCGGCTTGACCAGAAAGCAAGCGTGCTCGGTCTCGTAGGCGCGCGTGTGGTACTGGTCGTAGCCGGTCACATAGATGACCTGGACCCCGCGCTGGGCGAGCATGAGGCGCCGCACCGCATCGATCGCCGTCGGGGAGGTATCTGCAGCGGAGCAATCGCCGGCAAGCGAAGCGCCGTCCGCGGCCGCCTTTCCGGCGGAGGGAGAGTCGAGCACGATATCGGCGAGGAGGATGTCCAAGGGCTCGCCGGCACGCACGTAGGCGGCGAGGTCCTCGGCACACGCGAATTCCCGCAGGAAGGCGTCATCGCCCGCAAGCAGCGGCCGCACGCAGGCATCGACCTGATCGAGCAGGCGACCGCGCTGGAGCGGCTCGTCCTCGAGCACCGCGATGGTGTGAACATGCGCCATGGATATACCCCTCCCCTCCATCTTCCGCACACGGGCCCGACTGCCCGGGAGGTCCCGCCGGGAACCTCAGAAGCGCACAGACTACCATGATACCTAACGGTACAAGTCGTGGTGCGGCGATTCCGTCGATGGCAATCGGTCATCATGGCGCGCTACGCACCCTCCCGGTCCATGCTGTCCGCGACGCCGCGGGCGTAGACGCATGCCGCCCCCAGCCCATCCCGCTCGACGAGCGAGACGAGCACCTGCAGGTGGTTGCGGGCGTCGTGGCGCAGGCGGGCGGCAGCCGCAGCGTCCTCGAGCGCCGCATGCTCCTCGGCGATGCGAGCCTCGACGGCACCGGCGAGCTCCTTGGCACGGGCGCGGTCGCGTCGGGCATCCGAGGCGCGGGCGACCGAGACGAGCAGCAGGTAGTCTGCGGCGGCGCTCAACGCCGAGCCCACAACGGATCCTCCAAGATACAGCGGATTTGCGGTCAGAGCCTCCAGGGAGGCATAGTAGAACACCATGAGGCCGATCATCTGGGCGAAGATAAGCACCACGAGCGGCATGAGCAGCGCATCGGGCATGTTCGAGGCATCGAGTGCGTCACCGATGCGTCTGAGCAGCGGGATCTTAGCGAAGCAGAGCGCGAGCACCAGCACGCGCAGGATGCAGTCGACGAGCGGGTACATGGACGCGGTCTCGTACGAACCGATGGGCGTCCCCGTGACGAAGAGCCAGAAGAGCGCGCCCAGCGCCTCCGCGAAGGCCATGCAGAGCAGGTCCGCTCCCAGGAGAATCGCACGGAACGCGAAGCGGCCGCTCCAGAGCAGCAGCGGGGCGATATAGAGCGCAAGCCACCAGACGGGGTTCGCCACCGCGGCGCCCAGCACGCCTCGCTCGAACCAGCTGACGAGCACCGCGCCCACACAGATCGCCGCGAGCAAGCGAGGACGGCGCGCCGGCCGGGCGAGCATCACCACGGCCACCTGCGACGCATCGGTCGCGGTCCTCAGCAGCCATGAACACAGCGCCAAGAGCTCGATCGGCATCCGTCTACCCCCTCCCCACGATATGAAGATACCTGATTTCGCACGCGCATCCAGCATTCGTTACCGAGCCGTTGCTTTTCGGGCGATCTCGACGTCCCGGCAGCCGCACATGACGAGGCCCCGGGGCATCCGGGGCCTCGCGCCCTGCCGAGGGGCCGCACCGCCGACCGCGGGGCAGCGCGACCGCTCGGCGCCAGGTGTGCACAGCGGCTACCCGCGCACCTCGATGAGCGGCACGCCGCAATCGGCGCAGAAGTTCATCTCGTCGTCCCACTGCTTATGGCACTGCGGGCACTCCTTGTGCGTGACCGGCGGGACGGCCGGCTGCTCCGGCGGGAAGAGCTCCTCGACCTTGCCGGCGCATCCGGGACAGAACCTGAAGTTCTTCAGGATCCTCTCGCCGCACACCGGGCAGATGCGCGCATCGTCATCGACCGGCGCCTTCGCTTCCGCGGCCTGGTCGGCTTCGGGCTGAATCTGCTCGGTCTGCTCGGATTGCGCTACCGACTCAGCCTCGCGTGCGGCCGCCTCGGCGCGCTCGCGCTCCTCTGCCTCGCGGGCGGCGCGCTCCTGCTCGGCGCGGATGAGCTGCTCGAGCTCGTCAACGCGTTCCGCACCGCGGGCGATGCCCTGCCTCAGGCCGGCGATCTTGCTTGCGTACTCGTCGACGCGCACCATCTCGGTGGCGAGCTGGTTGCGCTGCTCCGCGGGCAGGAAGCCGACCAGCTCGTACGCCTTGCGGCCCAGCGCCTCGTACGCGGGCGCCGCCTCCTGGTCGAGCCGCTCGATCTCGGCCTCGGACTGCTCCCTCGCCGCGGCGATCGCGTCGATCTCGTTCTGATAGGCGGTGATGTCTTCCATGGGTGTTCCTTCCTCGTCTCTGCCGATTGACGGTTCTTGCTTCAGGGCTGCCGGAGCGTGCGGCAGCCCGCATCTGCCATGGCCTCGCGCTCTGCAGGGCGCTTACGCCGCGGGGGCCTCCTCGCTCGAATCCACGCGGGTCATCGTGAAGTAGTCGGTGCGCCACGCCTGCCCTCGCCCGGTATCGTGGACTCTCATCGTCTCGATCCTCACCCTGAGCGTCCCGTCGCTTCCCGTCTGGATGAAGACGCGGTACCGCTCCTGCTCGTACACCTGGTACCAGTCGTCGAGCCGATCCGGCTCCAAGGTGATGAGCACGTCGTTGACCGTGATCACCTCGTCGCCCTCCGCGCTGTCCGCCGGGTTGTCCAGCGACCCGTGCCCATGGACCAAGCACGTGATGTCGACGACCGCCGTCATCGCCTGCTCGTCGATGCTCTTGAAGGTTATCGAGGGCGGGTTGGCCCTGCCGCCATAGCATGCGGCGAGGTTGTAGATGCTGTCGTTGTGCTCTTCCTCGTAGAACTCGCCGGTCCAGGTACCCAGCAACCCGTCGAAGCTCGCGAACGCGATGTCGTCGGAGGGCCGCACGTCGACGAAGGTCCAATCCCCCGCCTCGTCGTCCCAATCGAACGAGACCTCGATCTCGCCCGCATAGGAGGAGATGCCGTGCATGGCGGAGATGGCCAGCGTCGCCGAGCCGCCCGATTCCCCGGTGGAGTTGTCGAGGACCTCAGCCTGGAAGCTCTCGCCGTAGAGCTCCATCAGCGAGACCTCGTCGCCGTCGGGCTCGGTCACGGGATGCTCCTCGTCGACGAACTCGAGAAACGACGGCACGTGCTCGATCAGGGCCTCGTCCGCGATATGCCCAGATGGCACGTACGTCTGCTCGACCGGCGAGAACGACTGGTACTGCCATGCGTCGTCTTCGAGGTAGAACACGGTCTCGTAGGTGACCGTCACGGTCACGCTCGCGTTCTCGTAGGTGCTCTTCACGATCACGACCTTGCGGTCGTCCGCGTTATGGACCTCGGAGATGGAATCGACCTGCGAGGATACGTACTCGAGGGGCTCGCTGGCAAACCACGTCCCGGTCGGGGGCTCGACCTCCTTGCTCGCAAGCTCGGGCTCGAGCGCCTCGATCACGGCCTCCTCGCTGAGCTGGGGCTTCGCTGTGATCTGGGCGATACCGAAGGCAACGGCAGCGATGAGCGCGACCGCAACGATGACGGCACCCGCCACAAGGGGGCCTCGGGCGCGCACCTTGCGCCTGCCGCCTCCGGCATCGGGTGCCGCCACCAGAACCTTGCTCCCGCAGTACGGGCAGAATGCGGCGTTGTCGGCGATCTGCTTGCCGCAGGTTGGGTTGGGACACTGCATGGCTCTACCTTTCTTACGATAGGGACCCATCGACGCGTTGGCGCGGCGAACGGGCGGCGGCCCCGCCGCGCGGGGCATAGGGCCGCGCTTCCACCGGACCGCCTAGCGCATGTTGTCCTTGAAGCCGTGGAGGCCTTCCTGGAAGTAGGCCCCCATCATCAGGCCCCACATCACGACATGGGCGAAAGCGCACATGAGGAAGATGCCCGTCGCCCCCGCAGCCAAGCCCGCGAACAGGATGATGAGCCCTAAGACCCCGTTGAACCGCACGCCGAGGTCCGCGCCCTTGGCGATGCCGGACCACGCCAACCGGCACCCGCGGATGCTGCATGCAAGCATAAGCACCCCGACAAGCGCCAGGAAGACAAGCCCGCCCATCGCGTTGCTGAGATCGGTTGAGGTGCCGATGTAGGACGAAACCTCGGGAATGGAGGCGATCCGGAACACCGTGAGCAACGCGTCGATCAACGACACGCCGCCCACCCAGGGAAAGCTCGCCGCCGGCACCAAGAACAGCAGGGCGGTGAAGACGAGCGACGCGGTCGCGAATCCTTTGATGTGCTTCCAGAAGAGGGTATTCCTGTTGTCCCAGACCGGCTTCTTACGCGTATCCACGTAACGCCTCTGCGAGCTCGAGTCCGAGACAGTGCCCATCCCTCCCGTGGACCGGTCGGTGGCGGATCGGCCGTCAGGCACGGCATTGCGGCTCGCTCTCCGGTGCGCATCGGCATCCCCTGCGGTCACCTGCTCTGGACGATGCGCAACCGGTGTCTCCGGGCGCACCCGCGTACCGCAGTACGAGCAGAACGCCGCGGTGTCGACAATCTCTTTTCCGCATGCAGGATTGGGACATTTCATAGCTGGTTCCTTTCCGTATCGAGGCTATCTGGGGAGGTCCGCGCGGGATGCGCCCGCCTGGACCGAGGCTGAAGAGGTGTCGCCCGCCGATGAGGCCGACATAACACCCACGTACACAGGTGGAATGAAATCGGATACCGGTTCGGGCTCCGTGGGAACGGTATCGACGATCCGGTAGCCCGTTTCCGGACGGAACGTCAGGGTCTCGATATCCCTGCCGTACCAGGACCCTTCGTAGACGAGAGCATATTCGACCAAACCGGCGCTCTCATGAAGAGCATCCTCGACGGCCTCCTCATGTTCCGCCGCCGCCTCGCCGCGGATGCCCGCGTCCTCAGGTGCGCTCGCACCCTCGCCACCTACCACGTCGAACGCAACGACCAGCGAGAAGGTCCCATCACGCTTGACGTCCAGCGTCAGCTCGTTGATGACGGACATCGCGCCATCATCGGGGTACGGATAGATGGGGATGAAAAGACCGCCCTCCTCGTACCGGATGCCCCACGTGCCCACGATGTCGCCTTCCGCCGCCCCGACGGGGATGATGAGCTGCACCTGGGACTGCAGCAAGAGCTCGTCTGCGGTCGATGAGCCGAAGGCGGACTCGATCTCCTCGGCGGTTGACGCCATGAGGTCGCCCCGCGCTATGCCCTCCAGATCGTAGTCATAGACTCCGGCGCCAGACTCCGCAGCGACGAGGGGGAGCGCAGCCGAGATCTCAAGCGGTGGCCCTCCCGAAAGAGGATCCTCGACCATCCACGTCGACTGACCGCCTTGAACCGTGAAGTCCGAAACGATTGCGTCCTCGACCACGACCTCGATAGTGCCCTCGAAGGGCTCAGGCAACGAGGACGCAGAACTCCCGCCGAGGCCCCGGAAGACGATGAAGACCACCACGACGGCCACGATCGTGACAACCGCGCTACCGGCGATGAGCGCCGGTCGCGGCGCCCTCCTCATCGGCAAGCCGCAGTACGGGCAGAACGCCGAGGCGTTGGCGACCTCTCTTCTGCATGTGGGGTTGGGGCACTTCATACGGGAACCTTCCGAGCGAGACGGCCCGAGCGCGAGCTGCTCGCAACGGCATGGCCTGACCGGGGGCGTCAGTAGCGGTCCCCGGTGTAGGGCAGCATGTTCTTCACGGGAACGCCGTCCTCGTCGCAATCGGCACTCGCGATGACGTAGCCGTCCTGGTAGAAGGTGATCGGGGTAACCGTCATGCCGGTGCCCTCCCATACATACGGCTCGCCGATCTCGAACGTGAAATCCAGGTACTGGGGCACGCCGAGCTCCATGCGCGCGGTCTCCATGAACGCCCAGTCCGTGATGGTGGAGACGTCCACGTCGTTCGCACCGCCCGCCGAGTCGGCGGCATCATCGGAAGGCTCTCCTTGCGCCTCGGCAGCGGACTGTGCCGCATCGGCACCGATACCGGCCGCGGCCGAGGCGGCGTCGCCCGCGTCGTCCGGCTCGACATCGTCCGAGCCGTCGGAGGGCGCCCCCTCGATCCCGCGCAGGACATCGGCGGTGTCCACGCCCGCGAAGATTTGCGGGGCGATTCCGGAAAGAGAGGTCTCCTCCTCGGGCACGCCGTCGGCGGTCACGCGGAGGGTCTCGGGCTGGAACGAGACGTTGCCGGCATGGCTATCCTGCCAGGTGCCGGAAATCGCGATCTCGGCCTCGGATACGTCGAGGCTGGCCGCATCGTCGCCCACGGCCTCCATGGCGGCGGTGAACGTGAACGTGCCGTCATCGTTGACGGACACCATGATCTCGGTGAAGATGAAGCCGACGTCGCTTGGGATAAGACCGGGATAGGGGAAGCCGCCTTCGGTGTAGCGTATCCCCCAGACGCCCGCGACGTCGCCGTCGACGGCACCTGCCGGGATGATGATCTGCGCCTGCGCGTTGGTAAGCGCGTCGACATATGCCTCGATCGCCGAGTCGGCATCCGCAGGGACCCCTCCAGGGAAGAAGATGTCCTCGACAGGATGGGAAACGCCGTCGATGGTGAGCTGGTCGAGATCGTAGCGGTAGACCCCGGACCCCGACTCCGCGCTGACCAGGTCGAGGCCGGCGGTGAGCCTCATCGTGCCGCCGTCGACACCCTCGATGCTCAGCGTCGACTCCCCGTCGAGCACCGTGAAATCCACCCCCATGGCGCCCTCGGGACGCAGGCGCACGCGCCCCTCGAAAGGCGTCGGGAGCGCGGGCGCGGCAACCGTCCCGCCGCCGGTAGATCCCCTGGAACAGCTGCTGAAGATGAGCAGGAGCGCGAAGAGGCCGACGATGACGCCGAAGATGCCGAGGGCGATCAGCACGGGGAGCGGAAGCCTGCGGCGCGGCGGCGCCGAAACGGGCTGGTAGCCGCCAATCCCGCGCAGGTCCTCTTGATGGGTATCGACTGTCTGCCCGTTGCCTTCCGACGATCCACCCGACGGTGCGCTCCCCGTCTGGACACCGCCCGCCGGCATGCCGCAATAGGGGCAGAACGTCGAGTTGTCGGCAATCTGTTTGTGGCAGGTATGACACTCCATAGCGGGCTCCCCATGTGTTCTCGATATCGTCGGCCAACGAGAGCAGGACGGCAGGTCCGTGTTGCCAGCGCCGCCCCGGCAATGATCGTCAGCCGCTACCAGCTCGCATCCCACTCGGCGACGGCATCGACCGGCGTGCCGTCAGCGAGCGCGCCCTCGACCTCCATCGCGCCCTCGCCCGCGGGCGTCATCACGATGCGCGTGCCGTCATAGCCGGCCACGTACACGCTGCCATCCGGTGCGGTGTAGCACTGCGCCAAGCAGTTGGTGTCGTACGCCATGCCGCCCTCGTCGACCGTGCCGACCCAGAGCTCGCGCCCGGCGTTATGTTCATTCCAGGCGACCGTCACGAGCCCCGCCGGCATCCCCGTTCCCTCGTCTGTCTCGCGATACGTAAACACCCACGAGCCACCATCCATCATGGGCTCGATGAAATCGGTCCCCTGCGTGTAGATCAGGCGGTACGTGCTGTCGTCCTCGGTGTACTCGGGGATCTCCACCGTCGCGGGGTCGACCGCTTCGATGGCGTCATCGTCATCGCCCGCGTAGCTGTAGACGTCGACCTCGACCTGCGAGGGCATCTCCGGGCCGATGAAGGTCACGGTCGCCGCGCTCAGCAGGTTGCCGTAATCGTCGTAGTCGAAGACCTGCTTTTCCGTGGTGATGCCGCCGTCCTGCCTCACCAGCTCGGTCGGGTTGCCGAAGCCGTCGTAGTCGATGTAGTAGGCGGTTGAGCTCATCCCCATCTCATCATCGGGGTCGAGGTCCTCGAAGCAGTAGGTGATGTTCCCCTGCTGGTCGCGCACCGTGAAGTGGAAGCTGTCGGGGCTCATGCCCGACGACGATCCCGATGCATGGAGCGTCACCTCGCCGAATTCCGGGTACGTGCTGTATTCCAGCCACGCATCGTCACCATAGAGGGGGTCTGCGAGGTCGCTGCGGACGGAGCCCAGCATGCGACCCTCGTCATCGTATTCGTATACGACCTCGGCCTGCGCCGGAGAGGTCGCAGGATCGCCCTCGTAGGTGCGGTACGAGGCGAGATTTCCCGCCGCGTCGAACTCCCTCGTCACCGCCGAGACGATCGTCCCGTTCCCATCACGGCTGATGACGGTCTCGGTCGACCCATCGCCGTCCTGCTCGACGGTCGTCTCCGTACTCGAGATCGGAGCGCCGGCGGCGTCGCGGGTTTCCGAGCGGGAGGACCCATCCTCCTCCTCGACGGTCGTCGTGACCTCACGCGACGACTCCTCGCCGTTCGAGTAGCGTGTGGTCTCCTCGACCACCTGGTTGCCGTCGTATTCCCAGGTCACCAGCGAGACATGCGCTCCAGCCTCGCCGTAGTCGTCCGCGAAGGCCATGCGGCCATCGTCATCGTATCCGTACATGACCTGCGAGGCCGTCCGATACTCGCCCACGCCGTCCGGCGTAATCTCTGCAACGTAGGTATCGTGCCCCGTGGTGCGCCAACGCGCCTCTTCGCGCCGCTCGTTCCAGGTAGATTCCCCCGTCGAGATCCCGTCAATGCCATCGATGAGACGATGCGCCTCGACCGAGGTCTGCACCCCGTAGGGCATATCCGGGTCGGGGAGCTCCCCGTCAGTTCGACCCTCGCTTTGACCGCACCCCGCTATCGGCAACGCGAGCGATACCGCGCACAGCGCGACAACGACCCACGCCCGCATGCGTCCCGTCATGAGCATACCACCCACCATGACAGCCCCTTTCCCCTAGTGGCGAGCCTCTCTCCTCACCGTACCTAAAGGGATGCCGTCACAGGCTTTGTTGTAATAATCAGCGAATCTGATGGCAGAACTCACCGAGGGCTGCCGTTCGCCCCTTCCTATCTAACGGTCGCTCCGGCGCTCGGCTGATCACGCTTCGCGCCGCACGACGGGCAGAAGAGCGCCATCTTGTAGCGTTCCGACAACGGTGCCCCGCAGTGCGGGCAGCGCTCCTGAGCCGCCTCTTCCTTCCGGTGCTGTTCCTCGATTTGCAGGCGAACGCCATGCAGAACCAAATCCTTTACCGGCTGTCCGCACCCGACGCAATAGTCAAGCTCAATGGAGGTCCTCGTGAAACAGTTCGGGCATATGAACGTCATGTCATCCCAGTCATCCACCATCGCCCACTCCGCGTTGGTTATCGCATTCCGCGTTGCCTCTTCTGCGAGCTCACGGTCATGCTTACGCTGCAGGGCAGCCATCTCGGCGAGCTCCGCATCGCAGGCGAGGATCGCCCGCGTCGCCTCGCGCATGGACTCATCGACCTCGAGTGTACGACCGTCGCCGTCGGCGATACGGCGGTACACCGCTTCGCCGAGCAGCTGCAAGCTGGCTTCACGCTTGCGCTCCAGATCGCCCCGGCCGGAACGGATCGACTCGCGCGCGCCCCACAGAACATCGATGTAGCGCATTCCAACCACCTCATATCACCTTGAGCGGGTGCCTAACCGGCGCGTTGGCCGCACCACCCTATCTTAACGACCCAACCGAGCCTACCGCACATGACTTGGCTCCGCCGTGTGCCCGTCATAACGCATGGGATGGGTGTAAGAAATCACCAGCAGACAGGGAGCACCGCCGTCCCTGAGGCACCAGGTTGCCTGGTCGTCCCATAGCCCAAGCGCCATCTCGATCCGCGGGCAGGATTTAGCAAGAATCGACTTCAGGAGGAGCCTTTTCTTGCTAAATCCTGCCCGCGGATTTCAAATGTCAGTACATGAAAACGGGCGCGCCCAGAACCGTGATGCGGTGGGCGCGCCCGTCGTCTAGGGCACTATGTATAAGCGCACGGAGCGAAACGCGTGAGAAGCGCTTACTTGTCCTTCTCCACGGCGCGCATGATGGCCTTGTAGACCTCGACGATCGGAATGATCAGGAAGCCCAGCGCGAGCGCCGTGACCATGCCCTTGAGCTCGAGATGCGTGACGCCGAAGAAGATCATCGACAGCGGGTCGAACTCAACCACGACGAGCGTGAGCACGAGCGCGAGGAACGCAGCGCCCCACAGCCACTTGTTCTGCTTCTTCATATGGAAGATCGAAGCACGACGGCTGCGCATGTTGAAGCAGTGGAAGATCTCGACCATGTTGAGCGTGATGAACGCCATCATGACGCCCTCTTCGTCGGCCATGCTTTGGGCGTTGTTCAGGCTGTCGACCAGCACGCCGAGGTCGATCGTGCCAAGGCCGTAGTACACGCCGCAGAAGAAGCTGATCAGCACCAGAGCGGCGATGATGATACCCTGCACCACGGTATCGAGGCCCATGTTGCCAGCGAAGACGCCGTCGGTGGCGTTACGCGGCTTGCGCTTCATGACGTCGCCCTCGGCCTCCTCCATGCCGAGCGCGAGCGCCGGGAAGCAGTCGGTGACGAGGTTGACCCACAGCAGCTGGATGGGCTGGAACAGCGTGAAGCCCATGAGCGTCGCCGCGAAGACCGAGAACACCTCGGCGAGGTTCGCGGAGAGCAGGAACTGGATGACCTTGCGGATGTTGTCGTAGATACGACGACCCTCTTCGCACGCATGGATGATCGTGGCGAAGTTGTCGTCAGCGAGCACCATGTCGGCGACGTTCTTGGTAACGTCGGTACCGGTGATGCCCATGCCGATACCGATGTTGGCATGCTTGATCGAAGGCGCGTCGTTCACGCCGTCGCCGGTCATGGCGACGATCTTGTTCTTGGACTTCCACGCCTCGACGATGCGCGTCTTGTGCTCAGGCTGGACGCGCGCGTACACACGGTAGTTCTCGATCTTCTGATCAAGCTCCTCATCGGAGAACTTATCGAGCTCAGCACCGGTGATGGCCTGGCTGCGGTCCTCGACGATGCCGAGGTTCTTGGCGATTGCCACAGCGGTGTCGATGTGGTCGCCCGTGATCATGACGGTGCGGATGCCGGCTCCCTGGGCCTCGGCGATGGCCGGGGCAACCTCGGGACGCTCGGGGTCGATCATGCCGGAAAGGCCGCAGAACACCAGGTTGTTCTCGAGCGCCTCGGGCGAGCAGTCAGCAGGCTTCTCGTCATAGGTGCGCGACGCAAGTGCGAGCACGCGGAGCGCCTCGTCTGCCATGGCCTTGTTCGCAGCGAGCAGCTGATCGCGCTTCTCGTCCGTCATGGGGACGATCTCGCCGTTCTCGTACACCTGGGTGCACAGGCCGATAACCACATCGGGCGCGCCCTTGGTGTACTGCTCGAACTTGCCGTCGGCCTCCTCGACCACGACGGACATCATCTTGCGGCCGGAGTCGAACGGAGCCTCGCCCACGCGCGGGTGCTCCACATCGAGCCCGATCATACCGGCCTTGCCGGCGTCGTTGACGAGCGCGCACTCGGTGGGCTCGCCCACGGCCTCACCGGCCTCCTCGTCCCACTTGGCGTCGGAGCACAGGGCCATGCCGGCAAGGAGCTTCTCCTCGGAAGAGGCCAGCTCGTGCTTGACGACCGTCATCTTGTTCTGGGTAAGGGTGCCGGTCTTATCGGAGCAGATGACCTGCGTGCAGCCAAGGGTCTCGACGGCGCTGAGGTTGCGGATGATCGCCTGGCGCTTTGCCATCTTGGTCACGCCGATGGAGAGCACGATGGTCACGACGGCGACGAGGCCCTCGGGGATGGCGGCGACGGCGAGCGACACGGCGACCATGAAGGTATCGAGCAGCATGTGCGGCTCAGCAGCGACGTTGCCCACACCCGCGCGCAGGATATCGACGGCGAAGATGACCACGCAGATCACGATGACCATGATGGTGAGGATCTTGGAGAGCTCGGCGAGCTTCATCTGCAGCGGGGTGAGCTCTTCCTTGGCGTCGTTGAGGGCGCCGGCGATCTTGCCCATCTCGGTGTCCATGC
Source organism: Enorma phocaeensis (assembly GCF_900186505.1). Classification (GTDB taxonomy): domain Bacteria; phylum Actinomycetota; class Coriobacteriia; order Coriobacteriales; family Coriobacteriaceae; genus Enorma; species Enorma phocaeensis. The sequence continues at coordinate 667,176 of NZ_LT891970.1, forward strand.
CGGTGCCGCACACCACGGCGCGACCGCGACCGTACACCACGGTGGAACCCATGTAGCACATGTTCTTGCGGTCGCCCAGCGGCACGTCGTCCGTGCCCTCAGCGAGAGCGATGGCGTCAGTATGCTTCTCGACCGGGACGGACTCGCCAGTGAGGGCAGCCTCCTCGATCTTCATCGAGGCGCTCTCGAGCACGCGGCAGTCAGCCGGAACGGCGTCGCCGGCCTCGAGCAGCACGATGTCGCCGGGAACAAGCTCAGAGGAGTGCAGCGAGATCTGCTTGCCATCGCGGATGACCTTGGATTGCGCGGCACTCATCTCCTGAAGCGCGGCGAGCGCCTCCTCGGATTTGGCCTCCTGAATGACACCGAGTGCCGAGTTGATGATGACGACCGTCATGATGATGATGACGTCCGCCCACTCCGACTCGCCCTGGATCATGCCGGTCACAGCCGAGATGACGGCGGCGACGATGAGCATGATGACCATGGGGTCAGCCATCTGCTGGAAGAAGCGGATCCACAGCGGGGTCTTCTCCTCTTCCTTGAGCTTGTTGGGGCCGAACTTCGCCGCGCGCGCCTGCGCCTCAGCGGAAGTCAGGCCGGATTCAGCACTGGTGGATTGCTCCGCCAGTACCTCCTCTGCAGAAGATAGGTACTCTTTCAAATGTATCCCTCCTGATACATCTAAACTGCGGGCGCAAAACGCCCCGGTACTACCATGGCCCCCGTTAGTAATTCCAGGAAGGCAAGGGCTTGCCACGTATTTCAACATCTTAGCGGATTTGCGCCGCAAGGGGCCTGTGATGCAGCACATTATCCATGTGTCCCTTAGGTTAGAACACCCATATCTACCACGTCTGATCGCATTGCCGGCACATCACCCCGCAACCTCTTCAAGTGAAACCAGATGGATCCGGGCATCGTTCGCCGCGAGCTCTCGCGTCGCCTCGGTGAAGCCTGTCTTAGAAAACAGAAATCTTTGCGCTTCGTACGGCGCATGCACCAGTTCGCTCCGTTCATCGAGCACGCGGAGCGCTTCCAGACCAACCTGCTCGTTACGCCATTTGGCTTATAGGACAAAAAGTGTGTCTCGATAGAACACGTGTCCTAATCCAGCCAGAAGGGGTACGGGTTCTTGTGGTGCAGCTCCTCCCAGACGGCCCGGTCGCCCCACTCCGGCCCGCCGTCCTCGCGCTTGGGCGACGCCGAGTAGGTCCTGTACAGGAGGTCGATGTCGTCGTCGGTGGGCATGGAGCGAAGGATCTCCCTCGCCGGCCTCGGGCCCTCGGTGTGCATGTAGCACCACCAGAAGACCGCCTTCACGCGCCGCATGAGCGACAGCCCGCGGTGGTTGCGCAGGACTTCCCTGAGCTGCGCGTTGACGCCGCCCTCGATCGGGTTGTTGGTGCGCGGCAGCGGCCCCTCCGCCGTGAGCGCGGGGTCCAGGTAGGTGAACAGCGTGCCGCCGCTCACGAGCCTCGCGAGCGACGACCTCGCCTTCCTGAGCCTCTCGTGGGTGAACTGGCGCCGGCCGTCGACGTAGGAGACGTCCTCGAGGAAGTCGGCCCAGAACCCGCACCACTGCAGGTAGCGCTCGACCCACCAGTCGGCCTGGCGGAGGGTGTCGAGGTGCATGAGCTCGATTGACAGCGCGTAGAGCTCCCTGCCCGCCTGGAGCCTCGGCCTCGTCGTCGTATAGCGCCTCACCTGCGAGAACGCGTGGAAGAGGCACCTCTGGACCCTCGTGCGCGGCCATGCGCGGCGCCTCGCCTTCTCGAAGCCCGTCCCGCCGTCGCACACCACCACGTCCGGGGCCGGGATGGGCGCCATCAGCGCCTCCCACGCCCTCGATGCCTCCGCCTGCGCCATGTACCACGAGACCACGTGCTCGCCGTCGTAGGCGATCAGCACGACGAGGTCGCGGGCGAGCCAGATGCCGTCGACGAAGAGAACGCGGCGCACCTCGCCCGTGGGCTCCGGCATGGGCCAGATCGGCCAGAAGCCCGCGGCGAGCCTCCTGAACGTGCGCCCCTGCCCGGGCATGTCCGCCTGCGTCGCCTTCGAGAGCAGCCATGCCAGGAACTCGTCGAGCCTCGCCGCCGCGTCGTCGTAGGAGACCGTGGTCGAGGCGCCGCACGCCCCGCACCTCCACCTCTGCGCGCCCGCGCTCGTCTTCCCGTTCCTCTTCATCTTCGCCCCGCAAGAGGGGCACCTGACCGCCTTCATCCCCAGCTCCTCGGTAATCGGGGTTTTAACGGCCTGATTTTCAGTCATCTACCTGCGGGACAGGAGCGAATCCGGACACACTTTCTGTCCGAGTGGTTAAATTCCCCCTGGAGATTTAAGCGCGTGAAAAAGGGGCATCGACCTGCGTCGATGCCCATGATTCGGACACACTTTTTGTCCTATAAGCCCGCCATTTGCACTCACCAAGCGCAACCGGCACGCCATCTGCAAGGCAGACGATATCGATCTCCTCTTGGCGCCTCTTTTTGGGGTTGTTCCCCCACCAACGTCCGACCTCGTCGAATCCATCTCCCAGCGTCCCTGCGGCATTTTGCCGCCACAGCCATTCGCAACATATCTGCTCGAACACAGGTCCCATGTACTCCGAGAGACGACCACGTATCAGCTTGACGACGCGCTGGGGCATATGCCGCTCGATAGCCGACCTGTTCGGCAAGATGAATCGATACCAAAATCGGAACAGGTTGTCGGACAGGCGATAGACCGGACGGCGGCTTCCGCCGCACACCGGGCGCTCCTTCTCGATCAGCCCGATTCGTTGAAGTTCCTTGAGATAGTAGGTGAGGTCGCCCGACGCGATGCCGGCCGATGTCGCCATCTCGTTGTTTTCCGTCTTGCCCGAAGCAACCGCTTCGATGATCGCGTTGTAGGCGCTCGATTTTTGAATCTCCTGCTTGAGTAGGTTAACGGGCTCCTCGTAGAGGATGGAAGAGGGATCCAGGAACGCCTCGACGATGTTCTCATCAACGGAAATACTGTCATCGAATTGCTGGAGATAGAGAGGGACGCCACCAGCCATGCCATATAGCTCGGCAGCGGATACCGGATCGAGCGCGGGGAGGAACCTGCGCGCATCTTGGAAATCGAGCGGATGGAGCTCGACCTGTGCCGTTCGACGCCCGTAAAGCGGGCTCTTCTCTCCCAGACCTGCTCGCGCATGAACGAGAGAGACGAACCGCATAGGATAAGATACAGCTGGGAGGACTCCCTGTGCCGGTCGATGAGGGCCTGCAGAATCGAGGGGATGCTCGCGTCCGCTTTTGCTAGATACGGATATTCGTCGATGATGAAAACAACCTGTCGCTTCGTGGCTCGAGTAAGCACCGCTTCGAAGGCAGTCTGAAAGTCCTGATACAACGGTGCGAGCCGAGGGTCGGCATCGGGCTGGTCGTAGGCGTAGATCTCCCGACTCAGGTTTCGCAGGTTCAGAACAGCGTTGTCCTCCACCGCCGTGAAGAAGATCGTCGGCTTATCCTGAGCAAAGTGCGACATCAAATAGGTTTTTCCCACGCGCCGACGACCGAATAGCACGGGAAACTGGAACCCGCCACGGGCGTAAAGACGCTGCAACGTCCACAGCTCCCGCTCTCGACCAACCATCATGGCAAATCACCCCTTCCGTCTGCGTAGGCCTCATCCTGTAACCGCAGTAACAGGATTTGAATCCTGTGAAATTGATTCCTGTATTTGAGAGCCTACTCATATCAAGATCGGTCAATCCGCGCCTGCCCGCTGCACACAATGAGCGGCGGCCAAAACGGCCAGAGCCAGCGGCACGCAGACCGCGAGCGCCGGGTAGAACCACACGGGCGCGACCGCGCCGTACACCACTCCGCCCACCGCCGGGCCCAGGAACATCCCGATATCGAATCCCATGTAGTACGTGCTGTTGGCAAGTCCCGTCTTTCCGGGGCCGGCAAGCTTCACCGCCGTGGACTGACACACGGAGCACATGATGCCGTAGCCACCGGCCATGCACACGGCGGCAGCAACCATGGCGAGGTTCCCGTGCATGCACCACAGCAGGACGAGCGACGCCAGCATCGATGCGGACGAGCAAAGCGTGAATACGCGGAACGACACGCGGTCGAACACGTCGCGCAGCACGATGCGCATCGCCAGCAGCACGGCGGCGTAGATGGTGAAGAACCACTCCTCCGCCACAGGAAGCGCACGGTCTGCCACATAGTTCACAAGATAGGACTGGGTTGCGAAATAGGGCACGGCAAACAGGATGATCATCACCGCCGCCGGTAGCGCCTCGATGCTCAAGAGCTTGATACCCGTGCGTGGCGCATCCTGCTGATCCTGCACTTTCTCCTTCCGAACGGGCCGTCCCGGGTCGTGCACCATGCCCATGCAGGCAATCGAGCACGCCGCGAGCACCGTGGAGCACACGAACACCGCGCGATAGCCGACGGACTGGAAAAGCGAGATGCCGAGGGCAGGCCCCACCGCGACACCGAGCGCGTTCATCATGCCGAACAGGCTCATCGCGGCGCCGACGCGGTTCTGCGGCAGCGTCTGCGCGAACCACGTCGACATGCACACGGAGCACAGTGAGTACCCCACCCCGCCGATGACGCGAAACACTACGAGCTGGATCGGTGAGGCTGCGACGATATGCCCCGCAGACGACACGAGCATGAGCAGGGCGCTCGCCATGGCGAGCCTGCGCTTGCCCACACGGTCCGTAACGTTGCCCGCAACGGGCCTGCATACCAGCGAGCACAAGCTCGTCACACCGCTGACGACGCCCGCCAGCGCGACCGTCGCGCCCAGCGACATGGTGAAACCCACGACCACCGGCCCGGTAACCATGAAGCACGCCATGTAGCAGAACGTCGCCGCCAAGATGAAGGCGGCATCCCGCGTGACGAGCCGTTCGCGCCTGGCTATCTGCATCGGCAAGGTCATTCGGCAGACACTTCCTCCCAAAACTGATCTGCGAGCACCTTGAAGCAGATCTTCTTGATGTCGCCCGGCTCCGCGCCGGGAAGCACCAGATTGGGGCTATGGGGCTCGCCCACCCAGAAGATGGCGAAACGACCATGGTCGAGCGTGCCTTCCAGCAGATCGTCATTGCCAGGAGCGGGCTGGCAGTAGCCCTTGTCGGCTCCCGCGTCGAACTCGGCAATTGGCTCCACCGCACCCGGCGTGGTACGGAAGCGCTCGGCGCCCACGAGGTCGATCTGCACGTCATGGTAGCGGCGATGCACCTCGAAGCGAGCATCCTCGAGGTCTTTCGTCTTGGCGTCCATCACGTTGGCAAAGACTCGCTCGCCGTCGATCTGCGTGATGCCGAGCGGCAGCTCGGCGACGTCATGCTCATCCAACCAGTCAATCAGCACATCGAGCCCGTGCGCGATGCCGCGGTACCTCCCGATGGCGGATAATCCGTCGTATATCATGCTGCTCCCTCCTTGTTCTGACACCGACACCTATCCGACAACAGAAAGGGACGGGTGTTTGCATCCGACAAACGGTCCCGTCCCTGATGTCAGAAACTACTTGCGCGCGCCCTCACCGGATGTGGGGTTGTATGTGCCGGCACCGCGCACTGCGCCGGCAACATCATCCTCGGAAAGCGTCACCCACTTCACGCCACGACGCGTCTGGTATGCGTACGCGACATGAATCATGCCGTCATGCGTCTGGATAATGCAGGGATACTCATACTGTCGGTTGTTGAACTTATTCTCGTCGCCCACGTAACCCTCACCACGCTCGATATGGCGGATCAGCGGGAACGTTAGCCCGCCGTCCTCGGACAGCGCGATGGACACAGGGTTGCGCAGCGCCGGCCAGGCACCCGTCTTGCCGTAGGTGCTCGGCGCGGAATTGTGGTTGTACGTGATGGCAATGCGCCCGCTCGCGAGCTTCACAACGCCGATACCGGAGTTGTTGTTGGGAAGCGGCGTGGGGACGGGCTCGGTCCACGTGTCACCGAAGTCGCGAGATTCGCTGCGATAGATCCAATCAGCCTCGCGGCTCCGCATGAACGCGACCAGGTGTCCAGGTTCAAGCTCCACCAAACTCGGATGCACACGCCCGGAGGAGTTAGGCATGTCGACGCGGTGCCACGTAGCGCCCTCGTCATCCGAGATGGCGAACGCGCTCGGGTCGCCGGCAAGGCCGGTGGCGCTATCCGTGCAGAGCCACAGGCCGTAGATCCAGCGACCGTTCGAGAGCACCTGCACAGGCTGGCGCGCGAACGTGCCCTCCTCGGGAAGCACAACCTCCGGCTCGCCCCAGGTGAGACCGTCATCCGTGGAGACCTGCTTCTTTATCACGCTCGTGTACTGCATGTTGTCCTTGCCCGGCTCGCGGCCGCGCTGAGAGGTATACATGGCCCAGATCTCGCCGTTCGGTGCTAAGAACAACGACGGGTTCTGGTTGGAGAACTCGTTGTCGGTCGAGATCATCGTGGGCTCGCTCCACTGGTCAGCACCCTTTTCGAGGCGCGACACCACGATGTTCACATCGGTATCGCCCTCGAAGGTGCCGGCGAACCAGCAGCACAGAAGCGTGCCGGCAGGGGTCTCGAGCAACCCGGGACCGTGATGCGACGTCCACGCCCCCGGCGGAAGCATCGCCTCGGTGATCTGCATATCCTCATCGAAGTAAACCTGGCCATCCGGCGTGAGGCCGGGAAGTGTCTTGGGCATCGTGCTGTCTCCTTATGAACGACATGGGGTCATTTTGAAACGGGACACGCGCTCAGCGTCGGCGAATAATCGCGACGCAGCTCAGAGCGCGTACAGCCTTGTCTGGCGCTACGCGATGAACTTTCCGCCGTTGATGTTGATCGTTTCTCCCGTAATGAAGTTCGCCTCATCACTTGCAAGGAACGCGACCGGACGGGCCACATCTTCAGGTTTGCCCAATCGGCCAAGCGGGATTTTCTTGGTGATGTTCGCTCGATACTCCTCTGTCCATTGGGTAGACATATCAGTCTCAATGGGGCCAGGGCAAACGCCGTTAACACGAATGTTGTAGGGCGCCATCTCATAGGCAAGCTTCTGAGTCAGCGAGTTCAGGCCCGCCTTCGAAACGCCATAGGAAGCGGAGGCATTCGCATGAGCCGTCTTACTAGCCGCGGAGGACACGTTAACGATTGCGCCGCTTTTGCGCTCGACCATATGAGGAAGAACCGCTTTGCAGGCATGGAACGCTCCGTTGAGATTGACATCGATCATATGGCTCCACTCCTCAAACGTAAGCTCGAGGAACGGGAAGCGGCTGTTGATGCCCGCATTGTTTACCAGCACGTCAATCTTGCCGAACGCTTCAAGGCATGTTGCGGCAAGCTGTTCAGCCGTCTCAGGCTTAGAGATATCACCGACCACCACACGGCAGCCACGCCCGCGCTTGGCCACTTCCTCGGCAACCACATTGAGCAGCTCTTCATTATTTCCGTTGATAACGACGTCGCATCCCTCTTCGGCGAGCGTAAGAGCAATCTGCTTACCGATGCCCCTTGTTGCACCAGTGATAATGGCCGATTTCCCTTCGAGCTTCATCTCGACTCTCCTTTCTGGGAGATACAAAAGAAGCCGGTACCCATTGTGGGCGCCGGCTTCCTTCACCAACTTTGTTGCTTAGAATACGAGCACGGCACCAATAGCCAGGAACAGGCAGTTAACAATCCACATAGGAATCGTGAACTTCCAGAACTCGGTCATCTTATAGTTGCCCATACCAAACACAAGTGCAGGCAAGCCATCAATCGGCAAGAAGCCACCGGCGAAGGCGGACATGGTCGTCGCAGCCGCGGGACCGATGGGATCAACACCCAGCGAGACGCACGCCGCGATGACGATGGGCACGAAGATGTAAGCAGAAGCGAACGCCGCACCAGTGAAGGTAGTGCTGAGGCTCGTGAGCAGGCAGAAAGCGAACACGAGGACGAACAGCGGCATATCAGCAGCAGCACCAGCGACGGCGTTGCCAATGAGAGCGGCCAAGCCAGAATCGGCAAGCGCGTTGGCCACGGGGATAGCGCAGCACATCATGAGGACGATGGGCGAGAACAGGTTGTCGCGCATCTCCTTCCAGCTGATGACGCCAATACCCAGGAGGATGAAGGCGAGAATGCCAGGAAGAACGTAAGCGATGTCACCGAGCTGAGTTACAAACATCATGCCAAGCACGGAGATGACGAGGCTGGCGACTGTAACGCCTTCCTTCCAGGACGGCATAGTGCTCTGGAATGCCTCATCGCTCTTCTCCTGCTGGTCGGCGATCGGATGATCGGGGAGGAGCTTGTACGAAGCGACGCACCAGATGAAGTAGCCAACACAACCAAGAAGCGTAAGCGCGGTAAAGGCGACCATGGAGATGTTCTCGGTCACAATGTTGGCGCCCTCAAGGATACCGATGCACAAGCCGAAGTTGACGGCGATGTTAACCGGGTGATAGCAACCAAAACCGAGCGGCATGAGGAGCTTGGAGGTCGGGAGGTTCTTATCATAGGGAATGGTGGACACGATGCCCAGGATGAGCACATAGTAACCCGTGGAGTGACCGCCAGTGAGCAGGCAAGCGACCATGACAAGGATCACAAGGAGCATATAGCCCTTGAAGCCGCCCTTCTCAACCAGCTTGAACATCCAGTTGCGCAGCTTAGCCGTAAAGCTCGTCTTCTGGAACGCCGCCAGCACAACCATAAAGAATGCAATCATCCATACGCTTGTATTAGTGAATCCTGCAAAAGCGTACGGAATGTCCCACTTAACTTCCCAATTAGCGCCAAACAACACACCTGCGACGACGATCAAGCAGTCGGCCAGCAGCGGCGGAGCGCCGAACGGGAGGGCATCGGTCATGATCAGAACGACCATGACGACGAGGATCGCCAGAGCACAAATCATCTGAATCGTCATAGTGCCTATCCCCTTCCTTTTCCATATCTCGATACAATCAGGTACGAAGGGCGCGCGTTTAGCGAACGTTGCCCCTCAACTGGCTGCGGGGTTCCGAGGGCTCCAATCCAGATGGAACCCCGCGACCGCACATGGCGTTTACCCCCTTCCTCTCGCCATACGCAGCGCGTAATCTATTGCGTTCACGAGTGAGAGCTCGTTGGACGTCCCCTTGCCGGCAAGGGCAAAGCCCGTGCCGTGGTCCACCGAGGTGCGGATGATGGGCAGACCGAGCGTGATGTTCACGCCTTCGACCGCCTTCCAGCCACCCGCTTCACGGTCGTAAACGAAGCCGAGCGTCTTGGTTGGAATGTGGCCCTGGTCGTGGTACATGCACACAACCATGTCGTACCAACCGCCGTTCATCTCGGAGAACACGCTGTCGGGCGGACACGGGCCCACAGCATCGATGCCCTCCGCCTGAGCGAGCTCGATGGCGGGGATGATCTCGTTGATCTCCTCGTCGCCAAAGAGCCCGTGTTCGCCCGCATGCGGGTTGAGGCCGGCGACAGCGATCTTGGGCGACTCGATGCCGAGGTCGCGGCACGCCTGCCAGCCGAGCTTGATGACCTCCAGCACGCGCGGCGTCTTCACCCGGTCGCATGCCTCGCGCAGCGAGCAGTGCGTGGACACGTGCACCACGCGAAAATCATGGTGCGCGAGCAGCATCGTGTAGCTCTTGGTGTTCGTGTAGGTAGCGTAGATCTCGGTGTGCCCATCGAAGTGCATGCCCTGGGGCTCGAGCGCCAGGTTCATGGCCTCCTTGTTGAGGGCGTTTGTGACGGTGGCATCCACCTCGCCCGCCATAGCGAGCTCGATGGTGCGCTTCACGCTCTGGAAGGCGGCGTTGCCGCCCTCGACGGAGACCTCGCCCAGCTTGAACGAGGCAACGTCCTCGATGAGGTCCATGTGGTACACGTCGATGGTGCCAGCCTCGAACATGGCGTCTGCGACGCTCGTGACCGGGTTCACGCGGATCTCAGGGTGATTCACGAAGGTCTTCGCCTGCTCGATCATCTTGGCATCACCCACCACGATGGGGCGGCAGCGTTCGTAGAGCGAGGCGTCGGCGAGAGCCTTGACGGTAATCTCGGGGCCGTTTCCGGCGGGGTCGCCCATGGTAATGGCGACGATGGGCAGCTCGGTGTTCGCCATGGCTAGCACATCCCCTTCGCACGGTCGGCGTCGAGCGTGGCGGCGAGCGCCTCCATGCCCTCGGGGCACAGGTAGTTGAACGGGGCACGGCAGCTGCCCACGGGATAGCCGAGCAGCTTGACCGCGGTCTTCACCACGGTGTTGGGGTTGCCGTACTTGAAGCAGTCGCGCAGCGGCGCCACGGCGGCCTGGCAGGCCTCGGCCTGCTCGAGGTTGCCGGCGGCCCAGTTCTCGTAGATGCCCACCATGTTCTTGGGATACACGTTGGCGCAGCCGGCGATGGCGCCCTTGGCACCGCGCTGAAGTGCCTTCAGAATGAGCGCGTCGTTGCCCGAGAGCACCCCGAAGTCCATATCCTTGGTGAGGCCGATGTAGGCAGAGAGGTTGTCCCAGTCGCCCGAGGAATCCTTGGCTCCCACGATGTTGTCTACCTGGGCGAGCTCTACCACGGTCTGGGGATCGATGGCGTTGCCCGTACGAGCCGGGATGTTGTAGAGCACGATCGGCATGCTGGGCACTGCCTCGGCGACCTTCGTGTAGTGGACGATGAGCTCGTGCTGCGAGGCCTTTGCGAAGCTCGGCGTGATAACGGACAGGATGTCCGCGCCGGCAGCCTCGGCCATCTTGCACTGCTCGATGGTCTCCTTGGTGGAGATGCAGCCCGTGCCGGCATACACCGGGACGCGGCCCGCCACTTGGTCGATGACCGTCTCGAGCACAGCCTTCTTCTCCTCACCGGAGAGGATGTAGCCCTCGCCGTTGGTGCCGAACGGGAAGATGCCGTGGATGCCCGCCTCGATCTGGCGCTCGACCTGGCGGCGCAACTCATCGAGGTTGACGGTCTCATCGTCGTTCATCGGTGTCACGATAGGAACGATGATGCCCTTGATCTCTACCTTCTTCATATCAGCCATGGCCGACACTACCACCTTTCTATTCTTGGACACCCGTATGCGCTGCCTAGAGGATCTGCGCGTAGATGGCCTTGGCATCTTCGAGCGTGACCTCGCGCATGTTGTTCACCAGCAGGCGCTGGACGCTCATGCCCGCCTCGGCGAGCTGGTCGATCGGGACGCCCTCGATACCCAACTCGCCAAGCTTCTTGGGAATATCGAGGTGCTCCACGATCGCATCCATGCGCTCGATCACAGCGGCTGCCTTCTCCTCGACGGTCGCGGCGCCCGCATGGATCGCGCGATCATAGGCCACAGCCAGGCGCTCGGCGATGGCGGGCTCGTTGAAGTGCATGACGGGGCTCAACAGGATCGCGTTCGACACGCCGTGCGCGACGTGATACTTGCCACCGAGCGGATAGCTCAGCGCATGCACCGCGGTAGTACCCGACGCCGTGATGGCGATACCGGCATAGAAGCTCGCGAGCTGCATGGCGCGCTTGGCGTCGAGCGCCTCGGGGTCGTCGCAGGCGCGCTCGATGTTGTTGATGATGAGGTCGAAGGCCTCCAGCGCGAACGTATCGCTCATGGGGTTTGCCTTCGTGGAGGTGTAGCACTCGATGGCGTGGCAGAGCGCGTCGATGCCCGTGGCGGCTGCGATCTTGCGCGGCAGGTTCTTGATCATGTCCGCCTCGAGGATCACCGCGTCGGCGATCATCGCGTCGTTCACGATGCCCACCTTGAGCTCGTCCTCGGGCACGGCCACGATGGCGTTGGGCGTTGCCTCGGCACCGGTGCCGGCGGTGGTGGGAACCATCACGGTATAGACCTGCTTGCGCGCGAGCGCAGGGTTATCCAGCAGGTCATGCACGGTGTACTCGGACGTTGCGAGCACGCTCACGAGCTTCGCCGCATCCATGACCGAGCCGCCGCCGATGGCGAGGATGAAATCGGCGCCCTCACCAGCAAACCAGTCGACGGTCGCCTGGACCTCGCTGTACGTGGGCTCGATGGCGAGATCGCTCTGGACAGCAACCTCGATGCCGCGCGCCTCGATGATCTTGCGAGCCTGGTCGGTAAGGCCCAGATCGAAGATGCTCTTATCGCAGAACAGCGCGACCTTTTTGGGCTCGCGAGCGGCAAGAATCCCGTCGAGCTTCTCGAGGGCGCCCTCGCCTGCGTACACCGCGGTGGGGAGTTTTAGGCAATAGGACTGGAGCATGCTACCAACACCTCTTCTTTCTTCGGGTTTTGCGACGTTACCGGTGAAGATGGAACGGACGATGATGCAGTGCTGCGCACGGGGGCGCTGCCCTGCGCGAGCCTGCATGCAAGCGAGACGAACAGATCCGGCTCGCCGAAGCCGCCGGATTTCGAGATGACGCGCACGGGCGAGCCCTCATACATGAACTCGGACATCACCACGCCCGTAGCGACCTCCGCCACCAAGGAGATGCTCGTCACGCCCATCTCCTCCAGGAAGCTGAGGAACACATCCCCGCCCATGACGAACACGAGGCAGGAACCGTGCACCAGGTGCTTGAGGATGCGACCAAGGTTGCGCGAGACCAGGCAGCGCAGATCCTCGGTGGTGCCGGTGTAGTGCACGCCAGGCAGGACATTGGGATCGAACCGCGCGCCGGATTCGATGACGGTGAGCGCGTTCGTGCGCCAGCTCTCGGCAATCTGGCTCTCAAAGGCTTTGAACGCGTCGCTCTCAACCCACTCGGGATAGAACTTGCTCTCATCGGGGAGGGAGAACGAAGGATTCCCCGCCTTGCGCGCATAGGCACACTGCGAGGTCGAGACCTCGTTCACGCTGCCGCAGAAGACGAGCAGGTTGCCCGGGCCGCGACCGGGGTAGCGGGTCGCGCTGAGATGGCCGCGCTCGTCGAGCACGCTTGCGAGCGCCTGAGCGAGGCCCGCGCAACCCGCAAGCAGCACAGGCGAGGAGCCATCGAGCGCTTCGCGACAGCAGCGGGACATCTCCTCGTCAGACTCGGCGTCGTAGACGATCACGTCTGCGCTACCGGCATCTTCCTCGAGCCCCTTGTCCATGGAACGGCAACCGACCGAAAGCTCGGGAACCTGGGAAGCGATGATCTCGCGCACGCTGGAACGCGTAACGGGCTCAAAAGGGTCCCTTCCAAAAACGCTCTCGTTGACCGGGACGCCCTCGATGTACTGGATACCGCCCTTGGTCACGCGCTTCATCGCCGGGAACGCCGGCATGAAGCGGATGGGACCTGCCCCCGGCACGGCATCGAGCACGCCGGCGAGCTCGGAACCGATGTTGCCCCGCAGGGCGGAATCGGTCTTCTTCATAATGACTCGCGCACCCGCAGCCCGACCGGCCGCCACGATGCGCGCGACGCGCTCCCGCGCAACCGCCGGGACAACGTGGCGCGTGCCGGCGTTCACGGCAAGGACGGCGGCGTTCGTCGTGGGGAGCCCGGCCCCGTTCTGGAAATCGATGCGCGTGCACACATCGACGCCTGCGCCCACAAGCGCTGCGGCGCCATCAAGCGTGCCGGTGAGGTCGTCCGCGATAAGCAGTATCTCCATGAGGCCATCCTCCCTTCCTCTCGTATGGTTGCAAGTATCGGCATTCGCCTCATCGCGTTACATCTTGCACGAGACCAAATCTGTTCAGATTCCGTACAATCTTTCCGTCCGGAGTTGTTCATAATATGAACAGTTATCTGTTTCGGACAAAGCTGCACGAAGGCGGTAGTTCGCATGGCGCAGGCGCGCATCCTCGTCGTCGCCCCATATCCCGAGATGGTCCCCGAGCTCAAAGCGGTTGCCGAGGAGTTTCCCGACACGGACTTCTCCATAGAGACCGGCGACATCGAGAGCGGCCTCGAAAGCGCGCTGTCGGTCTTCCACCTCAACTTCGATGTGGTCGTCTCGCGCGGAGGCACGGCGCAGCTCCTCGAGGATGAGCTTTCGCTGCCGGTCATAGAAATCGAGCTCACGATCCCCGAGCTGCTTCGTATGCTCCGCGAGGTGCCCGAAGGCGTCGACGCCGTTGCGCTCGTGGGCTTTCGCAACGTGCTGCGCAACGCCCGCGAGCTCGACCCCTTCTTCCCCTTCGACATAGACATCTACGGCGTTGATTTCGAAGACGAGATGCCCGGTGCCCTGGCCGACATCGCGAGAAACGATTACGAGGTCGTGCTGTGCGACGTCCGCTCCTACACCATAGCCTGCGACATGGGGCTCCCAGCCCACTTGCTCGTCTCTGGCAAAAGCGGCATCCGCGACGCATTCGAGCGAGCCGTCGCCGTCTGCGAGCAGCAGGCGTCGCTCGCCGCCGGCAACCAGCTGCTGCGAGACATCCTCCAGGCGAGCGACGTCACGTTCGTCGCCTTCGGCAACGACCGGCGCATCGTGTTCTCCAACCTCGCCGCCCACGACCGTGCCATCCTGCCCGACCTGCAGGCCCGTATGACGTCCGCCCCGCCGAAGCGCTTCATGATCCAGCGCGAGGGTCTTCTGTACACCATCACGACGAACCCGCTGAGCGGAGGTGATGGAACGGTCTTCGCCATCACCTCGGTGATCACGCCCAATGAAAGCCGCATCACCGGGATCCAATACAAAAACGCCGATGACATTCGCACCGAGATGCAAGCCGATCCGCTCCACGCCATACAGGCCGAACTCGTGCTCGAGGCGCTCGCGCAGCCCGCCGCGGCACAGCCGAAGCCGGTGCTCGTCACCGGAGCCAAGGGCGGGGCAGAGCTTTTTTGCGCCAAGCTCATCTACCTCCTGAGCGAGCAGGCCAGCCGCCCGCTCGCCATCGTCGACTGCAGCCTGCTTACGGAGCGCAGCTGGGATTTCTTGATGAACAGCCACCGCTCCCCGCTCTACGGATCGAATGCCACGCTGCTATTCAGGAAGATCGATGCGCTCGACGCACATTGGCGCACGCAGCTTGCCGCGACCATCAACCAGACGCAGCTCGCGAAGCGCTACCGGGTGATCTTCACCGATTCGGCTTCCGCCGACGGCCTGAGCGCGCAGGAGCTTCCCGCCTTCGTCGAAGCTGCAGGCTGCAGCACCCTCATGGTCCCACCCGTGCGCACATGGAGCGTGCTGCCGTTCGCCGCGCCCCGTTACCTCACCTTTCTGGCGGGCAGCACCGGACGGGAGGCACCGGTTATCGCACCCCAGGCGAACGACCTCTTGCTCGAGCAGGGATGGGAGGGCGACGTCACAGAGTTCTTCTGGGTTGTCAAATGGCTCTTTGCGGCAAATACCAGCGGCATCATAACGACGAACGACGTAGCCGACGGGCTCTCGAACATGCGGAGGTATTCCGAGAAAGCGACCCCGAGCGAGGGCGGCACGCAGCTGGACCTTGATAGGCCGCTTGTCGAGATCAACCGCGACATCGCCCGCGCGGTCCTCGCCCAGCACGATGGGAACAAATCTCGTGCTGCCAAGAGCTTGGGCATATCGCGGACGACGCTCTACGGCCTGCTGCAATAGGAGCATCGGAAACGGGGGTCGGTTGCCCTTCTGCTATGCCTGGGGCAACAGACCCGGGATGGCCGGCTCGGCCTCCCCGCCTTCAAGGGGCAGCCCGTCCCGTCCGTGAGACGCGCTCGCCCAAAAGCCTCGATGTCAGGATGATGTAAAGTAGTGTTCGTGATTTGAAAACGTTTCTACACTTTTTGTCCATAATCAATCGGTAATCGGCATATTTTGTCGGATAAGTGGTTTTACTGCAGAACGTTTCCTCCTATAATCGCTTGCAACGAACCTGTTGTATCGGCAGAACGCTACTTTTGGAGGTCTGCATGTATAAACGCACCAAGATTGTCTGCACGATGGGTCCGGCCTGTGACAACGACGATGTGCTGCGCGAGATGATGAAGGCGGGCATGAACGTTGCCCGCTTCAACTTCAGCCATGGTTCCTATGAGGAGCACCATGAGCGCATCGAGCGCGTCCGCCGCATCGCCGACGAGCTCGATATGACCATCGGTATCCTGCTCGACACCAAGGGTCCCGAGGTCCGCACCGGCCTGCTTAAGGATCATCAGAAGATTTCCGTCAAGACCGGCGACAAGATCGTGGTGACCGCTCAGCCCACCAGCGAGGACTGGCTCGGCGATAGCTCCCACATCAGCCTCGACTACATCAACCTGCCCGCCGAGGTCGAGCCCGGCTCGCGCATCCTCATCGACGACGGCATCGTCGAGCTCGTCGTCGAGAGCGTCGACGGCCAAGACATGCACTGCGTGGTCAAGAACAACGGCGAGATCGGCGAGCGCAAGGGCGTGAACCTCCCCAACGTCGAGATCGGCCTGCCCGCCATCACCGAGCGGGACCGCGAGGACATCCTCTTCGGTCTCTCCGAGGGTATCGACTACATCGCCGCCTCCTTCATTCGCAGCGGCGACGCCGTCCGCGAGATCCGCGAGCTCTGCGATGCCAACAACGGCGAGCACGTGGGCATCTTCTCCAAGATCGAGAGCGCTCAGGGCGTCAAGAACTTCGATGAGATTCTCAAGGCTTCGACCGGCATCATGATCGCCCGCGGCGACCTGGGCATCGAGATCCCACCCGAGCTGGTGCCGCACCTGCAGAAGGAGATGATCAAGAAGTGCAACGCTGCGTACAAGCCGGTCATCACCGCTACGCAGATGCTCGACTCCATGATCCGCAACCCGCGCCCCACGCGCGCCGAGGTCGCCGACGTCGCGAACGCCATCTACGACGGCACTGACGCCGTGATGCTCTCCGGCGAGACCGCTGCTGGTAGCTATCCTGTCGAGGCCGTGCGCATGCAGGCGCAGATCGCCCACGAGACCGAGCAGCACCTGGCGCCGCATGCCGAGCTCAAGGTGCCCGAGGGCAGCAAGGGCGTCCGCGTGGTCAACAACGTCGTGGGCCTCTCTGCGGTCAACATGGCCACCACCGTGGGCGCCAAGTGCATCATCGCCCCCACGACCACGGGCCGCACCGCACGCCTCATCTCGCACTTCCGCTCCAATACGCCGGTCATCGCGTTCTCGCGTCACCAGTGGGCCGTCCAGAAGATGATCATGTACTGGGGCGTCGAGCCGCACCTGGCTGCCATCACCCAAGGCAGCGTCGATGACACCGTGGCCAAGGCGATTGATTCCGCCAAGGAGCGCGGCTACGTCGATGCAGGCGATGTCACCGTCGTGACCGTCGGCGATCCCAAGACCTCCGTCAACTCCACGCTCGGCGATGGCAAGGTCAGCTCCACCAACGTGGTCTACGTGGCCGAGGTGCGCTAAGCCCGCACGCTCGAAACCGCATCGGTCTTTTCCCGGCGCAGCGCTTTTCCGTTGCGCCGGTTTTTTCTTGCGGCTCTGCCGCAACGCATAGTTGATTTCCTCAAGAACGCGCAGGGGCTCTCATTCGCGCGCACTCGAGGTAAGCACGTGGATCTTCGAGCATCTTGGCGGTGGCTGTTCGCCTATCAGCCGGGTAGGCTGCAGAGAGGCAAGTCGTGTACCTGCAGGTTCATAATGAACAACGCCTTCTATACTCGGTGATTCCCGGCGCGACCACCGCCAAGAGCGACGAATCGCCGAACTGAGGCATCTCTCGACTGCAAACGGGCTGGAACTTACCCGCCCAACCGCAGCGGCACGGAATCCTGCTCTTTATTCAGGCTCCTTCGGGGCAGCTTCCCGCCCGACCACCCGGATCAGCTTGCAGAAGAGAGGCCCCGACTCGTTGTTCAGCCCAAACGCTCCGTGAACAGCCGATCGGGTAGCGCGACTGACTCGGCGAAGACCTGCGCGAAAAACTCCTCCGTGAGTAGGCGGTACGTCGGATGTCTATCTCCGTGGTTCGTGCGCACGATCTCATGGGCCACGCCAATGGTGGAGCGTACTTCGGCCTCCTCGATCGGATACTGGGGAAATGCCGCGGCAGCGGCAACGAGACGGGGGGTCACCC
The DNA here is from genome assembly GCF_900186505.1 of Enorma phocaeensis. GTDB lineage: Bacteria > Actinomycetota > Coriobacteriia > Coriobacteriales > Coriobacteriaceae > Enorma > Enorma phocaeensis. The sequence continues at coordinate 685,123 of NZ_LT891970.1, forward strand.
GCGGCAGCGAGTCGATAGGGAGCGCCTTCCCAAACAAGTCGAAGTCGTCCTGCTTCTTGATGCGAAACTCCTCGCTCGGCTTGCCGCCTATTGCGTCAAGGAACTCGTTCACCCGGGTGTTCCAGAGGTTATCCGCAACGAGATGCAACCACGTGCCCAGCACGAGGTCGAAGACGGACTGCGCCACCGCCTCGGCGTCCACGTGTGTATCGGCTGCGCAGGCGACAGAAGGCGGTTCGGGCACCCCCTCGTAGCGCTGAGGGTAATGGACCCTGCTCACGCGCTCGGCTTCCGCTTTGAGGGACGCCGGCAGGATAAGATCCGAGGCGTCCGCGGCACCTGCTGACGCGTCGCCCGCTCGCGTGACGGCATCCCGGGCGATCCCCGCCCGCTTGGCTGCCGGAACCACGTAGGTCTCCCAGAATTCGCGCTCGCGTGGCTTGGGAATGTGCGCCGGAGCGGCGAGATGCGTGATGCGGTAGGCGATGGGCAGCTCGACCGCCGGCACCATGTAGCCCACGTAGATATCGGGCACGAAGCACCCGAAGAGGAACGCGTTGCGGTCGCGGACGGTGCGGGCAACAGATCCCTTCTGGGAGAAGACCCTCTCCGCCTGAGCGATATGAATGTTCCAACTGGGCATCAACGTCTCCACATCAGAACAGCACGTCCAAAAGAAGCCTAACAGACTCACGAGCAAGCTACCCGTGAGTCTGTTGTTTAGACCTGTTATATCACGTGCGCGTTGGGTGACAGCGCAGACGAGCCGCTAGGTGGCAGCGTTAGCTGCGCACCTCGCCGCCCGTAGCCTTGCACACCTTGGTCACGAGCTTGCCGTGGACCTTCTCGACCTCGTCCGAGGTGAGCGTATGGTCGTCGGCTCGATAGGTGAGCGAGAACGCCATCGATTTCTTACCGGCGCCCAAGCGCTCCTCGTCGCGATAGACGTCGAACAGGCGCACGTCGCGCAGGAGCTTGCCGCCGGCAGAGCTCAGACGCTGCACGAGGGTCTCGCAGGTTATGTCCTCATCCACCACGATGGCGAGGTCCATCTCGACCGCAGGGTAGGTCGAGTAGCTGCGATACGCCGCCTGGTCATGCGCCTCGCGAAGCACCGTGTCGAGGTTGAGCTCAAAAGCGGTCACCGGAGTCGAGATGTCGTAGGCGTCGCGCACCTCGGGGTGGATCTCGCCGACCCAGCCGAGCACCGTGCCGCCCGAGAGCACCTCGGCAGCACGGCCAGGCTGCAGGAACGCATATGCGTCGCCCTCGACGGGACGGAAGCGGACCTTCTCGACGCGCAGCTGGGCGAGGAGCTCCTCCACGATGCCCTTGCCGTCGAAGAAGCGGAGCGGCTCGTGGCGCTGCGCCCAGGTGTCGTCGCCCCAAGCGCCGGCGAGCACGCCGGCGAGCGACCTGCGCTCCTTGGGAAGGCTCGCGTTCTCACGGCCGTGGAAGAGCGTGCCGATCTCATAAAGGTGCACGTTAGCGGTGCCGTGCGCTTCGTTGTAGGCGACCGACTGCAGCAGGCCCGGCAACAGCGAGCGGCGCATCTCGGTCTGCTCGGCAACGAGCGGGTTCATGAGGACCACCGGTACACCGCGGCCCTCGGCGCTCATGCGCGTCTTCTCGAGATCGCCCGGCGCGGCGAAGGAGTAGGTCGTGGTCTCGTTGAGGCCGCAGGAGCGCAGGATGGAGCCCACGCGGCGCATCTGGCGCTGGTCGTGCGTGAGCCCGCCGATATGGTTGCGGGCAGCGGGGATCGTCGCCTCCACGCGATCCATGCCCCACAGGCGCAGAACCTCCTCGATGAGGTCAATCTCGCGCTCAAGGTCGGGGCGGAACGTGGGCGGCACCACATGGAACACCGGCTCGCCGTCCTCGGCGGCACACTCCACCGTGCAGCCCAGGCGCGTGAGGGCACGCTCGGTGAACGCAGGGTCGATCGCGGTGCCGCAGATGAGCTCCACACGCCCCTGGCGCAGCGTGATGCTGGGGCGCTCCTTGGGCTCAGGATACAGATCGACGTAGCCCGGGGCGACCTCGCCACCGGCGAGCTCCTCTATGAGCGCGCAGGTGAGATTCGCCACGTCGACGCAACCCGCCTCGTCCACCTGGCGCTCGAAGCGAATCGAGGCCTCGGAGATGAGCTGCAGGTCGCGGCTCGTATGGGAGGTTCGGCCCGAATCAAAGCAGGCGCTCTCCACCAGCACGTCGCGCGTGTCGTCCTCGATCTCGGAGTCCATGCCACCCATCACGCCGGCAAGTGCCACGGGGCGCTCGCCATCGGTGATGAGGCCCATGCCCGCATCGAGAACGCGCTCCTGGCCATCGAGGGTCTGGAACACCTCGCCCTCGCACGCGGCGCGCACCACCACGCGGCGATGCCCATCACGCTCGGCAAAGGTATCGAGGTCGAATGCGTGGAGCGGCTGGCCGGTGAGCATCATGACGTAGTTCGTGATGTCCACGATGTTGTTGATGGAGCGCACGCCGGCGGCCGCAAGGCGCTCGACCATCCAGTCGGGCGAGGGACCCACCTTCACGTTGCGCACGATGCGCGCGACGTAGCGGTCGCACAGGCCCGCATCGGCGATCTCGAGCGAGACCTCCTCGGCGGTAGGACGGCCAACCTCGCGCTTGATTGCAGGCAGCTCGATATGGGTGTCACGGTCGAAGATCGCGCCCACCTCGCGCGCGATGCCGATCATCGAGAGGCAGTCCGGGCGGTTGGGCGTGATCTCGCAGTCGAGCACCACGTCCGCGGTACCCAGGTAGTCAGCGAAGAGCACGCCCACCGGCGCGTCCTCGGGCAAGATCATGATGCCCGAATGGTCGCCCGAGAGCCCCAGCTCGCGCGCGGAGCAGTTCATACCCCACGACACGACGCCGCGCAGCTTGCTCTTCTTGATCTTGATGTCGCCCGGCAGCTCAGCTCCGACGAGCGCGGTCACGATGTGGTCGCCCGCGTTGAAGTTCTGGGCGCCGCAGACGATCTGCAGCGGCTCGGGCTCGCCGTCCTCGCTGAGGTTGAAGCGGCCCACGTCGACCTTCGTGACCCACATGTGATCGGAATCCGGATGGGGCACCTTCTCGAGCACCTGGGCGGTCACGATGTTGTCGAACGATTGGCCCACCGTATCGATCGCTTCGACCTCAGTGCCGGTGCGGATGAATTCACGGCTGAGCTCGTCGGGCGTCTCGCAGACGTCGATGAGGTCCTTCAGCCAGCTATAGGAAACGCGCATGTCTCTCCCCCTTTAGAACTGAGCCAAGAAGCGCATGTCGCCCGTCATGAGCGTGCGCAGATCGGGCAGGTCGTAGCGAAGCGCCGCCACGCGCTCGACGCCGATGCCAAAGGCGAAGCCCGTGTAGCGCTCGGGGTCGACGCCGCAGTTGATGAGGACGTTGGGGTCGATCATGCCGCAGCCCAAGATCTCGATCCAACCGCTGTGCTTGCAGAAGCTGCAGCCCTTGCCCCCGCACACGTTGCACGACACGTCGAGCTCGCAGCTCGGCTCCGTGAAGGGGAAGAAGTGCGGACGGTAGCGCGTCTTGCGGTCGGCACCGAACATGCACTTGGCAAAGTAATCGAGCGTGCCCTTGAGGTCGCCGAACGTGATGCCCTCGTCTACCACAAGGCCCTCGACCTGGTTGAACTGGGGCAGGTGGCAGGCATCTGCCGTGTCGGGACGGTAGACGGTGCCCGGCACGATGGCGTAGATGGGCGGCTTCTGGTGCTCCATGATGTGAATCTGCGCGCCGGAGGTCTGCGTGCGCAGGAGCACATCGGACTCGCCGTGCGCGTGCTCCTCGGGATGCGGCACGGAGCCGGGCGCGTTGTCGACCACGTAGAACGTGTCGCGCGCGGAACGGCTCGGGTGATCCATGGGGGCATTCAGCGCGGTGAAGTTGTACCAGCTCGTCTCAACCTCGGGACCCGACTCCACGGTGTAGCCGATGGCGCAGAAGACGTCCTCGATCTCCTCTTTGATCTGGTTGATGAGGTGCTGGTGGCCGATGGTGGGGCGCACGCCCGGAAGGGTCACGTCCACGGCCTCGGCGGCCATGCGGCCCGCCATCTCGTGCCGCTTGACATCCTCGGTGCGCTCGCGCAAGAGCTCCTCGGCCATGCGACGCAGCTCGTTGGCGCGCTTGCCGAGCACCGGTCGCTCCTCGGGGGCGACCTTGCCCATCATGTGCATGAGCGCTGTGATCTCGCCTTTCTTGCCGAGCAACGCAACCCGGGCACTCTCAAGCTTCTCAGCGGTCTCGGCTTGGCCGATGAGCTCGCGCGCCTTGCGCTCAAGCGCGTCCAATTCGTCGATCAACGCCATGTGTCCATCCTCTCTAACAAAAAACCGTCCTTGGGCATGCTCTGCCCAAGGACGGATTCGATCCGCGGTACCACCTTGCTTGGCTGCGGGCTGTCCACCCCGCATGCCCCCTTTGGCCCGATGTCGCCCGGGCGGGCGGCTTCCCTACTGGCATCGGCACCAGCGCTTATTCGCGAGCGCGGTGCGCGACCGTTCAGGTCGCTGCTCGGGAGTGAACTCAGCTCCTCGTCGCAGCGGGCGGGCTCTCAGCCGGTGACCCACCCTCTCTTCGCCACGACATCCGAGGTTCCAACCTCTCCGTCAACGCGTTGGTCGAAATGATAGCACACGCTGTGGCGAGGTGCGACCGGCGAGAGCCTCATTCTGCCAGCCTATTCACCGTGCACTTGGCGCCGCAGCGGAGCACCATGCACTCTGCGGCTCACGATCTGCGGCCACACCTGCGGCTTCCAAACTGCGGGCGGGATTTAGCAAGAAAGGGGCTTAGTTTTTCACAGCAAGTGCAACGAGGCCGATCGGTAGACCTCGTACGGCGTCAGATACCCCAGGCGCTTGCGAGGCCTGCGGTTCAGCTCATCGTACACCCTCTCGACCTCCTCGTCGCTCACGGCGTCCAGGTCGCAGCCCTTTGGGAAGTACTGCCTCAGCAGCCCGTTGGTGTTCTCGTTGGTCCCGCGGTCCCACGGGTGGTGCGGCGGGCAGAAGTAGCACTCGGCCCCGACGGCCTCGGTGAACAGGGCGTGCTCGGCGAACTCCTTGCCCCGGTCCAGGGTGACGGTCTCCACGGCGTGGCCGCGCATCGACTCGACCATCGCCCCCCTCACGTCGCCCTTCCTCTTCGAGGGCGACTTGCGGCCGGCCAGGTAGCCGCTCATGCGGTCGACCATGGTGACGAGGCACGCGCCGCCGGCGCGCCCGGCGACCGTGTCGCCCTCCCAGTCGCCGACCCGCGAGCGGGCGCCCGCCTCGGCGGGCCGCTCGGAGAGCTCGTGCGACACCTTGATCTTCCCGCGCAGCTCGGAGCCGTCCCGGCGCTTCCGCCGCCTGCCGCCGCGCCTCAGCCTCGCCGACGCCCTTCGGCCGCCCACGCAGCGGTCGAGCGCGCCGGAGCCGATCGCGCGGTAGATCGTCGTGTCGCTGACGGCGAGGTCGGGGCGCTCGAGGCGGATGCGCCCCTCCAGCTGCTCGGGCGACCAGCGCCCCTCGAGCACGTGCTCCCTGACGAGCTCGAGCCTCTCGGGGTCGTCGAGCAGCCGCGGCCTGCGGCACGCCTCCCTGCGCGCCTCGTAGCGCCGCTGGGCGGTCGAGGCCCGGTACCAGGGGCGCGCGGTCGACGCGGCGCAGGAGTTGCGCGCGAGCTCCCTGGACACGGTGGACTTGTCCCTGTGGATCTCGCGGGCGATCTCGGAGACGCCCTTCCCCTGCCTGCGCAGGCACATGACGTCCTCGCGCTCCTCGATGGTAAGATGGCTGTACCGGCCCATGGCTGCCTCCTGATGATGTTGTCGTCGCAAGCACCATCGTATCAGGGCGCCATGGGCCGTCCCCATCGGGCGTTGTTGCACTTGGAATGAAAAACTAAGGGCTTTTTCGGAGCCTCCTCTTGCTAAAACCCGCCCGTCGATTGTGCGAGTACGAATTTCACGGGCGCGAACTTCGCGAGCATGGCTGTAGCGGGCACGATCTTCGCAAACAGGAACCACATGAGCAGGGCTCGTCGCGACCATGGCCTTGGAAGCGGCTACCGCGCGCGAATCGCGATACCCGGCAGCAAGTTCCGAGGCAACGACGAGCCCCGCTCGCAGCTTGCTACTCCGCAGACGCCGCTTGGCGCAGGCGGTAGCCGTGCACCAGGTCGCTCACCGCGCTCCATGGGAGCTGGCGATCGACCCAGAACATGAGCTGCACCAGGTAGCGCTCGAGGCCGCGCGCCAGGTCGCAGAAGACATCCGCGTCATCTGCCCCGGCAAAGCATGCAGCGCAGCGCGTAAGGATCGCCTCGGTGTCGGTCATCTTGCCCGTAGTCTCAAACTGGCCGGCGTACCAGATGCAAAGCCGCTCCATGGTCCGGGCGAGCGTCGCGACATCGCCCGCTTCCTCGCCGCGCGCGGCACACGCCGCTTGGTCACGCAGGACGCTCGCCACATCGGAGAGGTTCATGCAGTAGCCGATCGTATACTCCCACACGGAGAACTCGCGCCCCGTGTCGAGCTTGCGCGCTCGCAGGCGCACAATGTCCTCGGGCTCGTTCGCGATCATGCGGTCTGCGCACGCACGCAGCTCGCGCGCCAACTCGATAGCGGACAGACCGTCGAGCGATTCGATTGCCGCCATGGCTACTCCCCCTCTTCCTCTACCTCGACGATCTCGTTCCAGATGGGAATCGCCGGCACATCCCAAACCGCCCGACAGGCGCGGGCGAACCGCTCGCGGTCCGCCTCGCAGATGCGCGCGAACATATTGCAGGTACCGTAGGGCTCGCACTCGTCGAAGAAGATGCAGATGCACGACCATGCCCCGTACCACACGATAGAACCCGCCGGCTCCTCGAACTTGGGATTCTCCATGAGGTCGAGGTCCGCGATCTCGCCGGGCACGGGATAGGTGACCTCGGCATCGCAGACGCGTGCGGAGAACACGCGCGACTCGAACGGGCACGCCGCAACAAAGGCCTCGCAGGTCTGCGGCGCTTCCTGCCAGAGCAGGTCGGCGAGGTACGTCTCGCCTCCAAGGGTGATTTTGAGCTTTTGGGTCATGGTGCCTCCTCGATCCGTCGCTCACTAGGCTCGCTGGCGAATACGAGGCGAACGGCGCGCGGGGTCGCCGAGCCCAAACTTCACGCCGGTTATATACCGGCGCCCCAGCCCGCGCACTCCGTTCGATGCCCCCCATGCTAGCACGCATGCGGTTGCGCAGCCTGCGACACCAGCGCGATTCGCCCCGCAGACGGCAGGAGCGGCAGCTGCGCCTACTCGGCCAGGCTGACCTCGAAGGTATTCTCGTAATCCATCCCCACGGCAATCGTCGCGGTCCGCTCATCAAGGTTGTAGACGACCGACCACTGCGTGGCGCTCTCCTCACCGCGGCTGTTGATGTGCGGCTCCTGTGCCACTGCGCAGAGCAGATCCATCGCAGCGTCCTCGCTGAGCACGCCATCCGCCGCGGTGAGTCCATCGGCCAAGATGGCGTAACGGTCCTGACCGCTACCGAAGTCGTAGTCGCCGGGCGTGAGCAGGAAGTTCGTCGCCGCCATATACGTGCGTCCCTCGACAGCGGCGCCAGCCGTGGTCTCGTCACCGGGCTCGAGCACCGACATCTCGTTGCCGATGTACTCGACCACCACGGTCTCGCCGCTCGCATCGGCGATCTGGAAGTGATAGCAGCTGTTGGCGCTCGAGTGCATGTCGTACTGCTCGAGAAGCGCCACCGCCTCATCGACCGTCGCGCACTTATCCAGCATGAGACGGATGGCCGTCGTGGTGGTGATGTCCACGCGGTCGGTCTGCTGATCGGTGGGGTCGGTATCGATGAGCAGAACGCCCACGGCAAGACCCGCCTCGTTCACGCCGTCGAGCGGCGCGTAGGGTGCAGCAAGCGCCGTGATGCTCGAGGTGGGCGAATCGGGGAGCTTGTCCTCGCCGTAGCCGAGGAAGCCCAGGTTGACCATGGAGATGGACGCGTAGCCGTCCTCGGGGTCGGTGCGCACGAGCATGCTCGGCGAGTAAGACAGGTCGAAGTTGCGACCGAAGATCGCATCGCCCTCGGACGTGGTGGCGTTGAACGTGGAGCATGCCAGATCGGGCAGGTCGATGGTAATCGGCAGGCCCTTCATGAGATGCTGGATCACGAACTCGATGAGCTCGGCATCGTTTGAGGCGCCACCCTGGGCGATGAACTCATCGATACCGTAATCGCCGCTGTACTCCATCGTGTACATCGGATAGTCGTTGACCTTCTGTATTGACGCGACCGTCGCGATCTCGTTCCTGAACATGAACGCGACTGCCCCAACGGCAACGATGACCAGCGCTACGAGTGCGATGAGCACGCGAACGACGATGCGCTTCGCGCGGCCGGGCCTCTGCACGCGTGCGCTTCCCTCAACCTTGGACGTCTCTTCCACAGACTCCCCTTTCACAAGCACGATAACGGCGCCCCATGCTAGCAAAAGATAGGTCGTAGTTGACGTTGTCTATTAAATCGTCAAGATCATCGCGGGCTTCATCACGGCGACCATCGCCGGCATGCAGCCACCCTGCCCGTCAAATTGCGTGCAACTGTCCTGCCGCCCTATACCGTGAGAACCATCATGATGATGATGCAGGCGAACCCGACGATGTCGGTGCCGGTAAAGACGGTGCCGAGGACGATCGCGCTCGTAACGGCGGCGGAGACCGGCTCGACCGTGCCGATGAGGCTCGCCCGCATGGAGCCGATGTCCTTGACGCCCTGCATGTAGAGCGAGTAGGCCAGGCAGGACCCAACGAGCGCGAGTACCAAGAACGCTCCCCATCCGATTCCATCAAACGGCGCCATATGCGCCCAGGGCTGGATGAACAAGCTCGACACGATGCCGCAGATCAGCATGCCCGATCCCGTAACGACAGCGGCGCCGTACTTGGGCAGGATCCGGACCGGGACGATAGACATCGCCGCCGCGCCGAGCGCCGATATCAAACCGATGAACAATCCGAACGGCGGAATCGAAAGGTTCGAGGGATCGCCGCCGGTCGCCAGCAGATACGTTCCCACCAATGCGAGAGCCACGCCCATGAGCTCGCGCGTGCGCGGCGCGCGATGTGTGGTGACGCAAGCGTACACCATGATGATCACGAGCTGGAGACACTGCAGAACCGTTGCCGTTCCGGCATTGGTGATGCGGATCGACATAAGGTAGCCGAACTGGTTGAGCAGCACGCCCGAGGCGGAGAACCCTAGGAGCACGAGGAGGTCGCGCTTGTTGGTAAGGAGCTGCCACAGACGAGAGCGATCCTTGGCGCGCGCGAGTATCACGACGAGGAACATCGCGCCCGCGGTGATCTGGCGCATGCACATGAGCCACATGGTGTCCACCGCGTAGTTCTCGAACAGAAAGTCGGCGCAGGTGCCGGAAAAGCCCCAGAACAGGCCGCCGAAGAACGTAGCAAGCACACCGGCGAGCATCCGGCGGCCGCTCTCGGCGTTTGCGCGCTCGCGCAGCCGGCGGCGCTTCTTGCGAGAGGCGGCATCGGTTCCGTACGGTCTGGACGATGCAGGCGAGAGAACCCGAGCCGCGGCTTTCTCAAGCGCGGGAATCGCCGCAGCCGGCTGGATGGACGCATAGCGCACGGCGGCATCATGCGTGTCGGCGAGCAGACGATCCGCCGTGGAGCGGGCCGACGTGCGGGCCTCGCGCTTCGATGCAGCCTGTACCTCGTCACGCATATCCTGTTCGCCCATGACACCGCCTTCCCTCTGGTTCACCATCTCACCATAACTCAAGATTCCGCAGGATAGCGCAAGTGTTTTGCAAATCCCGGGCGCGCTTTAGCCAGCCGGAGCGCGCCCTTCGGTAATGCCATGTCGCACGGGCGGGCGGGGCACGCTGCTTCACACAGGCTACACACTGCCGCCGAAGCATCGAGCCATTCGGCCCTGGGGCCGCTCTGGAACGAGCGCCCTTGCCGCGTGCGCCCCCGTGCGGAATCTGGCGCATGGGTATACTCGTGGATGTTCATCATCCCATCCGCGCACCGTAGGCGCGCCGATGGCCAAACTAAGGAGTACGCATATGCCCACCCCCTCGACCGAGCATGCGGATCCGCGCGCGACGGCGCACGCCCTGCTCGAACCCGGAAGCACCGTCTGCGGCTTTACCGTCGAGAGCCGCGAAACCATCGCCGAGCTCGACGCCGATGCCTACGTCCTTCGCCATGCGACCAGCGGAGCGCGCTTGCTCTACCTCGCTTGCGACGATGAGAACAAGGCATTCGCCATCGCGTTCAAGACCCCGCCCGCAAACGATACGGGCGTGTTCCACATCCTCGAGCACTCGGTTCTCTGCGGCTCGGCCAAGTTCCCGGTGAAGGAACCCTTCGTCGACCTCATCAAGAGCTCCATGCAAACGTTCTTGAATGCCATGACCTACCCCGACAAGACCATCTACCCGGTGGCATCGACCAACGAGCAGGATCTCTTGAACCTCATGGACGTCTACATGGACGCGGTGCTCAATCCCGCGATCTACACGAAGCCGTCCATCTTCCAGCAGGAAGGCTGGCACTACGAGCTTGACGTGCCGGACAACGCCACTCCGCGCGAGGGGACGCTGTGCTACAACGGCGTCGTGTTCAACGAGATGAAAGGCGCGCTTTCCGACCCCATGAGCGTGCTCGACGACGCGATGTGCGCCGCGCTCTTCCCGGGTACGGCCTACGCCTGCGAGTCGGGCGGCGACCCGCGCCACATCCCCGAGCTCACATACGAGGAGTTCATCGACACGCATGCGCGCCACTACAACCTGCCGAACAGCTACATCACGCTCTATGGCGATTTCGCCGACATCCGTCGCGAGCTCGCGTTTCTGGACGAGCGCTACCTCTCGCAAGAGAACGCCGCCAGCGCCTGCATCGCGCGCCGCCGCGCCGGAGGCGCATCCCCCGAGGAACTCGGCCCCAATGAGCTCGGAGACCCTGCGCCCGTCGTGTGCGCGCACAAGACCGTGCGCATGGACACCACGCCGGAAAACGCCCTCGTGGGCATCGCCTACGTGCTAGGCGACGCGCTCGACGCGGCGCGCACCGTCGCAGCAGACGTCCTCTTCGAGTCCATCCTCGGCTCCAACGAAGCCCCGCTCAAAAAGGCCATCCTCGCCGCGGACCTCGGCGGCAACGTGGTGAGCTACACCGCGCCCACCTACGCTAAGCCCTACGAGATCATCATTCTGCAGAACGCCAAGCCCGGCGTCGCCGACCAGCTGCAGCAGCTCGTGCTCGACGAATGTGCGCGCCTGGTGCGCGAGGGCATTCCACGCGAGCGCCTTGAGGCCGTGATCTCGGGCAACGAGTACGCCCTGCGCCAGCGCGACTACGGCACCGCCGACGGCGTGGCGCTCGCCTGCGACGCCCTGAACACCTGGCTCTACAGCGACGACGCCCCCACCGACGCGCTCAAGTACGCCGACACCTACACCAAGCTGCGCGAAGCACTCGAAGGCGACTTCTTCGAGCAGTTGCTTGCCGAGCTCGTGCTGGAAAGCGACCACCATGCCCTCGTGGAGCTCGTGCCCACCGGCGATACCCCAGCCCGGGAAGCAAGCGATGAAGCCGCGCGCCTTGCTGCCATCAAGGACGCCATGTCCGACGAGGATCTCCAGCAGGTGCTCGACACCGTCGCCGAGCTGCGCGCCCAGCAGGAAGCCGAGGACGCGCCCGAGGACCGTGCCAAATTACCGCGCCTGCATGTCGCCGACATCGGACCGGCGCGTCCCGAGCCCGCGCTCGTCGTGGACACCACCGCGCCCATCCCCTGCCTCAGGCACGACATCCCCACGCGCCGGCTCGCCTATGCGCTCACCTATTTCGACCTGAGCCACGTGAGCTACGCCGAGCTACCCTATGTGAAGGTGCTCTGCCGCCTCATGCAGCAACTCGCCACCGATCGGAGGAGCGCCGCGGAACTCGACAGCTACATTGGCTCGAACCTCGGCTTCCTCTCCTTCAATACCGAGATTTTCCAGCAGCCCAACGCCAAGCTCGCCCGCCCCATGCTCACCGTATCCGCCGGCGCCCTCTCCGAGAAGATCGACATGCTCGCATCCATCCCGCGTGAGGTGTGGGCGGAGACCGTCTTTGAGGACACCGACCGCATCCGCGACGTGCTCACGCAGATGCGCATCGGCATGGAGCAGGCGTTTATCACCGCCGGGCACCAGGCTGCAGTGGGCCGAGCGCTCTCCTACGTCTCACCAGCAGCGGTCGTAGCCGAGCAGCTGGGCGGCGTGGACTTCTACCGATTCCTGCGTGACACGCTCGACCACTTCGACGAGCAGGCGGAGGGGCTCTGCGACAAGCTGCGCGAGCTGCAGACCCGCATCTTCACCTCGACCGGCACCATGGCGAGCTTCACCGGCTCGGAGAAGGATTACGAGCGCTACTGGTCCGCCGCCGGCAACCTGGGCCTCGAGCCGCGCACCGCTCCCGCCAAGGAGCTCTACGTCCCCATGCCCGAGCCCAAGCACGAGGCCTTCGTCATTCCGAGCGACGTGTGCTATGTGGCGCGCGCGTCCGACCCGCGCGTGCTCGGCATCGCAACCGATGGCACCTGGAGCGTCGCTGCGGGCGCGTTGACCTACGGCTACCTGTGGAACGAGATCCGCACGAAGGGCGGCGCCTACGGCTGCTGGTTCCGTTCCGCCATCGACCGGCAGGTCTCGTTCTCGACCTACCGCGACCCGGCGATCGACCCGACGCTCAAGCGCATCGCGCAAGCGGGCTCGTGGCTCAAGCACCTCAAGGTGGACCACGCGACCCTCGAGGGCTACATCGTGAGCACGGTCTCCGGACTCGATGCCCCGCTCAAACCCTATGCGCTCACCAAGCGCCGCAACGCCGCCTACTTTGGCAAGCGGCCCGCGCACTTCCGCGAGCAGGCACGCGAGGAGATGCTCGCCTGTACCGATAAGCGCCTGCGCGCACTCGGCGACGACGTGACCCGTATCGCCGCTGAGGCGCCCGCGTGCGTCTTCGGCGGGCGCGACATCATCGATGCCAGCGCCGAGAACTGGAACGTCGTGGACCTGCTGGGATAGCCCCTCGGTTTCCGAACGATAGGCCGCCCGGGTCGCGCGATTCGCTGCCCGAGCGGCCTTTTCCTTTGGCGCGACGTCTTCCCACCCGCCCGCTATGGGATGGAACATCGGACACAAGCTGGTACACCTCAAACCCCAGCGCCCAAACCTTCACGCTTGACTCCGCTGAAGACCTGGCTGGCCTCTCTGAGCTCACCAACCAGGAGAATCCGATTACGTTCACCGGCAAGACGATTGTGCTCGACACGGATGTCGACCTGTCCGGATTCGGCTGGAAGGCGATTTCCCAAGACGGCAGGAACTCCACATCGAGCTCGTTCAGCGGCACATTCGACGGACAGGGGCACGTTGTCCACAACCTGAATAACGTTCCCAGCACCGAATACCGCTACGGCCTATTTGGCACCGTGCACAACGCGACCATCCGCAACCTCGGACTTGAGGCGGCGATGATCATCGAAGCCGATAGCAACACGCGGCTTGAAATCGGAGCGCTCGTGAGTTGGTCGAGTTCCTCGGTCATCGAGAACTGCTGGGCGACCGGCTCGCTGTACACTCCGGGCGGATTCATCGTGGGCGGTCTGATCGGCCAGTGCACGGAAAGCTCACAGGTGATCGGTTGCTCGTCCTCAGTCGAGCTCACGGTCGATGGGATGGCCGGCCCTTGCGTTGGAGGCCTTGTCGGACAGTGGGAAAACGCGCAGGATGACTCGCTCATCGCCGACTGCTATTTCGATGGATCGCTCGAAATCGCTTCGGGAACCTCATCCAACGGAGGCATCCTCGGCGGTTGCTTCGATGACAAAGGGCCGACGGTGCGGAACTGCGTCGTGCTGACAACCGTCATCACACAGCCTACCTTCGCGTCATTTCTCGGCGTCTTCCCAGAGAATACCGTCATCGAGCATTGCCTCTGGCCCACCGGTGCCTATATTCAGGAAGGCGGAGACGCCGCCAAAGGGCCCTACCGCTTCCCATACGGAGTCTTCCTGCCCGACTATGGACAGGTTAGCTTCAGCCCCGATCCAGCAACCTTCCCAACCGAAGACGCCCCCGACGACGCATACGGCACGATCGGACGCAATGTAGCCGACTTCTCGAACCTCGCTCTCGTGGACGAGCTGAACCAGCACGCGTCTCAGAACGTGAGCTGGGCGATGGGCGTGAGCGGGCACCCGGTGCTTGCCACGCAGACGCATCTCATTTCGGCAGACTACACCGCCGTCGACACAGCGCTGGCAGACATTCCATCCGACCTCGCAGTCTACACCGCAGAGAGCGTGGCAAAGCTAACCGAAGCCCAAGGAGCAATCGATCGCACGCTTACCGCCGACAGGCAGGCAGAGGTTGATGCCATGGCCGATGCCATCAGCACCGCCATCGCCGCTCTTGAGCGGCTCGCGGACTACAGCGCTGTCGATGCCGCCGTCGCACAGGCGGAAGCGCTTGATCGCTCGCGCTATACCGATGCATCGCTCGCCGTGCTCGATCAAGCTATCGCCGCCATCGAAACCGGCCTCGGCATAAGCCGCCAGGACGAGGTCGATGCGATGGCTTCCGCAATCGAGAAAGCGCTCGCAGCACTTGAGCAGAAGCCAGCAAGCGCACCGGAATCCGTCCAGGAGGCAAAACCCGCCACAGGAACCATTCCCGCTACCGGCGATGCGGCGCTGCTCGCCTCCCTCGGCTGCATCGGCGCAGGCATCTCCACCACCACTCTCGGCGTGCTCATCCGCAAACGCAGATAGCTCCTGCCGTACCCCATAGCCGTACACGCAAATTCTAGGCCGCCCCATCGTGACAGCGTTGGGGCGGCCGCTTTGTGCGTCAGCGCTACATACAGCAAGAAGGAGTACGCGACAGCCGCTTAAGTCAATCGCGATGCACGCGAACAGCGCCCGGTCGAACGCGAACCGGAGCGAATGGCTGGAGGCAGCCGCTACACCAGCCCAGCGCGACGGCGAGCAAGACGGCCCGCGAGGCGGATGTCGTACGGCGTGGTCTGGTAGACGTAGTAGTTCAGCCAATTGGTGTAGAGCAACTGGGCCTGGCTGCACCAGGTGTTCAGCGGCTCGCGCGAGGGATCGTCGTCGGGGAAGTAATTCACCGGGATATCCGGGTTGATACCGCGGTCCAGATCTCGTTCGTACTCGAGCTTGAGCGTGTCTGCGTCGTACTCGGGATGCCCGAAGACGAAGAACTGCCGGCTATCGACGCTCTTCACGATATAGAGACCTGCCTCGTCAGACACGGCGAGCACCTCGAGATCGCAGCATGCCTCGACATCCTCGCGCCTGACCTCGGTGTAGCGCGAGTGCACGGCGTTGAAGCGGTCATCGAAGCCGCGCACGAGCGGAGACGACCGCTTGACGAGGTAGTGCCCATAGACGCCCGAGAGCTTCGCGGGCAGCTCGCGCTTCTGTATGCCGTAATGATGGTACAGCCCCGCCTGGGCGCCCCAGCAGATATGCAGCGTGGAGTGCACGTTCTCAACCGACCAGTCCATGATGCGCTGGAGCTCCGGCCAGTAGTCGACATCCTCGAAATCAAGCTGCTCGACGGGAGCCCCCGTGATGATGAGACCGTCGAAATGCTCGTGCTCGACCTCCTCGAACGTACGATAGAAGGTCTCGAGATGGGCCTCCGAAACGTTCTTGGCGTCGTGAGTTGCCGTGCGCAGGAGCTCGACCTCGATCTGGAGCGGCGTATTCGAGAGCTTGCGCATGATCTGCGTCTCGGTCGCGATCTTGGTGGGCATGAGGTTCAAGATGAGCACGTGCAGCGGACGGATGTCCTGGTGCAGGGCTCGGAACTCCGTCATGACGAAGATGTTCTCGCTGTCGAGCGCGGCGGTGGCGGGCAAAGCGTTGGGGATGCGGATGGGCATAGGGGCTCCTTTTTCGTGCGCTGGCCATGCGAGAGGAGCGATGTCCGGGCATGAGGCCGTACCCAGCCCGCTGCATAGCCCCGCACGCATGCCGTTTTATCTTTTCACGCCGGCAGGCGCACGTCAAATGAACTATCCGCGCTCATCTTCGAACGCGATGACCGCCGCCAGGAACGCCTCACCGAACTCGTCCGCCTTGCGCTCGCCGATACCCGAGACCCCGAGCAGCTCCTCGCGTGTATGCGGGCGCAGGCGGCATATGCCGCGAAGCGTCTTGTCGTTGCACACGATGTACGGCGGGACCTCGCGCTCCGCCGCAAGCTCACGCCTGAGTTCGCGCAAGCGCTCGAAGAGCTCGACGTCGTCGCCCACGCGATCTCGCCCGGATCCAACTGCTTCTTCCCGCAGCAGATCGACCGCCCGCCGCGCGCGAAGGCCAGACGCGCGCCTGGCAGCGCGGCTCTTGATGGTGAAGGTGAACGCATCACCTGCGGCGATAGCTCTCCCAGCGCGATCGCCCAAGGCGATGACTGGGAATTGGCCTTGGGAAACCTCTAGGTAACCGCTGCCGCACAGCTGATCGACCACGTCTTTTATGCACGCGAGAGGCACGTCCGCCAACAATGCATAGGCCTCGTCTTCAGTAAGGCGAAGCGAGCGGAGCTTCTCGTTGTTCGCACCATGCAGCACCTCGGCGATGACCGTCTTGCCGAAGCGCCCCGAATGCGCGGAGACGAAGCTCATCACGGCCCGCGCCGTCTTGCTCACATCCTCGACGGCAAACGAGGTAAGACAGTTCGAGCAGTTCCTGCACCCGTGGACGGTGCGCTGCTCGGGTGCACCCACCGCCGCTCGGCGCACGCCTTCCTGCCCGCTGGGCGCATCCGCAGGGGTATCCGCATGAACGCCGAGCGCACCCGCATCGCCAAAATACCGCAGGATATATGACCGCAGGCAACCCGTTGTCCGACAGTAGCCCTCCATCTGCCCAAGCAACCGGTACCGGTTTCGGCGCGCCTGGTCACGCTGGTCCTGGTCGAGGCCAGCGTCCGCCTCGTCGCCACGATCGATAAGAAAGCGCCGCAAGCGAAAGTCATTGCCGTTCCACAGCAGGTAGCAGCTCGCCGGGTCGCCGTCGCGCCCGGCACGGCCCGCCTCCTGGTAATATGCCTCGATGCTCTCCGGCACGTTGTGGTGAATCACATAGCGCACATTGGGCTTGTCGATCCCCATGCCAAACGCGTTGGTCGCAACGATCAGCGGCGCACGATCCCCAATGAAGGCCTCCTGGTTGGCATGGCGATCATCGACCGACATGCCCGCATGATAGCGCGCGACCGCCACGCGCGCCGGCGCGAGACCGCGGGCCAGCTCATCGGCGAGCTCCTCCACCGCACGACGCGTAGAGCAATAAATGATCCCACTCTCGCCCGCGTGCTCGAGAGCATAATCGCGAATCCAACGCGCCTTTGCCTTATCACCCATCTCTTCGACGCCAAAGTAGAGGTTAACGCGGTCGAACCCCGTAACCACGCGCTCGGGTTCGTTGAGGCCGAGCATGTCCTCGATATCCGTGCGAACGCGTTCGGTCGCCGTCGCCGTGAACGCAGCGACCACCGGGCGCTTGCCGAGCGAGCGCACGAAGCGTTCGATCTGGAGGTACGCAGGACGGAAATCCTGGCCCCATTGCGAGATGCAATGCGCCTCATCGACCGCGACCAACGGGACGCCGATGCCTCCCGGCCGGCTCGCTGCCTGCGCGAACGCGAGGAAGCGCGGATCCTCGAGGCGCTCCGGGGCAACGTACATGATCTGGTACCAGCCCTCGGAAGCTCGTTTGAGCACCGTGTTCTGTTGTGCGGGCGTGAGGGTTGAGTTGAGGTACGCTGGACGCGCGCCGGCCGCCTTGAGCGAGAACACCTGGTCGGCCATGAGCGAGACGAGCGGGCTCACCACAAGCGTTATACCTGGAAACATGAGCGCGGGCACCTGGTAGCAGATGGACTTTCCCGCTCCGGTGGGCATGACCGCAAGGGCGTCGCTGCCATGCAAGATGGCGCGGATCACCCGCTCCTGTCCAGGCCGGAAGGTGTCAAAACCAAAGTATCGCCCGAGCACTTCGCGCGCTGCATCCATGGTGTACGCAGCATCTTGGGCATCGAAAGCTCCCATCGTCACGAGTCCTCCCTTCCGGCGTGCCCGGCCTCCCCATGATTCCGCCCTATCTGCTTGCTCCTTAATCTGCGGGCAGAAAATAGCAAGAGAAGCCCTTTCAGAAAGCCTTCTCTTGCTAAATCGCGCCCGCAGATTCCAGCCGACGGCCAAATGACCGGATCGCGCCCGCAGATTCCAGCCGGGCACCCGGGTGGACGCCCGCGGCGACCGGCCCGCGCCCGCGGCCCGGCAACGTTTCGCCACAAGGGCCGATTCTCAGGGCCGATTCGCGGAAGATGCATGGAGTCTTCATGGTAGCCGATGCGCTCCACAGACCATGCTAGAATCGGCGCGACCTGCGATATGGAACCCATCAAACCTGGAACGGAACACGCGAAGGCGCTTGGCAATGGAGACGCCGCGGCGGCTGCAGCGCCTCGTGCTTCAAGGCGCTGCAGCCGCAGGAGCCATGCGCGGTAGCTCGCCGTGCGCGTCTATGACGGTCCGAACCAGCAAACAGACGAGGAGGCACCGTGAACACTGCTACCGACATCATCGGCGACCTTGGCCATGAGCTCGCACGGCTCACCGTCATTCGGCGCATCATCACAGCGGGCGCGGTGACCATCTCGGCGCTTCTTCAGGCCTTCCTCATCCAGGCGTTCATCAACCCAGCGAACCTCTTGCCCAGCGGCTTCACCGGTGTGGCCGTGCTCATCGACCGCATCACCGCGATCTGGGGCGTGCACATCTCGACCGACCTTGGCATGCTTGCGCTCAACATCCCGCTTGCGCTCATCTGCCTGCGCAGCATCTCCAAGCGCTTCGTCGCCTTCTCCATGCTGCAGGTAGCGCTCTCTGCAGCGTTTCTGCGCTTCCTCGATTTCCAACCCATCCTGGACGACCAGATCATGCTCGTGGTGTTCGGCGGGTTCATCTCTGGTCTCTCCATCGCCATCGCGCTGAAGGCGGGCGCATCGACGGGCGGCACGGACTTCATCTCGCTGCTCGTGGCCAACCGCACGGGCAAGACCATCTGGGGCTTCATCTTCGCGGGCAACTGCGCCCTGCTGGTGATCTTTGGATGGCTGTTCGGCTGGGAGCACGCGGCGTATTCGATCGTGTTCCAGTTCATCGCGACCAAGACCATCGACAGCTTCTACCACCGCTACGACCGTGTGACGCTGCAGATCACCACACGCCACGCCGACGAGGTCATGGATGCCTACATAGACAGTTTCCAGCACGGCATCAGCTGCGCCGAGGTGATTGGCGGCTACAGCCGCGAGCGCATGTATCTGCTGCACACCGTTGTATCGACCTATGAGAGCGAGGACATCATCCGCCTCGTGCGCGAGGTCGATCCCGGCGCCGTGATCAATGTCTTCCGCACGGACAACTTCGTGGGCGGTTGGTGGAGCGGGCACGTGGACGAGCCGCTCCCCACCGCCGTGCCCGATCCTGCAAAGCAGCCCGCGCGCGAGGCGGCACGCAGGCGCCGCAGCGCCCTTATGCAGGACGACGGGCGCTAAGCGCCCGGGCAGCCTCTGGATGTCCCCATTCCACGACGAGCAGAGAGCGGTTCTTTAGCAGCCCCTCAGCAACTCTTCCAGCATGCGTGCAAGACCGTTCTCGTCATTGGTCCAAGGGCACACGCGCGCTGCGGCGCGCTTGACCTCGTCGGGCGCATTGCCCATAGCGTAGCTGCGCGGGACGGCGTCAAGCATCGCGATATCGTTTCGTCCATCCCCGAAGGCCACCGCATCGGCAGGGACAAGGCCGAAATGCTCGCAGACCACCTGGACGCCCTCGGCCTTGGAAGCCGCCCCGTTCATGATCTCGCACAAAATGGGGCTTGAGCGGACGACCTCAAGCTGCGGGAACTCATCGGCGACGCGCAGCTCCGCCGCCTCTATCTGCTCGGGCTCGCCCATGAGGAGGAACTTGTGGACGCCTTGCTCGTCAAACGCTTCGGTGAGCGGTGCGCGCATGGCCTTGAGCGTGGTGATGCGCTCCTCGTTCTTGATGCGCGGGTCGCTGTCGTCATCACACACCCAGATATGGAAACCGTACTCCGAGCAGCAGATTTCCGGTAGGTCAGTGTCAAGGAACGCCTTCAGCTCCAGGGCGTCCGCCAGATCTATGGGACGGCTCAGCAACTCGCGCCCATCCTCATCGAGCACGTAGGCGCCGCTATAGCACACGAGCGGCCCAGTGAATCCCATCTCACGCTGAATAGTCGTCAGGCCCTCGGGCATGCGCGCGGACACGAGCACGAACGGAATCCCCGCCTCGACAACGCGCTGGACCACGGGACAAGCCTCGGGTATCACGCGATGCTCGGCATCGAGCAACGTTCCATCGACATCTGTGAACACGATGCCCACCGGCGGCTCGTCTTCAGAAACCTTCTCGGTAGCGAATATGGAGCGATCCATGGCTATGGCCTCCTCGGTCCGGACTTATATCATTCAAGTGCGGGGTGCCAGGTCCGCCCGACACCCCGCACGCTTCTGTTTTGGTAGATATCCCGTCTGCAGCCTACGAGCGCGCAGCGCCATCCGCAGCGTCAGCTTCCTTGCCGGCGGCAGATCGCCGCTCGAGATCCTCGAGGTCAACCCCCGCTGCCGCGAGCATCGCCTTGATGTTTCGGCGCGCCCTCGTGGTCCCCAGCTTGAGGAGCACGGCGCAGGGCGCGCCCACGACAAGGCAGATCACGGACCCCACGATGCCGGCGGTGCTCCCCGCCTGCGATGCCCAGATCCCTACGATGAACCCGATGGCAACCAGCGAGTACGCCAGGCGCAGCCATACGCCGAGGCGCTGGACGGCATCCGTTTGGAGCTTGGCTTCCTTGATGATGTCGCCGCGCGTCCACCGCGAGGTGTCGAGTCGTTCAAGAGGTTTTGGCATCTCGGGAATCCTTTCCGTTCGAATGGGAGGCCCGCTGGGAAGTCGCAGACTTCCACACCGCGCCGGGCGCCCCATCATCAGCGGACCTGCGATGGGGTACCCGGTCCTTGCGGTTTACGCCGTGGGCGCGGCGATGGTCGCAGCGCCGAAGAAGCCAACAGCGGCACCGATGAACGCGATGACCAGAAGGATCAGCATCGTGACGATGGGGCTGACCTTCTTCTTGGCCATGAGCCACCAGCAGAAGATGGTGAAGATGAGGGGCAGGAGCTTGGGATAGATGCCGTCGAGCGTGCCCTGCAGGGTGCCGCCGCCGGGAAGCGTCAACGCGGTCGAGATGGAAACCCAGGTCGCCGCAACGGCGCCGATCACCATGGTGCCCACGCTCACGATAGCGTCGCGCAGCGCGGTTGCGTTGGGGCCGACGAGTGCCTCGACCGCCGCACCGCCCAGGTCGTACCCGCGGAAGTAGGCGAAGCGCATGCCGAAGTAGGCTAGCAGGTTCCAGACCACGATGTAGAAGATCGGGCCGAGGACCGATCCGCCCTCGGAGAGACCGAGCGCGATGCCGAGCAGGATCGGGATCAGAGTGCCGACGATCAGCGAGTCGCCGATACCGGCAAGCGGGCCCATCAGGCCTGCGCGGATGCCGTTGATGGTCTCGTCGTCGATTGCCTCGCCGTTGGCGCGCGCCTCTTCGAGACCGACCGTGACACCGACGATCATCGCGCCGATCTGGGGCTCGGTGTTGAAGAACGCCGAATAGGTGGTGAGCGCCTTCGTTTGTTCTTCCTTCTTGTCGTAGAGATCCTCAACGATCGGAAGCATGGAAACCAGGTAGCCGAAGGTCTGCATGTGCTCCTGCGAGAAGCAGGTGAGGTTGCCGTAGTACCAGTTATGGAACGATTTGCTCAAGGCCTTCTTGGAGACCTTCTTGCCGCCCTTGGCGGCGACGGTGTTCTCAGCCATGATTAGATATCCTCCTCATCGTCGTCATCGTATTCAGTGGAAATCGCGCCTCCAGCGCTCACGTGCGCCAGCTTGCCCTTGATCGTCGACAGCTCGAAGTTGATGAGCGCGAAGAAGCAGGCGATAGCGGAGCAGGCGATGAGGTTGCAGCCCATGACCGCAGCGAGCGTGAAGCCGAAGAAGAACGTCAGGAAATCGGTGGGCTTGGAGATGACCTGCTTGAGCAGGATGGCGATACCGACGCACGGGAGCAACGAACCAACGGCGAAGAGCGTCTTCATGGGTAGGCCGTCCATGGGAAGGCCGCCCATAATCACATCGACCATATCCTGGCCGAAGTACACGATCACGAAGGTCGGGATGAAGGAGCAGATGATGTGCGAGATCCAAGGCAGCACCATATCAACGAGGTAGAGCTTGTGGGTGTCGCCGTTCTCGAGCGCCTTCCAGCCGATGCTCTGCCACACGAGGTTGATGGTGGCGGTGCCGTAGAAGAGAATGGCGCCCAGGGTGCCGCAGGTAGCGCCAAGGGTCGTTGCCAGCGCGGCGGCATCTGCGCTGTTGGGGTCGAGCCCCTGCGCGCTCACCGCCATCATGGCCAGGGGAATACCGATGTAGCAGGCTGCGCGGACGTCGGCGGAGACCGTTCCACCAGGGGTCACGAGCGCGATGTAGACAACCTGGATCGCGGCGCCCACGATGATGCCGAGCGCCACATCTCCCAAGATGATGCCGACGATGAGGCCGGCGACCAAGGGACGACCGAGCGTGTAGTTGCCGACGGACGTGCCTCCGAGGCCCGGCATCGACGCCAAGCAGGCGAACAGGCCGAGCAGAGCCGCTTGAAATACGTTGACTGTCATTACATACCACCTTTCTTTCGAACCGCATCCCCTCTCCCAGGGGCGTGACGGGACATTTTACCGGCCGCGTTGCAGCTTCCGAGCAGCCGGGGAAACCAAGGGAACTAGAACCCGAACTGCGAGCGGAACTTCTCCCAGGAGCCGACGGGCTTATCGGGGATGAGGCGGAACTCGACATCGTAGCCGGCCTTCGAGATGTCCTCGAGCGCCTGGGCCTCTTCCTGGGTGATCGACTGGTTGTTCCCGATCTTCACCGCGCCGGGGCGATCGTTGCAGGGACCGACGACGACCCTCTTCACGTCGTTCGGAACGAACCCGAAGCTCACGAGAATCTCGGCCATGTCGACGGGGTTCTTCGTGATGAGGAAGTAGCGCGTCTTGCTGTCGAGAACGGTTTGCGCCTTCTCCTTGAAGTGGTCCATGGTCCACACGAAGGTCTTCTTGTCGGGTGCGGCGCTCTTATAGGCGCTCTTGAGCACCGGGTTAGACGCTGCCGCGTCATTGACGGCGATGATGCCGTCGCAGGGGTACTCGACCGCCCAACGGGTAACGGTCTGGCCGTGAATCATACGGTCGTCGATACGAATGAACGAGATCATAGCAGTGCCTTTCTCTCCTGGGCGCGACCGGTCGCGCCTCCATTACTTGCTATGCAAAACCCTCACAGGATGCGACGGGAAGGAAGGAGGAGCCTCCGCGAGGCCGGGACCCCGTCGCACCCTAGGGGGATACCTCTAGAGGTCCTCTTCTTCGTCGTCGGTCTCTATGACGATCTCGCGCGCTCCCGTGCGCGCCTCGTCGAGCATCGCCTGCTTGAGCGATGCCACATCGGCCGTCTGGAGCTGCATGACCGCCGTCATGGCCATGGGGAGGTTCATGCCGCCCATCACGACCGCATGGTCAAGAAGACCGCGGCCTGCGAGCACGTTCATCGCGTTGGTAAGCGGTGATCCACCGACGATATCGCCGAGCAGAAGCACCTCATCGTCGTCTGCGACGACCTCGAGCACGTGCTCGAGGCGCTCCACGAACTCAGGAGCCCCCATACCATCCTCGAGACTCGCGCTCAAGATCTGCTCGTTGTCACCAACGAGCATCTTCAGGACGCTGTGCACACCTTGAGCAAGCGTGCCGTGACTTACCAGAACGAGATACCGCATGATTCGCACCTTTCCCCTGCGATCGCCAAGCGCAAGCAGCGGAACCCTACAGCCCGCCATCGACGCTTTGCTTTCCTACGACTTCCACCCCACCAGAGCCGAGGCCGTACGCCATCGAACTCTGGCTGATTACAAAATAATTATTACTGTTAATTAGTTTATAGATAGAAATCGCCGGCGAACGGTAACTGTTATTCCGTTAACGGTATTAACTATTATGTTTAGCAACTCAAACTGCTGGGATTTCACCGGTACGTGGCTGCGTGGGCCTAGCCGCGGCGGCGCTTCTTCTTACCCCCGCTCACCACATCTTCGCGATCGTAGGTGATGCTATATGCCTTCTCGAGCACGCCGACCAGCTCGGCAGCGCTATCGGAACCCAAGGCGCTCAGCTGCGCCGCCACGGCGGCGATACTGCTGTCGCCCTGGCGCTTGGCATACTGGATGCCTTCTTCGGTAGCGCTTACCAGCACCTTTCGCCGGTCGTTCTCATCGTTGCGGCGCGTGACGTAGCCTTTGGCGACAAGGGAATCCAAGATTCGCGTCATACGGGGCCGCGTATAGCCGAGCTTGTCGGCAAGGAGCGACGGGTTCATCTCCCCGCCCTCGTCGCATAGATACTGCAGGACGGGTGCCTCCCCAACTGCGAGCGAGCGGGCCGTGCCCAGCGACCCTTTGGCCAGGCCCTGGGAGTATACGATGAGTTTTCGCGCCGCTTCCTCGTAGTCCATGTCTACCTTTTCCGATATCCAAAGCGCATGCCTAATCGATCGGTCAACGCGCATCCGGCACACACGATGCAATAGATAACATCATTAACTGTTTTATCATACCTCAGCGCCTCCGAACACTGTGATTCCGTGTACAGCTTCTTCCGCTGCCTAATCGTCGTCACCGCTCGGCCCCAACTCGCAGAGAACGCCGAGTGCCGCCGCGACCACTCCGCGCTCATCCGCGGCGTCGAGCCCGCGACCCACGCCGGAACCGGAGCCCGCGCCCGCCTTGTACGGCACCGAGAGCTTGCGGCTCTTGGGGAAGTTCACCGCACCCAGCCGGTTGCGCAGGTCAAACGCCGCCGCCTTGGGGACGTCGACCCCTTGGAACACCAACCGCCCGCCGGTGAGCGAGATGCTCTCCAGCCCCAGGCGATCCGCCCGGATGCGCAGTCGCGAGCGGTCGAACAGGTTCCTGCCGGCAACGGGCAGCTCCCCGTAGCGCTCCTCGCACTCGTGCTGCGCCTCGTCCACGGCGGCAAGCGTATCCGCCGCAGCGATCTTTCGGTACACGAGCACGCGCCGATCGACCTCGGGTAGGTACTCCTCGTCCAGGAAGTAGTCGGCAGGCAGGTTGATGGCAACTCCCGCCGCCTCCATATCGCCCTCCACCTCGCCGCGCGCCTCGGCCACGGCCTGGCCGAGCATCTGCGTGAACAGGTCGAAGCCCACGCTCGATAGGTTTCCGTGCTGCTCGGCGCCCACCAAGGATCCGGCGCCGCGGATCTCCAGGTCGCGCATGGCGATGCGCATGCCGCTGCCAAGCTCCTGGAACTCGGAAAGCGCGGTCAGGCGCTCGGTTGCCTCCTCGGTGAGCGGGAGCTCTCCCGGGAACATGAAGTAGGCGTAGGCCTGTGTCGCGGAACGACCTACACGGCCCTTGAGCTGGTAGAGCTGGGCGAGCCCCAGGCGCTGCGAATCCTCGATGA
Organism: Enorma phocaeensis; assembly: GCF_900186505.1. Lineage (GTDB taxonomy): Bacteria > Actinomycetota > Coriobacteriia > Coriobacteriales > Coriobacteriaceae > Enorma > Enorma phocaeensis. The sequence continues at coordinate 710,896 of NZ_LT891970.1, forward strand.
TCAGCGTGTTGGTGTGCGGGTTGTCGATGCCGCTCTCGATGATCGTCGTCGCCACGAGCACGTCGACGCGCCCCGAGGCGAACTCGATCATGACATCCTCCACCTCGCGCGGGCTCATCTTGCCATGCGCCACCGCCACGCGTGCCTCGGGCACCGCCTCGTGCACGCGGTCCACGGCGTCGTCGATGGTCTTCACGCGGTTGCTCACGTAATACACCTGGCCGCCGCGACCAAGCTCCAAGCGAATCGCCGCGCTCACCACATCCGGGTCGTACTCGCCCACGTGCACGATGACCGGACGGCGCCCGGTAGGCGGCGTGGTGATGAGGCTCATGTCGCGCACGCCGCTGATCGCCATCTGCATGGTGCGCGGGATGGGCGTCGCGGAGAGCGTGAGCACGTCGATCTGCTCGCGCAAGTTCTTGAGCTGCTCTTTGTGCTGCACGCCGAAGCGCTGTTCCTCATCGATGATCACCAAGCCGAGGTTCGCCGGATTCACGTCGCTCGAGAGCAAGCGGTGCGTGCCCACGAGCACGTCGAGCTTCCCCTCGGCGAATGCGGCGAGCGCGCGCTTCTGCTGCGCGGGGGTGCGGAAGCGGCTGAGCACCTCGACCTCGACGCCGAACGGTGCGAAGCGCTCGAAGAAGGTCTGGTAGTGCTGCTGGGCGAGGATCGTGGTAGGACAGAGCACCATGACCTGCCGGCCGGAGTCGACGCACTTGAACGCCGCGCGCAGGGCCACCTCGGTCTTGCCGAAGCCAACGTCGCCGCAAAGCAGCCGATCCATGGGCTTTGCAGCTTCCATATCGGCCTTGATGTCGGCGATGGCGTCGAGCTGGTCGTGTGTCGGCTCGTATGGGAAGCTCGCCTCCATCTCGAGCTGCTCCGGCGTGTCCGGCGGGCAGGCGATGCCCGTGATGGACGAGCGGCGCGTGTAAAGGTCCACCAGGTCGAAGGCGAGCTTCTTGGCGCTTTTGCGGGCACGCGTGGTGGCGCGGCTCCAGTCGGCGGTGTTGAGGCGCGTGAGGCGCGGGTTCTGGCCATCCGGGCCCACGTAGCGCGTGATGCGATCGACCTGCTCGAGCGGCACGTAGAGCTTATCGCCGTCGGCGTATTCCAACAGGAAGTAATCGCGCTCGCGGCCAGCCACCTCTTGGCGCACGATCTCGGTGAAGTGCGCGATGCCGTGCGTGGCATGGACCACGTAGTCACCAGGTTTGAAGGGGAAGGTGACCTCGGTCACATCCACGCGGCGGCGCGTCCTGCGGCCGCGACGGGCATCCATGCGCGCATTCAGGTCCGAGATGGAGAAGATCGCCAGGTGCGCCTCAGGTACCACCACGCCGGCGGGCAATGGCAGGTCCACGAAGGTCACGCGCCCGCGCGTGAGCGTGGGCACCGTCTGCGGAGCGGCGGGGGCCTGCGCGCCCGTCCCCGCCGGCTCGATGCGGCGCGCGTTCAAAGGATCCGCGACGCGCACGCTCACCGCGGGGTCGATATCACCGCGGTTCTCCGGCGCCGCCTGGAGAGACTCCTCGAAGGTGATGGACTCGTCTGTGAAGCTCAGCTCCAGCGACTCACGAGCCCCGCGGTCCGGCGCGGCGAACACGCATGCGAACTTGTTGGCGGTGACCTCCTGAATGCGCGAAATGAAGCGCGCGTCCGAGCCGGCGATCGCAGGTTGCTCGATCTTGAGCTCTGCCGTCACCGAACCGCCCGCTCGGATGATCGACACGTAGTTCAAGCGCTGCTGCCGACCAAAGTCGAGCTCCTGCGGGCGCAGATAGATTCCCTCCAACCGCACGCCTGCGGCCTCGTTGGCGCGATGCTCCAGGTCCTCGTACGCGCGCGAGCAGTCGTCGAAAAGCGATCGGGGCTCCGAGAGCACCACAAGGGTATCCGGCCCCATGTGCGCAAGCGGGCTCACGGTGCCTTCATACATGAAAGGAAGGAAGCGGTCGAGCTCGGGCGTGACCACGCGGGCGTCGGCGAGCTCCAAAACGGCCGCAAGCTCGGTATCGCTTTGCGCCAGCTGGTAGAAAGCCACGTGCAGACGATGCACCGCGTCGTCGGTGAGCGCCAGCTCGCGACAGGGGAAAATCTCGACGGAATCATCGTCGCCGATGGTCTGTCCGGTCGAGGTGACCATGCGGCGAATGCGGTCGATCTCGTCCCCAAAGAACTCGATGCGCACGGGAGCGGATGCCTGCGCAGGATAGACGTCGACCGTATCGCCATGAACACGGAAGAGACCCGGAGCGTCTGCCGTGTCGGCGCTTGTGTAGCCCATGCCCACCAGGCGACGAGGGACCTCCTCAAACGGCTGCTCCTCACCCACCGTGAAGGTCGTCGATGCCCAATAGCGGCTCTCCGCCGGAGGGACGCATCGCAGGAGCGCTCGAGCCGAGGCGACCATGATGCAGGCCTCGCCGCGGGCGATGCGGCCGAGCGCGGCGCACCTGGTAGCCACCACGGCGTCATCGGGCTGCTTGTCCTGCCAGGGGTAGTCCGTGCGCTCGGGGAAGCGCGCAACGTGCTCGAGTCCCACATATGCCGCGAGGGCTCGGGCTGCGCGGTCGGCAGCCTCCTCGCCCGACACCACGTAGACGCACGGGCGCGGATTGCGCGCGAACTGCGCTGCCAAGAGCAAGGTGCGTCCGGATTGCGACACGGCGAGCGTGGCGTCCTCGCCGGCGGCGAGCGCCCCCTCGATGGCGCGCGGGGCCTCGGCGGTGTAGAGCTGTGCGGCGATGCGATGGATGAGCATGCGGATCCTTCCTGCACGCGACATGCGAAACGGCGGACGCGGAGGCTCCGCGCCCGCACGGGGCGACTCGATGTGGGCTTTAAGTATAGGTCCCAGCGCACCGAGCCGGCGCCCCTACACGAAACTCTCCTCAAGCTTGGCGCGAAGCGCTAATCGGAAAGGCGCTGCGCGGTCCTGCCGAGCACGTATAATGGGACGCGTCATCAGCCGGAAGGATTTGCATGGACCCGCTTCTCATCTGCGCGCTCATCGCCGCTGTCGCGGCCGTCGCCGCTGCAGGGGCATCGATAGCAGCCCTCGTGCTCGCGCGCCGCGAGTCCGAGCGCTCGGAGGAGCTGGCGCAGCGAATCGCGGACGTGCAGGATGAGCTCGAGGACGAGAAGCGCTCGCTCGCGGCCCTCATGCAGCACGCCGCCAGCACGAGCCCCCTTATCCAGCAGCGCATCGACGCCCTCACCCACCAGCTCGATCGCACCGGCGACAAGATGGATGCGCTCCGCGCCGAGACCGCGCGCCAGCTCAACCTGAACCGCGAGAACGTCGAGCAGCGCCTCGACCGGGTCTCCGCGACGACCAGAAGCGAGCTCGGCGAGATGCGCGCCGTCGTGGACCGCCAGCTCGCGGGCATCCGCACCGACACCAACACGCAGCTCGACCGCATGCGCGCGACGGTGGACGAGAAGCTTCAGGAGACGCTCGCCGTGCGCATCCGCCAATCGTTCGAGCTCGTGAACGAGCAGCTCGCCGCTGTGAGCCGCGGCCTCGGCGAGATGCAGAACCTCGCCAGCGACGTCGGTGGCCTGAAGCGGGTCCTCGCCAACGTCAAGACCCGCGGCATCATGGGGGAGATTCAGCTCGGCGCCATCCTGCGCGAGATCCTCTCGCCCGCCCAGTACGCGGAGAACGTCGCCACGGTCCCCGGCAGCACCGCGCGCGTCGAGTTCGCCGTGCGGCTCCCCGGCATCGACGGCGACACGGTCTGGCTCCCCATCGACTCGAAGTTCCCCGGCGACGCCTACGAGCACCTGCGCGCCGCCGAGGAGGCGGGCGACACCGCCGCCATCGATGCCGCGTGGAAGACGCTCGAGGGCCGCATCAAGCAGGAGGCGAGAGACATCCGCGACAAGTACGTGGAGCCGCCCGCGACCACGACCTTCGGCATCCTCTTCCTGCCGTTCGAGGGCCTCTACGCCGAGATCGTGAACCGTCCGGGCCTCATCGAGGAGCTGAGCCGCACCTACCGCGTGAACGTCGCCGGCCCGAGCACGATGGCCGCACTGCTCAACAGTCTCGAGATGGGCTTCCAGACCGTCGCCATCCAGAAGCGCGCCGCTGAGATCCAGCACGTGCTCGCCGCGGTGAAGACCGAGTTCGGCCGCTACCACGAGTCGCTGCTCAGGGCCAAAAAGCAGCTCAACACCGTGGGTAAGACGGTGGACGAGCTGCTCGGGGCGCGCGCCAACAAGATGAGCAAAGCGCTCGACGGCATCGTCGAGCTCGAGAGCCTCGATGAGGCCGAGCGGCTGCTCGGCATCGGACCCGCAGATAACGATGGCGCCGCCGCGGAGACGGCAGCGCCCGCTAAGGAGGACTAGCCATGCCGCGTGAGACCAATGCCGCGAAACGCGAGCGCGCCATCGAGGTGTGCCGCCGCCTGAACGAGCGCTACGGCCCGGTCGAGTGCTTTCTCGACCATGAGAATCCGTTCCGCCTCGTCATCTCGGTCCTGCTCTCCGCCCAGACCACCGATGCCCAGGTGAACAAGGTCACGCCGGATCTCTTCCGCCGGTGGCCCACGCCCGAGGCCATGGCCAGCGCCACGCCGGCGGAGGTCGCCGAGGTCATCAAGTCGCTCGGCTTCTACAAGACCAAGGCCAAGCACGCAGTCGAATGCGCGCAGATGATCGTCGCTGATTATGGTGGACAAGTCCCCGCCGACATGAAGGAGCTCGTGAAGCTCCCCGGTGTGGGACGCAAGACGGCGAACATCGTGCTCAACGTCGGCTTCGGCATCGTCGAGGGCATCGCCGTCGACACGCACGTGAACCGCATCGCGCACCGCCTCATGCTCTCACCCAAAACGCATGCCAACGAACCGCTCAAAACGGAGCAGGACCTCCTCAAGATCCTGCCCCGCGAGTACTGGAACGACGTCAACCATCAGTGGATCATGCTCGGCCGCGAGATCTGCGACGCGCGCAAGCCGCGCTGCGGCGAATGCCCGCTTGCAGACATCTGTCCCAGCGCACGGGCGTAGCCGCTTAATGCTCATTTAAGCAAAGGCTCTGTCACTACACTTAGTTGATTCCCCGGGACCTCCTCGTGCGGGCGGGCAGGGGCCCCGCGCTCTCTCGCGGCATATCAGCCACGTGCCACGGCGGGGCCTTCTCCGAAGCGGCCATCCGCCCGCATCTCGACGCGCCTGGATCCGGCCCCATCCCGCCGAGATCCCTCCGGATGGACGGAATCGGCCTCTCTAGGGCCGAAACCGTCCGATCAGCGGGATCTCGATTTCCGGCCCCTTGTCGAGATGCGGGAATGTGGACGTTTCAGGGTCCCTGAATCTGAATCTACCCCGATTTCGTTTACGCCCCTACACCGCCATCGGGCGGCGATCCATCTCGGGCCTCCCTTTCTCGTCGAATTCGAATCCAACTCGAAGGGTAAGGGAGGCCCGCTCCTCATCAAACCGACCGAAACTTTGTCCGTCGCCACCTAATCCAGCCATCGCATTTCATGCATTCACAGAGCGAGGACGAACTCCTTGATGCGGGAAACCATGGACCCCAGGAGCTCGACCACCTCCTCGGGCGAGGCGCCGTTCAATATGCAGGTGAGCACATACGAGCCGATAAAGATCGCGCAGAGCAGCACCGGGATCATGATGATGAGCGCAAGCGCGCGCATCACGGCGAGCAGCCGGCGCCTGCGACCGCGCTTCTTATCGAACGCGAGCTCCTCTCGGTAGGATTCCTGCGCGACCGAGTACGAGGGATCGGGTTGAGGCTGCTTCGTCGCAGCAACGTCTCCCCGCACCTCAACCTCGCGCTGCCGAGCGCGACGCTTGGCGCTTCCCTTCCCCATAAGCCGGCGCGGGTCGAACCAAGGGCGATCGTCTTGCATCTGACGTTGGAACTCCGACCAATCAGGAGCTTCCCACGAAGCGAGCGGGTCGTCGGCAGCGCCGGTTTGGCCCATGCCGCAGCTCGAGCTGCTGCGCTCAGCGGCGTACTCGTCTTGTACCGCCTTGAGCCACGCGTCGCTCTCGCACCGACGGTTGCGCGCCATGCGGGCAGACACCTGCTCGGGCGTCTCGATGAACAGATTCATGCAAGCCTCCTTCGCAGGGCATGCATGGGAGAGAGGGCCTCAAGCATGGCTGAGGGAACTCGCGCGGTCAAGGGAATCGGGCAGAGGGAGGGAGGTTATTTTGGAGCGGCGCGAAGAGCAGTCGGGGGATGCGGTCGCTACCTGCAGCGATCCAGCGAGGAGAGCTACAGCTTGGACGCCCAACGCCTCCTCTCCCTGTTCTTACCGATACCCAACAGAAAGCTTCCCGCAACCTGCCCGACAAAGCGAAAGGCATCCTCAAATGCCAAGCCTGCGCTTGAGACGCAGACATCCATGCGGCCGCGAGGGCATATCTCGATCGCGCTACGCTTCTATGGCTTCCCCACAGAAAAAGAAGGTTCCCAGCATGGCACCGACCACACTGGGAACCAATCGCTTACCAAACGGTATCGATGTTCACGAAAGCAAGCGCTTAGTAGTTAACGACCTGCTCCTCGAAGTAGCTCTTCGGGTGGTTGCAGACCGGGCAGATCTCGGGCGCGGTCGGGCCTACATGCAGATGGCCGCAGTTGCCGCACTTCCACACCTTGACGCCCTCGCGCTCGAAAACCTCGCCCTTCTCGATGCGCTCGGCAAGCTTGAGATAGCGCTCCTCATGTGCCTTCTCGACCGCGCCGACGCCCTTGAACTTGGCGGCGATCTCCTTGAAGCCCTCCTCCTCTGCGGTCTTCGCGAACTCAGCGTACATGGTGGTCCACTCGTAGTTCTCACCCGCAGCGGCGTCCTTCAGGTTGTCGAGGGTGCCCGGCACCGCACCGCCGTGGAGGTACTTGAACCAGAGCTTGGCATGCTCGGCCTCGTTCAGAGCGGTCTCCATGAAAATGTTGGAGATCTGGACGTAGCCATCCTTCTTGGCCTGGGAGGAATAGTAGCGATACTTGGTATGGGCCTGCGACTCACCCGCAAACGCGGTCTCGAGGTTCTTCTTAGTCTGAGAGTTCTCGAAATCCATGGCTCTTCCCTTTCTATTTCGAGGTTCTTTCCGCACGGCGATATGCGGCTATGACTACTCTATACCCAACGGGAAGCGGTTCCAATTCCTTATTAGGACACTATCTAAATTACGCAATTCGCCAGATGCGCTCAGTCAGCTCCTTGCTGGAAACCCCGTCCTGAACAGCAGAAACCGTGCAGAACCCCTCGCGTACCAGTGCATCGAGTAACTCCTCGACCATCTTCTCGGCCACTGCCGGGCGTTTGGCGGCCAGCTCTACGCGGTTGAGCGCTTGTGCCGCCTCGGCAAGGGTGACCCCGCCTGAATCCGCGTGCTGGGCATCGAGCAGGATGCGCACCAGCTCCGCGCGCTTCTGCCGGCGCGACCCCTCGAAGCGCGACTGGCGCGCATAGCCCGCAGAGCGGCGCGATGGATTGGGAAGCTCCTTCTTGAGCTGGGCACCGTAGTCCAGCAGCGCGTAGTACCACGCGCGCGGCGTATCGGCAGCGTCCTGCGGGTCGGCAAAGGGGGCCGGGGCGCCAGGGCAGGTCGCCTCGATGAGGGGCACGAGCTCTCGATCGGGCACGCCGGGCACATCGGGGAAGAAGTGGTGCAGGAAGACCGTGCGCACGTTGGTCTCGAGATACACGCCGGGCAAATCGAACGCGAAGGAACGAATGCCCTGAGCTGTGGCAGGTCCGATGCCAGGCAGCGCCTTGAGCGCCGCGAGGTCCTGCGGCATCACGCCATCGTACCGCTCGACCACCTCTTGCGCCGCCTGCTTGAGGGCGAGGGCGCGACGGTTGTACCCCATGCCCTGCCATGCAGCGAGCACATCGGCCACAGGGGCTGCCGCGAGCGCCTCGATGGTAGGGAAGCGCTCAAGCCATTGAGGCATGCGGTGCTCCACGCGGGCGACCTGGGTCTGCTGGAGCATCACCTCGGAAAGCCAGATTTGATACGGGTCGCGCGTTCGACGCCAAGGAAGATCGCGATAGAGGCGCACGCCCTCCGCGCGCACCAGCGAACGGAACGCCTCAGCAGCATCGGGCGACATCAGGATGCCGCTCCGTGCGTGCGCAACGAGGAGCAGTCGGCATAGCTGCAAAACGCCGCAGGGTCGGAGAAGCTCGGATCCACCGCGGGAAAGCGCTTCCACAGCACCACGTCGGCAAGCGTAACCGACCGGAAGTAGCTCTCGAGCAGGCGCTCGGCGCCCAACCACAGGGGATGGAAGCAGCAGACGCCCATGCGCGCGCAATCGCCGCCCGGTGCCGTGCAGGCGTTGAGCGACAGCTCGCCCTCAACTGCGCGCATGACGTCGAGCATGGTCACCTCGGCAGGATCCACCTCGAGGCGCATGCCACCATGCACGCCGCGAACGCTCGCGATGATGCCTGCCTGCGTGAGCGCGTGCTGGATGGAGCGGGCGAAGGAGTAGGGCACATCAACCTGCTCGGCAGCAATCCTCACGGAAAGCGGCTCGCCCTCACGTGCGACGAGCAGCGAGAGCATGCGCAGGGCGTAATCGGTCTTCCTCGAGATGTCCACGACGTCTCCCGTCAATCTACCGTAGAGCGAATCGACTCATTGCAATCGAGCCATCATCATGCCATACAAACGCACGGCCGATGAAGGCGATTGCTCCTATTCCAGCAACATATCTCAAACGCTGCGATAGCATGGGCGCCTCGACGGACTCAACCCGTCGAGAACCCCAACGAGGCTAAGGAGGGGTTTCCGGTTGCCTGAAGTAGACGCCACGCATGCCGCACGAATCCTAAAGAGCCTGCCCGCAGATGCCGCAGATAGCAAAAGGCCCTGCCGCAACGCATGGTTGATGTTCCGCAGGGACGTGCAGAGCTCTCGCCCGCGCGCGTGGAGGCGTCGGAAGATCAACCACGCATTGCGACAGGGACCTTCCGGGCATCGGAGGGACTCCGCCTCCCACTCGGCGATCATTTGAACGTCGGATGGGGCCCCCGCTCCCACTCGGCGATCATTTGAACGCCGGATGGGCTTTCGCCTCCCACTCGCCGATCATTTGAACGCTGGATGGGCATCTTCCTCCCGTTCGGCGATCATTTGAACGCCGAACGGGACGGCAAGCGCTGGAAACCATGCAGAATATAGGCCGATGGGGGCCCCGCGACCATCCGATCGAAAAGTGTGTGGAAAATCCGCCTGGAGCGGATGGCGGGCAACCCGGCTACCTGCGGTTATTCCGACGGCATCCCATTCGCGCATTTTTTGAGCACGAAAAAGCCGCTCACTTTTCCAACGAGTGGGCGTTCAGGGGGCGAAGGCGTTCATTTTTCCATCGAATGGGCGCTCGGGGGAATGGAGCCACTCATTTTTCCAACGGATGGGCCCCTGATGGACCGGGGAGGTTCAAAAGCTTCGCGAGAGGGAGGCCCGGCCGTCCGCGGCGTTGTATTTCAGAGAGTCCCTAGCAACGCGTGGTCGATGCTCCCCAAGAGCATGCAGGGGCCCTCGTTCGCGCGGGCGTGGAGGCGCTGGGAATTCAGCTGTTCGTTGTGGAGGGGTCTAGGAAAATAGCCCACCCGCACGAGGCAGATGGGCTATTGCGTAGCAATGGCGGGAAGTACGGGGCTCGAACCCGCGACCTCCGACGTGACAGGCCGGCGCTCTAACCAAACTGAGCTAACTCCCCTCAGCAAATGCTGCGAGAGCTAGTGTACCAAGAGCCGCGCGTGCGCGCAAGGGGAATTTGGGATAAATCCCAAATGAGGCGACGAGGTCTCCTCAAATCTCCCCGGCCGCCTGCCCGGGCCGGCCGCAAGAACCGCCCCGCCCGCTCTCCCCCGTCGCTACACGCAGGTGTAGCCGCCGTCGATGGGCAGGATCACGCCCGTCACGTACGATGCCTCGTCGCTCGCCAGGAAGATGGCGCCGGCGTTGAGCTCGCCCTCTCGGCCGTAGCGGCCGAGCGGCACCGTGGCCTGCATGTACTGTGTGAACGACTCCGTGTTGAGCGTATCGGTGGTGAGCTCGGTCTCGAAGTAGCCGGGGCAGATCGCGTTGCACGTGATGTTGTACTTCGCGAGCTCGGCGGCCACGGCGCGCGTGAAGTTCACCACGCCGCCCTTCGAGGTGTGGTACGCGACGGTGTCCATGGCGGTGTTGCCCACCAGCCCGTACATCGAGGCGATGTTGATGATGCGCCCGTAGTTGTTCTTCTTCATGATGTTGCCGAAGGCGCGCGTGACGTAGAACACGCTCGTCATGTCGGTCGCGATGGTGAAGTCCCACTGCTCGTCGGTCATGTCGAGCACGCCCGCGTTCTCGGCCGCGCCGGCGCAGTTCACGAGCACGTCGACTTTGCCGAACTCCTTCTCGGCGGCCGCCGCCGCGGCGTCCACCTGGGCATGGTCGGTCACGTCGCACTTCAGGGGCAGCACGCGCACGCCCTCGCCGCGGAGTTCCTCGGCAAGTGCCTCCAGGCGCTCGATACGGCGCGCCGTGATCACCAGGTCGGCGCCCTGCTCAGCGAACCCACGCGCCATCTGGGAACCCAAGCCCGATGATGCGCCGGAAACCACCACGACACGTCCCGTAAGATCGAACATCCTCACTCCTATCGACGGATTGGTCTACGTCGGCATATGCCGATATAGCCTCTATATCCCATCGGGATGCCGGCCAAACGGTCGTCGCGCTTAATTTTGGGTCAGTTGGACAGGGGTATTTGAGGGTTTTTGGGCGTTGAATCGACCCCAAAAAGTACCCGACCCCGTTTGCTTGGGGCCGGGTGCTTTACTTCACGTGGCCGGATTACCACGACTTATCGCCAATTATCACAACGGTTGGACTACAGCTCCAAACCAACGCTTGCGGCTAAGATGAACAAGGCTCTCGACCCTATCTCTAGGTCTGACGCCTTGTCTTTTTTCTCGACAGTACCGTAATCACTCCAGCAGGTACTAACGGCTCGATGGTCAAATCACTACTGACACGACACAGTCGGCCCAAAGTACCTGCCGGTAACCAAAAGAACCGTTTCAAGCGCATCCTCGAACGCTCACTTGCGCGAGCCGTAGCGCGACGTGATGAGCCCCAGCTGGGCGAAGCCCTCGACCTCATCATCGAGCTTCTCTTGCAGCTCCCTGATTTTCCTGTCGTACTCCTCGCTGACCTTTTGGCTCATGCCGAAGATACGACCGAACGAGCCCATGTCGTCTATCTTCTTGTCGCGCTCCTCTGTGAGCTTCTTGATTTGATCGACCTTGTTCGCAAGCTTGCGGTACTTGTTGAAGGTCAGCTCGAACGCTACGTCCGCCGTCTCGGAATCAAGCAAACAGTCGCACATGTCTTCCGACGGCATGACGTCGAACAACTCGGCCCAGTCCCCCAAGCGACGCTCCTGCCCGTAGCGGACCAACGCAAGCTGGGCCTGCCTCGCCCGCGCCCATCGCGGGTCACGTGCCTTGTCGCTGATAGGATCCACGACATCCATAAGCGAATGGGCCTCAGCAACGAGCTCGCTAAAATGATCGGGGTTAGAGAACATATCGTTTCCCGGAAGGAGCCCGAATGCGCGTTGCTTGTAAAAACCCTTGCCGGCAACAGCCCTTAGCAATAGCTCATGATTCGGTTCCGAAGCGTAGACGACGGCGTTGGTAGTCGAGTGGGCGTAAACTCTAAACGCAATTTCCTCCACCTCGGAAAAAGGCTCCCCGTCCTCGCCCTGCTCGATAAAGATAGACTCGTCATATGCCTTGGGCGAATGCTCGTCGACAAAGACGCTTGCAGTGGCGAATTGAAAGTCAAGATACATCTTCTTGGTGGGAACCTTCATCGTCGGAGCGTTTGAGAACATCTCTCGCTCCTTGGCGATAGCCTCGCGCCTCCGATCGCGTTGGATAGCCGCACCGATGAGCGCGCCAGGGGCACCGGCGACGAACGCCCCCGCCGCGGCGCCGGCCGCCACGGAAGGTTTCTTCGTTTCCATCATGAACACGGACGAGGACACGTAACTGTCGCGCAAGCTCGGGCGAACCTTGGTCTCCATATCGGTACCATCGAGTACGTTGGCACACAAGCGAACGGTGACACCGCGCTGCTTATCGTCGGCCGGCTGAACTCTATGTGCCGTAGCGACGCCGTTTCGTACATAGAACAGACAGTCTGCCACACCGACGATCGTGCCCAGAACGAAAGAGAACCAGAACCGTTGCAACGTCGACTCAGGGCTGTCACTCGGATTGAAGTCGACCTGGTTGCTGCAGAGCGGGCAGAACCAGTCGAGTCCCGTCCGCTCTATGAACTTCGAGTACTCGCTCTCTACCGCGCCGTCCCTAGACTTATCAGCACTCGCGATATCGGCGACGGCCTCGTACACGCCGCGCTCGTTGAGAGAACGCTCAACAAGCTCGGCCTCGGCTTTGAGCAGCTCGTTTTCCACGACAACCAATTCGGAACGCTTTTCAGCCATAGCACATCCATTCGAGCGAGTTAGATGGTAAGTCTTGGTATCCATTATAAGGACGGATTGGTGTGAGAAATGCTGTGCGGGAATCGTAATCGACGAGCACGGAGGTCTGCAGAGCGATCGAGGGATCGTCAGGGTCGCAACGAACATCCTCATTCGCCGACCGAGCACGGACAACAATCCCGCCATCAGGGCTGTTTTCTAACTCGTTTGCGTCTTGGTTACCGGAAGGTCGCCCTGAATGCCCCGACCCGTCGCACGGTCCCTCGGCGGGCCCTCTTACCAGAAGCTGTCGCGCGCCAGGTCGACGATATCGGCCGTGAGCACGCGCCCGGCGGCCACCGTGAGGCGCGCCATGCTGGGACCGTGGCCGCCGCGCGGGAATGTAGGCGAGCCGGGATTCACCACCAGGCAGCTCCCCACCTGCGTGATGACCGGCCGGTGCGTGTGGCCGCACACCGCGACGTCGACCTCGCGCAGCGGCAGGTCCTCGCGATAATGGGAAACGGCGAAGTAGAGCCCTGCGAACGAGAAGCGCACGAGCCGCGTTACCTCGGGACCGTACTCGCGAAAATAGTCGTTGTTGCCCAGCACGGCCACGATCGGGCCGAGCATCTTAAGGCGCTCCCAATCATCCTCCGAGGTGATATCGCCCGCATGAATGATAAGATCGGCGCCCTTGAGTTCGGCGATGAGCGAATCGGAGAGGTAGCCGTGCGTATCGGAGATGATGTCGACACGTCGGACAGCCGTCTGCGCGGTGTTCTCCTCCACAGGCACCCTCCTACAGGCTCAGCGCTTTCTTGAGCGGCACCACGCGGCGGCGGCTCACGGGCACCCGGTCCTCGACGCCCGCGATACCGAGCTGGATGGCGCCCGAGGGCACCGTTTCCACGTCCTCCACGCAGGCAAGGTTCACGATGTAGCGCCGGTGGACCCTGAAGAAGCCAAAGTCGCATAGCTTGGCTTCGAACTGAGCGAGCGAGGTCGTGGAGAGGAAGCGGTCGTCATCGGTGAAGATGCACGAATAGTCGTCCTTCGCCATGATGTAGCGAATCTGATCGACCGGGATGAGCACCTTGCGGCCGCCCTTCTCCACGGGGATGCGCTCGATGGTTGCCCGGCTTTCCGTCTGCGGCTTCGCACGGGCGAGGACCTTCTCGATCGCTTGATCAAGACGGGCCTCCTCGACAGGCTTGAGCAGATAGTCGACCGCATCGACTTCAAAGGCCTCGACCGCGTGGTCGCTGTAGGCGGTCACGAACACGATCGCAGGCGGATTCTTGAGCTTATGCAATGCCTCAGCGAGTTGGAGACCCGAGGCGCCCGGCATCGAGATATCGAGGAACACGACGTCGATGCGGTTCCCCATGAGCATCTCTATAGCAGAGCGAACGCTCGACGCCTCGGTGATCGAGTTGATTTTGCCAGTCTGCTCCAGCAGAAACCTCAGTTCAGAGCGGGCAGGGGCCTCGTCATCGACGATCATCGCACGCAACATAGGCTTGTGATCCCTTCATCTATTCATCTACAAGCGCTATCAAGTGCGCCTCAACCGTGAATGATTGTATTCTACCCCTCATGGAAGATACTCTGCAGCAAATCCAGATGCAAGGTGATCGTGGTGCCCTCACCTGGGCGCGAGTCCACGCGCGCGAACGAGCGCGGGCCGTAGAAGCGCCTGATGCGCTCGGAGATGTTACGCATCGCCACGCCGGCGCCCCCGCCCTGGGGCGCTGAGGTGTCGGCCTGGGGCATCGATCCGTCGAAAAGACGAGCCGCGGTCTCGCCATCCATACCGGCTCCATCGTCGGCGACCTCGACGGAGAGGGCATCATCCTCGCATCCGCGCACCGTTACGCGAATATGCAGGGGGCCCTCGTCCTTCATAGCATGCCGGACCGCGTTTTCAACCAGCGGTTGCACGATGAAGGCGGGCACGAGCGTGTCCTCGAGCCCCTCCTCGATGGAAAACTCGTCGGCGATGCGATCCTCGCCAAAGCGTGCCTTCTCGAACACGAGATAGCGCCGAGTTTGCGCGATCTCGCGCGAGATCGGGATGAGCGAGCCGGAGTTATCGAGCGTTGAGCGGTAGAAGGCGGAGAATTCGCGCAGGAGCTCGCGGGCGCGCGTCGGATCGGTGCGCGTAAACGACGCGATGGTGTTGAGCGTGTTGAAGAGGAAATGCGGGTTGATCTGCGCCTGGAGCGCACGGAGCTCGGCGCGGGCCGTGAGGGCGTCCTGCAGCTCGAGCTCATGGATGGCGAGCTGCGTGGAGATGAGCTCGGCAAAGCCCGAAACGAGCGCATACTGGGTGCGGTTCACCGCATGCGGCGTGCTGAAATAGAACTTGAGCGTACCCACGGCGCGGCCGCGCACCTTGAGGGGTGCGATGATACCCGCCGGGATCTCGCAGGTCCTGCCCTCTTCGACTTGGATGACTTCCTGCGTAAACGACTGAATGATGCCGTGCTCCAGCACGTAATGGGTGGCGGGGGTATGGATGAGCGACCCAGGCGGGAAATCACGCACCATGACGCCCACGCACGCGAGCACATGGGTCTCGTTGGTAACGGCGATGGTGCTCGCGTGGGTCTCTGGCAGCAGGCGACGGCAGATCGCCCCAGCGCTCTCGGGCGTGAGGCCCACCTGCAAATCCTCGAGCATGTCTGAGGCCATCGCGAGCGTCGCCTCGGTGTATTGCGAGCGCAGCATGTCCGGGTTGAAGGCGAAGTAGACGCACAGGGCGGCAAGCGCCGCGAGCAGCACGCAGAACATCGCGGCGACCGCAGAATCAAGACCGGTCGCCAGCCGGACGGCCAGGTATGCGGCAATCGAGAAAGTCGCGAGCGCAGCGACGCCCCACACGAGGAACGACGCGCGCGACAACCATGCGGGACGCGACGCGGATTTGCTCATCTATGGTCCTCCAACCGGGAAGCAAGGGCGGAATCTCCCCACAAGCCATCCATGATAGCGGGCCAGAAGCTCTGAAAGCGAAGGTATTTCCCGCGGTTCTCCTGCGCATAGGCCTCGGCGCGAGCGCGACCATGCAAGTAGATGTCCCAATAGGCATCGCGCTCCTTGGTGGCAAGGGCGCGGGCGAGCGCCGTCTTGCGCACCCGCCCATCCAACTCGTCCGAGAACCAAGGCCCCGGATACGGCATGAGCGAAGCCGCGGTGACCGAGGTGAGGTCGTTGTGGCGGCTCGCATCGGCAAGCTTGACGCGCTCGTAGTACCAACGGTACACGTCGGCCATGAAGCGCTGCGCGGTCCCCGTCTCCTTGGGCGGCAGGCGTCGCACCGCCCACTTGTTGTCGAACCAGACGTCGAGCCCGTGCAGGCGCAGGTTGCACAGGTAGTCCAGGTCCTCGCCGCGAGTGATATAGGGATCGAACGCAACCCGCGTGAACGCACGGGCATCGAGTGCGAAGAGGCCGCCGCACAGGTAGTTGGAACGCGAGATGCGCGTGCCACCGAGCGCGTGGCGCATCCAGGCATTGAACTCAGCCCGCCGGGTCCACCAGCGCGACGCGAGCCCCGCCCTACCCTCCTCGGCGTAGGGCGATCCCGCCTCGTTGTAGTAATAGCCGCTCTTCACCAAGATGGGCAGCTGCGCACGCGTCTCATGCCCGAGCGCGTAGCGCGCCTGCGCCATGAACGCGGAGTCACAGGCAACCTCGTCATCATCGAGGAAGATGACCTTGTCGCACCCCTTGATCGCCGCAACGGCGAGACCCATGTTGCGAATCGCGCCGTACCCGCGCAGCGATATGCACTCCCCCGCGCCGCGCGGCGCGATGCGCTCGATTCGCTCGATGACCTTGGAGCCCTCAGCATGACAGATCGTCGTGATGGCGAGCGAAGGGTGCGCGGCGACGATCTGCGCCACGCGGCGCGAGACCTCCGTCGTCGCAGATAGCGGGCACACCACGAGCAGGACGATGGGCGCGACATCGTGCACCTGCTCGAGGGATGCAAGGCAGCGGGCAAGCTCGGGTGCGGGGCTGTCAAGCGGGGTTGCGTAGTCGTAGCTGCCAAAGGCATGCACATCGGCATGGCCGCTCACCCAGTAGGTGGGAATTACGATGACCGACCCCATAAGGAGACCTTTCCCGGCAGGGTTCAGGGCGCCTTGCCGAACGCGCGCATCCGGTACCCTCAGCCGCAATCCCACCATGCGAACGGCATGCATCCGCCGCCGCGGGGACACGATAGGCTCAGGCGCCGCGCTCACCGTGAACCCTCGCCAAAGCGTGTCCGCCGCCTCCTCGCCGCTTAAGCTGCGTGCTTGAACGGAGAGAGCTCCTTGAAGTAGGGAGCACGCGCGAGCGATTGCGAAAGGGGGTACCCCAGCACATACATGATAACTGCTTCGCCGGCACCGGTGGTCAGCAAGCCGAACAGATACATGAGCGGCCATGCCCCATCAAGCGAGATCGAGGTGAAGGGGATGGTGTAAAAACCGGTAGCCTGCAGCAGGATGGGCAGGTACGCCGGAACGATCAGAGCGTTAGCGAGCACGGGCCCGGCAAGCGCGATAAGGGGGTGCTTCCTCATCTTCCATGTGAACCAGGCCCCTGCGAACGTCGCCAGGGAGCCAAAGACCACGTCGAGCAGGCCGAGCATGCCCGTGCCCGAGAGCGCTATGTTGGCGACGTTGGCGATGGCGCAGCCGAGCGTGAGCCCAGGAATGGCGGCCGGTGTGAAGAGCGCGAGCGCACAGAGCGCCTCGGACACGCGGAACTGGATGGGACCCCACGCTAGGCTGCCCAGGAACAGCAAAGCGACGAGCGTGCATGCCGCGTACACGGCAGCGATGACCCCTATACGGGCGACATCATTCGATTTCATGGCATTCACCTTCTATGTCGGAGGGCTTTACTAGATGCACATCCAACACGCCCGGCACAATAGGACGCCAGAGGCAAAGGTGATGCCGTCGCACACGAAGGCCATCGCGCCTGGCCCCGTGCCCAACAGCCGCTACGCCATGCCCTTGATGCGGGAGAGCCGGATGAGCATGACAAAGCCCACGACCAGCAGGATCCCGATGGAAAGCACTCCTAAAGAAGCATCCCCCGTGAGCGATGTCACGACAGATACTAGCAGAGTTCCCATGACGCTCGCGTAGCGTCCGAAGATATCAAAGAAGCCGTAATACTCGTTGGCATGCTCTTTGGGGATGAGCTTGCCAAAGTAGCTGCGCGAAAGCGCCTGAATGCCGCCTTGGAACATACCGACCACGATGGCGAGGATCCAGAACTCGAGCGCGGACTTGAGGAAGAACGCCGCAAAAAGCACGATCAGCACGTAGGCGGCTACGGCTATGATGATCATCTTGAGCGTGCCCTGGCTCTTGGCGAGCTTGCCATAGGCGATAGCCGAGGGAAACGCCACGAACTGCGTCACGAGCAAGGCGAGAATGAGCTGGGTGGAATCGATGCCGAGCGACGTGCCGTAGGTCGTCGCCATCGAGATAACCGTGTGCACTCCGTCGATGTAGAAGAAAAACGCGATCATGTAGATGAGGATGGCCTTGTCATCGGCGATGCGGCGCATCGTGCGACCCAGGCCGGTGATGGTCTTTACCACCTCGGTGGCGAAGGTCTCGCCCGGTGCAAGCTGCTTGGAGTAGACCTGCTTGTAGCTCTTCACCAGCGGCACCGTGAAAGCGAGCCACCATAGGCCGGTGATCACGAACGCGATGCGCACGCACAGGAGCATATCGAGGCCGAGCACCGCGGGCCCACCCAGGATGAGCGCGATGCACACGATGAACGGCACGCACGAGCCGATGTAGCCCCATGCGTAGCCGGAGCTGGAGACGGCGTCCATGCGCTCGTCGGTGGTGACGTCCGGCAGCATGGCATCGTAAAACGTCATCGACGAATTGAGGCCGATGGTGCACAGCACGTAGACGATGAGGAACGGCATAGCCCCCATGGAAATCGCCTGAGCGAGACAAAGCACCAGGCCCGTGAGGAAGAATCCGAGAAAGAACTTGATCTTGTTACCGGCGAAATCCGCAAGCGAGCCGAGCACCGGCATGAGCAGCGCCACCACGAGCGATGCGATGGTCTGGGCATTCGCCCAGGCGGTCACCAGCTCCGCCGAGTTCGCCGCCGTGTTGATGGCGTCGAAGTAGATGGGGACGACCGAGGTGTTGAAGAGGACGAGGGCAGAGTTGCCCACGTCATACATCACCCAGTTGCGCTCTTGCTTCGTGTACTTCATCGCCGTTCCTTCCCCGTTACCCATGCACACATGCATCAATGGTACGGCACACGCGCCGCAGATGAGGTCAGGATTTGGTAAAGCTCGGGAATGCGATGGGGGACCGTGAGCCAGCAGGACGAAACGCAGCAGGGCGAAGCCCGGCAGGAAGCGATCGCACCCCGCCGGGCTCCACTCGTCTGGCGCCTCTCTTCCGGCGCTATTCTTCCAGTTCGAACTCCTCGCACACGTCGAGCGGGCGACCGGAATAGTTCAGATGGCGCGTCATGCTCTCCATATCACCGGACTCGATGAAGCGCGCGGCGCTCTGGCGGTAATCCTCGAGCGCACGGTCGAAGACCTCGGGGAAGCTCTCATGAGACTCGTCGCCGGTGAAGGGGTTGCTCCAAGCGACGTGGCCCATGTTGCCTGCGCGATACGGCTGTACCGTCGTGACGCGGTGGGCAAGCGAACCCAGAAGCGAGTTGCCGCGCACGAGGGCCTCGACCCGCTCGATAGCCGTCGAGAGCGGCGTGCCGGCGGGCTCGATGATGCGGTAGACCATCCTCATGTCCGCAAGAGCGCGATGGTACTCCGCCGCGCCCACGTTGAGCCCGTACACCTTGAGGCCCACGAAGCTCATCAGCGTGCCGGCGACCTTATCGATGCGCTCGGATGAGATGAGGACGCTTGCCGGCGGGTAGTCATCGACCGTCACCCCGCCGCGCTTGAGCTGGAGCATGAGCACGTCCAGATCGCTCTCGATGACGGCGTGGACCTGACTGCCCGCGTTCTCGAGCGTGCTGTCGACGGCCTGGATACCCCACTGCTGGGCATAGACGAACGGATGGGCGTTGCGATCGAGCACATAGTGCGAGAGCAGGCCCAACGCGAAGGCGCGCCCCACCGCGGCATCGTGCCGCTGCAGATGGCTGACGCCGTCACGCAACGCGCTGAACTGCCGCGATGGCCGGCAGCGATGCATGGCGCGCCCGAGATCCTGGCATGCGGAGAGCTGGGGCGTACGCACCCGGAAGAAGAAGGGGTCGGGCCCCTGGTTCGCGATCAGGAAGGCGATGCGCTCGTCCTCCGTCCCGATGATGCCCTGGGGCAGCGTGTCGATACTTTCCTCGCCGAAGAGACGATGCGTGATGAGTGCTGGCATGGTATTCCTTTCCGCCGGGAAGCCTGCGCACGAACAACTTTCGCATCGCGGCCCCAGCTGTCCCCATTATGCACCACCGACGGCGCTGCGCACCATCATGCGGTAGTATTAGGGCCATGCACGATTGAAGGGAGGGATGATGGCGGAACGCCGGCGATTCGATGGCGAACGCACGCCATCACCCACGCCCGTCGCGCAACCGTCCAACTCCAGTCGCGGCTCCTATACCGGAGCTGGCAACGCCATGCCGCGATCGGCAAGACTCGCCTCCTCTCGGAACAACCCCGTACGCGATTCCTCGGATGCACGAGGGAGCGATGACCCGGTACGCCGACGCATCTACCAGGGAACGCTCTACGACGATAAGCCCCCGCGGAGAATCGCGCAGACGGAGACGGGCGCCCCCGCACCCAGAACCGCACGCCCAAAGCCCGCCGAGAGCCATCGCCCGCGCGGAAAGCGCCCGGCGAAACCCGTGGAATCCCGGCAACTAGGCGGAGCGCGACCCGGCAGCATCAGCCTCAGCGGCACGCGCCCCCAGCGAGCTGGAAGCCGCGCCACCGCACGCCCTCCACGGCGCACCGATAGTGCACGGCGGCCGCAGCGCGGCGCCGCTTCGATAAGTCCGGGACCTCAAGGCCCCGGAGGAGTCGCCCTTATGGTCCTCGGAACGATTGCCGCCGTCTTCGTTGCCGTCTTCGGCGCGATCGGCTCCGCCGTCGGCAGCCTCTTCTCGTCCAAAACGAGGCGCGGCGGGTCCTTCTCGATGGCGAGAGGGCTCGGCAGCCGCAGCGTATCGTTTGCCGGCGCCTCGCGCTATGGCTCGCGCCGCTCATCGCGGGGATGGTCGAACAGCCGGAGCGGCAACTCGGTGAGCATCTCGCGCGCCGCCACGACCGCAGCCTGCGGAACGCTCGCCGCATGGCTGGTCTCGGCGCTTTTCTTCGCCGCTCCGATTGGAGCGGATGCCACCGCAGAAGCACGGCTCCTCGACCTTGCCGCGCTTGATGCCGGCAGCCTCCCGCTCTCGACACCCGCGAGCGAGTGGCAGCAAGGCACCATGCCCTACCTCTACCAGATCGACCCCGCCTGGAGCACCAAGCCCTACGCCGGCGACACGGTCGCCATCAACGGCTGCGGGCCGACCTGCCTCACGATGGTCTACATCTACCTCACCGGCGACACCTCGTACAACCCTGCGCAGATGGCAGCCTATGCCGACGAGGGCAACTACGCCCCCACCGGCGCCACCGAGTGGAGGTTCATGTCTGAGGGAGCCGATGGGCTCGGCATCACGGGCTCCAGCATTCAGGTCTCCTCATCGGCCGTTACCGAAGCGCTGCAGGCAGGCCACCCGGTCATCTGCGCTATGGGACCCGGGGACTTCACCACAACCGGCCACTTCATCGTGCTCTCCGGCATCGATGGGAACGGCAGGGTCACGGTGCACGACCCCAATAGCAGCTACCGCAGCGCCCAAACCTGGGACCTTTCGCTCGTTCTCTCCCAAGCCTCCGCGTGCTGGGAGTTCACCGCGTAGCCCGTGACGCTCGGCGATGGGCTGACTTTCGCGCAAAAAAGGGCGCCGCCTGCGCAGCGCCCTCCGACTGATGCGAACCCTCGAACCGTTGCGCGCGGCGCACGCTCAGCACGCGCCGGCGGCTCGGTCTTAGTAGCCCCACAGATACCAAGAGCCACCGATCTTGACAGCGCACATCCCGATGTAGCCCATGTCGCTCGACTCCGACTCGCCCGCCTCGTAGCCACCGAAATCCTCGAGCAGCGTTGCGGTGATGCTTCCTTCGAGCTCATAGGCTTCCTCGACTTCAAGATCAACGCCGAGGCCATCGAGGCTGTCGTTCATGGAGTCGATCTCATCGGAATCCAGGCGGCTGCCAACCTCGATCTCGAACGAGAGGTCGACCATGTCGAGATATGTCGTCGCATAGCTCAGCGACGATCCCATGGACTCCCCCATGTACTCAGCGAAATCCTCCCGCGAATCGTAGCCTTGCATGTCGATGCTCGCCTCGACGGCCTCCTCGGGCATGAGGGAGACGATGTCCAATCCGAACCGCTCCCAATCGTCGCCCTCGAGATCGCTTGCGATCAAATTCGTGAAAGCAGACTCCACGCTGTCTGCGATTGACTGCGCGCTGCCATGGCCGCCACCGAAGATGCCGCCCAGCGCGAGCACGATGGCGACGATGGCCACCACGCCCACCGCGAGGATGCCGATCGTCATGCCGCGCGTCACATGGAACGGGCGCTTAGCAGGCTGCACCGCGGGCATCACCGGACCCTGCTGCGGTGCCGTCCCCTGGTAATAGGCTCCACCCGGCTGGCCTGCCGGCGGCTGCACCGGCGGCTGCGCAGGCGGTACCGGGGGCTGCTCGGGCATCGGATTAGGATTGGCTTGGGGGGCCGCGTTAAGCGGTGACCCGCAATTCCCGCAGAACGCCGATCCATCGGGCAGCTGAGCGCCGCAATGAGGACAGAACATGATTTCCTCCCATTTCACAAGGCCGTTATGGCTCCACGCCCGCACGCAGCATGCGCAGACACGGCACCGGGCGCACGAGGCGCCCGGCCCTTAGGAATAAGTGTAGCGTTTGCCTCCTACGCTGGGCTACACAATCGGCGCGATGCCGGCAAAGTGCATGTAAAGGGATATAACAGCAACCACGACCACGACCACGGCGATCACCTTGTCATGTGCGAGCGGCAACACGGGCTTGCCGCGCCCGCGCTCGCCGAGCGCGTACACGACGATCGCCGGAGCGAAGAGGATGGTCGTTATCATGACTCCTTGCAGCCCGGTCGACCAAACCAAGAAGATGGTGTAGATGAAGCCGAGCGTGCCAAAGAGGCGCACAACCCACAGCTTAGGAGCACGCGGGCCGTCGAGGTCCTCGTTCTTCCACCCGATTACCATGTAATACGCTGCCGAACACACATACGGGATCAGGATCGTGTTGACGGCGCACGTGTAGAAGAACTGATAGGTGCTTGCCGCGATCACGGAGAGGATGAGGAAGAGCTGGGTGATACCCGAGCTCACCAGCACCGTCACGATGGGCGCACCCTGCTTGTTGGTCTTTGCGAACGCCAGCGGGAACGTCCCCTGACGCGCTGCCTCGAACGGCGTCTCGGCGGCAATAATGACATAGCCGAGCATCGCCCCGACGAGCGAGAGGATGACACCGAGGTTCACCACCGCAGCGCCCACGGGCCCGATGGCGTGCTCGAGGATGCCCGCCATGGAGGGCGTTGCGAGCTCGGCCATCTCGGCACGCGGCATAATGCCAAGCGAGAGCAGCGAGATGAAGAGGTACAGCACGAATACGGCAATGAATCCCAAAGCCGTCGCGCGCCCGACATCCTTCACGTACTTCGCACGGCCTGAAATCACAACGGCGCCCTCGATGCCCGTGAAGACCCAGACGAGCGCGATCATCGTCGAGACCACCTGCTCGCCAAAGCTCGGTCCGCCTGGCTCGCCCCAGAAGTTATCCATGAAGATGGCAGGGTCGAACTTCCCCAGCAACACGATGGAGAGCACGAAGAGGCCGAGCGGTACGAGCTTCGCAAGCGTGACGATGACGTTGATCCCCGCTGCCTCCTTGACGCCGCGCGTCACCAAGAAGGTGAGGACCCATAAGAAGATGCTTGCGCACACGATGGATAGGACGTTATTGCCTTCGCCGAAAGCTGGGAAGAAGTAGCCCAGCGCACTGAACAGCAGCAAGGCGAAGCTCACGTTGGACAGGCAAGCGCTTATCCAGTAGCCCCATGCCGAGTTAAAGCCAACGTAGTCGCCAAAGCCCGCAGCGGCGTACGCATAGATGCCGCCCGTGAGCTTGGGACGAGCCTGGGAAAGACCGTTGAACACCATCATCAGCGCAAAAACACCGATAAAGCAGATCGCCCACGAGACGATGACCGCGCCGGAGTTCGCCCCACCTGCTGCCATATCGCCGGCAAGCGAGAAGATGCCGCCGCAGATGCTCGCGGTAATCACCATCATGGTCAGGCGGAACAGGTCGAGGCCCTCGGGGTCGATGATGCCGTCGGCGCCCACGCTCGCGGCGCTATCCCTCTCTTGAGCCATGATCACTCCTTACTCTTACAGGTTGTATACAGAATACAAGGGCCGGTGACCGGCCTTCCGGTTCACCGGCCCTCGCGGACGGGGAGCGCTAGAAGCGCAGCGACAGGCAGGAGAGGCCGCCGTCGACCTTGCGGTACTCGGAGGTGTCGACTACGAGCGTCTTGTAGCCCAGGTCCTGGACCGCCTTCAGGACGGTCGGGTAGCCCTCGGCCACGATCACCGTGTCGTTGACCCAGATGCAGTTCGCGCCGTAGGCCTCCTCCTCGGACACGACGATCTTGTTGTACTGGGCGAAGTCGGGCTTGTCGATGAACTCGCCCGAGACGAGCATGTTGTTGTTCTCGATGTAGTTCACGCCGGTCTTGAGGTGCAGGACCTCCTCCAGCGGGACCTCGGAGCCCTCGAGGCCCCAGCCGGCGAGGATCTCGCAGAACTGGCGGATGCCCTCCTCGTTGGTGCGGGCCGAGCGGCCGACGTAGAAGTGGTCGCCGACCATCATGACGTCGCCGCCGTCGAGCGTGCCGGGAGCCTCGATGTGCTTGACGTGCTCGTCATCGAAGAAGCGGCGGATGACCGGCTCGATCTCGTCCTTCTCGCCGTTGCGGCTATCGGCACCGGGGTTGGTGATGATTGCGCCGCAGCGGGTGATGACGGCCGGGTCCTCGACGAAGCAGCTGTCCGGGTACTGCTCGAGGGCGGGAAGGACGGTGACGTCGACGCCGCACTGCTCGAGCGCATGCTCGTAGTCGTAGTGCTCTTCGATCGCACGCTCATAGATGGGCTGGCCGAGCTCGGGGGCGCTCGTGATGCCGTTGCTGAGCGACTTGCCGGGGCGGCGGATGATGACGTGGCTGAACTTGGTCATGGGATCGAACCTCCAAAGCTCGGTGCGGGGATGACCTCCATCCCCTTTCGACACCTTCATCCTATGTGCGTCCAACCTAGTTGTATATTGTATACAATATGAACGGTAGTTTTTGCTCGGTGAACGTGAGAGCGTTCCGGAATCCCTCTCGATGCCATGGCAAATTGAGCTTGATATACTTGTCTTACCTGCCTACAGATATGTTTCCCATACGGTATACACAACGAAGCGCCGTCCCGTCACCGAGGAGATCCAATTGGACGCACCGCGCAGCTCGCTTAAAGACAACGTCTACGCATACATCGCCGGGCGCATCGACTCAGGCGAGCTCTCTGCCGGAGATCGCGTGAGCGAGCAAGCCATCTGCGATGCCATGGGGGTTTCGCGCACCCCCGTGCGCGAAGCGCTCATCCAGCTCGCAAGCGACGGCTATCTCGACAACCTTCCCCGCCGCGGGTTTCGCGTCCGTGGATTCGACCGCAAGAACGCGCTTGAGGTGTTCGAGGTCATCGCCCCCCTCGACGGGCAAGCGGCGTATCTCGCCTGCCCAAAGCTCGACGAAGACATCCTCTCGCAGCTGCGCTTCCTTGTAGGGTCGATGGATCTCGCCATCGAAAGCCACCTCATGCTGAAATACGACGACCTGCAGCGTGAGTTCCACTCCACCTACGTTCGGCTCTGCGGCAATGACCGCCTTATCAACCTGCTGCACCAACTGGAGCGATGCTTTATCAAACGCGACTACAGCACGGTCGACCGTGAAGAGGCATATCGGCTCCTGCACAAGGCGAACGATGAGCATCGGCATATCCTCGAACTTTTCGAGGCAGGTGACGCTACCGCGGTGCGAGATTATATTCGCGATGTGCATTGGAGTACCGAGAATGCCGAGTTCACCGTGTGGTAGCAGCGCCGAGAGCCACGCAAATAATCCGCCATACATGCACGCCCAGCTGCACAGTGCCCGGAAGAGCATCGGCTGAAGCAAAAATGAGACAGGCCCTACCGCTGTAGCTCAACGGGCACGACGGCTAGACATTGGAGAAGAAGGACTTCCGAATAAAAACGGAGGCCCAGCCAAGTCGGGGCCTCCAAGAGGCGCTCGCTCTAGGATGTCGCAGGTGCTTGCGTGTAGACGCGGATGCCATGGATGCATGCTTTCTTTTGCGCCATGCGGTCGGGAATAAGCGGTGAGCTGCAGTTCAGCCCATGATACTCGCGACACCCCATAGAGATACGATGTTGGCCTCCGAAGTTCGGAAGGATTGCCTCCCACGTTAACCAGCATTAGTACCGGAATTTCAATGATTTGATTACCGGATTTACATAGATGAGACTACCGGAATTTCAGATCATAGATTACCGGATTTGCACGAACACGGATGACGCCGAGAGAAGCGACCTCGCAGCTTCACTCCGGTAAATCGAGCTCTCAAAACGCTGCGGCATATGGCCGCAGATAAACGCGAAGGCCCCCGGACATGCCGGGAGCCTCCCTTGAAATTCTATGCGGCAGGCGCTTACGCGTAGATGCGGGTGCCGGAGAGGCCGGCCATGGTCTCGGCGGCCTTGTCGAGGGCGCCGATGATGCACATGCGGCCCTTGCGGCTGCGCGCGAACTTGATTGCGGCGCGAACCTTCGGCTCCATAGAGCCCTTGCCGAACTGGCCCTCGTCAGCGAGCTTCTCGGCCTCGTCGGCGGTAAGCTCCTCGAGCTCCTTCTGGTCGGGCTTGCCGAAGTTGATGGCCACATGCTCGACCGCGGTGAGCAGGAAGAGCACGTCGGCGTCGCAGTCCTCGGCCAGCAGCTCGCCGCCCAGGTCCTTGTCGATGACGGCGGCGACGCCCTTGTAGCAGCCCTTGTCGTTGTAGTCGCGGACGACCGGGATGCCACCGCCACCGCAGGCGATGACGATGAACTCATTGTCGAGCAGATTCAGGATGGAGTCTGCCTCGACGATCTTCTTGGGCTCCGGGGAGGCGACGACGCGACGCCAACCGCGGCCGGAATCCTCGACGAAGGTCATCTCGGGATGCTCGGCCTTCTGGGCGTCAGCCTGCTCCTTGGTGAGGAACGGGCCGATGGGCTTCGTGGGGTTCTGGAACGCCGGATCATCCGGGTCGCACTCGATCTGGGTCACGACCGTGGCGGCATGCCAGCGCTTATAGCGACGATGCATCTCGCGGCCAATTCCCTGCTGCAGGTGGTAGCCGATGTAGCCCTGGCTCATGGCGCCGCACTCGGGCAGGTCCATGGCCGGGGTGCCGATGGCCTCGTGGGCGGCGGCGAAGGCGTTCTGGATCATGCCGACCTGCGGGCCGTTGCCGTGGGTGATGATGATCTCATTACCCTGCTCGATGAGGCCCAGGAGCGCCTTGGCGGTGTTGTTGACGCGCTCGATCTGCTCCTCGGGCGTGTTGCCGAGGGCGTTGCCGCCGAGGGCGACCACGATGCGGTCGGGCTTGCCGATGGGCTTGGACATATTCGTTCCCTTCCTTCGATTCCAGCTGCCAAACAACCCGCGCTCGAGCGGGTAGGTCTGAGATTATATGCTCCACGTTCGCGTTTTTATTCATTTCTCAACTCGAATTGCGCTAGCAATCGGATGAGCGGTATGTTCTTGCCGCTCAGCGTAAGCACGTGTGGATTTTTCTTTAACCCCACGGTATGGCCTATAAAACCATCGCGTTCGCATCAAATTCGGCCCCATTCGCCCCTGGATGCATGGAACTTCCCTCAGAGCCAACTTTATGCATAGTGGGAATCTTTCATGCACGCTTGCGCTCCCGTGGCCGACACTACCCTACGGGTTCACGCAGTTGATGCGGTCGCCGTCGAGGTAGTGGCGCAGGTTGTCGGTCACAATATCGATCATGCGATGGCGCGTCTCAAAGGGGCACCAGGCGATGTGCGGGGTGAGGTAGCAGTTCTCGACCCCCTCGAGCACCGTGTGGTCGTCGGTCCACTCGGTGTAGGACGCGCGCGCGAGGTCTACCGCATCAACGTCAAGAACCCCAACGACTACCTGCAGATCATCCTCGCGGACAAGATCTACACCCTGAGGAAGGGCTGATGGCCATGGCAGACACGAGCGCAGAACTCACGACCGTCGTCCCGCCCAGCGCGGCTTCGAACCGGAATATCGCCGTGTTCTACCTGCATGGCGGCGGCATGCTCTACGGCGAGCGCGATGATTTGCCCGCACCCTACGTGCGCGCCCTCACGGGCGCTGGGTACACGCTTGTCGCGGCTGATTACCCCCTTGCACCCGAACGCGCGCTGCCCGATGCCCTTGAGTCGCTCTACGCCACGTGGGAAGATGCGATCGCTCGGCGCGTTGAAGCAGGTCAGCTCGATGGGTACTTCCTTTTTGGGCGCTCCGCCGGAGCGTTCCTGTCGCTTATGCTCGCTCGTGAGATTCACCAGCGCTCGCGCGACGAAGGCCCGCTGCCGCAACCGCTCGGCATCCTCAGCTTCTATGGTTACTACGACCTCACCGATCGCGCCTTCCACGACCCGGCAAAGGCATACGTCGCCTTGCCCGCGGTCGCGCAAAGCACGGTTGCCGGCATGATCGGAGACGAACCGGTGACGTCCGGGCCCAAGCCGCTTCGCTACGCGCTCTATGTCTAGGCGCGCCAGCATGAGGGAGCCTGGCTCGACCTGATGGGCCTCGACGCCAGCACGCCCGAACGCACACCCATGGCTTGGTCGCTTACCACCGAGGACATCGCAACGCTGCCGCCGCTTTTTGTGGCAGCAAGCAGCGGTGACGAAGACGTTCCGCTGCGTATTTCGAAGACCCTTGCCCGCTTGGCGCCCCACGCTGTGATGAAGACCGTTTACTTCCTGCCGCATGACTTTGATCGCGACGTCACCGATCCCGCCGGCATGCAGGTCTACCAGCAGGCGCTTGCATGGATGGCACAGCAGGGGTAGGCCGCCCGGCTCATTCGAAACAAGCCGTGGCAGGCGCCGGTTCAACAGCCCCGCCATGGCGCGTCGAGGCGCCGGCCCTCGCGCATCCTTGTCGAAACTGTCCAAATCCGTGGATCTCGATAGACAATTCTCGAATCCCCTTCATCGAGATGCCTAGATATGGACAGAATCGAGCCTTTCAGCAGCAGATATGTCCCGATTGCAGGATCTCGATTTCAGGCAGGGAATCGAGATCCCGGATAACGGACGTTCCATCCGCGGCCGCCTCGACTGTGTTGTCCAGCGCAGTGGCGACGAGCACGCGACCGCCGCTCGGGATGCGCCCTTGGCACAGGCCCTGAATCGGTATAGTAATCAATCCCTCAAATTGACTGTCCCAAGGCAAGCGCTAACCGAGTTGATGCGATTCGCGAGCAAGCTCCACCTGGTCAATCCCGAAAATAGTTCCAATTCGAGGCTCGAACTTATTCGGACGTAGCTAGATAACGCTTCTACTCTTATTTCACATGGTCTCATTCTCGAGATATTCGCGCAGCAACGGCAACTCAAAAGAAACGCTTCCCCTCCTCGGCACCGAAATAACTCCAGCATCGAGTAGGCGCTGCCGATATACACGCGCATAATTTGGAGTCTTGCCCATGCGAGAAGCCACATCTGCGACCTTACTGGGAGCTCCGTGATCTGGGAGCATGGCCTCAAGAAACGCAAGGTCGCCATCGGAAAGCTCCTGGCAGGTCCGCTTCACCACACCAAAGATAAAGTCTTTCCGCGCTTGTTCGGCACCAACCCGTGCTCGCTCTGACGAGATCGTCCTAGATTGTGACGCGGCAGCCCATGCCCGAAACCCGACGAGCTGCACCATATAAGCAAAGCCGTCGGAAGCACTCGTCAATACGTCGAGCGCTTCACTTTCAACCGTTTTGCCCGCCTCGATAATAGTTTCCTCGATTGCATGGCGAACGTCATGTTCAGGAATGCGGCCGAGCTGGTGCTGTGCGGCACGTCGCAAGAACGAAGCGGATCGATCGGACAGCAAAGCCGATATATTCGCAGGTAATCCTGCCATGAACACCGATACGCGCCTGTTTTCCCGAACAAAATGCTGGTAGACAGCAGTGAAATCTATCAGCTCTTCCAGCCTCGGATCAATTTCGTCGATGGTCACCAACAAACCCATGTCGTGTTGCTGTAGCGTATCGAGCAGGTTGTTCATTCGAGTTCGCCAGTTACCGGAAGCAGGCTTTCTGTACTCCCAAGTTGCTCCAAAGAGTGCAGGAACGGTAATGGACGTGAGTCGAGGCCCGCTATGATGGGCAACGTATCGGTCCGCCGCTTCGGTCGCACGCTCGATAATATCCTCAAGCATGCCCGAACGAGCCGTCACGTTCGCCACAACCCACCCCATTGACTCTGCGCGCTGCGCCATATACGCGAGAAGGACCGTTTTACCGATACCTCGAGGCCCCATGAACACGCTGCATAGATTTGGGTCCCCGCCGCCAGACATCAGAGCGGTCTCAAGCTCCTGAATAAGCGCGTCGCGCCCCGCCAACACGGCGGGAATCTTTCCAAACGTTGGAGTGAAGGGGTTGGCTGTTTCCCGCATGGCATCCTCCGTACTCGGCGGCCTACCGTTAGCATACCCGTCGCTAAGGAGACTTTTTTATTTTTTGCTCTTTTTTTTATTTTTTGCTCTTCGAGATTGGAGCCCTTTCCGGACTGTCCCTTGTCGGCAAGACGCCCCCACTATCGCGCATCCTTGTTGAAACTGTCCAAATCCGTGGATCTCGATGGACAATTCTCGAATCCCCTTCATCGAGATGCCTAGATATGGACAGAATCGAACCTTTTGGCAGCAGATATGTCCCGATTGCAGGATCTCGATTTCAGTCAGGGAATCGAGATCCCGGATAATGGACGTTCCATCCGCGTCCGCCTCGGCGCGGACCTACCGGCACTCGAGCATCAGCAGAAAACGGGCGCGGACCCCATGGTCCACGCCCGCATGAACGTCACGCTATTGTTCTACTACCAGTATCAGAAGGGTCAGCTGCCCTTACGCCCAGGCCTCACGGCCCTTAAGCGCTTTGAGGCCGATGTCATGGCGAAGGGTCTTGCCCTCGAAATCGATCTTCTCGCAGGCGGCATATGCGAGGTCGCGGGCCGCCTCGAACGTGTTGCCCAGCGCGGTGACGGCGAGCACGCGGCCACCGGACGTCACGAGCGCGCCGTCCTCGCGGACCGCGGTGCCGGCATGGTAAACGGTGACGCCCTCCATGGCCTCGGCATCCTTGACGCCGGTGATGACCTTGCCCTTCTCGTACGATCCGGGGTACCCGGCGCTCGTTATCACCACGGCGACCGCCCACTCGTCGCGCCACGCGAGCTCGATCTCGTCCAAGCGCTGCTCAGCGCAGGCGAGCATGACCTCGACCAGATCGTTCTCAAGGCGCGGCAGGATGACCTGGGTCTCGGGATCGCCGAAGCGGGCGTTGAACTCAAGCACCTTGGGGCCCTCGGGGGTGAGCATGAAGCCGCCGTAGAGGCAGCCGCGGTAGTCGATGCCCTCCGCCGCGAGCTCGGCGACGGTGGCGGCCATGGCGTCTTTCATGGCGGCGAGCTCGTCGTCGGTCACGATGGGAACCGGGCTGTACACGCCCATGCCCCCGGTGTTGGGACCGCGATCGCCCTCAAGGGCGCGCTTGTGGTCCTGTGCCGTGGCCATGGGGCGCACGGTCTTGCCGTCGGTGAAGGCGAGAAGCGAGCACTCGGGACCGGTCAGGCACTCCTCGATGACCACCGTGGAGCCCGCGGAGCCGAACGCACCGGCGAAGCACTCATGCACGGCTTCCTCGGCCTCGGCAAGCTCGGTAGCCACGATGACGCCCTTGCCGGCGGCGAGGCCATCGGCCTTCACCACGACCGGGGCGCCCTGCTCACGCACGTACGCGAGCGCGGACGCCTCGTCGGCGAATGAGCCGTAGGCAGCCGTCGGCACGCCCGCGCGACCCATAAGCTCCTTGGAGAAGCGCTTTGAACCCTCGACCCGGGCACCGGCGGCCCCGGGGCCGAAGCACGGAATGCCTGCCGCGCGCACGGCATCGGCAACACCGGCGACGAGCGGCGCCTCCGGACCGATCACCACGAGGCCCACTCCCGTCTCGCGAGCGAAGTCGGCAACCTGCTCGGGATCGTCCTCGGCGAGCGCCACGTTCTCGCCCACCTGGGCGGTGCCCCCGTTGCCCGGCGCGATGTAGAGCGTTCCGCACAGCGGGCTCTCGGCAAGCTTCATCGCAAGCGCATGCTCGCGGCCGCCGCTGCCCAAAAGCAGGATGTCGATGGTCTGATGGTCAACGGTCATGGCTCCTCCTCCCGCCGGCAGTGCCCCGGCTTAGAACTTCGGCGTCAGGTACTCGGCGATGCCGTCGAGCTCAGGGTTGTGGAACTCCTCCGGATAGGCGAAAAGCCCCACCGCCCCCAGGCCAACGTGCGTCGCGATGGTGGGGCCGATGGTCGCCACCGTGAGGCAGCGCATCGGCGCCTGCGAGCGCTCAAGCGCCTCTTCCATGTAATCGAGCGCCTTGTAGGCCTTGGTATGCAGCTTGTAGTACACGAGCGGGCCCATCTCGTCCGCCTGCTCGCCCATGAGCTTCACGATGTGGGAAACGGCGTTCTTCATGCCCTTCGCCTTATGGAGCACCTCGATCGCGCCCGTCTCGGTGAGCGAGACCTCGATCTTGATGTTGAGCAGCGAGGTCGCCATCCCCTGGAACTTGCTTGCACGACCGCCCTTTACCAGGTTGTCGAGCGAATCGGGAATGAAGTAGATGCGGCCCGTGCGTCGGATGGCGCCCACGCGCTCGAGCGCTTCCTCGATGCTGCCGCCCGCCTGCGCGCAGCACGCAGCCTCGAGAACCATGGCACCCTGCTCGACCGTGGCGCAGCAGGAGTCGAAAACCTCGATGCGCGCGCCGCGCTCCTGCGCGATGTAGGCGGCAGCGCCGCGGGCGCACTCGCAGGTACCCGAGAGGGCAGCCGAGAGATGAATCGAGAGGATCTGCGTGTAGCCCTCGTCGATAAGCGAGCTGTACACGGCAAGGAAATCAGCCGGCGCAGGCTGCGAGGTGATAGGCAGCTCTTCGACACGCTCCAAGCGATCGAGGAACTCAGCGATCTCGATATCCACGCCGTCTGCATACTCGGTAGTACCGAAGGTCACGTGCAGCGGCACGACCCTGATGCCGTACTTCTCGACAAGCGAAGCCGGCAGATCGGCTGCGCTGTCGGTGACGATGGCGAACTGGTTCATGTGGCGTTCCTTGAACAGATGATCTGACGTACCAGAAGCGTTGTCTTGCTCGCTGGGCGATCCTACCAAGAGCGCATGATGGTCTGGTCGCGATCGGGGCCCACGGCGACGATCGACACGCGCGTCTTGGCGAGATCCTCGATGAACGAGACGTAATCGCGGGCCTCGACCGGCAGGTCCTCGAAGCGACGGCAACCGGTGATATCCACCTTCCAACCGGGCAGCTCCTCGTAGACGGGTACTGCGGACGCGAAGCGGCTCTCGTGCTCGGGAATCGTGGTGTAGCGCTCGCCGTCGACGTCGTAGGCGACACAGACCTTGATGGTATCGAAGGCGGAGAGCACGTCGAGCTTGGTGAGGGCGATGTCGGTGAGGCCGTTCACGCGGGCGGAGTAGTTCGCGATGACGCCGTCGAACCAGCCGCAGCGGCGGCGACGGCCGGTGGTCACGCCGTACTCAAAGCCCTGCTCGGTGAGGATATGACCCTCCTCGGTCTCATAGGCGAGCTCGGTGGGCATGGGGCCGGAGCCAACGCGCGTGATGTAGGCCTTCATGATGCCCAGCACGCGGTCGATGTTCTTCATGCCCACGCCCGAACCGGTCACCGCGCCGCCGGCGGTGCAGTTGGAAGAGGTCACGAACGGATAGGTTCCGTGGTCGATGTCGAGAAGCGTTGCCTGGGCGCCCTCGAAGAGGATGGACTTTCCCTGCTCTAGGAGGTCGTTCAGCAGAAGGCCGCTCTCGCAGATGTAAGGACGCAGGCGCTCGGCGTAGCCCAGGTACTCGTCGGCGATCTGGTCGACCGTGAAGGTGGGCAGGCCGAAGATCTTCTCCAGCTGCGGGTTCACGCGGTCGAGCACGCGGCCGAGCTTGTCACGGAAAACGCCTTCGTCGAGCAGGTCCTGCATGCGCAGGCCGATGCGCGCCATCTTATCCTGGTAGCACGGGCCGATGCCGCGCTTGGTGGTGCCGATGTTGTGGCTGCCCAGGAGCTCCTCGTAGGCGCCGTCGAGCACCATGTGGTACGGCATGATGACGTGTGCGTTGCCCGAAACCTTGAGGTTGGCGGTGGAGATGCCGTCGCCCTCGAACATATCGATCTCTTCGAGCAGGACCTTGGGGTTCACCACGCAGCCGTTGCCGATAACCGAGATGCAATCCGGATACATGATGCCCGATGGCACCTGGTGGAGGCCGTACTTGCGCTCACCCACCACGATGGTGTGGCCCGCGTTGTTTCCGCCCTGAAAGCGAACGACGCAATCGAAATCAGGGGCGATCAGATCGCAGATCTTGCCCTTGCCCTCGTCGCCCCACTGGGTTCCCACCAGCACTGCCGAGCCCATGCTCAACTCCTATCAATCGTGCGCGCCAAGACGACGTGCGCGGGCGCGCGTAACACAACGTTTCCATTATATCCGCTCACGTAAACCACCGTGTCCGGATACCGTTCCTTCACGTTGACAGCGGATGCGCCAAACGTCAAACCCAACCGGTACCGGGCGTCGCTATTCCTCGTGGAAACCGTCCAGCTCGTAGAACTTAGTCGACTGCGGCACGAACGCGAGGTCCACGTCACCGATGGGGCCGGAGCGGTTCTTCGCGACGATGACACGGGTGACGCCCATCTCGGGGCGGTCGTCGCGCGAGGCCTCTTGCTCGTCTGCCGAGCGGTCGAGGAACATGACGATGTCGGCGTCCTGCTCGATCGAGCCGGACTCACGCAGGTCAGAGAGCTGCGGCTTCTTGCCGGTACGGCTCTCTACGGCACGACTGAGCTGCGAGAGCGAAATCACCGGCACGCCGAGGTCCTTCGCAAGGATCTTGAGGCCTCGGCTCATCTCGGAAACCTCGACGGAGCGGTTCTCGGCACGACGTCCCGCTGGGGGGCTCACAAGCTGCAGGTAGTCCAAGATGATGATGGCGCGCTCCTTGTTGTGGAGCATGCGGCGCGCCTTCGCGCGAATCTCGGTGATCGTGGTTCCGGGCGTATCGTCGATGAGGATGTCGAGCTTGGAGAGCTCCTGGGTCGCCTCGTTGATGTTGGCCCATTGCTCGGGCGAGATGCGTCCGGTACGGAAATCAGAGATGGAGAGCATCGCTTGGGCGCAGATAAGGCGCTGAGCGATTTCCTTGCCGCTCATCTCCAGCGAGAAGAAGCCCACGGTGTAGCCCTCCGCCGCGGCGTTGAGCGCCAGATTGAGCGCGAAGGACGTCTTGCCCACGGCAGGGCGAGCGCCGAGGATAATGAGCTGGCCCTCGCGCAAGCCCAGCAGCAAGCGATCGAGGCTCGGGAAGCCCGTCGGCACGCCATGCGCCTGGCCTCCCGCAGCGCAGACCTCGGACGCCTCGTTATAGGCCTCGACCATGAAGTCGGTGAGCGTGCGATAAGCGCTCGAGACCTCGCGGTCCGTAACCTTGAGCACGAGGCTCTCGGCCTGCTCGACCGCTTCCTTGGCATCGAGCGGCGCATCGTACGCGAGATCGCTGATCTTACCCGCTGCGAAGATCAGCTCGCGCAGCAACGAGTCGCGACGCATGATCTCGGCATGGTGCTGCCAGTTGACAAGGGAGATGGTATTGCCCACCAACTCCAGAATGTAGGCCTCCCCGCCCACGGCGCTGAGCTTGCCTTGCGAGTTCAGGTAATCGAGCACCGAGATCGAGTCAACGGGAATGCCGCGCTCGTTCATCGAGACCATCGCCTCGAAGAGCTCGCGATGCGCGGGGCGATAGAAGTCGTCGATTCTGAGCGCCGAAACGGCGTCATCGATGACCTCGGGCGATAGAAGCATGGCGGAAAGCACGTTCGCTTCGGCTTCGGTGTTGTTGGGAAGCCCTTGGTGGGCGCCGCGGTCAATCGAACCGCTCATGTAGTCACCCGGCATCGCGCTCATCCTCTCCTCGTGCGTCGCGGGCCATCAATGGTAGAACATCCGGGGTCCTGTGCGGGCCGCAGTTCGCGGCCATTTTAGCAGCGTGAACTTTCAACACGCCGATGTGGAGAATACGAGCGCCTCATTCTGCGGCGCATCGCGTTATCAACGTTTTCCACATTTTTGTCGTTGCAGTAGCTTGAGTTTTCCACAGCACCTTTGACTACCTGCTGTTATTCAGCGCTAGCATGATACTTGCAGTGCATTTACATTCCGATAGTTGTTCATTATGTGAAGGCGCAGGTAGATGCATTAGTTCTATACATTGCGCAGGACAGAGCTTACAAACCGGAGGCGATGCATGGTTGAACCGTTCGTGGATTACCCTCGCTTCCTAAGCGTCTCCCGAAGCGTTATCCCCATTCCACCTGTGGATTTCTTACTCTTGGAAAAAGTCAAGAGAAACTTTCAAGTTCTTCTTGAAAGTTGGCGCCTGTGTATGAAAGACCATGCAGCAGCAGCCATGTCGCACGTGCGACTCGCGTGATGCGGCTCCCGCTGCGCGCCGCTCATGCAAAGGGCCCGCACCGCGCAGGGAGCGCGATACGAGCCCCAAGGGACGAACCGGCAGCCCGTCCCCGCTATGCGAGCAGAACGCTACTCAGCGGCCTCCTCGGTCGCCTCAACGGCCTCATCCTCGGCCTCGACAGCCTCCTCGGCCTCCTCGGCAGCGGCCTCCTCGGCGGTGATGCCTACGAGGACCACTACGTTGGCGCGAATCTCGCGATACAGCGAGATGGCGACCTCGTGGGCACCGGCGACCTTGATGGGCTTACCGAGCTCGACGCGCTTGCGGTCGACCTCGACGCCCAGCTGATCCTTGATGGCATCCGCGATCATGGCGGCGGTCACGGAGCCGAAGAGGATGCCCTCGTCGCCAACCTTCACGTCGACCGTGATCTGCTTGCCCTCGAGGGTCTCCTTGACCTTGTTGGCATCGGCGATGCGCACGGCCTCGCGCTTCGCGATGTTGTTACGGCGCTCCTCGAGCTGCTTCAGGTTGCCCTTGGTAGCCGCAACGGCGAGTTTCTTAGGGAACAGGTAGTTCTCGGCGTAGCCCTGAGCGACCTCTACGACATCGCCCTCTCCACCTTTGCCCTTGATCTCACCAAGAAGAACGACTTTCATGAGATCTCCTATCCTGCGCACTGCATATGGCAGCGCATTACTTATCTTGTGCCTCCGTGCGCGCGTCGTTCCGCGGAAGCTTGCGGAAGTTCGCCCACACATCGACGAGGCCGACGATGCTCAGAAGGAACATCGCCTCCAACCATACCGCGATCACGATGGCCACCGCGCGGATGAAGCACCCGAGCCGCCACCGGTCCATGAGCCCGAACAGCACCCCGAAGCCCTGGAGCGCGAAGATGAACCTCACGCTGAGGAGCAGGGTTACCGACGCGGCGAGCAGGAGCTCCGCCCCGTTGCCCATGGCCTGGGCGACGGCAATGCCCACGATCGAGGCTGCTAGAAGCACCACCGCCCACAGCGGAGCGTCGAACCGGGCGATCTTTGGCATCCTGGCCGGGGGCATCCCCTGCTGGGACGCGAAGCCCGGCGCGCCGCGCTGCGCTCCCCAAAAGGAGCCGAGTCCCGCCATCCCGACATCGATCAGGGCCGTCATCACATAGACGAACGGCCAGACCGCGCGGAAGATTGGCTCGGCAGTCGCTACAACCAGGTCGCCCTGGATGCTGGTGCCCACAGAGAGGCGCGACGCCTCCACAAGGAGCGCCGGCATGGCCTTCGTGACGTCCATCCCCTGCATGGCGAGGGAGATACCGTCTATGGCCAAGCCAAGCGCTGCGCATACGGCGACCGTGACGCTTACCGCAAGCACCGTTGCCCGCCGCGCCCACATGAGGGCGGCAATGACAAAGCCCGCGCATGCGGGAACAAGCGCCGTTGGCAACACACCCAGCTCAAGCAGCACCGCTGCGAGCACCAAGCCCACAGCAGCGGCACCAAAACTCGGTATAAACGACCGCGCACCGGAGCGCTCGGCTTGCACCCTCACGCCAAAGGCGAGAAACAGCGTGCCGAGCATGCCGCCCCAAGCCGCAATCAACGCCGCGATAGCAATCTCGGCGTACCACAGGGCCCCATCCTTATGGGGAACCCCGGCGGGAAAGATCCCTGTTTGCGGCGTGTCGCGACGGTCGTTGGGAGTCATCGTGTAACGCTCGCGGAAGGCTAGTCGCGGTTGCGGTTACCGCGCGAGGACACCACGGGGACGGCGTACGGCAGAAGAGCCATCTCGCGGGCGCGCTTGATCGCGTTCGCGATGTCGTGCTGGTGCTGCGTGCAAGCGCCAGTGACGCGGCGCGGCTTGATCTTGCCGCGATCGGTCATGTACTTGCGAAGGAGCTGCGTGTCCTTGTAGTCGATGTACTCGGTGTGCTCCTTGCAGAACTGGCAGTACTTACGACGCGGCTGACG
The DNA here is from genome assembly GCF_900186505.1 of Enorma phocaeensis. Classification (GTDB taxonomy): domain Bacteria; phylum Actinomycetota; class Coriobacteriia; order Coriobacteriales; family Coriobacteriaceae; genus Enorma; species Enorma phocaeensis. The sequence goes on from NZ_LT891970.1 coordinate 749,382, forward strand.
TGCGGAGTAATCATTAGCCATGTCAAAACACCCTTCGTTTTGCGCGGGCGTCTGGCGCCAGCGCACTCATTCGGCCAAGCCCTAGAACGGAATGTCGTCGTCGTAGACGTCATTCACCTGCGGCGGGGCCTGGACGGGCGCCTGGGATCGCGGCGCGGACTGCTGGCCATAGCCCTGGGATGAAGAGCGGGGAGCATAGCCGTCCCCCGAACCCTGCTGGCCGCGCGACATGAACTCGATTTCATCGACGATGACCTCGAGCTTGCTGCGGCGCTGGCCGTCACGCTCCCAAGAGCTGTAGCGAAGCTTGCCCTCAATCGCGACCTTGGAGCCCTTGCTGAGGTAGCGGCTTACCGCTTCCGCACGCGTGCCGAACATGGTGCAGTCGACGAAGTTGGGATAGTCCTCCCAATCGCCCGTCTGCGGGTTGCGCCGGCGGTCGTTCACTGCCACGCCAAACGAGAGCACCTGGGTGCCACCGCTCGTCATGCGCAGCTCCGGATCACGGGTGAGATTGCCGGAGATGTTAACTCGGTTGATGCTCATGTGACTCACTACCTCTCGTGCTGGGGAGCGCGTCCCGCGCGGGAGCCTCCCCTGAGGCGCTTTCGCGCCCCGTTCCATACCAGCGTGTTACTCCTTGTCGTCGCGACGGACGATCATGTGGCGCTCCACCGCGTCGGTGATGCGCAGAACACGATCGAGCTCCGCGATGGAAGCGGGCTCTGCATGGAAGTTGATGAGGGTGTAGTCGCCTTCGGTGAGGTCGTTGATCTCATAAGCGAGCTTGCGCTTGCCCCACTCGTCAACGTTGTCAACCTTGCCATTGCTCTCGGCGATGGTGGTGTCGATACGCTTCATCACCGCGAGACGGGTCTCGGGATCGAGGGAAGGATTGACGAAGAACAGCAGTTCATAGGCCTTCATGTGGTCACCTCCTCTGGACATACGGCTTCAGGTCGTGAAGGTGCGCCCGAAGCAGGAAAGGACTCAGTTACTATAGCCGCTCGGGCTGCTGGACACAAGAAGGCGCAGCTACGCCATCATGACTCCACACATCTCACGCCGCTCCCTGTATGCATATTGCCCCGACACCCCAACCATCTTCTCGCCGGAGCCTCCCGCATATCCAACCGGAACCCAACAAGAACCCTTCTCCGTTCTTGCTTATGCTGGTAGCAGCCGGCGCCAAAGGTGCACTGGTGAACACGGCAGCCGCGATGCAGCGGACGATCACACGTGGAATCCATACTTATATGGAACGGGAAGCGTGGCTGCGGAAGCAAACCTCGAGCGCCTTATACGCCTGCGCTACCTTCTTGCTGCCTAAACCCTTTGCACGCAGGCACGCCGTCGGGAAGCGGATCGCACGAGTTGCCCCAGCGCCACACCTCGAAGCGACGGAACCACGTAGCCATGACGTGCACCACCGCGAGCTGCATGCACACCGCAAGGGCGCCCAGCACGAACTGCAAGGCTATCGTTCCAATCGACACAACCAGCATGACAGAGGGCTCGAGGGAGAAGAGGCCGTTGAGGAATGCCCTACCGTTGAATAGCAGCTGCCCATGCCCATGGTGCAGCGCGAACACTGCAAAGCCGGCCCTCGTCGCCATGCCGACGGCAGTCGTCGATACAAGATACACAAGGACCATCGCCACGCTGCCCGCGGCAACGGCTAGCACCGTGCGCGCGAAGCCGCCGGGATCGCGACCCACCATCTGCGTTATCCGGTCAAGGCGCCATCCCGCAGAGAAAGCGTCGTAGAGCGTGGCGCGAAGCACCGCTGCGATAAGTATGGCAACGAGCACCACGCCGATCACCCAGGCGATAGCGCCGAGGACATCGATGCGATACACGGGTTCGTCCGCAAGCCAAGAGCCGCGGGGCCAAACCCCGGACGGGGAGAAGGTCACGCCGCGCCCGTCGAACGCCCAACCGAGCGCCGACCCAAAGACGATGGCCATAAGAACCTGGATGATGAATGCCCGAGCACCTGTTTTGAGGAGCTTGCTGTAGTTGATGCTCTCCCAACGCGGAGGCTCATTCGATCCCCAAGCAGCGAACCTGCCCCATTCGAGCGCGCAGCCCATCACGGCGATCTGCCCAGCAATGGGAATCCAGCTCATCAAGGTGAGCAGCGCAATCGGCTTCCACCAACCCTGAGAAGAGGTGAGCGTACGCCATGATGCCAGAAGACCGAAGCTCTTTGTCTCCATCGCTCCTCCCATCTGCACGCTCACTTGATACAAGCAAACCCCGCTCGAATATCCGAACGGGGTCCTACGAATCAGAACTGGCGGAGGAGGAGGGATTCGAACCCTCGTGACCCGGAAAGGGCCAAACGGTTTTCGAGACCGCCGCATTCAACCACTCTGCCACCCCTCCGCATCGGGGTGAGACGGCGCGAGCTGGGCCCGCGCCGGAGGTAAGCATCTGGCGGAGAGTCAGGGATTTGAACCCTGGAGACGCTTTTGGCGCCTACACGATTTCCAATCGTGCTCCTTCGGCCACTCGGACAACTCTCCGTTACAGCACACGAAATTGTACCGTATCTCGCATGCTTTGCAAACAACGTTTTTCCCGCCCACGCGATGCGTGCGGGCCGCGGCGGACTTCCACAACTTGTCTACAAGGCGCACGCGCCAAGCCGCCGCGCAGCAGGTAAGATAGCATGGACCCCGTGCTTGATTCCCGAGAGGAGCGGCCCCGATGACAGATGCGATCGCATCCCTGGCCCCCGTCGCGGCCTCGACCGCAGCGACGGTCACCGCCACGGCGTCCTCGCAGCCCGCCTCCATCCCGCTGTGGATCGAGCTCTTCGTCGTCGTGGTCTCCGCCGGCACCGGCGTGCTCACCGCCCGCGAGAACAAGCTCGACTATGTGGGTGCCCTCTGGCTCGCCGTACTCCTCGGCCTCGGCGGCGGCCTCATCCGCGACGTCATCCTCCAGGTGGGCGACGTCTACATCCTGAAGCAGCCGCTCGCCCTGCCCGCGTGCCTCGTCTCCGCCACCGTGGTCTTCGTCTTCCCCGCCATCATCGAGAAGCCGGACAAGATCATCGCCGTGCTCGACATCTTCTCGGTGGGGCTGTACGCCGCCATCGGCGCCGACAAGGCGTATGTGTACGGGTTCGCCCCCACCGTGTGCATCATGATGGGCTTCTTCACCGCAGTGGGCGGCGGCATGCTGCGCGACATCTGCCTCGCGCGCACGCCGATCATCTTCCAGCGCGGCAACTTCTACGCGCTCGCGGCCATCTTCGGCGCGGCGACCTACATCTTCCTCGTCAGCAAGCTGGGCGTATGGAACATCCTCGCCCTCGTGATCTCGACCGGCGTGACCGTCTTCCTGCGCTGGCTCTCGATCGAGTTCAACATCCAGACGCCCACCGAGGTGGACATCTCGCGCATGGTGCGCCGCCGTCACCGTCGCGGCGCCGAGGGCGGCCCGTCGACGCCGCGCCAGGAGACGCCGGTCGTCGCCTCGGCCGAGGCGCTGGCGGACCGCCGCGAGCGCACGCTCGCCGACATCGAGGCGCGCCGCGAGCGCGAGCGCCGCGCGCAGGCCCTCGCCCGCCTCCGCAAGAACAAGCGCAAGCGCAAGCAGCGGCGCCTGGATATGTAGGTTGCCGTGTGGGCGCATCTCGAGGCGCTCGAATGCTGGCCGAATCGGTAGCGGCACGCGGACGCGCAACCGCCACCATGGCGTCCCGAAGCCCGAGGCGCCCGCCCCGCCGCTACGCCGTGCCGCTGGTGAGCGCGACCGCGCGCTCCATGCCCGCCTCGGTCGCGCGGTAGACGTTTCCCACCTGCGCGCCGGCATCGTTGAACTGGGGCGTCGAGACCACCAGGCCGTCGCGCCTCAGCCGGGTGAGCGCCCGGTCGATGGATCGCTGGTTCATCTCGAACCGCTCGGCGATCTCGCGCTTGCTGAGCAGGATGTCCTCCCCGCGCTCGGTCGCGCGGGCGATGAGGACGAGCGTGCGCTCGTCGGCGAACGCGTGCCGCCCGTTCACCGTCGTGGGGACCGCCCCGACCCGCGGGGCCACAGCTGGAGCCGTAGCGGAGGAGGCCGCTTGGGCGGCCCCCTCATGAGGTCTGGTTATCACTTGAGGCCCCGTGCGCGACGGGCGAGCACACCGATGGCGAGGGCGACCGCGCCCACCGCGGCGACGCCGCCGATGAGAAGCGGGGTGCTGTCGCCCGTGGCGGCGAGCACGTCATCATCGCCGTTGCCGTGGCTCAGGTCCTCGGAGGGCGTGCTGCCCGTGGAGCCATCGCCGGGATCGTCCGGGGTGTCGTCACCGGGGTCGGGCGTGGGCTCCGGCTCGGGTTCCGGCTCCGGTTCGGGCTCGGGCTCCGTATAGGAGTTCTCGAACGTGATGGTCGCCGGATCGCCGGAGGCGCCGTCTACCGTGGAGTAGACGTACTGCTCGGTGGCGAGCCCGTCGCTGACGGTCGTGGTCACCGTGACGGCACCCGTCTGCTGGTCCACCGCGGTCCCGATCACGATCGAGTAGGCCGTGTCGTCATAGGTGTAGCCCTCGACGCCCGTATCGGTCTCCGTGAGCGTGTAGCGGTACGTCGTGTCCGCATCGTCCGCGGTAAAGCGCTGCCAGGCGAGGTCGAACGGTACGGGGGCCGTGGCGACGCCGGAAACCATCGAGGCGTCCTCGTTCTGGACGGTGACGCTCAGGTCGGGGCTCGTGATGCCGGCCTTCGCTGCGGAGGCGGCGTCCGCAGCGGTGAGCACGAACTCGAAGCGGTTGTCCGCCGTGAGGTCCTTGCCCTCGAGCTGCTTCTCGACCGAGATGCCGCCCGCGACCGCGTAGTCGACGCCCACGCGCGGGTTCTCGACCGTGACCGTCACGCTGTTGGAGAAGACCACGGAGAGCTCCTGGTCGCCGAGGTCCTGCTTGAACGACTCCGTGTCGCCGTCGTGATCGAGGCACTGCCGGATCGACAGCGACGACCAGCCGCTCTCGACCGTGAGACTCGACGGGCTGCCGGTCCCCTCCGCCGGGATGTAGTCCTCGGCACCCGTCCCCGCGTTGTCATACTGCAGGTGCATGCTCTCGGCGGAAGGCGTCCACACAGTGTCCGCGGTCAGGAAATCCGTCGAGTCGTTGGTGAGCAACGTCGCCTCGACGTCATGCAGGGTCGCGTCGACCTTGTCGCCGGCGGCGAACTGGAGCATGCTGCGCACGACCCTGCCGATCCCGCGGCTCACGGACACGCCGTCGTCCTCGGTGCCGGCGTGCGCGAACACGCCCTGGTCGTTCACGGTCACGCGGATGGCGGTCTTGTTCGCCTCGTGACCCGCAGGCTCGCTCGTCTCGAGCAGCACGTAGTCACCGGTCATGAGCTCGTTGTTCCCCGAGGGGAAGACCGCATAGCCCGAGCCGATACCGGCCAGGTCGCCCGTCGTCACGGTATCGACCGGCTGCGTCGCGGGACGCTCGGCCGTGCCGTCGGCTTCGATGGTCACGTCGGCGGCCTTGTAGAGCGCGAACTCGACGTCGTTCATGGCGCTGCCGGCGTCGTCGACCTTGTGGACGATGAGGCGGTTCCAGATGTTGGACATGTAGATGCGCACGGAGAAGGTGCGGTCGAACTCCTCATGCCCCCGCTCTCCGTTGGAATAGAGACGGTGCGTGTTGTCCGCCGTCGCCCCGTCGATCGAGGTGGCGGTGGTGTAGTAGTACGAGATCGTGTACTCGGCCTGGGTCTCGTCTTCGCCGCTGTTCTTGATCTGGTAGAGGTACTTGTTCACGTCGCCGGGAATGTTCTCGATATCGCCCTCGATGGCGCCGCTCGACGTGACACTCAGCTGGTAGGGGTTCCGCCGCGCGGCGGCGAGCACCTCGTCCCAGGTGTGGCCGTCGGCGACCGTCCATCCCTCGATGGCGTCGCCCGAGACCGGCGACCAGGCGGTCTCGTCATCGAAGTCCTTGGTCATGTCGCGCTTCATCACGACCGCGAAGACCGTGCCGTTCATGCGGCCGTCCGTGGCGACTTCGATCGGGTCGCCCGTTTTGGCGTCGTAGACCGTGTCCGCCGGAAGCGTGGTGGTCACCTTCGCCTGGGCGTAGGCGCCCGTGCCCCATTCGTTGTCAACGAGCAGGTTGCCGCCCGAGAAGTACAGGTGCACCTCGTCCGCGGACCGGTAGCCATCGGGTGTGGTGGTCTCAACGAGCACGTAGTTCTTGCTCGCGTTCTTGAGCTGCTCGAGGGCGATGGGGAACCCGTTGGCATCGGTGAAGACCAGGCGGCCGTTGGCGTCGGTCGTGCCGGTATAGACGGCGTTGCCCTCTTTCTCGTAGTTCGCGTTCGCCCGATAGAGCTCGTAGGTCGCGCCCTCGACCGGTGTGCCGTCCTGGTCGACCTTGACGATCTCGCTCTCAGGGACGCTCACGAGGTTGTACTTGAGGTTCATGTTCGAGGCGTTGTTGCCGCGCTCGAGATAGTAGAAGTTGAGGGTGTGGTACGTGTTGTCCGCGAAGGTGTTGCCGCTCCACTGGACAGACGTCGTCCGGCCGGCCTCCTCGAAGCACTCCTTGATGGTCCGCATGTCCGAAGGCGTAACGTCGGTGGTGCCGTCGGCCGCGGTGACGTTGATGCTCCCGGTCTTGAAATCGATCTTCACGCTCACCGCGTCGTGGATGCCGCCCAGGTCGGCCACGAGCACACCGTCGATGAAGATCCAGACGTCATCGTCGCCGGAGAACTCGTAGGTGACGGCCTGGCCGTTGTTGGTGCCGCCGTCGCGCTGGACGAAGCGCGAGGTCATCGAGAGGCCGAAGTAGTGGTTGAGGTCCTGGCTGCCCGCGTTCGTCTGGCTGCCGTCGAGGTTTCCGCCGACCTCCGTGAACACATCCTCGGCGCTGTCGAAGGGGAAGAACTGGCCATAGGTCACGTTCGGCTCGCTGCCGTAGGTGACCGCGGGAGCGTCATACACCGTGAAGGAGTTGGTGCCCTCGTTGAACGAGGCAAAGTTGTCCTTGCTGTCGTAATAGTAGTAGCCGTCCGCATCGACCTGGAGCAGACCCTGCACGTCGGTGTAGGCTGCCTTGCCCTGCACGTTGTTCGCGCCGCTCGTGCGGTAGTCGTAGCTGTTGAACAGGTACGCGAGGGATTCGGAGCTGACCGGGGTCGTCACCTGCTGCCAGCCGCCCTCCATGTTCGCCTCACCGCTCATCGTCTGAGCGTTGAGGCTCGGGTAGCCGTTCACCAAGGTGTTCTCGAGCATGCCAGCGAGCGGCGCGCCATGATGGCTGCCACCGGGGTTTCCGGTGTTGCCCGTCCAGGAGTTGAGCAGGTTCCCAGACACACCCGAGTTGAAATGCAGCTGGTGCCCGGCGTTGATGCCCTGGTCGGTATCCCAGTTGAGGTTCTCGCCCTGCGTGCTCGAGTTCCAGTAGTCGAACAGGTTGATCGTGGTGCCACGCGGCGTGACCGTCGGAACGGTATGGTCGCTGAACGCGCGCCCCGACCCGTTCACGGCATAGGCGATCATCGGGATGCTGAACACCACGAACGCGACGGCGAGCAGCATCGACGCCCGCGCCGCCAGCCGTGCCCTCAAAGACTTCCCCCGCATGTGTACCCCCTACCACATTTATGCAATATTCATCCGATTACATGCATCTTTTTTTTAGGCTAGCGAAGAAAAAAAAAACGCAAGTGTTTTTCAAGCTGGTCATTAGTTTTTATATACATTTGCGCAAACCATCGGGCAGACGGTTGCAGTCATGTGCCTAACGGCATGCGCGCCGGCGTCGAGGGGTGGCCTCGAAAGGCGGGCTACCATGCGAGCGCGCACTGTCCCCATGGCGCATCTTATTCATCACGTTGTTCGCGGGCGTCACAATCCAAGGAAGGCCGCCTACCGCAGGCGGCCGGCACAGGTGCCCCCGCGCGCTGGGCTCCCTGGATCTGTCCATATCCCTGTATCTCGGCAGGCCCCGATTCATCGAGGTACACGAATATGGATGGAATCGGCGGATTTTGGGCCCAGAATGGCTATCCTCATGTATCTCGATGAGCGGCGACCGCGCGCGATGCATCGAGATGCAGAACTATGTACACTCCGGTCGAGCGGGGGCCTTCAAACGAGGAGGTCCCTCGGCACCTTTCTCAGATGCCGAGGGACCCGCTTTAATGCGATGCCCGGTGGCGCCGCCTCCACGTGGCCGTGGCGGACTGCGCCGTGGTAGCCGTTAGCCCCGGTGCCGCCTGCCGCGGCGCATGAGGGCGCCGGCACAGACCGCTATCGTGCCGACCAGGGCTACCCCGCCGGCAATCAGCCAGGTGCTATCGCCCGTGGACGAGAGCCTTCCGTCCGAGGTGCTCGCGACCTGCGAACCGCTGACCTGGGAGCCGTCGCCCGCGCTTTCGATATCACCGGAGCCGCCGACGTTTCCGTTGGGGCCACCCGAATCGGAATCGCCCGGCTCGGGCTCAGGATCGGGGTCCGGCTCAGGATCGGGGTCCGGCTCGGGATCAGTGCCGGGGTCCTCCATCTGTTCCCAGGTCATGAGGAACGGGCTGAAGCCAGACTCATCCACATGGAAGCTCACGAAACCGTTCTCCCCGTCAACCTGGAGGGATACCGTCTCCACCGTGCTCGCCTCGATGAGGTCGGAGACCTCGGCATCGTCCGCGTCGTAGTCGCGGTGAAGGCCGGCGAAGTGGTAGACCCGTACGCTCGAAGCGTCGGCGCCCTCAGGAATGCGCCAGTAGACATCGGTGCCGAGCGAGGAGCTCACCCAGGCGTTGGACTGGTTCTCATCGACCAGGTCGAGATATTGGAAGTCATAGGTGTCGGCAGAACCGATCTCCACACCCAGCTGCTCCTCGGCATGGGCAACGAGCTCGCCCTCACGCGGGCCGGGCAACAGGTCATCGGAGAGTAGGGTCACGCCGCTGACGTCCGCGAGCGCAACGTCGGCGTCGCCGTTGAAGTTGACCGTCGTGCCCGCAGGCAGGGATGCGACCACGCCGCCGGACGCCTCGGCGAGCGCCGCCCGGACGGACGCGGCATCGGTCGCCCCGAGCAGGTTGACGTTCAGGCTGCCGCGCTCGGCCTCGACGCTATCGGACACGCTGCGGATCACCAGATCGGCAGGCTCGAGCGCGTAGACATACTGCTCGCCGTCCACTGTGACGACGGCCTGCTCGCCCGAGCGCGACGTGCCGTCGAGCACGATTCGGGCCTCGTAGGTCCCGGGGTCGGTGTCGTCGAGAATCTCGGCACCGCCCTCGTCGAAGTAGGCGATGCGCGCCGTCTGATCGCTCAGCAGGGCGTTGAGCTCCTCGACCGTGTAGGCGTTGCCCTGGCCGTCAACCACGTACTGGTCGACGAAATGGCCGCCGGTGTCGCTCTCGCCGCCGACGTAGATCTCGGCGTTCGCCGGACGGAGCGTCAAACACGTGATATCGAAGGCGAAGGCGGCATCTTGACCGTCAGCCACGGCCCATGTACCCGTCGTCTCGTTGTAGGCGAGGGCGAAGGTGCGCTCGCCCACCTGGTCGGCGGGGTCGGCGAAGTAGTGCTCGCCATACTGGCCGGAGTAGCTGTCGAGGTACGCGCCGCCGTCGAGCGTCACCTGGACGGTCCAGGCGCCGGTCTGCTGGTCCTGGACGGGCTCGGCGACCGTGAGGCTGCCCGCGATGAGCGCGCTCTCCCCCGTCGCCGCGTACGTCACATCCGGGTGGGAGCCCTCGGCATCCTCGCTGTTGAGCTCGTTCACGCCATGGAGCGAGACCGAGATACCCGGCATCTGGGAGACCTGCTCGGCCGTGGGAGCCGTGGGCGTCACGGGACCGGGCTCAGGCGCCGGCGGGTTCCACTGGGCGGTGAGCGTCATGCTCTCCTCGATAGCGGTGAGGTCGGTCACCTCGCTGCCGTCGGGCGCGACCCAGCCCAGGAGCTCATGGCCGTCCCACGAGACCTTGGGCATGCCGCCCCACGAGCGCAGGGTATGACCCGGGGCCATGAGGACCTCGGTCGCGCCCTCCGTGAAGACGGCGCCCTCGTTCTCGTCGCCCTCGATGCCGTCGCCGTCGTCGAAGGTGACCCCGATCACCTCGACCTCCTTGACCTCGCTCGCGTTGTGGTTCCCGCCCGCCGGGGCGAAGACGTAGTAGGTCCCGGCATGGTCCACCTCGAACTCGTTGCCCTCGGCCTCGAGCGCATCGCTCAGGTCGTCGCTCTCGCTCCAGTAGTACATATCGGCATCGCCGTGCTGGAGGATGATGCGCACGGAGCCCGCGGCCTCACCGTCGGAGTAGAGGACGCTGGGCGTGGCGTACGTCGCCTTGGCGATGACGAGGCCGTCCTCGAAGAGCTGGGAGTACGCCTCGTAGGTGCCGTCCGCGCCGCGCGTCACGCGCACGTCGTAGGTGCCGGCGTTCACCGGCGCCTCGCCGGTCCAGGGGTCGGTCTCATCCGCATCTGCCGCGCGGTACTCGACCGTGAAGCTGTCGGCGGCGACGCCCTCGGGCTCCACGGTGAAGCCGAACGTCTTCGCCGAGCCATCGTAGGTGAAGCCCGTGTTGCCCTCGGCGGGCGTCACGGTGAGGGTGACGAGCTGGGTCCACTGCGCCGTGACCGTCATCTCGCCGTTGACGGTGGTCGCACCATCGAACTCGGTGCCGTCCGCGGTCTTCCAGCCAGCGAAGACGTAACCGTCGCGGGTCACGGTCGGCATGTTGTCAGCACCGACGGCCTCGCCGGACTCGAGGTACCACGTGGTGGGGGAGCCTTCGGAGAACGAACCCTCGCCCTCGTTGACCTTGAAGGTCACCTTGTTGATGGTCACGCTCGAGGCCTCGCTCGGGTCGTGGGTCTCGTCGCCCGCGGCACGGATGTAGAAGGTGCCGTCGCTCCTGACCGGGAGCTCGTTGGTGCCGGGCGGGAGAGTCTCGAAGGTATTGGGGGTCCAGTCGGTCTCGTAATCGGACCACTGGATGTCGCCGTAGAGCTGAGCCCCGTCAGCGCCAGTAACGGTCACCGTCGCGTGATCGGCGCCGGGCGTCACCGTGAGCACGGGAGCCGCCTGGGCGGACTTGCACATGACCTTGAACGCGATGGTCGCGGCATCAGGATTCGCGAGCGTCCAGCCGGCCTCGACGGCGGGTTCGGCAGACGGGTCGCCGTCGCGCCACACCAGCGTCACGGTCACGGACTCGTCACCCTCGAGCTCATGGGTGCCCGCCTCGAGCCCGAGCGCCTCGTCGAAGGCGGCCACGTAGGGCGCCGCATAGATGGTCACGTCGACCTTGTACACCTTTGCAGCACGCGTGACGCCGAGGAAGTTCGTGAATGCCTCGAGCGGGTTGGCGGCAGCCACCTCCTCGGAGTAGACCTCGCCGATGGTGTAGGAATCGTTCGCGCCTTCGGAGTTGTCGATGAGGGCCTCGAAGGTCTGGGGGCCGTGCTCGGCGGCCATCGCCTCGTTGGCGTCGGTCACCTGGACGTCGATGAGCCCGTTCACGATATCAACCTCGGGCGCCTCGGGTACCGCCTTGAGCACGACGTCCTTGGCGACGGTGATGCCCGTAGGCTTGCCGTCGAGGCAGAGCGTCGCGGTCACGATGACGCTTCCGGCCGCGACTTTGGTGAGTTCGCCGGTCTCGGCGTCGATGGTCGCGATGGTCTGGTCGCTCACCGAGTACTGCCAGGTGAGACGATCATCGTAGGCGGCGCTCTCGAAACCCTTGTCAGCCGCATAGGTCGCCGTCGAGGTCTCATCGTCGAGCATGTCGGCGCCCGCGAGCTCCGGCCGCACGGCGATGACCTCGACCGAGGCGGAGACGTCCTGGTTGGAGTCGGAGGTGGCCGTGATGTTGGCGCCACCGGCCTGCTTGATCGTGACCACGCCCTGGCCGTTGAGCTCCTCGACGGAAGCGGTCTGCGCGTCGTCCGAGCTCCAGGTGATGCCGTTGTCGAAGGCGTTCGCCGGCGTCGTGTAGCCCGTGAGGTGCAGCGTGTCGGCCCCCTCCTGGTTGAGGTCCACGAGGCGCGTGGCGTCGCCGTCGATGGTCACGCCCGTGACCGGGTTGTTCTGGATGGTGCGCACCGGGCCGTAGACGATGACGTCGCCGGAGCCGATGATGCCCGAGCCCGCGGGCGCGCCCTTGCCGCCGCTGCCGCCGTAGAGCCAGTACCTGCCGAAGACCGTGCTCGTGCCGTCGGGCAGGACCGCGGTCATGTAGCTGCCGTTGTCCGAGACGTCATCGGTCGAGAGGTGCGAGCCGCCGAGGGCCGCGATCTCCTCCACGGAGCTCGCGCTCACGGCCCCGTCGACACGGTAGATCCCGTCCTCGGAACCGTTCCAGCCGTTCGCGCGCACGTAACCAAGGCGCACGTTCTCGTAGTCGGTCGTGGAGGGCGAGCCCACGTAGGCGCTCACGTCGCCGATCCGCACGGCCCCATCGGTATCGGCGAGGATGTGCAGGCGGGCGCCATTCTCCAGCTTGATGGAGGCGTTGCCGTCGCGGCCGTTATAGGACTCGAACGTGCCGCCGGTGATGTAGGCGTCGCCACCCGAGACGGCGAGCGGGGTCCAGTTGCTCGACGCCGAGTCCTGGTGCTCGAACGTGCCGCCGTTCACGCGCAGCGTGCCCGAGATCCACATGCTCGAGATGGTTCCGCCGTTCACCGTGGCATCGCCGTGGGTGTCGATGACCACGCGGTTGCTGTTCTTGGCGTTATACGTGCCGTCGTTGATGACGAGCGTGGTGCCGCTCGCGGTGGAGAGCACCGCCGCCTCGGAGCCCCAGTAGGTACCCGAGCTGCCGAGAATCGCGGTGGCGCCCGCCCCCATGAGCTTCACGGCCACGCCCTCGTCGCTGCCGCCCGTACCGTACTCGGTGCGCAGGGACACGCTGTCCTGCGTGATGAGGGTGCCGCCGCCGTTGACCTCGACGGGGTTGAGCGCGTCGTAGAGGGAGCCCTGGCTGCGCGTGTTGTTCACGTAGACGGAGTCGGCGAGCACGAGGGTCGCGCCGTTCTGCACATGGAAGCGGCAGTAGCGGAGCTCGCCCGTGCCGCGGACCACCACGTCGCGGCTGATGTAGATCTCGCGGTCGCCGTCATCGAACAGGCCGCCCTCATCGAACTCGATCGTGCCCTGGGTGATGATGGTGCCCACGCCGGGGTCGTTGATCGCCGCGGTGAAATCGTCATGGTCCGAGACCGTCACCGTCCGCTTGCCGTCGACGTCCTGCAGCAGGGCGAGCATGCGCTCGGCCGCAACGAGACGGTCCAGGTTGGATACCTGGCTCTGGTCCTCGGCGGAAAGGCCGTCGTAGGCCTCCCGGGCGGCCTCGATGGAGGCGGCGTCGCCCAGTGCGACCTCCGACTGCTCGGGGAGCGCGGCGATCTGCTCCTCGACCAGCTTCCAAGCGGGCGTCTCCTCCTCCGCCTTGGAGATAGCGAAGCTGTCGACCAGATCCGAAGTGTCGCCGTTCACGGAATAGGCACGGTAGTAGAGGTGGTCGCCGTCGATGGTGAAGCCGGTGTAGACGGGGACGCTCAGGTCGAGCGCCACCTGGCTGGGGATGCCACCCGTGGTGTCCTGCGCGTAGTTCTTGACGCCGCAGGTGCCAGCGATGATGAACACGCAGCCGTTGGGGTTGACGGCGGTCTCGTAGTTGGTGCCCTGGTAGGTCTGGGTCTCGGTCGTGACGGTCTGGGCCTCGCCGCGCACGAGGTAGGGCGTGCGGTTGTAGACATGGTCGTGCCCGGAGAGCACCACGTCCACGTCGCAGGCGGCGGCGAGCGCATCCATCTGGGCACGGATCGCCACCACGTCCCCATCGGCCTGATGGGGCCCGTTGGAATAGGGGCTCTTGTGAAGCAGCACGATCTTCCACTCGCTATCGGCGGCGGAGAGCGTCTGGTAGGCCCAGTCGTACTGCTCCTGCGAGATGCCACCGTCCGCACCGAGGTCATTGGTGTTGAGCACGGCGAACGTGGCGTTTTGGTACTCGAAGGAGTAGTACACGCCCGTGGAGAGGTCCTGACCCTCCGGCACGTTCGCAAGGTTGAAGTGCGAGATGATGGGGTTCGCGTCCGTGATGCCCTCGACGTCGCTTCTCGCCTCATGGTTGCCGGCGGCCGGCGCCATGGCCATGCCCTGGGCCACGTTCGCATCGTCATCGAGCGCCCAGGTCCAGTAGTCCTCGTTGGCGCCATCGTCCACGAAGTCGCCCCCGTGGATCGTGAAGGCGGCATCGGGGAAGGTCCCGCGCGCGGCGGAGAGGGTGTTCAGGTAGACATCGTAGTCCGATTCGACCATGCCCTGGGAGTCGTTGACGTCGATGAACGTGAAGGCGTCCGCGTCATCCGCCTCGCCGCCCGTGGTGAAGGCGATGGCATCGCTCCAGTAGCCGTGCTCGGCATCGCCCACGCGGTAGAAATAGTCGGCGTTCTCGGCAAGGCCGGTCACCGTGGCGGAGTGCTTCATCGCCTGCTGGGTGCCATACGTGGTCACGAGCCCAAGGTTGAGCTGGGTTCTGGGCTTTGTGACCTCCTCGGAGCTCGCATCGACCTCGGCGACGATGTCCTCGAAGGCGGCATCCGTGGCCACCTGCACGGTGCCCTGAGCCACGTTGGTGCCGGTGTACCAGCGGATGTTGCGCGAAGTCGTTGGGTCTGCGCCCAGCGTCATCGTGACCTGCGTGGGCAGAAGGCCGTTCTCCACCGAGGGCGCGGGCGCCTCGGTGGCCCCGTCGAAGGTGATGGTGCGGCCCTCGCCGCCGATCGTGTCGTCGGCGCCGTTGGTGTCGTAGAGCATGGAATCGCAGATGTCCCCCACGAGGTTGCCCATGCCCGTGAGGAAGCTCGGGCTCATGTACTCGTTGATGAGCCCGTCGATAAGCCCGCGGATGGCGGTCTCGTCGAATCCGAACGTCTCGAGCGTCGCCTTGAGGTTCCCGTCATCGGTCACGCTGTCGATCGCGGTCTTCCACAGGCCGCTGAACGCGATGCCCGTGTCGATGGACGTGTTCGCCAGGACATCGTCCAGGATCGGCATGACGTCGTCGACGAGCAGGACGATGAGGTCGCTCACGATGTCGCCCTGGCGGATGGTCGCCACGGCATCGGCCGCCCATGCGGGCGGGTTCTCGGACCCCGCGTAATGGCCGGTGAGAATGACGAGGACGAGGTCGTAGATCGTGCGCTGCTCGCCGTCGAGCGAGGAGAGCCCGTAGTTCGACACCCGCGTGACGATCTGGTCGACCTGCCCAAGCAGCCAATCGGGGTCGTCGATGTAGCGCGCCTCGATCTTGTCGAGCACGTCGTAGACGATCCGCAGCAGCTGCGCGTCGGTGATGGTCATGTCTCCGATGAGGCCCGCGGTACCAGAGGGCGACAGCTGGACGCCGCCGTTGCGGTACTCCACGTGCACGCGGCCGATACCCGTGCCGAGCTCGATATCCATGCCGCCTGCGAGCGCACCGCGCACGAGGTCGAGGATCGTCGCGTCGAGGTCGATGTCGGGTAGGATCTCGGTGATCCACTGCCGCAGACCCGTCTGCCCGATCTCCTGCAGCATGGGGCGGAGCATGCCGTTGGCCATGTTGTTGAAGAGCGTCTCGGGATAGAGTCGCTCCTGGGTGTAGGCGAGGAAATCGTCGATGTGTGTGGTCTGGCCCGTATGGTCGGTGAAGTCGATCGAGGTCACGCCGCGCGAGCTCACGGTGAACGTCTCGTGCGTCCGCTGGGTGCCGTCATCGAGCGGCTCGCCCTTGGCGACGGTCACCGTGCGCATGGGGCTCTTCCAAGAGGAAAGCGAGCCCGTCTCCAGGTCGGTGATGCGGTTCCCGCTCACCGTGGTGTACTCCGCGATGTCGTTCGCGTGCATATGGCCGGTGAAGATGTAGCGCATGCCGGCGTCGGCCAGCTCGGTCGCCACGTTCTGCCAGTCCTCCACGACGTACTCGGAGAGAATGTCCTCCTCGCCCTCAAAGTGCGGCACGAGACCGTGGTGCATGAGCCCGATCACGGTGTCGCCCTCGCCGTCCGCCTCGCGCACGCGCTCGGTCACCCAGGGAAGCAGGTCCTCATCAACGCGGCCCGCGGTGATGTGCTCGTTGGTGTCGTAACCAGTGCCGGCGTCAGGGCTGTACATACCGGAATCGATGGCGACGATCGTGAACCGGCCGAGGTCGACGGCATATGAGAGCTCGCCGGCCTGCTCACCGGAGACGGGGTTCGCGAAGTACCGCGCATCGAAATCGCCGTTGTAGCCGAAGTTCGCGTAGATTTCCTTGAACTCGTCGGGCGTGGTGGTCTGCGCGCTCTCCTTGTATCCGTTCTCGAACGTGCATGCGTCCTCGTAGTTATATATGTCGTGGTTGCCGTTGATGACGAAGACCTCGGTCTCGGTCTCGTCCTCGAGCTCCTGGAACTTGGCCGCCAGGTCGCGGTGCCCCTGGATCTCGCCGTCCTTGGTGAGGTCTCCCGAGACGATAAGGATATCCGGGTCGTCCTCGCGCACCATCTCGAGCGCCGCGTCGGCGATGGAGCCGGACTCCTCGAGCATCTTGGGGTCGCCGCCGACGTAGGTAGTGTAGTCGGCGCAGTCGCTCACGAAGTTCACGGGGTAATAGTGCATATCGGAGAGGACGGCGATGCGCAGCTCGCCGTCATCGGTGGAAATCCGCGCGGCATCTGCGCCGTCGCCCGAGGAGAACCCGCCGTACGCGACCCCCTCGTTCTCGGCATACGCCACCACGCTTGCAAGCGGCGAGAGCATCGCCTGGGCCACCAGGACGAAGCTCACCGCCAGTGCCACGAGCCGACGTCTCACGCCGCTTGCGGCATCTCCCCTTGGGCGGCGGTCCTTCATGCCGGCATCGTTCATACCTGTACCTCGACTTCCCCGATCATCCGCGCATCGCGGTTTGCGCACAGCTATCGCACGGAACCTCTACAGTCCACGACAAGCATAGGAACGGTTTGTCAGCTGCCCTGCAGGGCGCGGTAAAGGAGTTTCAGGATTTGGTAAGGCAGCAGGTAGAAGGGTTGTCTGCCGATGTGCCCACGGGGAACGGCCCGTTCAGGGGCCATGACCGGAGCGGTCCACAAAGCCCCCGGGGAGCGTCCATATCCGTGTATCTCGATGAATCGGGATCTATCGAGATACACGGATATGGACGGAAAGACCGCGCCGGCCGTACAGAAAGCTCAAGCCGGCCGGGCAGAACGCCCGTGCCGGCTTGAAGGAGCTCCGGCGCTGGACCGGAACGGACGCCCGCGCTGGGTCGGACGCGCTACTTGTTCACCTGGCCGGCGCGGACGGCGGCCTTCTTGCGGGCCGTGGCGTCGAGGATGCGCTTGCGCAGGCGGATGTTCTTGGGCGTGATCTCCACGAGCTCGTCGTCGGCGATGTACTCGAGCGCCTCCTCGAGCGAGAACGTGCGCGGCGGCGTGAGCTGCACGGCGATGTCGGCGGTGGAGCTGCGCTGGTTGCCCAGGTTCTTGGTGCGCGCGATGTTGACCACCATGTCGCCGGGCTTGCTGCGCTCGCCCACGAGCATGCCCTCGTAGCACTCGGTGCCGGGCTCGACGAAGAGCGTGCCGCGCTCCTGGAGCGTGCCGAGCGCGTAGGCCACGGCCTTCTCAGTGGTCATGGAGATCATGGCGCCGTTGTTGCGCTGCCCCAGCTCGCCGGCGTAGGGGCCGTACTCAAGGAACGTGTGGTAGAACACGCCCTCGCCGTGGGTGACGTTCAGGATGCGGTTCTTGAGGCCCATGATGCCGCGCGTGGGGATCTTGAACTCGAGGTGCGTCACGGTCTTGCCCGCCTGCATGCTCACCATGGTGCCGCCGGCGTTGCCAAAGACCTCGATGACCTTGCCCGAGTACTCGTCGGGGCACTCGACCACGGCCTGCTCGACCGGCTCCATGCGGTTGCCAGCCTCGTCCTTCTTGAAGAGCACGCGTGGGCGGCCCACCTGGAACTCGTAGCCCTCGCGGCGCATGGTCTCCATGAGGACGGACAGGTGCAGGATGCCGCGGCCGGACACCTCGACACCGCTCTTGTCCTCGAGTTCCTCGATGCGCATGGTCACGTTGTTCTCGGCCTCCTGGGCGAGGCGCTCCTTGAGCTGGCGCGCACCCACGATGTCGCCGTCGCGGCCCACGAGCGGCGAGGTCGACGCCTCGAACACGACGGAGAGCGTCGGCGGGTCGATCTCGATCGGATCGAGGTGCACCGGGTTCTCGGGGTCGGTGTAGACATCGCCGATGTCGGTGTGGTCGATGCCCACCACGGCGGCAATGTCGCCAGCATGGACTTCCTGGCATTCGGAACGACCCAGGTAGTCGAAGGTGTAGAGCTGCTTCACCGTGGCGGTGGAGCTGGTGCCGTCGTTCTTCACCACGAGGATGGTATCGCCGTCGTGCAGCGTGCCGGAGTAGATGCGGCCGATGCCGATGCGGCCCACATAGGTGGAGTGGTCGATGGTCACGCACTGCATGGCGAGCGGCGCGGTCTCGTCGACCTCGGGAGCCGGCATCTCGCGGATGATCATGTCGAGCAGCGGGTACATGTCGTCGCCGTCGGCCAGCGGGTCGAGGCGCGCGTAGCCGTTCACCGCGCTCGCGTAGACCACGTGCTCCATGGCGAACTCGAGCTGCTCGTCGGTGGCGCCGAGGTCGGCCATGAGGTCGAGGCAGTCGTTGTAGGCGCGCTCCGGGTCGGCACCGGGGCGGTCGATCTTGTTGATGACGATCATGATCGAGAGCCCGGTCTTGATGGCGTGGCTGAGCACGAAGCGCGTCTGCGGCATGGGGCCCTCGAAGGCGTCGACGAGCAGAAGGGCGCCGTCGGCCATCTTGAGTACGCGCTCCACCTCGCCGCCGAAGTCGGCGTGGCCCGGGGTGTCGATGATGTTGATCTTGATGCCCTTGTACTCGATGGAGCAGTTCTTGGCGAGGATCGTGATGCCGCGCTCGCGCTCCTGGTCGTTGGAGTCGAGCACGCGGTCCTGGACCTGCTGGTTGGCACGGAAGGCGTCCGTCGCGCGCAGCAGCTTGTCCACGAGCGTGGTCTTGCCGTGGTCGACGTGGGCGATGATAGCGATGTTCCTCAGATTCTCGACGCGCATGAAGGCTCCTATATTAGTAAGGGTGGTATTACCAGATTGATTCGGTGAACCAGCAGATTATAGCGCTTAGCGGCACGTTGTCACCTCGCCCGTGCCCGACATGGCCCCCGATGACGGAATCTTTACGAATCCACGTGCAGAGGACGTGCATAGGTGCTTTCGCATGCAGCTTTTCGGCTCATTATGCTGCGAGCGATGCCGCCGTGCGCCCTCGCAGCAAATATGCATCTTGTGCACCGCTGTCGTATGTTTAAGGAATTTCTTATTGGCTAATCGTAAATTAATTTCACTTTATAAAATATAATCGTATTATTTTCGATTTATTTTATATAGTTATGCATATTCTCTACGATAACGTTGAGCGGTCTCCCACCTAGATGAGCGGCTCCTCCGCACCGGCTGGCGCTGGATCTGCCCACGCGAAGCCATCGCCCTCGCCGGCGCCCTCGAAGAGAACGTAGGCCGAGTACCCCGTCGGCACCTCCTCCTCATCGGCAAGGCCGCGCTCGTAGAAGCTCACGAGTACCGCATCCGCGAACCCGTCCTCCAGCTGCACGCCGCCCACATAGCCGATGGCGTACCGCGCGATGGGACCCAGCTTCTCCTTCGCCATGCCAGAAGCGTTCTGCGCGATGCGCGTCCGTGCCGCCTCGAGGCAGGCCTCCTCGCCATCATCGGTGAACGAAGCTTCGACGCGCGTGCCCTCGGCATCCTCGACGCACGTGATGACACCGGGATCGCCACCGTCGGCAAGCTCGTCGAGCATGTAGCCGATCAGGTCGCAAACCATCTCGTCGAGTTCCGGTGAGACCTGGCTCGGTTGCTGTGGCTTCTTGGGCATGGGCATTCCTCTCGTTTGCTGCGCTCTATGGTAGCGCATGCACCGCGAAACCGCGGCTGCACGGGTAGCACGACCGCGACGCTCGGCAAAATGTCCATTCTGCCGCACCTCGATGATGCAGAGACGGTCCCTCCCGGCAGTCGGGCACGCTCAGGAGGGCTCCGACGATGAAAATGGCTATTATTCGGGAGCTCGATGAACGGAACCGCGCCTTCGGCAATCGAGATGCCCCAGATTGGCCAGAATCGATCCGATACAGCCCCAAAACGGCTATCTGACAGCATCTCGATTATTTCGAAGAAATCGAGATGCTGCTATGGGGACATTTCAACCTGAGCGGTGCACGACGCGCCGATGATCGCCGCATACGGGGCACCAGCGGGAAGCGGACCGGATGCCGGGCTTCGTGCAGCTACAGCCGGGAGGCCTCCTCGGCCACCCTCCGTGCGGCATCGCGCTGGCGCAGCAGGTCGGCGGAGCGCTTGCGCAAGGTCGCGATCTGACTGGACAGGCTCACGACGTCCACGATACCCCATACCGTAAGCATCGAGGCCACCGAGAAGACGAGCATGCCGAGCGTGCCGCGCATGCGGGAGGTCACGAGCATCGCGAGCGCGGCGACCGCCGCCAAGCCGCCCATGCTGCGCCGCCGCTCGCACATGGTGCGCAGCTGCGCCGCCACCGTGAGCCGCGCGGTCTCGGCAGCGTGCGCCCTAGCCTCTGCCTCGAATCGAATCTGAGCCGGCGAGTCGCTCCCAGCGCCCGCGCCCGAAGCACCGCCCCGCGCTCGCCCTCCGGAACTTCGGCCCGTGCCGGCCGCTCCCGAGCGGCGTGCGCTCCCCGCACTCTTGAGCAGCACGTCGCGCGCTTCGTTGATGCGCTTCATCTGTTGCTCGGCACGCGAGCGCAAACGCTTGTTCTCGCTGAATTTGTCGGGATGGAGCATCTGGGCGAGCTCGCGGTGCGCGATCTGGATCTCCTCGCGCGTCGCGCCCTCGTCCAACCCGAGCGTCGTCAGCGCCTCATCGCGCGTCATCGCCACGTCTCGACCTTACATGCTGCCGAGCTCGCCGACCACATGGCCGATGCGCTCCTCGGGTTCCACCACGGGTACGCCTTCGTAACGGAAGAAGCGCGCCGGATCGTGCATGAGGTCCTCGAGCGGCACGAGCACGAAGTCGCGCTCGCCCAGCTTGGGATGCGGCAGCTGCAGCTTGTTGCCCCCGTGCGTCTCGCCATCCATCCAGAGCAGATCGCAATCGATCACGCGCGGGCCGTTGGGCCTGGCGCTCTTGGTGCGATTGCGGCCCATGCGGTTCTCCACATCGAGCAGCTCGTCGATAAGCACGAGCGGCGCCAGCTCGGTCTTGATCTCGATCACGGCGTTGGCAAACGGCGACTGGCGCGTCTCGTAGGCAGGTTCGGTCTCGTAGATGCGCGAGCAGTTGGACACGCAGGTAAGCGGAATCTCGGCGATGAGGTCGCGTGCGCGCCGGATGTTATCGAGTCGCTGGCCCATGTTGGAGCCAAGCGCCACGAACGCGCGACGCGGCTGCGGGCGGGCGACCGCCCAAAAACCATTCAGGAACTGCGCGAAACCAGCTACGTCGTGCACGCGCACGATGTTCGCACCGTTCTCGATGGCGCCCAGGCACACGCCGAACGTGGCGGCGTCGCGGTCAGCCGCGTCGACGACGCCGGAGACGGTGCCCACGAAGCGCTTACGCGACACCGCGCACATGAGCGGATAGCCGAGCGACGCCATCTTGGCGGTCTCGCGCTGGATGATCACGTCCTCGTTGGCGGACTTGCCAAATCCCGCGCCCGGATCGATGCAGATACGCTCGCGCTCCACGCCCGCATGCATGAGAGCTCGCGCCTGATCGGAGAGGAAGCCCATCACGCGGCGCATGATGGGGGCAGAATCCGGAAGGGTGAAGCGGCGGAGCTGGGATGTGCTCACATAGGCCTCGGCACGACGCGCCGAGCGACGCATGACGGCGGCAAGCTGGTCGGTCTGCTCGATGACGCGCGCCTCCTCGTGCGAAGCGACCTCGCGGGCGTCCTCCTCGGCATGAGCCGCTTGCGCTGCAGCCTCGGCCTCGGCATCTGCTGCTGCCGAACCGTTGGGCAAGTCGCCGAACGGCAGCGGCGGCTGCACCGCGATGCCCAGCTTGCCGCCGAGCACCTTGCCGTGGCCGCGCTTAGCGCCCTTGCCCGCCGCGGCCTCTTCCTCGGCCTCGCGGGCACGCTCGGCCACGAATGCCGCTGCCGAGGTGTCGAGCTGCACGGCCGTGCGCGTGCGAGCCGGCGGATCAGAGACCTCGCCCGCATGCACGATGATCACGCCGCAGTTGCTGTTCTTGACGAACTCGACCATCTTGGGATCGGTGAAGCCGGTGACGTCGTTCACGATGGAGGCGCCCACGCGCACCGCGGCCTTGGCGACCTCGACGTGGCGCGTGTCGATGGAGACGATCGCTCCCTTGGAGGCGAGCGCACGGATCACGGGCAGGACGCGTTTGGCCTCCTCGTCGGCATTGACCGGCGTGAACCCCGGGCGCGTGGACTCACCGCCCACGTCGATGATGTCGGCGCCCGCATCGAGCATCGCTAAGCCATGATCGATGGCTGCCTGCGCGTCGAAGTGCTCCCCGCCATCGCTGAACGAATCGGGTGTGACGTTGAGCACGCCCATGATGCGAGGACGGTCGAACGTGAGGGTATGCTTTCCGCAGCGCCAAATCTTGGTGTCACGAGCCATGATGATCCTTTCGCCTCGTCGCCGGCTGAGCGCACTGCCGGAGACGATCGATAAAGAGCCGGTACAGAGCTTTCACTATTGTATCCGCCCGGCCCCGTGCGATACGTCACCCGCGCAAGGTTCCAGGAAATGCCGATGGGCCGGACGGGCGCCCGGGACTGAACGTAGAGCCGAGCGATAAGGGCTAGAAGTCGAACGCCTGCGCGATGTCGCAGGAGATCAGCAGGTCCGCGTAGCGGTCCTGCGGCGTGGGATCACGGTTCACGATCGCGAGCACGTCGCCCGTGAAGTAGCGTATGAGTCCCGCAGCCGGATAGACCACGAGCGAGGTGCCGCCTATCACGAGCGCGTCCGCCTGGGCGATGGCGCGCACGGCGCCCTCCACCGTCGCATCGTCGAGCGATTCGCCGTAGAGCACCACGTCGGGCTTGACGGAGCCGCCGCACGCCGGACAAACGGGCACGCCCTGCTCGTCCTCGTGCTCGCGAGCGCATATCCACGCGGCATCGTAGACCGCTCCGCAGCGCTGGCAGATGTTGCGGTGCACCGAACCATGGAGCTCGTACACGCTCTGGCTGCCTGCAGCCTGATGGAGCCCGTCGATATTTTGCGTCACGACCGCCGAAAGCGTACCTGCCGCCTCGAGTTCTGCGAGCTTCGTATGGCAGCGGTTGGGCACGGCATCGAGTGCGATCATCCGCTCGCGGTAGAACTCGAAAAACTCCGGCGCATGCTCGACATAGAAGCCGTGGCTGAGCATCTCCTCGGGCGGATAGGCGAAATGCTGATGGTAGAGGCCGTCGACGCTGCGGAAGTCGGGGATGCCGCTCGCGGTCGACACGCCCGCCCCGCCGAAGAACACCACTCGCTGGTGGGTGCCGAAGAGCTGCCGGAGTGCATCTTGAGCCGCCTTGACCTCGGTAATCGCTGTTTCCATGCGCGTCTCCCCTGCCCGTTGCCCTGAAATCCTTTACCCCCTGAGGCGCATCGCGCCGCATGCTCGCCCTCCGCAGAATCCACGAAGCCATGCCGCATGCTCCCCATCCCCGGCGCGCTCAGGTAGGATAGACCCGAAGGCACACCGGCGCTCAACGCGGACCCAACGGTACGCGCCCCGAGCAAACCGGCCGCTGTGCGCCAGCGCAAGCCGAGCGCCGCGCACCACCCCGCCCTGAAGGAGCACCATGACCAACACCGCAGCTAAAAGCTACAAGTTCGCCTCGTGGAACGTGAATGGCCTGCGCGCCGTCCTCAAAAAGGAGCCGAGCTTCACAGAGATCGCGAGCGAGCTGGACGCCGATATCTTAGCACTCCAGGAAACCAAGCTTCAGGAGGGCCAGGTCTCGCTCGACCTGCCTGGCTACCAGCAGGTTTGGAGCTACGCCGAGCGCAAGGGCTATTCCGGCACGGCCGTGTTCACGCGTGAGGAGCCGCTCTCCGTGCGCCGAGCGGACAGCCTGCTTCCGTTCGCCGGTGCAGGCGAGGTCGCCGACCTCGTGGCGGAAGCCGCAACCGAGGGCCGCGTGTGCGCACTCGAATTCGACCGGTTCTGGTTCGTGGACGTCTACACGCCCAACGCCAAGGAGGGCCTTGCCCGCATCGAAGGCCGCATGGCCTGGGACGACGCCTACCGCGCTTTCCTCAAAGGGCTCGAGGGCGAGACCGGCAAGCCGATTGTGACCTGTGGCGACTTCAATGTCGCGCACGAGGAGATCGACCTCAAGAATCCCAAGAGCAACCGCGGCAACGCAGGCTTCTCCGACGAGGAGCGCGGCAAGTTCACCGAGCTTCTGAACGCTGGCTTCACGGACACCTTCCGTGCCCTGCATCCCGATGAAGAGGGCGCCTACAGCTGGTGGAGCTACCGCTTCAACGCGCGCAAGAACAACGCCGGCTGGCGCATCGACTACTTCCTGGTAAGCGACGCTATCGCGAGCAACGTGCGCGAGGCATCCATCCGTTCGGACATCTTCGGCTCGGACCACTGCCCCGTCGAGCTCGTCATCGAGCTGTAAGAGCGGAACGAGCGGTAATCGGGAGATGCCGCGCAATCGAGGGCCGCGCGGCTCGCACATCGCCTCGGCGAGCCTTATTCGCGCAGGCGGTACTTCGCGACCACGCGGCCGATCCGATGCGTCCAGGGTTTGTAGAGCGCGACGAGGAAGACCGCCGTCGATGCCGCATGCATCAGATCGAAGGGAACTGCTGCCGCGAGCCGCGCAAGAGCCCCTGCCCATGTGAAGGGGCGCACGAACCCGATGATGTCATAGGCGTTGATCACAAAACCGTACAGCAACCCGGAACAGAAACCCCACACCGCCAGGGATGGCACGCGCACGCTCCCGTCTGCCCGGTCGAAAACTCCCGCGCCTGCCAGGACTCCGCCCGCATAGCCCACAAGCCCCCAAGCGTACATCTGCCATGGTGACCACATACCCTGGCCGAAGAAGAAGTTGCTGGTGAACGCCGCGAGCGCACCCACCATGAAACCGTTGCGCGGGCCCAGAGCGGCGCCGGCGATGATCGCGATGGCAGAGAGCGGCTTCACATCGGGTACCGGGGCGAAGAGGATGCGCCCCGCCGCGCCCAGGGCCGCAAGCACCACCGTGGGCATGATCTG
This sequence comes from Enorma phocaeensis, assembly GCF_900186505.1. GTDB lineage: Bacteria > Actinomycetota > Coriobacteriia > Coriobacteriales > Coriobacteriaceae > Enorma > Enorma phocaeensis. The sequence goes on from NZ_LT891970.1 coordinate 774,734, forward strand.
ACGGAGGCCCGGACGGTCCGCCTCGTACCCTGCGAAGAAGAGCGCGATGACGAGCGCCACCACGACGAGCATCAAGAGCGCCGACTGGTCGGCATCGAGCGCGGCAAGCGCGAACATCGCACAGGGGACCGCGGCGAGCAGCGGAACCTCGAGCGCGCGCAGCGCACGGACAAGGCGCGTGGCTGGACGGCCATCTCTGCCTGCGGCGCGTGCGCCCTGCGTATCACGGTCGATAGTAGACATTGCCCTGGAAGAACCTCTCTGTCGGCTCGGTCGAAGCAACCTCGCCATCGAAGATCATCGACACCTCGTCTGCCAGGTGCTCGACCAGCTCGAGGTCGTGCGTGGCAACGACGACGGTGGCGCCTTCTGCGGCGACCCCGTCAAGGAGCTCGCACACCGCGCAGCGCGCCGCCATGTCCAGCCCCTTGGTGGGTTCGTCAAGCAGCAGCACGCGGGGTTTTACCAGTAGCAGCTTCGCGAGGGCGAGGAGCTGCTGCTGGCCACCGGACAAATCGTAGGGGTGCATGGGCCCGCATCCGGCAAGGCCCACGCGCTCGAGCATCGCGCTCGCTTCCGCCTCGCCATAGCCGGCAGCCGCTCCCCACTCGGCAAGCTCGTCATCGGCCGTCTCGGCAACAAAGAGCGCACGCGGATCCTGAGGCAGCAGCGCACACGAGCGCGACGCCCGGCGCAGGCTGCCGCGCTGAAGCTTGTGCAGCCCCGCCATGAGGGCGAGCAGGGTCGACTTGCCGCAGCCGTTGCCGCCCACGAGGGCGTGCACGCTCCCCGCGCCGACGGCGAGGTCGAGGTTGCGCAAGACCCAATCGTCATCGCGGCCGTATCTGAACCACGCGCGCGAGAACTCCACCGCCCGAGACGCCGCAGCAGGCGGGATCAGCCGCCCTACCGGGGTCTGCTCGGGAGCTGGGGATGGGGGCGGCTGCTCTTCCGAGGTCGGGCGAGGTGACTCGCCCCGCCCCCGGTGACCCAGACCCGGTTCCCAGCGCCTCTCCAAATCAGACAGGTTCTCGACACGCGCGATGCGGCCCTCCTCAAGGCGGTACGCGCAAGTCGCATAATCCAGCATGGCGCGGGGCGCATGCGTGGCGACCACCACCGTGCAGCCCAGCTCGCGGTTCACGCGAAAGAGCGCGTGCAGGAAGTTCTTCTCGGCGACGGGATCCAGCTGGGCGGTCGGCTCGTCAAGCAGAAGCAACCGTGGCTGCATGACCAGGGTCGAGGCAAGCGCGAGCAGCTGCTTGCGGCCACCGGACAGCTCGGCGGTATCGGCGCGGAACCAATCCTCCATACCAAAGAAGTAGCTCGTCTCCGCCACAAGGCGGCGCATCTCGGCGCGGGGGGTCGCGAGGTTCTCCAGACCAAAGGCCATCTCGTGCCAGACGCTTTCGCACACGATCTGGTTTTCTGGGTTCTGGAACACGAAGCCCACGGCGCGCGCGGAACGCTCCGCGCCAAGATCCTCGACGGGAATGCCTTGGACAAGCACCTCGCCCGTGCGCTCCCCCGCCGGGGCGATCTCTGGCTTAGCGAGCGAGAGCAGCGTGGACTTGCCTGATCCCGTACTGCCCACGAGCAGGGTGAACGATCCCTGTTCAACCTCCCAATCGACACCATCGAGCACCGGGCGCTCCTGGCCCGGATAGGTGAAGGTCACGTTGCGAAAGGCGAGAGCGGCTGCCTGCTTGCCGGACGCGGGTCTTTGAGAGGCCCCATCCCGCGCAGCCGGGCTTAGCGAAGCTTCGTTCGGCTCGATCATCTAAAGCTCACCACCTCATACGCGTGCAACATGCAAGGCAGCGCCATCCATAGGGCATACGGCACGTAGCCCCACCACAGAACGAGCCGCGTCATGGTGGGGTAGAACGAAAACTGCACGGTAGCGGCGATGGCGATGAGCGCCATGAGGCTGGTCGACGCGAAAAGCGCCACGATGGCAGCGGCGTCGGCACCGGTAAAGTGGTAGCGGGCGTATGTCGTACGGCACGGGACCTCGCCCCAGCCGCGAGCGCGCATCGCATCGGCTGTCTCCAGCGAGTTCTCCATACTCCACCCCATAAGCACCGAGGAGGTCCGCAGACCGTCGCGCAAGGCGTCAGGCAAGGTACGACGGACGAGGGCGACCGAGGCCGATCCCTCGTCCCGCTCGCCGGCACCGGCTCGCGCCGCCTCCATGGCAACAGCGTGCACATCCATGATCGTGCGCCCTTGGCGAGCGAAGCGCGGAATGAGGCGCATGCATTGCGCGACCATGAGCGCGAGCACGGGAGCGGCGTTGCCCAAGAGCGCCATGACCTTGTCGAACGGCAACAGCTCCGCCGCCACCTGCAGCCACAGGACGCTCGCGATGAACAGCATCCCCATGCAGCAGCCGTAGCACAGGCTTTCGAGGTAGACGGCTCGCGCGCCCAACCTGAACAGCTCAGTCGAGCCCGAGGCGGAGAACAGCGGATTGAGAACGGCGATGATGAGCACCAAGGGGAGCTGCCAACGGAAGCTTGCGCACGCGGCTCCGAAGCCACGCAGGCAGACCGCGCAGGAGAATGCGCCCGCGAGCGAGAGAAAGATGAGGACGGGCTGGAACGCCCCCATGGTAAGCGCGAGGGTCACCAGCAGGTATACCGCCGGCACCGCAGGATGGGACGTGCCGAACGCCGTATGTTTGACTCTCGCGGACATCGCCACCTCCCATCACGCCAAGGCTCCAAGCATAGCGCCGCAGCGCACCCTATCATACCAACCCGACACGCCTGGACTGCGCAGTAGCTGTGGCGTTTGCGAAGGTCCGGCGATGCGCCCGGCGAACGCACCGTGCGTGGGGTATCATCGAGGGGCGCAACGCGCGGAATGCAACTGCTATCCGGGGGAGCATATGGACGCAACCGCCATCATCCTCGCCGCTGGCGAGGGTACCCGCATGAAGTCCAACCACGCCAAGGTCGCCCATCGCATCTTGGGCAAACCAATGATTTCGTGGGTAGTCGACGCCGCGCTGGCGGCCGGTTGCTCGCGCATCGTCGTGGTAGTGGGCAGCCATGCCGACGAGGTGCGCGACATCATCGACGCGACCTACCCCGGAAACGATGCCATCACCTGCGTAGAGCAGACAGAGCGCCTGGGCACCGGGCACGCCGTGCGCGTGGCGCTCGAAGCGACCGGCATCTCCGCAGGGCCGGTGGTCGTGCTCAACGGCGACCTGCCGCTCATCCAACCCGAGACCATCTCCGGTTTCGCCGCCACCGTTTCCACCGGCGAGGTCGCTGGTGCGGTCCTCTCCATGCTGCCGCCCGATCCCTTTGGCTACGGCCGCATCATCACCGACGAGAACGGCTCGCTTCTGGCGATCGTCGAGCAGAAGGACTGCACGCCTGAGCAAGCGGACATCCAGGAGAGCAACGTGGGCTGCTATGCGTTCGACGGCGCCCAGCTCGCTGCGCACATCGCCGACATCACCTGCGACAACGCCCAGGGCGAGTACTATCTGCCCGATATGCTCGAAATCCTTCGCCGCGCCGGACAGCCCGTCACATCGTTTTGCTGCGACGACTACCGCGAGGGGCTCGGTGTCAACAGCCGTGCCCAGCTTGCCGAGCTCACCGCCATCGCTCGCGACCGCATCAACGAGCACCTCATGGCCGAGGGGGTCACCTTCATCGACCCCGCGCAGGCGTGGATCGGGCCGGACGCCACGGTCGGCCGCGACACGGTGATCTGGCCGCAGACGCACATGATCGGCACCTGCGTGATCGGCCAGGACTGCGTTGTCGGTCCCAACACGCGCCTCACCAACGTCCGCTGCGGCAACGGCTGCACGCTCGACGAGACCGTCGCCATCGACGCGGTCCTCGAGAACGACGTGAACTGCGGCCCGCGCGCCTACCTGCGCCCCGGCACCCACATGCTCGACCGCTCCAAGGCCGGTACGCACGTGGAAATCAAGAAGTCGACTATCGGCGAGGGATCCAAGGTCCCCCACCTCTCCTATATTGGTGATACCACCATGGGCGCCGGCGTGAACATCGGCGCTGGGTCCATCACCTGCAACTACGACGGCGTCAACAAGCATGCGACCACGATCGGCGACGGCACCTTCATCGGGTCGGACACGATGATGGTCGCCCCCGTGAACATCGGGGCGCATGCGGTGACCGGCGCCGGCGGCACCATCACCAAGGATGTTCCTGACGGTGCGCTCGCCATCGAGCGCACCGAGCAGCGCATCATAGCCGGCTACACCGAGCGCAAGAACGCGCGGCGCTAGCCGGAGCCCGAACGCGGCAGGCAGGCAGCTCAACAAAAGGAGAAGGGGAACATGCCGACCAACGATTCGAAGAAGACCATGGAAATGGTAAAGACGCTGCGTCTTTACTCGGGCACCGCCAATCGCCCGCTCGCCGAGAAGATCGGCGAGATTCTGGGCGTGGAGCTCTCGGGCCTTGCGCTCGAGAAGTTCGCCAACGGCGAGATCTACGCCCGTTTTGACGAGACCGTACGCGGCGCCGACGTGTTCTTCGTGCAATCCATCTCCGGTGACGTGAACGACGCACTCATGGAGCTGCTCATCGCCACCGATGCCGCCAAGCGCGCATCCGCCCGCACCATCACCGCGTGCATCACGCACTACGGCTATGCCCGTCAGGACCGTAAGGCCGCCCCACGCGAGCCCATCACCGCGCGCCTCGTCGCGAACCTGCTCGAGCGCGCCGGCGTGGACCGAGTGATCACGCTCGACCTGCACCAGGGGCAGATCCAGGGCTTCTTCGACATCCCGGTGAACCACCTCTCCGCCCTGCCGCTCTTTGGCGAGTACTACAACAACATGCACTTCGATACCGACAACCTTGTTGTCGTGTCTCCGGACGTGGGACGCGCCAAGGCTGCGAAGAAGCTCTCCGACATGCTGGATTGCTCGCTCGCCATCGCGCACAAGGGCCGTCCGCGCCACAACGCAGCCGAGGTCATGGGCATCATCGGCGATATCGAGGGCAAGACCTGCATCATCAACGACGACATGATCGACACGGCGGGCACGCTCTGCGCAAGCGTTCGCGAGCTCAAGAAGATGGGCGCCGGCGACATCTACGTGTGCGCCACCCACGGCATCTTCTCCGGTCCCGCCATCGAGCGCCTGAACGATGCCCCCATCGTGGAGTGCGTGGTCACGGACTCCATCCCCGTTGAGGAGGGCGGCAAGATCAAGACCATCACGGTCGCCAACGAGTTCGCCGACGCCATCAACGCCGTGTACTATGAGAACTCCGTCTCCAAGCTCGTCGGCGGCGACTTCGCTCTGTAAAGATTGCGCAAACAAGCTTAGATTCACGCTCTAGTTAATTAACGCTTAGCGAATCGGGTCGCGGCAAAGCCGCGGCCCGATTTTTCAATCATTTCCATCTGTATTAGCCGTCCAGTTCAGATATGAACGATTTGAAGGAGCATCGATAGTAAAACGTTAATCACGAATGAGCCAAGTCATCGGTAATCCTGCGGATTTTATTTCGGATGGGGCCGACGGCAGCGCGATGGGCGCGCATACGAGCTAGAAATCGTTCATATCTGAACTGGGCGGCTAAAACTCGTTCTGTTGCTTAGAAAACATTCGCAGGCGCACACTTAAACCGGGGGCAGCCCAACTCCCATCCGTAATTGATTCAGCCATTTCTCCTGCATCTTCCGATAGCCATTGAAACGATATCTAAACTGCTTGCCCGCCGCCCTGCATATCGCTTTTGCAATCGCTTCAAGCGCTACGATGTCACGCATCTGGTCACGGTTGATTACCAGCACGGTCACGCCCATGCCCTTGATTCCGTTGTTGCGCTGCCCATCGTGTATGCGCGCGTTCTCCAGCTCATGGCCACATCCGTTGTATTCAACATCGGTCTTGGCCGCCGGAATGTAAGCGTCGCATATCGCGTAAGGCATGCCTGACGCCATAAGCACGGCATCAGCATCGAAATCAAGACGGTGGTTGAGCAGCATGCCCCCTTTCGGCAATGAGCCGCAGCCGAAACCGCCATGTCTCATTGGAGCTCCGAGCATACCGAACATCACGGTTTCCCCGGGCGAGGCAGAGCCTGGGGTCGCGATACGCACCGCCTCACGGAAAACGGCGTACCTGCTGCTCTTTGCCCAACGCGCCATCGCCTTCAGATCTGCCATCGTAACCGCCGGGTCGCAATGGTAACGAGCCTGCTCGACATCCTCGCGCGAGCGCCCATCCGGCCAGACGCCACCCCATGAGATGGGAACGGTAGCCTCCTCAGGCAGTGAATAGGTCCCCAGCAGCTCCATCAGCAGCGTAAGGACCTCACCCAGAGAGCGGTCCCGAGAATAGAGCAGCGCCGCGAACGCTGGAGCGCACGCAAACACGCCAGGACCGATACGCATCAGAGCGCCAGCGGGAAGCGAGCTTGCAACCACATGACATTCGAGAGGCTTCCTATGCCGCCGTGCAGAGGCGTCCTGTACGAGCAAATGAAGCGGCTCCCCCTCAGCTGGGTCCCAAGCTCCCAGGCGATTGAGCTCAATGAAGTCGATCTGGTCGGCATTGGGAACGCAGCCCGCGAGCGCACGGCGCTGCTCGACGCGTCCAAAAGACTCCCATGGCAGGAATCCATAGGCTCTTCGCGCCGCGCGAAGAGCCCTCAGCGATGGAATATGCGATAGCACCAACGTCCCCATGCGGAGACGTTACCACAAGCATGATACCTATGTTTACCTCGGTTTTTTAACGCTATGACGTTTGCGCACCGGTTGGATATCCGTTAGATTCGCGTTTGATTCACGGCAGGGCTTTGTTAGATTCTCATCGTCGTGAGACGTGGGCATCGGCCTAGGAGCCAAGAATCTCCTAACCGATTCGGGACATTCAGCAAACATGCGCCGAGTCGGCTCCCCAGCCGCCTAATGTGCTGTACCCTTTTGGTCGATTGAGACTTGCTAATCCAAACGCAACGGAGACGGAGCATACATGGCACAACCGACACCTAAACCCATCCGCATGATTGCGGGCCTGGGAAACCCCGGCGAGGAATATGCGAGCACCCGGCACAACGCCGGCTTCAAGACCGTGGACGAGCTCGCGCGGCGTGCGGGTGTGTCCTATTGGAAGAACCAGCTCGGTGCCGAGGTCGCTACGACCAAGGTGCGCGACGCCGAAGCCGAGGGCGGCGTGCGCGAGGTCGTGCTCGTGAAGCCGCAGAGCTTCATGAACACGAGCGGCGGCCCGATCTCCAAGCTGTGCCGCGAATACAAGGTCGCGCCCGAGGAGGTCCTCGTGGTACACGACGAGCTCGATATTCCCGAGGGCGACGTGCGTGTGAAAGTGGGCGGCGGGCACGCCGGCCACAACGGCCTGCGTTCCATCATCGACAAGCTGGGGAGCCGCGACTTCAGCCGCATCCGCGTGGGCATCGGCGAGCCCCCGGGCAAGATGCCCACGGCAGACTTCGTACTCAAGCAACTGCGCGGCAAGGATGCCAAGGCGTTCGATGACACCGTGATGCGCGCTGCCGACGCCTGCGAGCTCGCGCTCACCCACGGCGTCGTCTTCGCCCGCGACCACGTGAACGGCTCCGCCGCGAACAACGGCAAGCACTAGGGAACCGTAGGGATACTGGCTGCGCACTTCCGCGCGGGCAGCATCCCATCTCCAGGGCAATCGTACATTTTTTGCATTATTGCTATTGCTTATCGTAAGATTTCTTCATTATTACTATCTCTATCGTATGATATATGAAATTATTTTATTAATTATTATGATTTTCTACGATAAAAAATCTTATAATACATATTTCTTACGATAGCCTATTTCATTCTGAGGATTTCCTACGATAGCGCCTGAGATACTGAAGATTCTCTACGCTAGGTATTCTGAGATATGTAGAATTCTTACGATGCCTCGTAAGAAACAGGGTTTCCCTACTAAGCAAACCAATCATATGCAAGCTTGCAAAGATCACATGCGAAGTGCCGAGCCCACCCGCACCGAAGCTCCTCGAAATCTGAGCCTGCGCCACGATTCCCGCATGGCTGCCGCGTAACCGGCATGCAGCAGCCGCCTTGTCCAAATAGGCCAATAGGCTTTGCCGTAACACGCTGAATATTCCCTTCCGAGCGCTATAATCCGATAGTGTATGCGCCTACGCGTATACCCGCAGCACGGTTGCAATTTGGGATGCCGGCCGCCGCGCGCCGCGCCTGGTGCGAGGCACGGGTATTCCACGCATCCCATGGTAAGAGAGGGGTTCTATGTTCAAGATCCTGAAAAAGACGCAGTTCTCGGAGAAGGTCTTCGAGTTCCGCGTCCACGCGCCCAGGATGGCCAAGCATGCGCATGCCGGCCAGTTCCTCATGGTGCGCATCGACGAGACGGGCGAGCGCGTCCCGTTCACGTTTGCCAACTGGAACCCGGAGGAGGGCTGGGTCGAATTCATCTTCATGGTCGTCGGTAAGACCACCCAGTGCCTCTCCGAGCTCAACGAGGGCGACGAGATCCGCGACATTACCGGCCCGCTCGGCTGCCCAACCGAAGTAGAGGGCGATCGCGTTGCCGTTATCGGCGGCGGCGTGGGCCTGGCAATCGCCTACCCCGTTGCCCGCACCCTCTGCGAGCAGGGCAAGAAGGTTTCCGTCATCATGGGTGCCCGCACCAAGGACCTGCTCATCCTCTTCGAGCAGTTCGCCGCGCTGCCCCTCGAGAACCTCTTCGTCACCACCGATGACGGATCCATGGGCGAGAAGGGCGTCGTGACCCTCCCGCTGCGCCGTCTGTGCGAGACGGACGCCATCGACTCCGCCTTCTGCGTTGGCCCCGTGCCCATGATGAAGTTCTCGACCCTCACCTGCCGCGAGTTCAAGATCCCCATCGTGGCGAGCCTGAACCCCATCATGGTCGACGGCACCGGCATGTGCGGTTGCTGCCGCGTCGAGGTCGGCGGCGAGACCAAGTTCGCCTGCGTCGACGGCCCCGATTTCGATGCGAACCTCGTCGACTGGGACGACCTTGCGCATCGTCAGGCCAGCTACAAGGCCGAGGAAGCCGAATCCATCAAGCGCCATGAGGAGGATTGCGCATGCCAGAAGTAAAGTATCGCCCCAACATCGGCGCTCCCCGCACCCCCGCCAACGAGGAGCCCGCTGCTGAGCGCGCCCGCGATTTCCGCCCGGTCGACACCGGCTACACCAAGGCGGATGCCATCGCCGAGGCCAATCGCTGCCTCGACTGCAAGAAGCCGCTGTGCATGGAGGGTTGCCCGGTAGGCGTGCACATCCCGCAGTTCATCGAGAAGATCCGCGAGGAGGACTGGGGCGGCGCCCTGAAGGTCATCAAGGGCGACAATCTGCTCCCCTCCGTCTGCGGCCGCGTCTGCCCGCAGGAGAACCAGTGCGAGGGCAAGTGCATCCTCGGCAAGAAGGGCGAGCCCGTCGCCATCGGCCAGCTCGAGCGCATGCTCGGCGACATGGCCGACGAGGTCGGCGAGGCGCCCGAGTGCAAGCCGTCCAACGGCAAGAAGGTCGCCATCGTGGGTTCCGGCCCCTCCGGCATCGCCTGCGCCGGCGAGCTCGCGCGCGAGGGCTTCGAGGTCACCGTCTTCGAGGCGTTCTTCACCGGCGGCGGCGTGCTCACCTACGGCATCCCCGAGTTCCGTCTGCCCAAGGCCATCGTCAAGCGCGAGATCAAGGGCCTGGAGGAGCTGGGCGTCCACTTCGAGTACAACTCGGTCGCCGGCCGCCTCTTCGACGCCGAGGAGCTCTTCAACGAGGACGGCTTCGACGCGCTCTACCTCGCCGTCGGCGCCGGCCTGCCGCGCTTCCTGCATGTCGACGGCGAGAACCTGCCCGGCGTGTACTGCGCGAACGAGTACCTCACCCGCACGAACCTCATGAAGGCGTACGAGTTCCCCGAGTACGACACCCCCATCCGCCACGGCAAGAACGTCGTCGTCTTCGGTGGCGGCAATGTGGCCATGGACGCCGCGCGCACGGCGCTGCGCCTGGGCGCCGAGCACGTCACGCTCGCCTACCGCCGCACCGAGGCCGAGATGCCCGCCCGTAAGGCCGAGGTCCATCACGCCAAGGAGGAGGGCGTCGAGATCCTCGAGCTCTGCAACCCGCTGCGCTTCCTGCCCGGCCCGGACGGCTTCGTCTCCACGATCGAGCTCCAGCGCATGGAGCTCGGCGAGCCCGACGCCTCCGGCCGCCGTCGCCCGATTCCCATCCAGGATTCCGAGTTCGCGATCCCCTGCGACGTCGCGGTCACGGCCATCGGTACGCGCGCGAACCCGTTCGCGAAGCTCTGCGCCGACGTCGAGCTCAACCGCTGGGGCCTCATCGAGACCGATGAGAACGGCCGCACCTCGAACCCCAAGGTCTGGGCCGGCGGCGACATCGTGACCGGCGCCGCCACGGTCATCCTGGCCATGGGCGCCGGCAAGAAGGCCGCTGCCGACATCAAGGAGAAGCTGCTCGCCGAGTAGCCCCTAGGTCTACCGTGCATAAACCGGAAGGGTCCGCAGTCGAACTTGGCTGCGGACCCTTTTTTGCTCCCCATCCCCTGACCTCTACAGGGTGGGCATTTTTGAAACGGCACCCGTTAGCGCACGCACAAGCGGGATAAGAGCTTTCACTCCCTCTCATCTTTTTCCTTCAAATCCTGTGTAGTTTAATGATTCCTTAAGGGGGGCCACATTTTCTCGTAAGCTAATCACGTTGGATTCTGCACCATTAGACAATATGTAAAACAGGTCACTATGAGGCTCCCGCTCGTTCGCGCCTGCTCTACATTCACCGCTGTCGCAGCAGGTATCGCCCTGCTCGTCAGCGCACCTGAACCCGCTTTTGCCGAACCGACCCAGCACGACATCTCACATGAAGAGGTGCAGCTCCGCAGCGAGCCAGACGGTTGCCCCGGTCACGTGATTACGGGCAGCACCAGTAATCCTAAAAACAAGATTCTTATCGAGCCAGGCGAGCACGACATCACGATCAACAACGTGTACATCGAGCTCGATGAGTACAACTCGCTCATGAATGGCGACTCCCCGTTTGCCATCGGCGGCAATGCGACCGTCCACCTCACCATCGAAGGAACGAACAGCTTCGCCTCCCATGTAAACTACGGCGATTTGAATAGCACCCTAGCAGCAATCTGGGTCCAACCGGGTTCGACGCTCATCATCGACGGACCCGGTCGCTTGGTCGCAAAAGCCGATGACCCCGGTACGACCGGCCAAACTGGAGCGGCGGGCATAGGCGGAGGCTACAACCAAGATTTCGGTGACATCATCATTAACGAAGGACGCATCGAGGCCTACGGCTCCGCTGGAAGCGCCGGCATCGGCGGTGGCTATAGCACTGCAAGCGGGTCGCACAGCGGAAATATCACCATCAACGGCGGCGACGTGCGCGCCGTCGGCGGCGATGCGGATCAGACCTCTATCGGCGGTGGCGGACATGCTACCAGCGGCTTAAATAACGGCACCTTCACCACGGGTGCGGGCGGCAACGCGGTCATCTTCGCGCCCCGGGGTATCGGCGATATGTCCGGCGTAGCAGACTGGGACTGCATCCTGCTTGAATCGACGCGCGATGAGGGTACCGAAGACCAGCTCGTCAACTATTCGCAAGATCCAAACGGCAGAGTCAACGTCACTTTCAAGGGCGGAACCCCGCAGGTATACGGCGATGTGAAGGCAGACTACAACATTCAGGTGAACGCGCCCGCGTCCCTGCGCATCGAAACCGACATCGACCTTGATGGCGACCCGGATACGCCCAACAACGAGCCATCGACGCTCACCATGCTCTCGGGTACAAGGCTCATAAACAACAACGAGGCATCCGACCCCGGCATCGCCGGCATCGCCCTGATGCCCGGCTCTACGCTCGTGCTTCAAGATGGCGTGTCCCAGTGCTGGGGCAAAGGCACCATGATCGCCACTTCCGCTCAGGGTACCGTCCATGCACGCGGCAGAGTCCAACTCCCCCTCTCCGACGACATGGTTACCGTCAGCCCAACAACCTACGTCTACGATGGCAACGAGAAAATGCCTCAGGTCACCGTCGAGTTCAACAAGTGGAACTTTACTCAGAGCTTCGCGCAGGGCACGGAGTACACGGTCTCCTACGCAAACAATGTTGAAAAGGGCACAGCCACGGCCACGGCGACATCCGCCGGCGGCAACCTGCTCAACACGGTCGAGGACAATCCATCGACCGGCTCCGCAACCTTCGAAATCACCGAAGGCGACTTCACCGTATCGACCGTCTCCCGTCGTTACGTGCAGGTTGGAGAGACTCATCTGCTGTCCAAGCTTCCCAGCGCGCCCACGTTCGGCACAGGAAACCCCGCAGGTGTCGAAGGCGGCACGTTCGAGTGGTTTGCTGACGATGCGTGTACCCAGCCGCTGACCGACGAACACGTCAAGGACGCTCAGGAAGGCGCTCGGATCATCATCTGGTGGAAGTACACCCAAACTGGCAACTCCAGCGTTGTTGCATCCAAAACAGGCAGCACCACCCTCATCATGACGGATGAGAAACCGCCGCTGGTCCAGGTTGACGGCAGCGCGGACGACGTTGTAAAGCAGGCAACCTATGGCGATGCGCCCTATACGCCCCGTATTCAGATCAGCCTTGATGACGGGCGTACATGGATCGACCCAAAGAGCGACATCTCCTATGTGGTGCAAAATCAAACACCTGCTGATCGTGGCGATGTGGTAACCGTCAACCAGCAGACCGGCGAAATCTCGTTCGTGGGTGCCGGCGCCGCTACGGTCACAGCTGAAATCGAGGCGTACACCGACCCCGCAGCGACCGATGGCAACAAGGGCGACACCTATGGCCCCGCCTTCGTAACCATCGAGGTTGTTGTCTCCCCCGCACAGGTCGCCGTCAACGAAGCCACGGTCCGAGCCACCGACCGCCCCTATGACGGAACGCGCTCCGTCGAGGTCTTTGCGGAGCTCGACGGTACGGGCATCGTCGGCGACGATGCCGCTAACGGGTACATCGACCTTGCCGCCACGGGCACCGCAGCGCAACCCGAGGTGGGCGAGGACATCTCCGTCACCGTTTCATACGAGCTCAGGGGCGATAAGGCGGACGACTACGTCCTTGCGAACTCCCCTGCGACAACGGTAACCATCTCCAAAGAGCAGGCAGGCGACAGCACGCTTCAGGGCAAGACCGGTGAACTCACCATCTCTAACTGCGTCGCTGCGACGTATGTCTTCGACCTGCAGGATCTTGTACCGGATTCCAAGCCCGTAAACGATGACGATGCTCTTTATCCCGGCTGGATCATGTTCGAGAACCCCCAGGTCGCAATCTCTGACAACCGCTATTTCGACCAGGATGACATCCGTATCGACAACACCACGCAAACCCTTTACCTCACGGTGAGCGACGTCGAAGCACATGCTACAGGCGAACTGGGTACCATCACGCTCGATATGATCTCGCCCCACTTCGAGGGCATGACGGGCACAATCCGGATCATGCGTCAGGATATGCGGGTCCACACCATCACGGCGCGCGCTGGCGAAGGCGGCAGCATCTCGCCCGAAGGCGCTGTCGAAGTGGTTGATGCACACGACCAGGCATTCACGGTTACCGTCGATGAGGGCTATGAACTCGACCGACTTTTGGTCGACGGCCAACCGGTCGCGCTCGCGGACGACGGCACCTACACATTCGAGAACGTCACTGCAGACCACACCATCGAGGCTGTGTTCAAGGACCTGAACGGGAGCACCGGGAACGACGGCCAAGGAACCGGTGACTCGGGTCAAAACGGCGAACATGGCGACGGGGCAACCCCCGGCGGAGGTAGTGCAAGCGGCTCGAATAACGGCAGCGATCACGGCACGCAGGCCGGACTCCTCGGCACCGGCGACAGCCTGCCGATCGTCATCGCGCTTGTAGCCGCCGCCGGCGTTGCCATCGTCGTAATCGGCGCTCGCCTGCGTTCGAAGCGATAACCTCAGCGATAGCGCTCAACGGCCGCACCAGCGGCCATGCGCCGCGAGATCCAGCGCGAGCTTTTGGATCCAGCCGATTCTGAACACAGGGTCCTGAATACATTGGATTCTGAGCGGACCCTGAAGTTGCCTACATGCAAAACCTCTGTGCGCCATTGGCACAGTTTCGCATCAACATAGGGCGAGAAGCGTGCCGCAAGCGCACAGAGGTTTCGTCAAAGCCTATCTGAAGCGGTATCGGCGGCCGCCGCATTGGCGGCCCGGCAACCGCAGCCCCGCTGCCCGCCCGGCGCCGCCGGGGTGCGGCGCTACGCCACGTCGATGGAGACCTCGACCTCCTGCACGGGGACGTCGTAGAACGGGTCCTCGCGCCGGCCGAGGAAGTCGCGCGCCTGGTCGGGGAAGAGCGCGTAGGAAAGGACGTCTTCCTCGGTCTTCGCATACTGGGAGATCTCCTCGCGGATGCGCGGAAGCTGCGGCTCGATGAGGTCGGCTGGACGACAGGTGATGGGCTCGTCATCGCCGATGATCTTCTGCTGCACCTCCGGGTCAATCGGAGCAGGAGGCTTGCCGTACTGCCCGAGCACGTAGTCCTTGATCTCTTTGGGAACGACCTTGTAGCGCTCGCCCGAGATCACATTCATCATGGCCTGCGTGCCCACCATCTGCGAGAGCGGCGTCACGAGCGGCGGGTAGCCAAGGTCGGCGCGGACGCGCGGAACCTCAGCCAGAACGTCGTTGTACTTGTCGGATACGCCAAGGTCAGCCAGGTTGCTGATGAGGTTGGAGAGCATGCCGCCCGGCACCTTGTACAGCAGCGCCTTGGGCTCGACTTCCATAACCTTGGGGTTCAAGCCTCCCTCGGCCTTGAAGCGCTCCCTCACGGTCTGAAGGTGCTTGGCGACCTCCTCGAGCTTGCCCATGTTCAAACCGGTCTCGTAGCCCATGCCCTCAAGCGCCACCGCCATGGACTCGGTACACGGCTGCGAGGTACCGCCCGCGAATGCCGAGATGGCCGTGTCGATGATGTCCGCACCCGCGTCGATGGAGCGCAGCAGCGTCATCTCCGCGATACCGGCGGTGCAGTGCGTGTGCACCTCGACCGGCAGGTCGACGGCGTCCTTGATCTCGCCCACGAGCTCGTGGGCGACGCCGGGCTCGAGCACGCCCGCCATGTCCTTGATGCAGATGCTGTCGGCGCCTGCGGCCGCCATCTCGCGGGCGAGGCCCACGAAGTAGGGGACGGTGTGCACGTCGCTCGTGGTGTAGCAGATGGCGGCCTGGACCTCGCCGCCGGCCTCCTTGGCGGCGCGGATCGAGGTCTCGAGGTTGCGGGTGTCGTTCAGGGCGTCGAAGATGCGCAGCACGTCGATGCCGTTCTCCACGGACCTCCTGACGAACTCCTCCACCACGTCGTCGGCGTAGTTGCGGTAGCCGAGCAGGTTCTGGCCGCGCAGCAGCATCTGGAGCTTCGCGTTCCTCACGTGGGCGCGGATGGTGCGCAGGCGCTCCCACGGGTCCTCGCCGAGGTAGCGCAGGCACGAGTCGAAGGTCGCGCCGCCCCAGACCTCGAGGGCGTAGAGGCCGCAGCTGTCGAGGTCCTCGAGCACGGGTAGCATGTCCGCGATGGGCATACGCGTGGCGATCTGGCTCTGCTGGCCGTCGCGCAGCGCGGTCTCGGTAAACTTCACCTGCTTTGTCATGGTTGGCTATAACCCCCTTGTTCGATGATGGTTGCGATTCTCGCCTGCATTTCCTCTACGGTGTGCGCGCGCGAACGGGCACACGCCTTGGCCTCGCCGCCGCATATCAGACAGCGGCGCAGCGGCAGCCCCAAATTCCTTCGCGAGATGGAGTTCACCGCAGCCTGGCCCGGCATGTCATCCGCTCGCGCGAGCACATCCAGGTCGCCAAGGCGACCCAGGGGATGCCCCTCTTCGATCCCCACCATGCGGAGCTTGAGCTCGTGCGCAGGCAGCTCCACAAGCGCATAGTACTCGGGTCCCGTGGCATCGTTCGTGCGGCGACGCTCGCGCACGGCCACGTCAGCCAGCTCGGACTCCGCTGCGCACACCAGCTCGTCGAACACGCGCTCGAGCACAGGGCTCGTCTTGACCGGACCGGGAATCGAAAGCGTGAGACACAGCAGCGCCTCGTTTTGCCTAGCCGCCGCGAGCATCGCGCGCAGAGAGTCCACGCGACGCTCGCGGGCGGCAAGCATATCGGGGAGCGCTACCTCAGGCCCTTGAAACACGACGGCAGCATAGCCATCCGGTAAGGAGACAAGGTGACCGGATTCACATGCCATGGCACTCCCCTTTCTTCCCGTCGTGCCGATGCCTGGGTTACGTGGTTAAGCTGCTGAGCTACGCGCAGTTGTACACCGCGTCGATGAGCGTGCCATCGCGGTACTCGATGAGCGCCACGGGCTTATCGCCGAACTTGATGGGCTCGGGCTTGCCCACGATCGCGTACGCGCGATCACGCAGCTCCTCGATGGTGAACTGCGGGACCTTGAGGTCCTTGAAGGCCTCGATGAGGTCGGTGCGCGCCGGATTGACGGCGATGCCCACCTCGGTCACGAGCACATCGATGCTGGAGCCGGGGGTGACCACCGTGGTGACCTTGTCCACGACCGTTGGGATGCGGCCGCGGATGAGCGGGGCCACGATGATGGCCATCTTGGAGCCGGCAGCGGCGTCGCAGTGGCCGCCGGAAGCGCCGCGGATCACGCCGTCGGAGCCGGTGATGACGTTGACGTTGAAGTCGGTGTCGATCTCCAGCGCCGAGAGGATGACCATGTCGAGGCGGTTGACCATGGCGCCCTTGGAAAGCGGCGAGGCGTACATGGACGCATCGATCTCCAGGTGCGTGGCGTTGCGGGCGAGCGACGCGCCGGACGGCGTGTCGAAGTCCTGCACGTCGGTGATGGCACCCACAAGGCCTTCGTCGAGCAGCTCGACCATGGAATTGGTGATGCCGCCGAGCGCGAACGATGCGTGCACGCCCTGCTCGATCATGCCCTCGCGCAGGAAGCGGGTGACCGCGAGCGAGGCGCCGCCGGTACCGGTCTGGAAGGAGAATCCCTCCTTGAAGTACGGCGAGGCCATCATGACCTTGGCCGCGTACTCGGCGATGATGAGCTCCTTGGGGTTCTTGGTGAAGCGCGTGGCGCCCTTCGCGATGCCCTTGGGGTCGCCGATGGCGTCGACCTTCACCACGTAGTCGACCTTGGACTGCGGGATGGAGATCTTGGTGTTGATGTAGGGCACGAGGTTGTCGGTGACGAGCACCACCTGGTCGGCGTAGTCGGCATCCATGAGGGCGTAGCCGAGCGAACCGCAGGCAGAGGGGCCCTCGAAGCCGTTGGCGTTACCGTACTCGTCGCAGCAGGGCGCACCCAGGAAGGCCACGTCGATGTGGATGTCGCCACGCTCGATGGCGCGCGCACGACCACCGTGGCTGCGGATGATGACGGGCTCGTCCATGATGCCGGACGAGATGGCCGCACCGAGCTTGTCGCGCAGGCCGGACGAGGTGATGTGGGTCACGACTCCGTTCTTGATGTGGTCGATGAGCGGCGCGTGCACGTTTGCGATGGAGCTAGGCGCGATGGAGATGTCCTTGATACCCATACGGGCGATCTCATCGAGCACCATGTTCATCACGTAGTCGCCCTCGCGGAAGTGATGATGGAACGAGATGGTCATGCCGTCCTTGATGCCGGTCTTCACGATGGCATCGTGGATGGAGTCGAGGAGCTTCGACTCACCCGGCTTGCTCGGATTCACGGTGTGCACCGCAGCATTGAACGGCTTAACGTTCTCGAATTCGGAACCGAAGACGCCGAACTGCTCGGCATACGTGTCGGGGATCTCCCGACCGACCTTGTTTAGAGCCATTAGAGATCCTCCTCCCCAATAAGGCCGGACGCCTTAGCAAGCGTGATGGTACGCTCGGCACGGGCGATAACGGGCTTGTCGACCATCTTGCCGCGGACGGATACAACGCCAAGGCCCTTCTCCTCGGCCTCGCGCGCAGCCCAGACGATCTCCTTGGACTTCTGGATCTCCTTCTCGGAGGGCGCGTACACCTCGTTGACCACAGGGATCTGGCGCGGGTTGATGACGGACTTGCCGTCGAAGCCGAGCATCTTGATGTGCTCGACCTCGGCGCGGAAGCCGTCCATGTTGTCCACATCGGAGAAGACCGTATCGACGGCGGCGACGCCAGCCACGCGGGCGGCGTGCAGGATCATCTCGCGGGCGAAGTAGAGCTGCATGTTGTCGCCGTAGGCGCGGAACGTCTTGAGGTTGGTGACGTAGTCCTCCGCACCGAGGGCGATGCCGCACACGCGCGGGGAAGCGGTGGCGATCGAGAGCGCGTTCAGCACGCCCTCGGCGGACTCGATGGCGGCGAAGATGCCGGTGGAGCCCACCTCGCGGCCGCAGGCCTTCTCGACCTCGGTGATGACCTCGTCGGCGTCGATGACGTCCTGGGCGCACTCGGTCTTGGGCAGGCGGATCACGTCGACGCCGGCGCGCACGACCGCATCGATGTCGAGCTTGCCCACCGTGTTAAGGTCGTTGATGCGCACGATGGTCTCGCAGTTACCGTAATCGAACGTCTTGAGCGCAAAGTGCACGAGAGCGCGCGCGGTGTCCTTCTCCTTGATGGAGACGGCGTCCTCGAGATCGAACATGAGCGAGTCCGCGCCGTACAGACCGGCATCGCGGAGCATGGCCGGGTTGGCGCCCGGCATGAACATCATGGTTCTCCTTAGGCGTTCCATGCGTCGATCTCCTTCCAGTCGAACTCGCCGTCCTTCCCGGCGGCACGGTACACGGCCGCGATGGTGCGCGCCTGCACAGTGCAGTCGAGCGCACCCTTGTCGATGGCCGTAACGCAGACGCCGGTAACACCCAGGTTGGCAAGGGTCTGCTCAATGACCTCGCGAATGCGCGCGCCGAATGCCTTCTCGACACTGCTCTCGAGGTTGATCTCGACGGTGTCGCCGCCGACGGGATCGATGGTGACCATGATGTCACTCGATTCGGTGGTGCCGGCAACCGCCTGCTGCTTTAGCTCCATAGCTACCTTCACTCCAATCCCAAACTCACATTCAGACGAATACAACGAATCCAGCGGAGCGTCTGTCGTGCCAGCGTCTGCACCCGCAGCGCGATGGGCGCTCAAAGATAGACGTACTTAGTTGCCGCTCTTCGGAGCGAAGATCTTCGACAGCGCGAGCGACACGAGGTAGATGACGATCATGACGACGAAGATCCCGCCCCAGCCCACGCCGAGGAGCTCGAAGGCGGCCATGAGGTTCTCAGTCATATGCGAGCCTCCCTACATAAGAAGTCCGAGCACGAGGCCGCCGGCCACGACCGACGCGATCTGCCCGGCGACGTTCGCGGCGCTGGCCTGCATGAGGATGAAGTTCTGCGGGTCGGCCTCGGTGGCGAGCTTCTGCACCACGCGCGAGCTCATGGGGAAGGCCGAGATGCCGGCCGCGCCCACCATGGGGTTGATCTTCTCCCTGCGGAAGAGGTTCAAGATCTTGGCGAACATGACGCCGCCCACGGTGTCCATCACGAAGCCCACGAGGCCGAGCCCCATGACGATGAGGGTGTCGACCTGCAGGAAGTCGTGATACTCCATCTTCACGGACACGCAGAGGCCCAAGAGGATCGAGATGAGGTTCACGAGCTCGTTCTGCGCCGACTTGGAGAGCGAGTCGAGCACGCCGCACTCGCGCAGCAGGTTGCCGAACATGAGGAAGCCCACGAGCGGGAGCGACGCCGGCGCGATGAGGCCGGCGATGACGCAGATCGTGATCGGGAAGAGGATCTTGGCCGTCTTGGACACCGCGAGCGGGTTGTACGCCATGCGGATCTGGCGCTCCTTCTTGGTGGTCACGGCCTTGATGGCGACCGGCTGGATGATGGGCACGAGCGCCATGTAGGAGTAGGCGGCCACCATGATGGCGCCCATGTACTTCGACCCCAGGCTGTTCGCCACGAAGATCGAGGTGGGGCCGTCCGCGGCGGCGATGATGCCCGTCGAGGCGGCGTCGACCATGTCGAAGCCCAGGAGCGTCGCCACGATGATGACGAAGAAGATGCCGAACTGCGCAGCGGCGCCGAACAGCAGCAGGAACGGGCTCGAGAGCAGGGGCCCGAAGTCGATCATCGCGCCGATGCCGATGAAGAGCAGGAGCGGGAAGAGCTCCGTCTCGATGCCCATGTTGAACAGGGCGGTGAAGGGGCCCGCCTCCCCGATCACGCCCGAGAACGGGATGTTCACGAGGATGGTGCCGAGGCCCATGGGCACGAGCAGGGTGGGCTCGTACTCCTTCTTGATGCCGAGGTACATGAGGATGCAGCCGATGAGCATCATGACGATGCGGCCGGGCTCCTCGGCGAGGCCGATAACGCCCGCGGTGAGGACGTCGACGGCCGTCATGAGAATGTCCACTGTGGCTCCTTCCTTGACGTCGTCCGCTGCCCTACTGGGCGATGGAGAACAGCTCGTCGCCGGGGTTCACCATGTCGCCCTTGGCGACGGCGACGGAGGCGACGGTGCCGGCCACCTCGGCCACGACCTCGTTCTCCATCTTCATGGCCTCGAGCACCATGACGGGCTGGTTCACCTCGACCCTGTCGCCGACGGCGACGTGGATGTCGACGATCTTGCCGGGCATGGCGGCCGCCTGGACGTGGGCGCCGGCCGGCGCGCTCGAGGCCGCCGGGGCGGGCGCGGGCTCGGGCTCGGGCGCCGGGGGGCGCCGACCTCCTCCATCTCCACGAGGTACTGGGTCCCGTCGATCGAGATCTTGAACTTACGCAGCATTTGCATCCTCCGTATCGATCTGCTTATAGATATGCTTCACCACGAGCTTGCTCTGTTCCTGCGCCCCGGCCGCGATGGCAGCGGCGATGCAAGACACCAAGCGGTGCTCCGGGTTGGCGACGTTTACGCGGCGGACCTTCACGGCGCAGTGCTCGAACGCCCCCGCGGCTATCGCCGATGAGATAATGATCGCAGGTAGGTGATCGTTCGCATCCACCGGAATATACGGCGGCAGCTCCTCCCAGCCATCATTGTCGGAACGCAGCACGGCGCCCGCCTCGGTGCCTGCCGCAGCGGGCTCCTTCGCCTGTGCGTCCTTGTTTCCACGGCCACGCAGCCAATCAAAGAACCCCATGAAGCCCCTCCTTTCCCTTTGCGTCGTTTCCGAGGTTCTCGCCTCGGTTTAGCTATGACGATTAGGCATAACCTTACGTTCGCCATCCCTCATAGCACTGCACTTTTGATGTTCCTCGGGCTGACTCCGTGTCTTTTTGCTGTCTCAAGCCTTCTACCTCGATGTTGTATGTCACCGAGGCACCGATTAGCCATGTGGCTTCTCCATGTAGACAGCTACAGCAGGCACATGCCTTTCGCCGAACGGTAGATTTTTTGCCGCAAACGGTATACCACGCGCGCTTTACCAGCACTCGCCTATCTCTTTAATCGTTTTACCTGCAATTTTGTCAATCTGCAGGTCGATATTGTTTTCCCGGTGTTCCGCTTGCGCATGCATCGTCATTCCTTGCGGGCATACGCGCTATCTTGCCTGTGAATTCAACGAGCTCGCGCTTGCTGCACCTTACGCGAACTCCCGAGATTCATTCCACTGGCACCAAGAAAGGAAGGAAGCAATGGTAGTAACCATCCTTGGATGGGCTATGATCGCGGTCTTCATGGCCGTCGTCATGACCAAGAAGCTATCGCCGCTCGTGGCCCTCGTCACGATTCCAATGGCCTTCGCGTTCATCATGCTCGTCGCTACGGGCAACATCGACAAGTGGACGCTTCTGGGCGACTGGGTCATGAACGGCCTGGGCACCACGGCCAACACGGGCATCCTGCTCCTGTTCGCCATCCTCTACTTCTCCATCATGCTCGATGCCGGTCTGTTCGACCCCATCACCAAGAAGATGATCGAGTTTGCCAAGGGCGACCCCATGAAGGTCCTCATCGCGACCGCGGTCGTCGCCGCCATCTCGCTCAACGGTGACGGCACCACCACACTCGTCTGCTGCGCCGCGTTCCTTCCCATCTACGAGAAACTCGGCATGAAGAAGATGAACCTCGCGGTGCTGGTTATTCTTCAGAACACGGTCATGAACCTTCTGCCCTAGGGTGGCCCCACCGCGCGCGCCATGGCAGTCACCGGTGCCGGTGGCGATATCCTCGCCTACCTCCTGCCCGGCATGATCGTCTCCGTGATCTTCAACATCGTGGTCGTTGCGCGCTACATGGGTAAGAAGGAGCGCGCTCGTTTGGGCATCACCGAGTTCACGCAGGCCGAGATCGATGAGCTCTGCGCCGTGGACGACCCCGAGACCATCGAGCTCCGCCGCCCGCAGAACTGGGCCTTCAACGCCATCATGACCGTCGTGCTCATTGCATGGCTCGTCGCGGGCTCCTTCATCGAGGCGATCTCGCTGCCCAACCAGATGCTCTTCATCGTGGGCACCATCATCGCGCTTCTGGTGAACTATCCCAAGCTCAAGGACCAGTCCGCACGCATCGGCGCCAACGGCGGCGACGCCGTGCAGGTCGTCATCCTGATCTTCGGCGCCGGCATCTTCATGGGCCTCTTCCAGGGTGACACCGAGCTCGGCCTCTCCATGTCCGATGCCATCGCGCAGTCGCTCATCACGATCATCCCGCAGCAACTCGCGGGCTTCTGGGGCCTCATCGTCGCCCTTATCTCCGCGCCCGGCACGTTCTTCATCTCCAACGACGGCTTCTACTTCGGCGTTATGCCCGCACTCTGCGAGGCCGGCTACGCCTACGGCTTCACGCCGATGCAGATGGCCCTCGCTTCCGTCATGGGCCAGGCCTTCCACCTGCTCTCCCCGCTCACTGCCTTCATCTACCTGCTCCTGCGCCTCACCGACCAGGACCTGGGCGAGTGGCAGCGCGCTGCGGGCAAGTGGGCCGCTGTGATCTTCGTGATCTTCGTCGTCTGCATCATGGCGACAGGCGCCATCCCGCTGTACATCCCTCAGGCATAGCTCCCGCTTTGCCAGGATAGCACGCCCCTATTCATGCGCCCGCAGCTCACGTACTGGCTGCGGGCGCTATCTTATGTCGCGTGAACCACGCTCCCGGCAAGATCGACTCGCCGGGAGCCTTTCGCCCCGTCAACCCAACCGTCACTGATACTATGTAGCTAAATCCTTTGCACATGCCGACCAGCACTGCGGGAACAGGGAACCACATGGATAACGACGCCTTGATGCTCACCCTATGCGAGCACCTCGACCTATCGAAGAACGCCCCACTAAAGGATGCCATGTACGACGCCTTTCGCCATGCGATCGCAAGCGGCAAGATTCCTGCAGAGACCATTATCAACGAGAAGCAGCTCGCACAGGCCCTGCACATCAGCCGCACGCCTATCCGCACCGCCCTCGACGCCCTCGCAAGCGAGAGGCTCGTCGAACGCAGGGCGGGAGTCGGCGTCGTGGTGCTTGGCATCCGCATGAGCGATGCGGAGGATACGTTCGAGATCCGCACGGTGCTCGAGTGCCTCGCCACCGTGAAGGCAGCCCGCAACATGACCGAACAGGACTTCGAGGACCTCAGGATCCTGCTCGAAGAAGGCCAGCGCCTAAACGCCGAGGGCAACATCGAGGGCGTTCTCATGAACTGGAACGACTTCAACCGCTTCATCTTCAACATGGCGGACAGCCCGCGCTTGCAGAGCATCCTCGAGCCGCTCCAGGCGTACACGCGATTCTTCCGCAATGTCTCCGCTCAGCCCGAAGCGCGCCGCGATAAAGCGTGCGATGAGCATTGGGGCATCTACCTCGCGATGCGCTTTGGACCAGAGAAGCGCATCGAGACGCTCGTACGCGAGCACTTGAGCAACTCCTATGCGGTGGTACGTGAGGAAATGGCACTTCGTGGCATCAAGTAGCACACGCTCCAACAACCAGATGAGCGCTCACGAGCTCGGCAGGATCGCACGCACGGCGCTGCTCGCCGAAGCTCAACTCACCCCAAAGCCCGGCCTGGTCGACGCTCGGGGCAACGGCGCGCACACGGACATGGACCTCGCCACGTTCCAAGCGAGCGCAGCCGCGCTCGAGCCGTTCCTGGTAGAATACGCCGCTGCAGGCATGGGACTGGGTGCGGGCTCTCCCGCTGCGCTCGCCGAAGAGCTGCGCATGATTGGCATCCGAGCCGAAGCTGCCATGTTCCAAGCCACCGGAGGAGTGAACACTCATAAGGGGGCGAACTTCGGCTTCGCGTTGGCGCTGGGCGCGGTCGGAGCCCTGGGAGCCGTCGGCGAACCGAATGCTACCGATGCTTTCGCCCTCGTCTCCCGCATGGGCGAAACGCTGCTGAGCCACGACGTCCGCGACCTGCGCCGCCGCGAGCGCCTGGGAACGCACGGTCTCTCCCACGGCGAGCGCCTCATGCTCCAGCACGGCATGCAAGGGGCGCGCGGCGAAGCGGCGCGCGGCTATCCGATCGCGCGCAAGACGCTCGTGCCCTACCTGCGCGAGCGTGCAAAGAGCGGCTGCTGCGCCACCAAGCAGGATGTGCGCGTCACCCTGCTCCGCGCGCTCGTGAAGGCCATGGCGGCGCTCGAAGACACCAACGTCGTTCATCGGGGCGGCAAACAAGCCCTTGCCCTGCACCGCGCCCGCTGCACCGCGCTCGACGCAGCCGAACTACCCGATAGCAAGCTCATAGACGAGCTCGAGCGCTATGATGCCGAGCTCATCCGGCAGAATGTGAGCCCTGGCGGCGCTGCGGACCTGCTCTCGCTCTCCGCCTTCTTCGCCATGGTAGAAGGCGTCATCGACCCGGCGCTGCTCGTCTAGTCGCCACGCCATCCAATCTATCGCAGCGCGCACGCCAAGCTTCCGCAGCACCTTGGCTTCTGCGCCGCGCCCTACGCACCGCCCCATGCGCGACCTCACCAAGCGCTCCTGTTCTGCTGGTGTTCTAATTCACGCACCAGCCGATCCCTCCTCCGGCGACGCCCTACCATAAGGTATGACCGAATGGAATGGAAGCAGCCAAGTATAGCCCACCGTTCTCGGTAGACACGCCGCCCCATGCACCATCGTAAGGACCTCGCCATGGATGAGAGAGACTTCGCCCTTCTAAGCACCTTGCAGGAATGCAACAATATCTCGCACGCCGCCGATCGCCTGAGCCTCACCCAATCGGCGCTCTCCAAACGCATAAAGGCAATCGAGCGCGAGCTTGGCTGCACCTTGCTCATCCGCACCAGCAAAGGCGTGCGCTTCACGCCCGAGGGCGAAGTCGTACTGGAGCACACGGCGCGCATCCGCCATGAGCTGCACGATCTGCGCAGCTATATCGACTCGGCCCATGACGAGGTATGTGGCTCGCTCTCAGCCGGGTTCTCAGTCAACTACGCCGCTCTGCGCCTTCCCAAGCTGCTCGCCGAATACCATCGCAGCTATCCGCTCGTGAGGCTCGACGTCAAAACGGGCAGGAGCCTCAACCTCATCAAGCAGCTCCAGACGAGCCAGCTCGACGTCGCGGTCGTGCGCGGCGAGCTCCCTTGGGACGGCAAGCGCTATCTGCTCGCCGAGGAGCGCGTCTGCGTCGCTCGCTCACACGAGCTCGAGCAGGTGCCGCTCGGGGAACTCACCTACATCTGCCATATCACCGATTCAAGCCAAAGCGCCCTCATGCAGCGCTGGCTGAGGGAAAACGGCCTCACAGACCCCAAAAGCACCCTCAACGTCGCAGACCTGCACACCTGCATGCGCCTCGTTGAGCTGGGTGTGGGCTGGGCGCTTCTACCCGACATCATCCTCGAGGAGTTCGACGGGGCAGTGCACCCCTGTACGTTCGCAAACGGCGAGGCGTTCATGAGGCGCATGTACATCTGCTGCCACCGCGAAACGTATGAGCTGCCCCAGGTCGATGCCATGGTCGATCTCATTCGCAAAGGATACGGCGCATGATGGACACCTACAGCATCGGCAAGGTCTGGCCGCAAGACGCGGGCATGCTCGCAAAGGTCGACGCTCTCCTCGCGCAGGAAGGCATTGAGCGCGACGGAAACCTCGACTACACCTGCGCCATCTTCAACGACGACCTTGACGTGATCGCCACCGGGAGCTTCTTTGGCAACACGCTACGCTGTCTCGCCGTCGATGAGCACCACCAGGGAGTGGGGCTCATGAGCAAGCTTGTGGGCCACCTGATTGAGGAAGAGCGCGTCCGAGGCAACCTGCAGCTCTTCGTGTATACGAAGGTCGCAGCCGCGAAGTTCTTCCGCGACATGGGTTTCCACGAGATCGCTCGTGTAGACGGCTCGCTCGTGTTCTTAGAGAATCGGCCCGGGGGCTTCGATGCCTACCTGCGCGAGCTTGCCGCTACCCGCCGACCTGGCACTGCGGCGGCAGTGGTGATGAATGCCAATCCGTTCACCTTAGGGCACCGGCACCTCGTCGAGGTTGCGGCGCGCGCCTGCGATACACTCCATCTGTTCGTGCTCAGCGAGGATGCGAGCCTCATCCCCTTCGAGGTGCGCCGGCGGCTGGTGCGCGAGGGCGTGGCCGACTTGCCTAACGTGGTGCTGCACGATTCTGGCCCATACATCATCTCGTCAGCGACATTTCCCAGCTATTTCCTCAAAGACACCGCCGCCGTGAACGAGAACCATGCACGCCTGGACATAGCCGTGTTCCAGCGCATCGCTCAGGCGCTCGGCATCACGGAACGCTTCGTGGGCGAAGAACCCACCAGCAGCGTGACGAGCACCTACAATCGCATCATGGCCGAGGAGCTCCCGCGCGCAGGCATCTCCTGCCAGATCGTGCCACGACTCGCTACAGCGGACGGCAACCCGGTGAGCGCCTCGACCGTGCGCCATGCCCTGCATGACGGCGATCTGGAAACCGTGCGCGCCCTCGTTCCCGATACCACCTACGCTTACCTCGCCAGCCCCGAAGCCGCACCTGTGCTGAAACGCCTGCGCGCAGCCCAAAACGTCGAGCATTACTAGGGAGCCCGCATGCATCTATTTCATATTGTTGGAACGATCGTCATCGGTATCTTGGGCTATTTCGTTGCACGGCGCGCCGGCATCCCCGCTCCCGCGATGATCGGTTCGATGCTCGCCGTCGGCTTGGTGAGCGCCTTTACCGGCTTTGCCGAGATGCCCGCGCCCATCAAGATGGCGTCACAGGGGATCTCCGGCGCATTCATCGGCCTTTCCGTGGGCAGGCGCGACGTGCGCAATATCCCGCATATGATCAAGCCCCTCCTGCTGCTGCTCACGCTGCTCACGCTCAACACGCTGCTGCTGGGCTTCGCGTTCCACACCCTCTTTGGTTGGGATCTCATGACCGGTCTGCTCTCGTGCGTGGCTGGCGGTATCGCCGATGTGTCGCTTATTGCGATGGACATGGACGCCGACGCCTCGACCGTCGCGATCATGCAGACGATCCGCCTGTTCTTCGTGCTCGCGGTCCTTCCATCATGGATTGGCTTCATGACGCGCAACACGGACGCCGCGCCCGCCGCAAGCGAGCCCCTCGATATGTCGCCCGGCTCGAGCCCCACCCCACTCGACCGGCTGCTCACGACGCCACGTCGTAAGACGGCATTCACGCTGGTCATTGCCCTTAGCTGCGGTGTTGCCGGCTATATGAGCGGCGTGCCGGCAGGTGCCCTGGTGTTTTCACTCGTCGCCGTCGCAGCGCTCAACATCACTACAGACGTCGTAACCATGCCCATCGACATCAAGCGCATCGCGCAGATCCTGGCAGGAAGCCTGGTGGGCTCGTCCGTCACGCCCGATACGATTGCACACCTAGGCTCGATCGTTGGACCGCTCATCTGCATGATCGTCATGTACATGGCAGTGAACGCCCTGTTCTCCATCATCGCATCGCGCACGGGCATGCTCGACATGAAGAGCGCCCTGTTCGCATCGTCACCAGGCGGTGCGAGCGACATGGCCCTCATCGCCGCGGACTTTGGCGCCGACCTCACCAAGATCGGCGTGATGCAGATCGCGCGCGCCGCATATGCCGCCGCCATCATGCCCCAGGTCGCGCTCCTGTGCGTACGGCTTTGGGGCTGACGCAGAAGACCGGTTCGCGGCGCAAGGACGCGGCTGCAAAAGGGGCGCTTGCATGGAAAGGCCGCGCCGTGCGCACCCAGCATCCGGGCACGCACGGCGCGGATAGGTTCCCAGGCGCAAACGGAGGCGCCGGTGCTACGGCGCTACATGCGGCCGAGCTCTCTCATCTTGATCTCGTAGGCCCGCGCGATGATCTCGCAGCAGCCCTCCACGCCAAACAGCGCGCGGTTGATGGTGAGGTCCTTATCGCCTCGCAGTTTCGCCTTACCGGCAGAGTAGCGCTTGTAGAACAGCTCGCGGTTGCGCTGCATGTGCTTGATGCGCTTGAGCGCCTGGCGCTCCGAGATGCCGCGGCGCTTCATGACGATCTCGACGCGCTCCTCGAGCGGCGCCGTCACGTACACGCTGATGAGGTTGGGGTTGTCGCGCAGAATGTAGTCGGACAGGCGCCCGATGATGATGCACGACTCCGTGGTGCCCACATCCAGGATCACCTGGCGCAGGTTCTCGAACAGCTTATCCGCCATCGTGCGCGAATCGAAGCGATCCGGCAGGAAGGCCATCATCTCTGCCGCAACGACCTCGTCGTAGGGGGCGACCTTCTCCACCACGGTGTCGCTGCGCTTGGCGGCGCGGATGAGCAGCTCGTTGTCGTAGAGCGGGATGCCCAGACGCTCCTGGAGCGCGATACCGATCTCATGAGCATCCGTGCCGTACTGGCGCGCGATGGAAATCACCACCGGGGCCGAAGGGTCGATGTCCTCGGTCGGGGCACCGAGGGCCTCGTTGGAGTACATGTCACGAGCCATCAGCTTCGAGACATCGAGCTTCTTCTGGTCCTTCTGCGACATATGCTGCCCTTCCCTCGTCCGGCCGCATGCGACCGGATTCCATCAAACCGAACGCGAACGTCCCTATGCTGCCACTATACGACGCTGATAGGCGCGCACGATGAGCGAAATGCCAAAATTGAGGACGAAATACAGCAAGAACACCAAGCCGTACATGAGAAGCTTCTGGTCCAAACTGGGGATCTGGGCCATGACCACGCGG
The DNA here is from genome assembly GCF_900186505.1 of Enorma phocaeensis. Taxonomy (GTDB): domain Bacteria; phylum Actinomycetota; class Coriobacteriia; order Coriobacteriales; family Coriobacteriaceae; genus Enorma; species Enorma phocaeensis. The sequence goes on from NZ_LT891970.1 coordinate 803,939, forward strand.
GCGTTGAACATGAGCTCCATCACGCTGATGCTCGCCAGATACGACGAGTCCTTGATGACCGTCGTGCACTGGCTGAAGAGCGCCGGGATGATGGTCTTGAACGTCTGCGGTAAGATGATGAGCCGCATGGTCGCGAAGAAGCCGAAGCCCTGGCTCTGCGCAGCCTCGAACTGGCTCTTGGGGATCGAGTTGAAGCCGCCGCGCACGATCTCGGCCATAACGGCCGAGGTGAAGACCGTGAACGCCGTCACCGACACCACGAAGTTCGACGCCCTCATGGTGAAGTAGATGAAGAGGATCCACAGCAGGTTGGGCGTGCAGCGGAAGAGCTCGATATACGCCGTCACGAGCCAGCGCAGGGGACTCAGCTTGCCGCGGCAGTACTGCTTGATCATGGCGAGGATGGTGCCAAAGATCACCGAGAAGATGATCGCGAGCACCGAGATGCGGATGGTGAGCCAAAAACCGCTCAAGATGAACCCGATGTTCGTAGCGTTGAACGCGTCCATGCCTTACGCCTCCTTCGCGGTCTCGGCGGTGATAGCCGCGATGTCGATCTTCTTGGCCTTGGGGATGCGCTTGGAACGCTTCTCCAGGAACTGGACGAGCAGCGCCAGCGGGAAGCAGATCACGAAGTACATCGCGCAGGCGACGAAGTATCCCTGCAGGTATCCATAGGTGCCCACAAAGCTGTTCGAGCGGTACATGATGTCGCCGCCCGCCACGAGCGCGAGCACGGAGCTGTTCTTGACCAGGTTGAGCGCCTGGTTGCACAGCGGCGGCAGGATCACCTTGAACGTCTGCGGCAAGATGATGTAGGCGTAGGCCTGCACGCGGGTAAAGCCCTGCGAGAGCGCCGCCTCCATCTGCCCGCGCGGGACGCTCTCGATGCCCGTGCGGATGACCTCCGATACGTAGGCAGCGTGATACAGGCCGACGCCCACAAAGCCCAGAACCACCGGCGGAATCGCGACCGGTCGCGGCGCGCCCGTGATGATCTGGAGCAGCTGCGGGCCCATGAGGTACATGAAGACGACCTGCACGGGAAGCGGCGTGTTCTGATAGAACTCCACGTACACGCGGCTGATGGCGCGCAAGATGCGCGAATGCGTGGTGGAGAACACGCCCAGGATCGTTCCGAGCACGAGCGCCAGCAAGAGGCCCCATGCGACCACCTGCAGAGTCACGAAGAAGCCGGCCCAAAACGCATCGAGCGAGGCGAACGTCACCTCCCAGCGTCCAGGATCCAAGATGCTCTCTAGCATGGCGCTCCTTTCTCAATCCAACAAACAGCCCGTATCATGGCCGGCATCGAATAGGCGCCACGCGCCTTGCGGTCAGCTATTCGATTGCCATCAACGGGACAAAGCGGCCGCGAGCGCACCTACGTGGCCCGCAGCCGCAGCATCAATCATGCCAAACTAGGCGCTCTCGCCCAGCCAGGTAGTGATCTCCTCGTCCATCCAACCGTTATCGAGGAGCTCATTCACCGTCTCATCGACGAGCTCGGAGAGGTCGGAACCCTTCTCGGTCGCAACGCCGTAGTCCTGCGTGCCGAACTCGACCTCGGGCTGGAGCAACTCGACGGTATCGTCCATGTAGGTGTTGAGCGTCGAGCGGTCCATCGCGAAGGCGCCCACCATGCCGGCGTCAAGGGCGTCCTTGATCTCGGGATAGGACTGGTACTCCTGGAAGGTGGGTACGCAGCTGAAGCCCTCGTCCTCGATCATCTGCTCGACGAGCGACTGGGTGGTGGAGCCGGTGGAGACGCCGATGGTCACGCCGTCGAGGTCCTCCATGCTGGTCCAGCCGTTGTCCTTCTTGACCATGATGCCCACGGAGTCCGTGCGGTACGGCGTGGAGAAGTCCCAGTCCTCCTCGCGCTCGGGGGTGATGGTGTAGGTGGCGGCCACGATGTCGAGCTGGCCGGAGTCGATGAGCGTGCCGCGCGTGGCGGGGGTCACCGTGGTGAAGGCGCAGAGATCCTGCTCCTTGGCCTCCTCGTACTCGACCTCAAAGACGGCGGCCGCGATCTGGTAGCACAGATCGATCTCCAGGCCCTCGTACTCTTGCGTGGCGGTATCTAGGTAGCCATAGCCCAAAACATCGGCCTTGACGCCGCAGTTGAGCACGCCGCGGTCGCGAATGGTCTGCAGCTTGGATGCGCTCGCAGCAGCCGAACCGGAGCCGGTGTCGCCCGAGCCGCCGCAGCCTGCGAGGCCAAGGCCTGCCACGGCAGCGGAAGCACCGAATGCCTTGATGAAGTTACGACGAGAGATGGACATGATTGACTCCTTCCAGTCGAAATAGGTGCCCCGGAACGGGGCTATCGTCTCCGCATCGCCTAAAAGGGCGTGGTAGCGATGCGATCAACGAAGGCTGCGCTAGTGCAAGATCTTGTTGAGGAAGTCCTTGCAGCGCGGGTTCTGCGGGTTGGTGAAGAAGTGCTCCGGCGTGCCCTCTTCCAGGATCTGGCCGTCATCCATGAAGATCACGCGGTCTGCCACTTGCTTGGCGAAGTTCATCTCGTGCGTCACGCAGATCATGGTGATGTTCTCATGCGCGAGCTCGATCATGACGTCGAGCACTTCCTGGATCATCTCGGGGTCGAGTGCCGAGGTGGGCTCGTCGAAGAGGATGATGGGCTGCTTGGTACACATAGCGCGGGCGATGGCCACGCGCTGCTGCTGACCGCCGGAGAGGTTCTGCGGGTATTCGCCGGCCTTTTGCTCCAGTCCAACGCGCTTGAGCGCCACCATGGCTGCCTTGGTAGCCTCTTCCTTGGACTTCTTCTGCAGCTTGATGGGGGCCAGCGTGAGGTTGCCGAGCACCGTCATGTTGGGATACAGGTTGAACTGCTGGAACACCATCGAGGAGTACTTGCGCGCCATCTCGAGGTGGTTCTTCTTGGTGACGAGCTGACCGTCGATGAGGACCTCGCCCGTGGTGGGCTCTTCCAGCCAGTCGACGCAGCGGATGAGCGTCGACTTACCGGAGCCGGACGGGCCGATGATGACGACCTTCTCGCCGGCCGCGACGGTGAGGTTGATGTCCTTCAGCACGTGAAGGTCACCGAAATACTTATTGAGATTGCGGATCTCGATCATATTCGCCATGCGCGAGGTCCCCTTCCTTCTTTACATGCACGTAAGCGGCATGGACCTGAGCCCGTGTGTAAACGCGCTATACGATTAGCACAATTGTACGGTTTCACCCTGCCGTGAACGCTTTGGCTCTGAAGATGCAACGAACCCGAAACCCAAGCGATACAAACCGTTTACCCAGGAGTTCTCACTGCTAGCCAAAGAAACCCCAGTTGGTTGGATGGCAGTATACCCTATAAGGCGCCGTTTGGACAGTTTTAAGCCATAATTGTTAACAAGGGTCGATCAGAGCAACAGCCATCGGACTCGCCCCCCTATCAATCAAAACGAGGACGAGCTCGCTCACGCGCATGATATGACTGAATAATCTATGAGACTTCGCGACACAAGAACGGGCGGCGAGCACCCGCGATGGATGCCCGCCGCCCGATTGCTGCGTTTCCGCTGTGCCAGATTGGCAACTCAGACGTTGGCGCTCTTTGCGCGCCGCGGTGCCTTCTCGGCCGTGAAACACCGAGCATGGACCTTCCCGGCCTCGGTGGCGCTGTAGGTATTACCCAGCTGCGCCCCGTTCTCGTTGAAGGCGGGCGTGGAGGTCACCAAGCCCTCGCGGCGAAGGCGCGTGAGCGACCGGTCGATCGTCCGCTCGCAGCAGCCCAGCCGCTCCACGAGCTCGCTCTTGCGGAAGTTCACCGAACCGTTCTGCTCGGTCTCCCGCACGATGAGCTCCAGGACGCGCTCATGCACGAAAGCATGGCGGCCGTTGATGCGCGAGCTCACGCCCTCGAGAGAGATATCCGCGCCCGTCCTTGCCATAGGCTACTGGGCCTTCCTCTTGCGCAGCACGTAGGCAGCCGCGATGCAGGTGCCACCTGCGGCGCCCAGCACCGTAATGGCGGTGAGGGAATTGTCGCCCGTAGCGGTGAGCGTGCCGGAAGCCGGGGGCTCCGCATTCACCGGAGGCTCAGCCGGGCCATCGCCCTCGCCTTCCCACATGAGCACGAACGGCGAGAAGCCATCGGTAGTGAAGCGGATACCATGCTCGGTATTCTCTACCTCGACGTATGCAGCGGACGAGCTCTCGATCTGGCCGGAAAGCTCGCCGTTGTTCATGTCGCGGTCGAGGTCGGCGAAATGCACCAGATGGAACTCGGTGTTCTGGTCGGTGCCCGCGGGGTACGGCCAATACACGGTCACGGGATGGTTAGCCGTGAGGTACACGTTACCGTTGTTGGCGTCCACCAAATCGAGATACTTGGCCTGGTACCACGGGTGCTCAAAGCTGGCGCCTGTCTCGGTGATCACGTCGAGCGCGCGGTTAGCGAGCTGCTGGGGGTGATCTGCCGCGACGCCGGTGTCATCGCTGTCCGCAAGGTCGTCGAACAGAAGCGACGGTGCGGCGGAGTCGGTCACGTCGACCTGGCTCTCGTTGATGTAGTAGACCGTACTATCCGGCATGACCGCATAAGCCTTGTCGGGATTCTGAGCGCGGGCAGCAGCGAGCTCCTCGTTGGAATTGACCACGTCGGTTACCACGTCGTCCTGGTTGCCCGTGACGTAGCGAATATCGAGCACGCCCTCCTGGAGCTCCATGCTGTTGTAGTACTTCGTGCCCTTGATATCAACTTCGAAGACGACCTGATTCGCGTCGACGAGCTCGGTGTAGAGCTGCATCGTGTACTGCTGGTGCAGAGCGCCTGCCTGGGCGGGATCGAAGGTGTCGTTGGTGAAGGTGGTGCCGTCCTCAGACGTGAACTGCAGGCGCACGGGCACCGCTTCCTGACCCGGGGCGGGAACGGGCACGATGCGGTAGATGAACTGACCGTACGCGCTGGAATTGGTCGCGCCGTACTTCACAAGCTTCCAATGAAGCTCGCCGGTCGAGCCGCCGTAACCATTGGTGTAGATGGTCATGTAGCTCGAAAGGTCGGCGGCCTCGCCCACCTCGGCGATGTCGGCGTCGGCAAATGCCTGATTGATCTCATCGGGAAGGACGAAGTAGAAGCCCGGCTCAGGGAGCGAGTTGCTCGCGTCGTAGCTGCCATCGTCCTCGTCGGTGATGACGCCCTCGTATCCCTGGTCGCCACCCATGTAGACGGTGATGTCGGCAGGATCGACCGCCACGGAGCCAAGGCCATGGGCGGCCTTGAGAGCCAGAGGACCGGTTACCGTAGTGGCCTCGCCCTCGAAAGCGTATTCCTCCGCATGAACGCCAGCATACGTATCCGCATGGGCCTCCCAGCGAGTAGACGCAGCATCGTCATACCATCCAGTAATGGGATCCGTACAGTCATCGGCTACGCCGCCCAGACCGACGCCATCAAGAGTCCAATCACCCGTCTGGAATAGCCCCTCAATCCTCGCGTCACCGCGGTTATTGATATCGTCACCAGCATCATCAGCATGGTTGTTATACAGCTGAATGCCGGTAACACCATCGGGAATGATCACAGTTCCGTCATTGCAGATTCCGCCACCGGTCTGCTTGGCATAGTTGCCCGTGATGACAGCGTTTGAAGGCAGAACGAGTGTGCCGCCGTTGTAAATACCACCGCCGTTGGTCGTACGCTCCTGGTTCCCCGTCGCCACAAACTTGACGCCGTCCTCCATGGTGAAGGATCCGTAATTCTCCAAACCGTTGTGCCCGTTATTCAGAATGTTGATTGTGGCTCCGGCCTCAACGGTAGTAGTGCCAGACGAGCTGCTCGCACGGATACCGCCACCGCTCCCCTTGAACGCATTCCCATTTGCATTGATGGTGGAAGTCGAATCCACTGTCATATTGCCGGAATATGTAAAGCCAAACAATCCATTGTCCAAGCAATCGACCGTCGAGTTCTGAATGGTCACATTCCCAGCAGAAAGGCCGTGCCCCGCATTGTTCTCATATTTGACCTGAGAGTTAATCGCGGTAAATGTGCCACCATTTGAACCGTTGCTCGTGCAATTCTGGACGGTGAAAGTCGAGTCTTCAACATAAATCGACGGGCTATTCACGTAGCCGCGGTTCGTCCCGTCAATAAGGAAGGTGCTACCGCCTGTAACATTGATATTTGCAGCACCGGTGGCATCAAGCTGAATGCCCTGCCCGGCATTCCCCTCAGTGCCCACACCGAGAATCTCAAACGTGGAGCCATTGCTCACGTTAAGCTCAGAACCCGCGTTCATGTAGAGCGCGTTTCTGGTGCCGGTGGTCCTGCTGTCAAACTTAAAGGTCCAATGTGCACCATTGGTCACGTTAATCGTTCCGCTCAGTGAAAGCATGAGCCACGGTGCAGAACCGTCAGAAGTCCATTCGATCGAAACGTTAGGACCATCGAGCGTTAGCACTCGAGACGGATCGTACAGGCCGAAACACATCCAGCCCTCACCGTTGCTTGTAAGCTGCTTATCAACGGTAATCCTACCGTTGCCCGTAAAGGTAAGGGTCTTGTTGAAGCCGGTTTCGAGTGTGCAATCCTGCAGCAGCACAATCGTTGATCCCTCAGGAGCCTCTTCAATCGCCTCATCCAGCGTCATATATTGTGTGTCGCCAACCTGTGCTACCTCGCCGACCGCATACGCCGGTGTTGTCCATGTGAGGAGCAGCGCGAACAGCATGCCGAACGCCGCGAGCACCCCCAGGCCTTTTCTTCTCAACGCAGGTCACCCCTTCATTTCTTTCTCGTTTCCCTCCGCGTAAGAACCGCCTTCGATTGCACTGAGCGCCGGCGAAGACGGCAGGTGCATGTGGCGCGCTGATCAATTAGCAGACATTTTTAGAGAGGGGTGCTTTAATTCACGATATATGCATGTCGGCATGCTGAGCAGGGGCGTTGCTACGGGCAGAATCGCGCTGCATCCTGTCCAAAAACGTCTACATTTTGGCCGCAGATGGTGCCATGACATCGATGAGCGTTCTGCGCTCGCATCTCATTCCTGAGGCGCATCCTCGCGGACCCATCGAAAAAATGTGGATCGGGGTATGCCGCAGAGCTCGGCGGCCCTCGCACCTGCGACGCGGCCGGAAAGATACGCCTGACGCATCTCCTCGAAAGCCGCAGGGCGCTCACGGCGCGGCCTCCCAAAGCGCACGCCGCGAGCTCGAGCAGCGGCGATCCCCTCCGCTTGTCGTTGCCGAATGTTTTCACGCTCTATCTGCGCTACATACGACAGTAGCTGCAGCATCATGTCGGCGATGAACGCACCTGTGATACCGTCGAGCTCGCGCGTGGTGTCCAGCAACGGCATGTCGAGCACCACGATTCCCACCTGGCGCTCCTTTGAGATGTGCCGCCACTCCTCCAGAATTTCGTTATAGTTGCGGCCCAGTCTATCGATGCTCTTGATAACAAGCGTATCGCCTGGGCGGAGCTGACGCATGAGCCTGCGATATGCAGGGCGCTGAAAGTTCTTTCCGCTCGCCTGGTCAGCATAGATGCGCCGCTCATCTACGCCATATTCGCTCAGCGCGTCAAGCTGACGAGCGAGGTTTTGATCTCGAGATGAAACGCGTGCATATCCATAGATCGCCCGCTCGCACGCCTCCTGACCCGTCCTTTTCACATTTGGCTTCTTCCGCTGCATACTGCCTCTTTTCATCGAGCTGGCTAGATGAGACACAGCGTAGCGTGCGGGTTGTAGGAGGGTTTGCGGGTAGCACTGCCGGGAGTGTGGCGCAGCTTATCAATTCAGAAAGAGAAACTACCATCCGAGACACAAATAGGGCGTCCCTCGCGAATAGGAGGAACGCCCCATAAACGTATTCAAAGCGCGAAGCTCTACGCCAAGCGCGCGCCAACCTCCTTGGCTGCGGCAGCCTTATCGAAGTTGCCGCCGGTTGCCTTGTTGAGCGCGCCCATCACACGACCCATATCCTTTCGCGTGGTGGCACCCACCTCGGCTATGGTCTTTTCGATGAGCTCCACCAAGGCGTCGCCGGAGAGCTGCGCGGGCAGCAGACTCTCCAGGATCTCGACCTGCTGCGCGAGCGTGTCGGTGCGCTCCTGATCGTTCGCAGCCTTACGGGACATCTCAAGCGTCTCGTTCGTCTGCTTGATGAGGCGCTTGATCATGTTGTTGACGTCCTCCTCGGTGGCATCGCGGCGCTCGTTGACCTCGATGTTCTTCACCTCGCCCATAACCTGGCGGACGATGGAAAGGCGGACCTTGTCCTTCGCCTTCATGGCGGCGACCATCTCGTTGTGCAGCTCTTCGTTTGTCATACGCGTTCTCCTCCTAAAGCCGGTGCGCTGCCAGCGGCGACATTCATCCCCGCCGGCTCACGACCTTGTGGTGCAATTCGTTCCGGCAGTTACTCCGCGGCGGCATCCCCGGTAGATGAGGCGTCTCCGCTTGCATCGCCCTCGTCGGTCGAGGCGCTCATTGCAAGGTTCATGTCCACGTTGTACGGCACGTCGGCAGGCATCTCGTTGATCTGCAGGTCTGCCGAGTCGACGTAGTTCTGGAACCACTCGGTATAAGCGGTGCCCTGCTTCTCGGACTTGATGGCATCGCTGAACGTGGTGCGCAGGTCCTCTGGAATCTGATCGATCGAGGTCACCTCGCCGTCCACGTAGAAGTGATCCGTACACGTGATGATGTGGAAGCCGTACTCAGTCTCCACCACGCCGCTCACCTGGCCGGTATCGAGTGCGGAAAGCGCTTCCTGGTAGGCATCCACGAAGGTGGTCTCCTTGTCCCAGCCCACATCGCCGCCATTCTCCGCCGAGGAATCGTCGGAGTATTCCTTGGCCGCGTCCTCAAAGGAGATCTCTCCGGCATTGATCCGGTCGAGGATGTCCTGCGCCTGCTGACGTGCTTCCTCGCGCGTGGCGTCGTCGGCATCCTCGGCGACCTCGATCAGGATGTGCGAGGAGCGGCGGGCGTCATTGTAGGTGCTTAGGTTCTCGTTCGCGTAGGCGATGATCTCGTCATCCGTGGGATCCTCGACCGGCGCCACGGCGTCGCGAAGCGCCTGCTGCTGGAGCTGGCTTTCGATCATCTGCTTGTAAGAATCCTCGGTATAGCCCAACTGGGACAGCATGGAGACGAAAGCGTCCTCGGACTCATAGCCGGCGACAGCCTCCTGCCACCTGGCCTCGACTTCCTCATCGCTTACCGTGATGTTGTTGTCGCGAATTGCCTCGGTTAAGAGGTAATCCTCAGCGATGCTCTGGATCACGCTCTCGCGGTAGCTCTCCGGAGTCTGGTCGTTCTGCGCGAGGTATGCCGCCCAGTCCTCGTCGGCATCGCATCCGAGCGACGAACGCGTGCTCATGATCTGGTTGGTAACCGTGTCCTCGGTGATGTTCACCCCGTTGACCGTCGCGGCGACGCCGCCCGTGAGGTTGTAGGACTCTCCGGACTGCACCTGGTTCAGGATGCCCGAGCATGCAACGCCGGTGACGGAGAGCAGCATCGCCAGGATGCCGATGACGACCAGCACGTACTTGACGCCGGTGCCCATCTTGCGCTTCTGCTCGCGTTTGAAGTCGCCCTTGGTCAAAGGCGCCGACGCGCCGCTATGGGCATTGCGCGAGGGGTGCTTGCCAGCGGACCTACCCTTGCCCTGCTGATTATTGGATGCCATAGGGTTACCTCCCATGGTACGTACTCGAATCACACTAGGCCATATGATACTACGGCCTCTTGCACGCCGGCTGCATGCGACTCGCGCGTACGCAAACCCCCTTATCCTTTCACGCGCGGGGCGCCTTCGTTCTTCATCAGGCTACCGAACGCTCGACGCCTCAAAATCCATCAGCCCCGGCGTTGCCTGCCCTCCATCACCTAACGCGAGGAATGCCGTATGCATCGAGCGGGTTCGTGAAGGCCTGCCTGTTCTCGACGATCTCCATGGTGAAGCGAACCACTTTGACCCCGTTGATGGTGAGACGCGACTCGCGCAGGCGCTCATCGCGGACAGCATGAGCAACGCTCCTACCTGCCCGCATCTCCTCGTTGATCAGCTTCTCCTGGCCATCAAGCTCGCCGAACGCAATCGCACGCACTTCATCCATCCAAGCGAAATCTGTGCGATATTCCTCGCCGTCGATGCAGTCTATGACGTGCACCTGAACCAACGGCTCCTGGAATCCTTCCTCGATCATCACGCCACGCGCAATGGACTCCCCGCCGTTCTCGCTCGCCGGGTTCGCGTGCGAGAAGGCCCTGCGCGCGGTCTTGATGCCTCGGATGCCTCTTCCGCACTGCTCGATCACGCTGAGCATCGCTCCGCGCCCAAGCCCGTAGAAGCGGTCTGCCGAATCCGCAATGGCAAGTGCTTTCGGAAACGTCAGCGAGCACGCGCATTCGAGCGCCGTGGTCATCGCATCTGCCGCCGGGACGCCCAGAACCTGCTTTTTCACCCGGATCTCCGGCAGAAAGAGCCCGGACTTGACCGTGAACTCTGGATAGACGAGTGTTTCACTCTTCCCCTGCACATGAAGCAGGGGCTTCCCTTCTTTTTGAATGTCTGCGTATGAAACATAGAGCCCGTGGAGCACGGCAGCCGTTGTGTGCGTGAACATCCAGTCTGGATGAATCTCAGCAAGTGCTCGCGCAAGATGGATGACCTTTTGCTTGGGACCGAGCTTGCGCCAGTACACCGCTCGCACGCAGATCCGCGGAGCCAGAAATAGGATCTCCCTGTCCCTGCGATGCGCCGCTCGCTGGTCTGCTTGCAAGGTCAACACGAGACAGCGCGCGGCGCACTCCGCTGCATCGAGCATGCCCGAGAGCCGTATGTCTACCGCATGCGCCATCTACCCCACCCTTAGAATCCCGCCCTTGAAATCTATTCGTGGGAACAAGGATAGGCCATTTGACCTGCGATGATGTTATCAACAGCTTTCAGCGGTCAAACAGGAATCTTACACAGCAGCTCAAGTCCTCGAGAGCTGCTGCCTGTGGAAAACCTCCGTCGGCAAGCGGCAGGAAACGGCGGGTGAACGAGCGTTACTCCCCGTACATTCGCAAAACCGTGGATTATGTTGAAAACTATGGCCGAGATTCCCGCTCGCGGGAATCGGCAATGCGGCGAGCCCTGAAACGTCCATGTTCCCGCATCTCGAAATGCCGCAAGAAATCGAGATCCCGATTATTGGACGGTTTCGGCCTCCTGGAGGTCGATTCTGTCCATCCAGCGGGATCTCGAAGAAATGAAGCCAGATCTAGACGCACCGAGATGCGGGCGAATGGCCGTTTTGGAGAAAAACCCCTTTGATCAGCCGCGCCACCTGGAAGCAAGCGCGTCACCTTAATGCATGCGCATCGTCTGATCTCAAGGCGGACTCTTGCTCCGACTAGATAGTGCCTACGAGATCGAGACCGTGCGGTCATCGTTCACGTGGACACGGCCCTCAACGAGCAGCTTTACCACATGAGGATAGAGCTGATGCTCGACCGCGTGAATGGCGGCCTCCAGCTCGTCCAAGGTCATGCCCTCCTCCACGCGCACCGACTCCTGCGCGATGATGGGCCCCTGGTCGTACACGGCATTAGCAAAGTGCACGGTCACGCCGGTCACCTTGACCCCGCGCTCATAGGCATCCTGGATGCCATGCGCACCCTGGAAACTCGGCAGCAGCGCGGGATGGATGTTCACCACGCGGTCGGGCCAGAGCGCAAGCAACGGTTCATGGACCTTGCGCATATAGCCCGCCATAACGATGTACTCGGCACCGGCGCGCTTGAGCTCCGTGGCGATGACCTCGTCGGCATCCCATGGATCGGCATAGATGTCCTTGGAGAGGGCGAGCGTCTGGATGCCGGCATCCGCCGCGCGCTTGAGACCGGCTGCACTCGGGCGGCTCGAGACCACGAGCACGATCTCGGCGTTGAGCGAACCGTCCGCGATGCGGTCGATGATGGCCTGCAGATTAGTACCCGACCCGGAGATGAGCACGCCGATCTTGAGCGGAGCGAGCGCGCCCGTCTCGCGAGCGGCAGCGCGGGCAGCTTGGACCTCGTTGTTTCCCGGCGCAAGCGGACGACGGTCGATCTTGCCCTGCGCGTCAGCAAGCGCGCGCGAGAGCTCGCCGTCGACATCGCTCGAAAAGAAGAAATCGCGCGGCAGCGCCTCGGGCGGAAGGCCGGCCTCCTCGACCAGCCTACGATACTCGTCGCTGCTGTTCAGCGGTTTATCGGTCATCGGAATACCTCACCTCACCGGAGCCGGGCACGCAGGTGCCCACGCGGAACGGATGCTCACCCAGAGCCTCGAGCGCCGAGGTGATGGAGGCCTCATCCTCGGGAGCGCAGATGATGCACATGCCGACGCCCATGTTGAAGGTCTTGCACGCCTCCGCGGGCGTAAGCCCGGCGTGCTCGGAGATATAGGTGATGACGGGCGGGACGTCCCAGCCCATCGCGGCGCCGTCGCGCGTGACCACGGCGTCGACGTCCGGCGCGAGCGCGCGGTTGAGATTCTCGGTGATGCCACCGCCCGTGATGTGCGCGATCGCGTGGACCTTCGCGCCGCCGCGCAGCAGCTCGAGCACGGGCTTCACGTAGATGCGCGTAGGCTCGAGCAGGGCGTCGGCAAGCGTCGCACCGCCGAGCTCAGCAAGCGGCTGCTCCAGCTCGGCCTTCTTCGCAGCAGCCTCAGGCGTGCCGGGGACGATGCCGTCCACACCGATGACCTTGCGCACCAGTGAGTAGCCGTTGGAATGCACGCCGGTCGAGGGCAGGCCGATGATCGCGTCGCCGGCGCAAACGTTCGCCGGGTCGAGCATCTTGGGCCGATCGACCACGCCCACGGTGAAGCCGGCGAGGTCGTAGTCATCGGGGCGCATGACGCCAGGATGCTCAGCCATCTCGCCGCCCACGAGTGCGCAGCCCGCCAGCTTGCAGCCGTCGGCCACGCCCTTCACGATCTTTGCCATGTGGTCGGCCTCGATGTGACCGATGGCGATGTAGTCGAGGAAGAACAGCGGCTCAGCACCCGAAGCGAGGATGTCGTTCACGCACATGGCGACCAAGTCCTGGCCCACGGTCTCATGCCGGTCGAGAATCTGGGCGAGCACGAGCTTGGTGCCCACGCCATCGGTGCCCGAGATGAGCACGGGATCGTCCATGTCCTTGAGCGCAGCAGCGGAGAACAGGCCGCCAAAGCCACCGATGCCGCCGATGACCTCAGAGCGATTGGTGGAGGCGACCATCTGCTTGATCGCATCGACCGCGCGGCCGCCTTCGGCGGTATCCACACCCGCGTCTTCGTACGTTACGTGCTTCGGGGTCTCGCTCATCGGCGGTCCTTTCGTGAACGGGTTTTACCTGCTCATGATGATAGCAGGGTATGAGGGCCAACACGACGATGGCCGCATGCCGCAACACTCAGAACACGACACGTCCAAAGGAGTGTCTCCAGAATCGCGGACAGCCTTTCTGCGCTCCTTCACAACTAACGTCACTAACGTCACCCCGCATGACGTAAGTGACGTAAGTGACGTTAGAGGCATTCGGCGGTCCGACCCAACGACAGCCATAATCCGCCCGATGTCCGAGCACGCTTCGCCGCGCGCAACCGCTAGGCAAGCACCTCCCATGCCCCATTGGAGGTAGAGCCCGTGCGCCGCAGGCGCCCTTCGAGCTTCAATGTGCGCACATCTCGATCAACCGTGCTACGCGATACATCTAGCTCGCGAGCAACCACCGACAGGCTAGCAGACGGGTGTTTTGCCAAATACCGGAGCATTGCACGACGACGCTCGTTGACCTCATCAGTCGCGGCGGTCGTGTTAGGAACACCCTCCGAGCTCTTACGCGCATAAATCGTCGTCAGGAAATAGATTCGGCTCTCATCTGTCTCGAACAGGGGATCTGGAGATCCATTTGAACGAAGGGCTTTGAGTATTGTCCTGAATCCGGTATTTCTCCCCTCGGTGAGATGTAGCTCCTTTAGAAACTCACCCACACGACGATTCCTATACCGTCTGCTTACCGCCCTGAACTGCTTAAGATTCTCGATGCTAATCGAGCGGTCAGCGCCGGGATGACTCAGGATCTCAATGCGATCGGGAAGCACGCGAACCTCAATGGGTTCACGCGAATCATATCCTTTGTGGTACACCGCATTGGAGAGCGCTTCTTCTATCGCCGCATAGGGATAGTTGAAATGCCTCTCCGCTTCCGCCACATCTGAGTGCTTAACTACCTCTTCAACGATTATGTAGTTGTTCAAATAACGCAAGGCGTCACGAAGCTGATGGTGCAGCGGGCCTTTGAATGTGTGCTCTCGGATGATGTCGCCCGCCTCGCCTTCTGGAAGCTCGACGATATCGATTTGCGTATATGGCATCCAGACCTCGGGCGTCATCGAAAAGAACAGCAGCCCGACGTTTTTTGGCTTGATGTATTCGTCTGGGCCATCAGCGATATTCATGCTGCGGCATAGCTCACTAAAATCCATCGAGGCCGCTTCGCGGTACAGCGAGCTCCCCACTTCATTTAAATAGCTCTCGATGAGGGGCAGGCTGAGATCGGATAACTCGGCAGCATGATTGACCCTGTCGTCGAATGGCACGTTGTTTGCCAGGTTATAGAGGTCTCTCTCATCTTCCACCGTCGGCTCGATCGTGCTCGCCATACGGCGGATCCAGTGTATACGCGAACTTTGCTTTGAACCGATATGCTTGGGCGATGAATACGGCCGCGTACTTCCCCCAGGTGCCCAGGCAACGATGAAGAGTTTTCCCTCGTATTCAGCAACCTCGGTAATAGGCATGTAGCTGGGCTGGATAAGCTTGCATGCATTGAGCATGTTTTTGAGATAGGTATCGATCTTCTCAGGCGGGACGCCAACCAGTTGAGCTGGGGTACCGTCATCCTGCTGTGAGACCCCGATCACAAGGTAACCGCCGCCCCAATTGTCCACATCGTTAGCAAAGGCACAAATGGTCTTGAGAGAAGCTTGCGGATCCCACGTGGTTTTGAACTCGATGCGCGCCCATTCAACGACACCCCCGCGTAGCAAGGTTTTTATGCTCGTAGGAAGTCCCATGTCTCATGCACCTCACAAAGCTCGGAAGCGTCATCAGCAGCACCACCTCACTTATATCACAACTAACGTCACTTACGTCACGTCGCATGACGTAAGTGACGTAAGTGACGTAAGCGATATGTCTTGAGGACGCGATGAGCCGGCTTGTTCGGCTTATGCTTCGCCGTGAGCGGTCTCCCAGCTGCGATCGCGCTCCTTCTCGGTAACGCAGTGCCCGCTCACCGGCTCGGGCGTCGTGAAGTTAAGCGGGTCGTAGCCGGGCATGAACTTGTCGCGCCCAAAGCTGTCGGGGATCGCCACGGGGTAGACGCCCGTAAAGCATGCTGTGCAGTACCCGCGCTCCGCGCAGCCGCCGCACACCGGCTCGCCGATCTGGGGCACGCAGGCGAGCAGCCCCTCGACCGAGAGGAACGCCAGCGAATCGGCGCCGATGTAGGCGCGAATCTCCTCCACCGACTTGTTCGCGCTGATGAGCTGCGCCTGCACGTCGGTATCGATGCCATAGAAGCACGGCCACACGACCTCGGGGCTGTTGATGCGAACGTGCACCTCGGCCGCACCGGCCTGACGGAGCATCTTCACGAGCTGCACCATGGTGGTGCCGCGCACGATGGAGTCGTCGATCACCACGAGGCGCTTGCCGGCGATGTTGTCGCGCAGCGGGTTGAGCTTCATGCGCACGCCCATGGCGCGAAGCTCCTGGGTGGGCTGGATAAAGGTGCGCGCAACGTAGCGGTTCTTGATGAGGCCCTCCCCGAAGGGGATGCCGCTCTCGTGCGCGTAACCCTCCGCCGGCGGCAGGCCCGAGTCCGGCACGCCGATCACCATATCTGCCTCAACCGGCGCTTCGAGCGCGAGGCGACGGCCCATGTCGTAACGACAAGCGTAGACGGACTTGCCGCCCATGATCGAATCCGGGCGAGCGAAATAGACCTGTTCGAAGATGCATTCGGCAGACTCGGCGGCCGCAGGCACCCCCTGTTCGGAGACGAGCCCCTCTGCGGAGATGCGCAGAATCTCACCAGGGCGAATATCGCGCACATATTCGGCACCCACGATGTCGAGGGCACAGGTCTCCGATGCCACGATCCAGCCCTCAGTAGCCGGCTCCTGGGAATCGCCGTCCTCGGCTGCCGGCAGCTTGCCGAGCACGAGCGGCCTGATGCCGTAAGGGTCGCGGAAGGCATAGAGCGCCTGCTCGTTGATGAGGGTCATGGCGTAGCCGCCCCGGATGAGCTCCATCGTCTTGCGGATGCCCTCGCGCAGATGCTTCGTGCGCTGGGTGAAGTAGCCGATGAGCTTCGTCGCGACCTCTGAGTCGGAGTTGGATAGGAAGGGAACGCCCAGGTCGATGAGCTGTCTCCGCAGCTCGTCGGTGTTCACCAGGGTGCCGTTGTGGGCGAGCGCGATGATGACGTCGTTGATGGTCGAGAGGTGCGGCTGCGCTGCCTCCCAGCTCTTGGCTCCAGCCGTGCCGTAGCGCACATGCCCAACGGCGAGCTGGCCGGTGAGCGTGGAGAGGTCGGCGTCGCTGAACACCTGGTCGATGAGGCCCAGGTCCTTCCGCACCATGACGGTGCCGCCGTCGCCCACCGCGATACCCGCCGACTCCTGGCCGCGATGCTGCAACGCCTTGAGGCCGAAGTACGCGAGCCGCGCCACGTCGCGATCCGGTGCCCATACGCCAAAGACGCCGCACTCCTCATGCAGGGTATCATCTGCGGCGCTGTCCACGCGCCCATCGCCCGTATGCCCGGTATCCACGCGCCTGCCACGTGCGCGCCTGCCGCCCGCGCACCCGACATCCAGGCGCCCGACACCCACGCGCCCGCCGTCTTCCCGTTTCGCGCACCGAGTCACACTGTCGCTGAAATCGCTCGTCATTACTGCGCCCCTTTCCTGAACTCGCGATTTTGCCATTATGGCACGACCAGCCACCACAACACCGACAAATCGTGCCGTGCGTTACAAACGTCTAAATTGCCGGACCTCGAGCAAGAGTCGAAAATCGAGATCCCGCCAGATAGCCAATTTCGGCCTTCTGGAGACCGATTCTGGCTATCTGGCAGCATCTCGGTGAAATTCATCTATATAACTATTCGTCGAGATGCAGGAATAGGGCCATTTCTCGTGGGATGATCGTCGAGATGCAGGAATAGGGCCATTTCAGCGGAAATCGCGTCGTTCCGCGTAGAACCATCCTCCGAGCGGCCCTCTTCGGCCAGCACTCACGGGAAAACTCCTCGACCTGAGCTACTCGTCCTCGGCACGAACCTCATCGATCTCGGAATCAAGCTCGTCGGAATACACGCTGTCGAACGATGTGTCGAATGCGTCGTCCACGCTTGAAGCGCCTAGGTCGTTTTCTGCCAGCTCGTCGGCGAGGCTCTGGGCGTTGCGGGCAGCACGCAGGCGTTCGACCTGGGCCTCGGACATCACGCGCGTGTCGGTCATCACGCCGTTGAGCATCACGAACGGGTGCTTGAACGCCGAGATCACCGCGCGCAGCGCGATGGTGACGAACCACGTGATGTAGACGGACGAGAGGATCGCCTCGACGGTATCCGCGCCCACCGCGTACTCGTCGACCCACATGCGCACGGTGATGCCCTGCGTGGGATACAGCGCGCTCACCCAAACGGGGAGCAGCAGGAACACCCAAAACAGCAGGCCGTAGCGAGCTATGTAGGAAAGGCACGTCGCGCTGTCGCCATCAGGGCGCACCACGCGCAGCCTGAGCACCATGTGCCCGACCGTCTGCCCGCGGGTGATGCAGGGGATGAGCATGAATGCGACTCCCGTGGAAACGAGCAGGCCCGCGAGCGTATCATAACGCCAGGTCGATCCACCAGCGATAAAGGTGTGCCACGCCCAGAGAACGGCGGCCGTCACCACAAGGTCGATCGCGAACGCGATGAGGCGGCGCGTGAAGGACGTGTGCACGGACCCGCGAACGATGGAGCGCTCGTCGACCTCGCGCAGGTCGGGTAGGAAGTGGCACAGCGGAATCGATACCCAGAAGCCCAGTATTGCACCGGTCGTGTTGGTGATGAGGTCGTCCACATCAAAGAGTCGGTACGGATGCTCGTAGATACCGAACAGACCACTCAGCTGCGAGATCTCGAAGAACAGCGAAAGGCAGAAGCCCACGATGAGCGTCTGCCACCACTTGCGATGGAACAGATAGCGCATGTATAGGCCGAATGGCACGGTGAGTAGCACGTTGAAGTAGACCGTGTAGACATCCTGACGGCGTAGAAAGGCGATGACCCCGCTAAACGAGGCGAGGCTGCGCAAGTCCGCCATCGTGAAGCTGTCGAGGAAGCTCAGCGGATGGAGCTGGGGGTGCTGCGCGGAGGGGATCAGGATGGTGCGGTCGGCCGGAAGCGGCAAGATCACCATGAAGTAGGCGCACATGAGGTAGAAGATGAAGGAGAAGACCATAAACGTCTTCCATAACGAGATGCTCCCGTATTTGCGGTACTGGTAGATCGCATACGGCAGCGAGAACAACGCGGAGAGCAGCGGGAAGAGGAGGACCGCGACGCGGATGTTGTTCACATATGAGCTCATGCAGGCCCTTTCTGCGCGGAAGAACGCCGGCAGCACATGCCTTTCGTATCGAGCATGGGAGGTAGCCGGCACCACTTGCGAGCCCGGAGACCTCTTTGCCCGGCGTTGCGCACCGCCTCTGGCGTTTCACGGCGTTCAAGCATACCGCAACAAGACCAGGTACACGGAACCTGTCGAGATTATCCGTCAACCGCTATGCGAAGGTGCGCGCTAGCAGCGCTGTCCACATAAAAAGACGCCGCAGGCGAGTCGCTGCCTGCGGCGTCGAGGACGCGCCGATTGTAAGGCGCGGATCCAGCTAGCGCGTGGATGCGCCTAGCGTCCCTGCGAGCGAGATTCCTCGTAGAACTCCACGAGGTGCTTCTGCACGTCGTAGGGAACCTGCTCGTAGCCAGCAGGCTCCATGGTGAAATCACCCGTGCCGCGCGTGATGGAGCGCAGGCGGGTGGCGTAGTCCACGAGCTCGGCGTACGGTACGGTGGCGGTGACCACGGTGTTGCCGCGCTCGTCGGTATCCATGCCGGTCACGCGGCCGCGCGAGCCGGACACATCGCCCATCACGGCGCCAGCGTAGCTCTCGGGAATCGTGACCGTGATGTTCTCCATGGGCTCGAGCACCACGGGGTCGGCGTCGGCGCATGCCTTCTTGAGCGCGATGCGCGCGGCGGCGCGGAATGCCATCTCGTTGGAGTCGACCGGGTGATACGAGCCGTCGTAGCACGCCACGCGAATGCCCGTGAGCGGGTAGCCGGCGATGACGCCTTCCTTCATGGTCTCCTGAACGCCCTTGTCCACGGCCGGGATCAGCGCGCGCGGAATGCGACCGCCCACGACCTCGTCCACGAACTCGTAGTCGGTGCCGTCGAGCAACGGCTCAACGCGCAGGTAGCAGTCGCCGAACTGCCCGGCGCCGCCGGTCTGCTTCTTGTGGCGGCCCTGGGCGCTCGCCACGCGGCGGATGGTCTCGCGGTACGGGATGCGGATGGGCACGATGTGCGCGGCGACCTTGGTACGCTCCTCCAAGCGGTTGAGCAGCACGGACACCTGCGCCTCGCCCACAGCGGAGATGATGGTCTGGCCGGTCTCCTCGTCGCGCTCGATCTTCATCGTGGGGTCGGCCTCGCAGGCGCGGTCGATGAACGTGAAGAGCTTGTCTTCGTCGGAGCGGTTCTCGGCCTCGATGGCGATGCGGTACTGGCTGTTGGGGAACTGGAAGGCAGCCGCCTCGATCTTGCCGGAGACGGAGAGCGTGTCGCCCGTATCAGCGGAGATCTTGGTCGTAACGATGATGTCGCCCGCCTCGGCCTTGCCGACCTCGGTCTGCTCGCGGCCGCACATCACATACAGGTGCGCCAGGCGCTCGCCCTTGCGGGTGCGCGCGTTGGTGAGCTCGATGCCGGGTGTGAGCGTGCCGGTGAGCACCTTGAGGAAGCTGATGCGCCCCTGCTGAGGATCGTTCAAGGTCTTGAAGACGAAGGCCACGGGGCGGTCGTCCTCTGCCGAAATCTTGAGCGTGTCGCCGTCAAAGAGCGGCATCTCGCCGTAATCCGTGGGGCTCGGGAAGTACGTGGCCACATCGTCCATGACCGAGTGGATGCCGAGCTCCTTGGTGCACGAGCCCACGAACACGGGGACGAACAGGCGCTTGGCGATTGCCTCGGACAGCAGGCCCTCGATCTCTTCCTGGGTGAGCGGCTCACCGTCGAGATACTTCATCATGAGCTCGTCGTCGGCCTCGGCGACGGCCTCGCACAGCTGCTCGCGTGCTTCCTCGGCGGCGGCGCGATACTCCTCGGGGATGTCGTACTCGGTCTGCGTGACGCCCTCGCAATGGCGGGCCTTCATGCGCACGACGTCGATGACGCCCTCGAAGTCCTCGCCGGTGCCCCAAGGCAGCGTCACGGCACCCAGGCGCATGCCGAAGCGCTCGCGAAGCTCCTTCATGCAGGAGTCGTAGTTGGCGTTCTCCTTGTCGATACGGTTGATGAACACCGCGCGTGCCAGGCGCAGGTCCTCGGCGGCGTACCACAGCTTCACCGTGGTGGGCTGCGGTCCCTCGGCTGCATCGACCACGAAGAGCGCTGTCTCGCACACGCTCATCGCGGCATAGGCATCGCCGATGAAATCGGGGTAGCACGGGGCATCGAGGACGTTGATGCGGACGCCCTTCCAGTCGATCGGCGCGATGGAGGTCGAGATGGAGAACTCGCGCTTGACCTCCTCGGCATCATAGTCGAGCGTGGGCTTGGTGCCCGCGTGGCCGCCCAGACGGGCGGTCTTGCCGGAAAGGTGGAGCATGGCCTCTGCGAGCGAGGTCTTGCCCACCCCGCCTTGGCCTACGAGAACCACGTTCCTTACATCACCGGTTTTGGGCGCACCCATGGCAGCCTCCTTCGTCCAAGGGGGCGCGTGGCATGCCCGGGGGCGCCGCAACCGGTTGTGAGGTGGAGGCGCCCGCGCAGCTGGCACGCCGCACGCGCACCGAACTCATACGTTACGGACTAGCCTACCCTCGGCGCGGGAGCATCTTTCGCACATTTCGCCCAGCGCGCACCGTGACGCCGCGCGCGGCAGAATGGCGAACTCGATACGCGGGCGCGCCGCCCACGAGGCCGGCGCATCTACTCCGTGCGCAGCGCCGTAACGGGATCCTTCTTGGCCGCCATGCGCGATGGCGCCAGGCCCGCCGCCAACGACAGCACGACGGAGATCACCACGAGCGCGATGCCCGGCCCCAACGGCACCGCCGCAAGGTTCTCGACCCCCGCCACCTGGTAGATGATCATGTTCACCGGAATGTCGAGCGCCACCGTGATCCCCACGCCCAGAGCACCGCTCACCAGGCCGATGATGAAGGTCTCAGCCGTGAAGATGCGGCTCACGTCGCGTTTGCTCGCGCCGATGGCGCGCAGGATGCCGATTTCCT
The DNA here is from genome assembly GCF_900186505.1 of Enorma phocaeensis. Classification (GTDB taxonomy): domain Bacteria; phylum Actinomycetota; class Coriobacteriia; order Coriobacteriales; family Coriobacteriaceae; genus Enorma; species Enorma phocaeensis. The sequence goes on from NZ_LT891970.1 coordinate 825,525, forward strand.
TCGTTCGCTCGAGCACGCTGATATAGGTGATGATGCCGATCATGATGGAGCTCACCACGAGCGAGATCGCCACGAACGCGATGAGGATGTAGGTAAGGGCGTTCACGATGTCGGTCACACTCGACATGAGCATCCCCACGATGTCCGTGTACTGGATCTCGGTCCCCTCGCCAGCGGAACGGATCTGCTCGTTGTACTCGTCGATGAGCGCGTCGATCTGCTCCTTTGCCTCGAAGTCGATCGGATAGATGTTGATGCTCGCCGGGTCGTCGAGGTCCGCCTTGCCCAGGATCTCGAGGTTGCCCTCGTAGGTTGCGTTATCGGTCTGCGCGGCCATCTGCTCGGAGAACGCCGCGGCGATGTCCTCGTCGCTCATGCCGTCCTCGCGCAAGCCGTCCACGTAACTTTGCAGCTGGGCTCCCTGGTCACCAGGCATCTGGGCGATCATGGCCTCGATTTCCTCCATGGAGAGGTTCAAGCTCACGTCGTCGGGGAAGGTCAGGCCGGTGAAGATGTCCGTCGTGGGATCTGCCTCCTGCGCCTGGACCGCCGGGCTCGCATCGACCTCGTCGATGAGGTGCTCCATGAGCTCGGGCGTGTAGAGCACCGCACCCCAGTTGCTGCCGCTGGCGTTGTCCTCGCTCGGCCGCACGATGCCCACCACGCGCACCTCATCGGCCGCGTCCACGGCTTCGCGCATGTAGGCGTCGTCTTCGCTCATGTTCGCCCAGGTACCGTCCGCCTGCTCGGCGTACTTCGCGCTCTCGGGCAGCAGCTTGAAGGTGAGCGACATGAGATCGTCGTAGGTGTAGGTGGTCGTCTCGCTCGCCTCGACCCGCTCGCCCGCGATGACGTCCGCCATCATGCCGCGCAGCTCGCTTTGGTCCATAAGGCCCAGCGCGTAGAGCGTGTAGTCAGAGATGCGGTCATTGCGGTCGACGTAGATCACGACCTCGTTCCATGCCTCGGGCATGCGGCCTGCCACCACGTCGTAGTCGCGCTCCCAGGTATCGCGGTTGGGCAACAGCGCGGTCCACACGTCGTAGGCCGTCCCGCCGCCGCCCGACATGCTCGTGAGCATCTCGGTCTGGGTGTCGCCCATCGCGATGCCGAGCGAGTCCAGCACGGTGGCGGGGTTCACCTGCACCGCGCCGTCGCTCGTGTCCGACGCGTAGACGTTGAGCGGGGTGTCGTAGCCGTACTCGATATCGGTTACGAGGCTCTGGATGTCACCGGGATTCGTCTCGAGCCACGCCTTGATGGCCTCCATATCGTTCTCGGTGGCGCCGTTTGCCACACCCGAGACCATGTCGGTCACCAGATCCTTGGACTCGATCGCACCCGAGGTGTTCGCAGAGCTTATCTCGTCGCTCGATCCCATCATGGAGGTCATCATGCTCGCCATATCCATGCTGGTGGCGTTGATGGTGAGCGGGTAGCTCCCCATGGTGGATTCCTCGGTCTCGGTGATGTAGTTCTGCGCGCCGTCCGAGAGCGAGAGGATCAGCGCGATGCCGATGATGCCGATCGACCCCGCGAACGCCGTGAGGAACGTGCGCCCCTTCTTGGTCATGAGGTTGGTGAACGACAGCGAGAGCGCCGAGCGGAAGCTCATCGACCGCTTCCCCTTGCGGGCATCCGCCACGGCGTGCGCCTGGATCTGCTCTTGGGTGAGACGCTCACGCACCGGGTCCACCGGATCGGAGTCGCTGGTGATGAGGCCATCCTTGATGCGAACGATGCGATCGGAATACTCTTCCGCGAGCTGCGGGTTGTGCGTCACCATGATGACGAGCCGATCGCGGGAGAGCTCCTTCAAGATCTCCATGACCTCGACGGAGGTATCGGTATCGAGCGCTCCGGTCGGCTCGTCAGCGAGAATGATCTCGGGGTCGTTCACGAGGGAGCGGGCGATGGCCACGCGCTGCATCTGTCCGCCGGAGAGCTGGTTGGGCCGCTTCTTGAGCTGCTCGCCCAGGCCCACGCGGCGCAGGGCCTCTTCTGCACGGCGGCGGCGCTCGGCCTTGGGCGTACCCGAGAGCAGCAGCGCCATCTCCACGTTGGCGAGCACTGTCTGGTGCGGAATGAGGTTGTAGCTCTGGAACACGAAGCCCACGGAATGGTTGCGGTACGTATCCCAGTCGCGATCGAGGTAGCTCTTGGTGGAACGGCCGTTGATGACGAGGTCGCCCTTGGTGTACTGGTCGAGCCCGCCGATGATGTTGAGCAGCGTCGTCTTGCCGCAGCCAGACTGGCCGAGGATGCTCACGAACTCCTTGTCCCTAAACGTGACCGAGATGCCCTTGAGCGCGTGGACGACCGAATCGCCCGATGGATAGTCTTTGGTGATGCCTTTGAGTTCGAGCACGAGAAGCCTTCCTAGCAGCATGGCGCGGTCATGGATGGACGCATTATCTCGTTGTACCCCATCATCATGCGGCTATCCTAAAACGCGCGGATTTCGCGCATGCTCTAGAAGCCTTCCACCGGCTTCCTTAACCGTTCGCAACGCCACCTCGCGCATCGCGCCATCGCTTCACGAATCGCAGCACCGCTTCGCACGTCGCAGTACCGCTTCGCAGACCGCGGCACCACCCATCAGCTCGATATTGTCGGATTTCCGAAGCCTTGGCTGCTATTCCCCTCGCGCATTTCTCCACCGGTAGTAGCCGCCTACCGAGACGCCGAGCTCCTCGCACGCCGTGGAGATGGCGAAATCGGGGTCTTCCTCGTGCAGCCGGTCGATGAGCTCGAAGCGGAGCGACTTGCGCACCACATGGATGTTCCGAGCATCAGCAAGCTCGACCAGCCCTTGGAGCGCCGCAACGCGCGTCTTGAGGTCGCGATTCTGCTGTCGTATATCGCGCTGCTCGGCGGCAACCTTGATGTCGGATGTCGAGGAGGCCGGGTCTTTGGGTCCTCGCCAACGCGCTATGCAGCGCTCGATGCGCTTATAGCCGATGAATGCCGGGTCGAGCCCCGCCTCGCGGAAGATCGCCGCAGGCGATTCGCCTGCATAGTAGCGCTCCATGCATGCGTTCCTGAACTCGGGAGCATACGAGATCGTGTCATCGCCCACCGCGGCCACAGCAGGAAGCGACTCCAAGTAGGCGCGCTCTTCCGAGGTGAAGGTGCGGTTTGCCATGTTGATCCTCCAAGCAAGCTCCATAGGGGTGGACAGGACGAATGCGGCGCTCGAACGGTGGCCGCTCCCCACCGGAACGCCGGTGGGTACCAAGGCAGGCGGATCGTGCTGAAAAATGTTATGGCCCCCCTCGATAATATTCCCTTTCACCAATATCTCGCCGGTCTGAGACGTTGTTGTTCGACAATCGAAACGATATTGTAAACAAGATGCTTTTATTCCCGGGAACCCTCGGGTGCGCTCAAGTTCCGGTTCAGAGACGAATCCCATGCTCGATCATCACCCGAGGAACGCCGCCGTCCGAAACGGCGCCCCCGAACGCAGATCCAGCCCGAAATGGCGCCCGACCCGGAATGGTCCTCCATCTCGGAATGGCTATCTGCCCGCATCTCGATGAATTTATTTATAAATTCATTTCTTTGAGATCCCTCCGGATGGACAGAATCGGCTTCTCAAAGGCCGATTCTGTCCGATTTGAGGGATCTCGATTTTTCACCGCTTCTCGAGATGCGGTGATATAGACATTCCGTGCCCCCGGGAGCCCTCGGGCGAGCCACGGCCCCCGGTTCAGAACCGGGAACCCTTTCCTCGGCAGCACCTTGGGGAGCGCTGCCGCCCGAAACGGCGTGCCCAGTCGAAGATCCAGCCCGTAATGGCCGCCCGACCCGGAATGGCCATCTGAGAGCATCTCGATGAATTGATTTATATATAAAATCCGCCGAGGTCCCTCTGGATGTACAGAATCGGCTCCTCAAAGGCCCATACTGTCCAATTTGCGGAATCTCGAATTTTGAGCTCATCTCGAGATTCTGGAATATGGACGTTTCCCTCGTCTCCGCGCTCGCCGCGCGAGAAATGCCGGCGCTGTGCGCGCCGCACGGCATAAGCTGGCACGGACGACACCGCGCGCGGCGTAACGGAGTCCGGCATCCATGGAAAACGGGGCGCCCGCTCGATTGAGCGGACGCCCCGCGTCCCTTATCTTGCAGCCGACATCCAGCGGTACCCGAATCTGCCCCCCTGGCCGGCAGCTATCGCACGTCGGCCCTCACGGCCGCCTGCCTTACCGAGCCTTGCGGCGGCGTCGCAGCTCACCCGCCATGATCAGCAGCGCACCGCTCGCGACCAGGTAGCCCGCCATGGGCAGCAGGTCGCCGGTCGAGGTGAGCCGGTCGAGCAGCGGCGTAGGCTCGTCCACCGCGGTCACGGTAAGTCCATCGTCCGACACGTAGTAGCCGGCCGAGCGCTGGCCGAGGAACCCGGCAGAGGAGGTAGCCTCGCCGCTCACGGAGCCATCGTTGGCCACCGTGAAGGAGAAGTCGCCCGCTATGAGCTCATAGCCCTCGGGTGCCACCGTCTCGGTCAGGGTGTAGGTCTCCCCGGCCACGAGTCCTTCGAGCGCCGCGGTACCATCTTCGGCGACCGCGACCGTGCTCTCGGTGGTTCCGTCCGCGAAGGTGCCCTCGATGCGGAACTCAGCGCCCGCAAGCGCACCGCCGCCGGTGCTCACCTTGGCAAGGTCGACTTGGACGACCTCGTCGGCAACGGTCACCACGGGCGTATCGCCCGCATTGTCGACCTGGACGAGACGTGCGACTCCCTCGGGCGTATCGCCTGCGAGCGCCACCGTGCCGTCCTCGTAGACGAGCAGGGTGATCGGGTCGATCGCCCGGTAGCCGTTCGGCGGAACCGTCTCGGTGAGGACGTAGGCGCGACCCTCGGGCGAGCCCGCGAGCTGGAGATCCGTGAACACGGCGCCGAACTCATCGGACGTGAAGGTCTTCGAGGCCGAGCCGTCCGGGAAGGTGCCCTCCACCGGCTCGAGCGTGAACTCGGCCCCGGCGAGCGCCTGGCCGCCCTCATCGGTCTTCACGAGCGAGACGCCGAGCACCCGGTCGAGCACCTCGACCGAATCTTGCGCAGCGCCCACCGTGAAGCCGTCGGGGGTATTGCCCACCACGGTTATCGTGCCGTCCGCAGCAACGTCGAACGTAAGGGTATCCGTCAGGAGCTCGTAGCCTGCAGGCGCCACGGTCTCGGCGAGCACATAGCGGCTGCCGGCTTTGAGACCCGCAAGCACCACGGAGCCGTCATCGCCCGTGATACCGCTAATGACCTGCGGCTCCCCTGTGCTACCAGCAGGCAGCACCTCGGTGAGGGTGAACTCGGCGCCCGCGAGGTAGACCTTGCCGCCGTCGGCGCCCGCGGCCTTCACGACCGTGAGCTCAGCCGGCGTGTCGGCGACGGTGATGAGGGCGATGCCCGTGCCGTCGTCATGCGTGACGGTGTAGGTACCCGAGCCGTCCGTCGGCGCGAGCGTGCCGTCCGCGGCCCCGGCGACCTCGACGGTGCCGTCCGCGGCGACCGTGAACTCCACGGTGCCCGCGAGCTCGAAGCCCTCGGGCGCCGTGACCTCGGTCACCTGGTAGGTGCCACCAGTCGCGACCTCTGCCTCCAAGGTGATTAGGCCGTCCACGTCACTGATGTAGCTGCGCACCTCTTGGCCGCCGCCCGCCCACGTGGAGGTTCCGGCGGGCTTGATCTCGAACACGGCGCCCGCGAGCGGCGTGCCCGCGGCGTCGGTCTTGAGGAGCTGCACGCGCGTCGCCGGGTCGGTCACCGTGATAGTGGCCACGCCGGTCTGGCCGTCGAAGGCGATGCCGTAGACGGACTCATCGTAGTCGCCCAGCGGGACGATCTCGCCGTGGTCGCCCACCGTGAAGGTGAGCTCGGCCGTCATGTCCTCGTAGCCCTCGGGGTAGATGTCCTCGCGGATGGTATAGGTGCCGCCCACGAGCAGCTGCTCGATCTCGAGCGGGCCGGCGTCCGTCGTGGTGTAGCGGTCGTTCTCGGTCGTGCCGTCGGCGAACGTCGTGCCGTCGGCCGGCTCGACCACGAAGCGCGCGCCCACGAGGTTCTGCGAGCCGTCGTCGCCGTTCTTCTGGAGCTTCACGGTTACCGGGCGGTTGGTCGCGGTGATCGTCACCTGGCTGTACTCGAGCTTGAAGAGCGGGTCGTTGTCCGCCGTGCCGTCGACCGTCACCGTGCCGTCGTGGTGCATGGTCACAGTGATGCTGCCCTGCGCGCAGGCGTAGCCCGCGGGCGCCGCGACCTCCTCGATGCGGTAGGTGCCGCCGTCGACGAGCTCACCCGTGATGTTCACGAACTCGACGTTGCCCGTCGCGAAGTCCTTGGGGTCCGTCGTGCCGTCGGCGAACGCGCTGCCACCGACCGGGGTCACGCTGAAGGTCGCGCCGGTGAGCGCGCCGCCCGCCTCGTCGACCTTGCGGAGCGTGAGACCCGTCTGGGTGTTCACCACGTTGCCGAGGTTGACGTCAAGCGATGCAGAGCCGTCAGCGAGGCGGCCGATGGTGAACGCCTGGGTGGTCACCATGCCGCCGGCACCCGTGGTGCCGTCCGGCGCGACGTGCTCGTAGCCCGGGGCGGCCTGGGTCTCGACGAAACGGTAGGTGCCCCAGGACAGGTTCTCGAGGGTCAGCACGCCGCTCGTGTCGCCGAGCGACTCAGGAGCGCCGGCGCTCAGGGTGCCGTCCTGGCCCTCGGTGACCCTGTAGCGGTTGCCGGTCACCAGGTTGGTGATGGCGTCCTCCCAGTTCCCGCTCTCCGGGTCCTGACGCTGGAGCGTGAAGACCGCGCCGTTGAGCTGCTCGCGCGTCTGCGCGTCGATCTTGGTGAGGGTCACCGTGCCCGGCAGGCGCGTGTTCGCGACGCCGGCCGCATCGAGCGTGCCGTACCGGACGTCCACGCGGAGCGCCTCGCGGGCGCCCGCATCCATAAGGTTGAATTCGCCGTTATGGTCCTCGTTTTCAAGCTCGAACGTGATAGTGAGCGGGTTCTGCGCGTCGACCTCATAGCCGGGGTTGGCCGTCTCGGTCAGGCGGTAGGTGCCCTTGCGGTTGAGCTGCGTCGAAATGGTCAGGTCGCCGTTCGCGTCGGTCCTGAGGGCAGGCGCCACCGTCGACCAGCTGGTGCTGCCAGGCGCCTGGTACTCGAGCTTGAAGGTCGCGCCCGAGATGCCGCCCTGATCCGGGTCGTCCGCATCGTACTTATGGAGCGTCACCGTCGCGCCAAACTGCTCGTTGATGAGCACGGTTGCCGGGTTCTGCTCCGCGTTGTCGCGCACCGTCACCGTCTCGCCGTGGTTATCCTCGGTGATCTGGAAGGTGAAGACGGCGTCCTCGCCGTCCGGCAGGTAGGCGCTATCGCTCGTGGAGGTCTCCACGAGGTAGTACGTGCCGGGCAGCAGGCCGTCCCCGGTCCGCTTGTGCTCGTCATCGCCGCCGTTAATGTACTCTTGGCCAGTACCGATGCCTGTCTTGGAGTTGTACATGCCGTTCGAGCCGGTCCTGATGCCCTCGACCATGAGGACATCCTGCGAGCCCTCGCTCAGGTCGGGCGCATCACCGACGGCGCGGTACAGGTCGAAGGTCGCCCCGTTGATGCCGGCGCCGCTCGCCCCGCCGAGGCGCTTCGTGAAGCTGAAGTACCCGCGGAAGATCGGGTCCTCCACGGTGAGCGTCAGGCGGCCGTCCTCGACCGAGACACTTCCCTCCTCGCCCGCGCCAAGCGTGAGCTGCGTACCATTGTTATCGTCGGCATAGCCGTTTCGGCTGGCGGAGATGGTGAACGTCACCTCGTCCATGCGCGCGTAACCATCGGGCACGGCGCCGGTCTCTACCACGGTATAGGTGCCCGTGGGGATGCCCACGAACCAGCCGGCGTTATCGCCCGTCATCGGGACCGCGCCGTTGCCGCTCGTGACGGCGCCGCCGTTGCCGGTCCCGTTAGGCCACACCGCCCTCTGCTCGGCTCCGCCGGGCCACACCCAGCTGGAGACGGTGCCGTCGGGGGCCTTCTGCCACACGCCGTAGACACGCCCGTGCTGCATGATGGCGAGCTCGAGCGTCACGTCGCCCTGGTCGATCTCGGTCGTGCCGTCGTTCGTGTCATCGACCTTGTCGAGCGTGAAGCGCGTGGCCACGTTCTGGATGGCTCCGGCGGTCTGGTCGCCGGTGTCCGCATCGCCCGCGCCGGTGGTGGTGCCATCGCTCACGGCATAGTAGCCCGCCACCGAACCGTCTTTTTCGACGGCGCGGTAATAGAGCTGGTTGCCGTTCTCATCGAGCTTGGGCAGGCTGCTGTATGCCCATGTCCATGTGACGCCCTCGATCGTCCACGTCGCCTCGGGCGCGTGGGTCGCATCCTCGCCGTACTCATACGTCACGTTCGTCCAGCCGGACGCAAGGGTCTCATCCGTCGTCGACTGGAGCGTCAGCTCGGGCGTGACGTCATCGCCGGGCTGGCTCGGCGCGATGCCCGTGCCGTGGTCGTCCCACGTCTTGGTGCCGCTGAAGCCGATCAGTTCGGTCGAGTTCACAAAGGTCTGGTTCACACCGTCGCCGTTGAGCTCGGTGCTGTCGCCCTCGACCGTCGCCATACCGTCGCCGAGGTTCTCATTCAGGGGGCTCTCGACATCGTACGCATCGGGCACGACCTCGACGGCGCGGTACTCGTACGCACGGCCGCCAGCGTCGTACATTGGCAGACCGGTGAAGGTCGCCGTCGCCTCGTTGATAACGTCGCCGTTGCCGTCCAGCATGGCGGAGCGGACGGTCGCCTCGATCTGGTTGTTGTTGACATCGGTCACATAGGACCACTCGCCGTCTCCGATGCGTTGCTGCAGGCGATACGTTACCGTCCAATACGTCGATTCATCGGCGTTCTGCACCTCATCGCGCAGGCCCCACATGTTGGACTCGTCGTCCCACACCTTCTTGATGGAGAGCTGCGTGGACTCGAGCCTGTTGGTGATGGTCGTCGCGCTCTCGATCTCGTTGCCCTGGCCGGGGCCGAGGACGTTCTCCGTCTGCTCGGTCACGCCCGCGCCGTGGTACGAGAGGGTCGTTTCGTAGGTGATCTCGCAGCTGCCGTCGTCATGGGTCGTATCGCCGTTCTGGGCGATGTCAACGTCCACGGGGGACTGCGAGCTCGCCGTCTGCGTCATCGAGGACTCGACCACGCGGTACTGCACGTTGTAGCTCGTGTCCGCGTCGTTCGTGACCACGGTGGGCACGCTCTCCCAGGTGTAGGTCCAGTTGTTGGCTGCGCTGAGCGTCTGCGTCTCGATCGGCTGCTGCGAGTTCGGCAGGGGCCTGTTCATGCCGCTCGCGCCGAACGCCACGTCGGCGTCCGCCCATGCGGACCAATCGGTCGAGCCGACCACCTGATAGCGCGCCTGGAGCGTCACCTCGATGGAGACGGGGCGCAGGTTCCACTGGTTGCCCTCGTCCTGCCAGACCTTGGTCACGGTCACGCTGCCGTCAAGGCCGTTCACCAGCTCGGAGATCTCGCCGGTGTACTCATCGGTCGTGCCCTGCACCAGGTCGGTGCCCTGGCCCTCGCCCGTGCCGGTGATGACGCGGTACGAGGTGCTGCCGTCCGGCAGCCGCTCGGTCACCTTGTAGGTCCAGGCGTTGCCGTCGGGCGCCCACTGCTCGAGGTTCGAGATGGTGTACGTCCAGGTGTCGTGCTGGTCGGTAGCGCTATCGATCTGCGTCCACTCGAGATACGCCGGCGCCTCGTCGTTCACGTAGTTGAGCTGGACGGTGTGCTCTGCGATGTTCTCGGTATAGCGCGAGAGCGTGAGGATGACGGAATCCGGGCGCGGGCCGTAGTAGCCGCCGTAGTCCTCCCAGCGCTTGGTACCCGTGAGCTCGAGCGTATCGCGGTGGTAGCTGTTGGCGAAGGTCACGTCGACCATCTGGTCGTAGGTCTTGGTGGTGGTGCCGTCATCGCCCGCGTTCTCGGTCGCCGCGACCACGAGGGTCTTGCCGTCGCCATCCATGAGGTCATCGGAGCGCATGCCCTCCGAGCCGTCGGCGAGCTCGACGGTCTCACCCGTCTTGAGGTCGCCGCTGCCCAGGCTCAGGTCGCCCAGGCCCACCGTGGTGGTGTAGCCGTCGATCGAGCTCTCGACCACGTAGTAGTGCCAGTACTCGCCGTCGGGCGCGTAGATGTCGAGCCCCTCGAACGTGTAGGCGAAGCCGCCGTCCGCGGTGTAGGCGAGCCCGCCAGTGTCACCGGTGCCCGACGCCGCCGCGGTGAACTGCTCGCCCGTCACGGTATGGGTCGCCACGAGCTCGGGGTCGCTGGTGTCGCCGTTCTCATGCCTGAACGTGCGGTAGAGCGTATAGGTCACGTCCGGGTAGACGTCGCCATCGACGCGCTCGCCGCTGAAGAGCTTCTTCACCGTGAGGCTGCCATCGGTGGGCTGGTAGACGTTGCGGAGCATGAAGGAGCCGGTCTCACCGTGCTGGACGATGTAGACGTTGTTTTCGAGGTTGGTGTAGACGTCGGAGAGGTCGATCTGCTCGACCTTTTCGGGGTCGTTCCAGTCGGTGCCCTCGAGCGCGTCGGTGCCGATGAGGCCCACGATGACCTCGACCGCGCGATACTCGTAGAGCTCACCCGCCTCGTTGTAGCGCTCGAGCGCCTCGCCCGTGTCGGTGCTATCCGAGGTGTTGAGCCCCTTGTGGTCGATCGTGAACGAATAGGCGTTGCCGCCCACGGACTCGAGTTCCTGCGTCCACGCGATGGCGCTGTTCGCACCGTCGGCGGTCTCCTCTCCCGCTACCGGCGTCCAGGTTCCGTCAGTGTTGTGCTGGAGGTGCACCGAAGGCCATGCGACCTCCTGCCCCGCGGCGCGCACCGGGCGGCGCTGGATGATGACGAGCACCTCGGGCAGGTCCTCGCCGTCAGCGATGCCGGGCACGTCCTCCCAGAGCTTGGTGCCGTTCGCGACCACGGTACCCGTGAGCGCGTTGTGGAACGTGCCGCCGGAGCGCACGGCGTAGTCGGAGCCGGCCACGTTGCCGATGTTCTCGTCGGCGATCGCGGTGCCGGTGGTGTCGTTGTCCTGCGCGCTACCCGTACCCTTCACGTTCACGAGCTTGGCGAAGTCGTCATCGGTCACGCCGTCGGCCGAGAAGGTCACGTCGCCGTAGCCCATGCTCGCGCCGTCGCTCGCCATCTGCTCGGTGGCGTAGTAGATGATTTCGAAGCCGTTCGCGTCGTACTTGGGCAGGTTGCTGATCGAGCAGGTCTGCGCATACTGCGACGCCGCAAGGTTCGAGGAACCCGGGTCGGTTGCCTCTTCCTCATCGGCGGTCCACAGCCAGTTCACGTAGCCGTCGACCTGCTCGGGCTTGTAGCCGTTCTCGCTCGTCACGCGGTAGAGCGTGAGGTAGATGTCGGGACGCTGCTGCGCGGAGCCCTCGTTCACGTAGTAGTCGTTCCACTGCTTGTGGAAATGCGCCTCCGTGGTGCCCTGGCGGCGGTTGGTCGCGGTCCAGGTCTGGTTGTCATGGAAGTGCAGGTCGCCCACGTTGTAGTCGCCCGCGGAGACGGAGATGCGGTAGTCGCCCGCATCCGTGCCGGGTGCCCACACCTCGTTCACGGTGTAGTGCACCACGTCGCCCGCGCCCGTGTACTTGGGCAGGCCGGAGAAGTAGTACGTGCCGTCCGCCTGGGTGCTCACCGGGACGCTGAGTGTCTTGCCGTCGGCGGAGACCGTGGCGTCGGCCGTGGTGTACTGCTCCTTGTTCGTCGACGTGCCGCCCCGGCTCTTGTAGACGGGCAGGTAGTTGCCGTCGGTCAGGTGGATGTAGATGCGACCCTGGTACTCGACGAAGGTCGCGCCCGGGTCATCGACCGTGAGCTCGAGGATGGCTTCGGGACGGCTCGTGGCGTCGGCGCCCTCGTCCTTCCACTCCTTCTCGACTGTGAGGTCCACCAGACCGATGCGGCGGTTCTCGACCGTGAGCAGCTGCTTGCCCATCGTGCCTTCCTCGCCGATGCCCTTGCCGGAGGTCGTCACCTCGTAGACGTGGTTCTCGGTGGCCACGCGCGGGCACGTCTGGTTCTGGGGATAATCGTCGTCCCAGCCCTGGTTCGCCCAGTAGGCCGCGCTCTCGCCGTAGACATCGAGCGCCTCGTCGCGGTTGGCGACCACGGGGTACTCCTCACCGGTCACCTCGTCACGGAGCATGACCTCCTCGATGGTGAGATCGCGCCAGTCGATGGTGTTGGAGCCGGCGACCGTGAACTCGTGGAACCAGCCGTTGGCCTCGGAGAGCTCGAGGTAGCCGCCGCCGACGGGATTGCCCTCGGCATCCTCGCCGAAGAGCAGCGTGCCCGCCGGGATCGCGAGATCGCCCGCGCTGTTGTAGATATTCCTGTTGGCGGTGACGCTCACGAGGCTCGTGAGGCGGTGCGCCGCGTCGTCGCCGTCGACCCATTCCTTGGTGAGGTGGAAGTCGGTCGCCTCACCGGGGCCGTAGGAGTTCTCGATGTAGGTGGTGTGCGTCTCGGCATCGTAGACGCGCGTGCTGTTCCAGCCCTCGGGGTCCTCCTCGACGATGCGGTAGACGTAACGGCCGCCGGTCTCGTCATAGAGCGGCAGGCCCTCGATCTCGAGGTAGTAGGCGCTCGTCTCGAGTACCGTCGCGCCCTCGAAGCCCTCGGCCACGAACCCGTCCTGGGGCTCGGTGTCGACAGTGCCGTCGAGCACGAACGTGCCGATGAGCGTCGTGCCCCGGTAGACGTTGACCGTGCAGGCGCTTGCCTTGTCGGGGAAGTCGACCTGCTCGTGGTAGAACTCGCCGTCGGCCTGCTGCCAGGTCTTGTCCACGTACTCGTCGACCGTGTTCTCGAACGTGTTGGTGATGACGGGGGTCTCGCCGGTCTCGTCGATCGTGGAGGTGAAGTGCACCGCCTCGACGGAGTCGCCGTCGCCCTCGGTGGTGCGCAGGTGCAGCGTGAAGCTCGCCGAGCCGTCCTCGTTGCGCTGGAAGTCCACGTCGTCGGCGGTGTAGCCGTCCTGCGTCACGCCGGACTCGACCCAGCGGTAGCGGACCTCCTCGCCCTCCTCGTCATAGCGGTCGAAGCGCCCGCTGATGTCGAGCGTGAGCTGCTCGGCGTTGAAGCCGTCGAGGTCCTGGGTTACGGCGTTGCCGTCGTCGCCGAGCACGTCGGCCCAATGTCCGCCGGCCTCGCTGTCGTCAGCGACCCACTCCTGCAGGGTGAACTCGCAGGTGATCCCCTTCACCTGGTCGGCGAAGGCGTCCATGGCCCAGGTCTTGGTCGCGGTGACCATGGTCTGGCCCGTCAGGCGGTTGCTCACCGTGCCGCCGTTGTAGGTGAGGCGGTCGGTCGAGGTGCGCGTGTAGCTGCCGGTGAGCGGCGTGTTCTGGCCGTTGCGGTTGGTGTAGTTGGGCGCGGTGTCCGCCACCGTGCCGTCGGCACTCACGCTGCCGTAGACGGTCTCGTAGTTGGCAAGCTGCGTGTCCTCGCGCACGCCGTAGGCATACGGGTAGCCGTCGGAGTCGTACTTGTCGAGCCTGAGGTTCGGGTACTGCGCGTCGAGCAGCTTGCCCAGGTTCACCGTACCGTCACCGTTGAGGTAATCCTCGTAGTCGGGGCTGGCGGGGTCGAGCGTGAGGGTCACGAAGTTGCCCTCGGCGTCGCGCACCTGCGAGGCCGTGGCGGCCGAGCCGTTCTGCGTGTAGCGCCACAGGCTGAAGGAGACCGGGCCGCGCCCCTCGGTGTTGCCGCCGTCGAGCCATGCCTTGCTGGCCGTGAAGTCGGTCACGCCCACGTGCGTCATGATCATCGAGCCGGCCGTCTCCTGCGAGGTGCCGCCGTAGGCAGCGGTCACGTCGCTGCCGCGGTTGGGCACGGCGGTGTTGTCGTAGGTCGCCTCGTAGTAGTCCGTCGTCTGGGTTTGGTCGCGCTCGTAGCGGATACGGTACTCGATGGGCTTGCCATCGGGCGTGTATTGCGGGGAGGTGAGCGTGATGACGAGCTGGTTGTGCTCGTCCCAATCTTCCGACGATATCTCGATGCCGATCTGCGCCCGATCCTCAGCGCTCATCGCATAGAGGGCGGCAAGCGAGTAGCTCGTCCCGTAGGGCTGGTTGTCCACGAACATCTCGAGCCATACGCGGGCGTCGGTGGCACCGATCAGCGTGCCCGGGTCCTCGTCGCCGACCTTCATGATGATGTTGAAGTACTTGTCGGACTCGAGCTGGAAGATCTGGCTGTCCGCCGTGCTGTTGCCATGGAAGTAGCGGCTGTAGTCGGCGCTCTCGGCGTTGTGGCTGACGCTCCAGGTGATCGGGTGATCCTTGGTGGTCGCATCCCACAGGAGGTTGCCGTCGGTATCCGTCATCTGGAAGCCCTCGTCATCGAGGCGCGGCGCGTAGGTGGTGACCGCGAGGTTGCCGGGCAGGCCCGTCGCCGAGATCTCGACGGTATTCACGCCGGTCGACGTCGCCACAAAAGCGTCCTGGATCTGTTGGAACTGCTCTTCGCTCATGCCCAAGTAGGTCTTGGCGTTCTCGAACGTGAACTCGTGCTGCGTTCCGTTTACCGTGAAGTAGAGCTTGCTGTTGCTCTTGATGGTTTCAACGGAGGGGCGGCTCGAGCTGTTGTTATCGGCCCATTGCGTGATGATGCTACCGGACCCGTTGAAGTTGCTGAGCCGGTATTCGTCTGCGGGCTTGTTCTCGTCTGCAAGGAGCATGAGGTCGCTCATGGCATCGAGCACGTCAAGGCCCGAGGAGAGGGCGTCCTCCTCGGGGGTCGACTCGTTGGCCGGGTCCCCCTCGGCGGGCTCTTCGGTCTCCACGGACCCGCTCGCCTGGATCTCGCCCTCGATGCCCATCGCCGCCGCAAAGGCGTCGAGCGCAGGAAGGGTGAGGACCGCGGTCTGGTTGGCGTCGCCATCGGTCGCTATCTGAAGGGCCCACTCGATCTGGGTCTCCGCCATGGTCATAAGAGCGGTATCGACCTCGACCTCGAGCGCAAGGCGCATATCGGCGGTCGCAAGGGCCTCGGTGCCCTCGGCCTCCGCCGCCGGCTCGGTGCCCTCGGTGGGGGCGCCGATGGTGTAGGTGGTGCCGGCCGCATCGGTCGCGGTGACGAAGGTGACGGTGAGCGCGGAGCCATCGGCTGCAGGCTCGGCGGTCGCGATGCGGATGCTGGTCTCATCACCGTTCGCATCGCGCTGGTAGATATCGAAGGTATCGGCGCTCGCGAGCACGATGCCCTCAGGAAGGTTCACGGTGAAGGTGTCGCCGGGCATGATCACGGTGTGGTCGCCCGTCTCGGCGTTGGCAGCCGGGTCGAGCACTGCGGCGAGGTCGAGCGTCGCAGGGAGCTGGGCTGGCAGCAGCGCGCGTACGTCGTCCTCCGTGAGGACATCCTCGGCAGGGGCGGTCTCGTCGGTAGCATCGCCAGCAGCGTCGCCCTCCTCATTCTCGGTTGTGGCGAGCGCGGAGCCATCCTGGCCGTCCTCCGAAGCAGGCGCGCTCGCGGCGTCGTCGGCAGCTTGAGCGGCGAGCTGCTCGGCAACGTAGGCGCGGACCGCGTCCTCGTCAATCGCAAGGCCCTCGGGAGAGGAGAGCTCGAGGTTCAGCGCGCGACCAGTCCAGTCCCACGCCTCCACAGCACGGAGCTCGTCAGCAGGCTCCTCGCCTTCGGCACCGGTGGTGGCGGAGGGATCGTCCGTAGCGCCATCGCCCTCGGTCGAAACGGTCGAGCCGTCTCCCTGCGAGGTCGCGGCGTCGCTGCCCTGGCCCGCTCCGGTCAGCGCCTCATCGGAACTCGTCGTGGAATCGGCTTCGTCGCTCTCAGCGGCTCCGTCATCTTCGGCGGAAGCATCGCCCTGATCGGTTCCACTCTGGTCTGCCGCGGTGCCGGTATCGCCATCCTGGCCGGAAGCATTCTCATCGCCAGAAGGCTCGGTACTCGCACCGTTGCCAGTGGATGCGGTGGGATCGCTCTCGCTGTTTGCGTTGACCATCACAGTGTGGGCGACGTCGCCCGCGGTCTCCGAGATGGCGAACGCCACGCCGCTCGACGCAAAGGTCTGCCACAAGAACGCGACGACCACGAGCACGGTAAGCGCGCCGCGCCATTCGCGGCGAACCGTCTTGAGGGCCTTGCGCCCCATTTGCGCCATGCGGGTGGCCAAAGACGATGCGTCTCTGTGCTGACCAGTTCGACTGCCGTGCTTCATTTGAATTTCCTTCCAGCCGCTCAGGAGTCGGGTGCTATGCGCCGCCTCGATACCGGGGGCGCTGCCGGATTCCCCGACTCACCCACGTACACCCTGTATCGACACGCTCCATGTATTAGGCACTCAAGGTGCCTAATACGAGTACGTACTACTCTACGGATTGGAAGGGTTTTCCGTTTACGTCTCTCACCTGTGGAAACAATGGGGCTATCAGGTGGTCTCTTTCATTTCTTACAGGGGTCTTACAGATTTCATACAAATTACTTAATGTGGTCCCCCCTATCATTTTTCACACGCATTCGTTATCGCCGCTTCGTCCATCAAGGATTCGATGACCCATTCAAATAGACTCGAACAATCGCCGATCTTTCCCTACCAGAGCACCTCATGCACCTTGCGAATAAAAATGACCCCCCTATCAAGCTTTCAGATTCGCTAGATTCTGAGTTCTATTGGATAAATAGGCACCCCATTACAGTTTGAGAAGTAGTTAGCCCAATCGCTTAAGCCATCCGCTTAGACGGTCGGACTACGATTGACATATGTCCCGAGGGACTGCCGATCGGGCGCCCGCGGACGGCCTTATGCCCCTGCCCCTTGAGGGCCCGGGGGGTGTTGCCGACGCGGGCGCCGCTGCTTCTGACGACTAATAGGAAACTGCCGGGCTCCTCCGACCAAAGAGCGCCACGGCCAGGTAATGTGGGTGTCGCGCGAGGCAGCATTCCGATCGACCGACGATTGGAAGGATACCATCATGCTGACCGAAGCCACCGCCTGCCCTGCCGTAATAGGCCTCGACGTCGGGAAGTTCTCCCATTGGGCGTGC
Organism: Enorma phocaeensis; assembly: GCF_900186505.1. Taxonomy (GTDB): domain Bacteria; phylum Actinomycetota; class Coriobacteriia; order Coriobacteriales; family Coriobacteriaceae; genus Enorma; species Enorma phocaeensis. The sequence continues at coordinate 842,595 of NZ_LT891970.1, forward strand.
CACGTGACCAGGCAGGGCGAGATCCTCGCCAGCGGCCCCGTGGCCAACACCGAGCATGACCTGGACAGCCTGTTCGCCCGAGTGGATGCAGGGACGCTGGTCGTCGTCGACCAAGTGCGCAACATCGGGTCGCTGGCGATATCGAGGGCAAGGCTGGCCGGGCTGCCCGTCGCCTACCTGCCGGGAATCGCCGCCCACGGAGCTGCCAAGCTGTTCGCGGGCGACGCCAAGACCGACGAGCGCGACGCCGCGGTCATAGCCAAGACGGCGCTCGGCATCCCGGATTCGCTGCTGCCCGTGCCAAGGCGCGACGAGAGGCTCGAGGCCGCAAGGTCGATGGCGGCGCAGAGGAACCACATGGTCACCTGCTCCACCCGTGACAAGAACAGGCTCAGGAGCATACTCCTGGAAAGCTGCCCCGCGTTCGAGGCGCTGGCCGACCTGGCCGATCCCCATTGGCTGAAGATGATGGAGTCCCTGGGCGGCCCCTGGGGCATCCTGGATGCCGGCAAGCCTGCCGTCGGCGCCGTGACCCGCGGCGCGAACAGGGCGCGCATCGACGCCGCGCTGGCGGCGATATCGTCGTCGACGCGCCCGTCCGAATACCAGGTCATGGCAGAGAACCCGCAGGTCAGGATGCTTGCCAGGCGTATCAGGGAGTCCGCCGAGGAAGCCGCAAGGCTCGACACGGAGATAACGGCGCTGCTCGTCGAGGACGGCACTTACGAATGCCTGCTGACCATCCCAGGAATCGGCCCAAGGACCGCATCGGAGCTGGTGATAAGCATCGACATCGACGACTTCCCCGACCACGACCACCTCGCATCGTATTGCGGAATCGCTCCCAGGAACCGCCAGTCAGGCAAGTCGATATCGTCGGTGAGCGCCTCGCGCCAGGGAAACAAGAGGCTGAAAAACCTGCTCATCTTCTCCTGCAACTCGCTTAGCAGGAGCAGGGGCCGGTTCGGCGACTACTACCGCAAATGCAGGGATCGCGGCATGTGCCACGGAGAGGCATTGAAGGCGGTCGCCAGGAAGAGGATGAAGGTGATCTACGCGATCATGAGGGACAAGGTCCCGTACTCGGCCTAGCTAGCCAGAGCCATAGAAAAACGCCAGCCCGACAAGGGCTGGCGTCAGCATGCTCGAAAGCAGTGATCTTTGCCAACAAAATCAGTTGACAAAACTATAGGAACACCCCCCATCTTTATGGATTCGATGCAAAAGCTCTTCACCAAATTTACATAGTTTCTCTTGGAGGCTCGGAGTGCCCCGGGTCCGCACGCAAAGCCTCTATTCTTCCAAGCACGTATACTTATATATAGGTATGGGCACCTACCGTCGGCAGCCCATCCTCCAGCAACTTGAACCGGGAGTCTTATGTCATCCGCACCCCGCTCGCGCAACCCGCGACCGAACCGCAAAGCGCGCTCGTCGAACACGCCGCGCCCCGCCGTGCCCTCGCATTCCGCTCAACGCCGCGAAGCCAAGAGCACGGCGGGTCCGTGCCCCATCATGCGCGCTTGCGGCGGCTGCGCCTGGATCGGCATGCCCTACCGCAAGCAGCTTGCCCGCAAGCAGCAGGCGATGGAGGAGCTCTTCTCTCCCCTGCTCGACCGCATGGGTTGGAATCTCAAGCTCGATCCCGTGTGGGGCATGGGCGCGCATGCCGGCGAACCCGGTAAGGCACCGGCACCGCGCGGCTTTCGTCATAAAGCGCAGACCCCCTTCGCGCCGGGACAGCATGGCGAGGTGCTGAGCGGACTCTATGCCCAAGGCACACACGACATCGTCGCCGTACCGGATTGCCCCGTCGAGGCCCCTGGAGCACGGGCAATCCTCAACGAAGTGGCGCGCACGGCCGAACATCTCGGCATATCCGCCTTCGACGAGGATACGCGCCGGGGCATCTTGCGCTACGCCGTGCTGCGCATGGGCTGGCGCACCGAGGAGGCAATGCTCACGCTCGTCACCGCCAAGCGCGTTCTGCCGCGCGCCGACGAGTTCGCCGCCGCGCTCATGGCGTATGACCCGCGCATCGTCTGCGTGGCCCACAACATCAACACCCTGCCGGGAAACGCCGTGCTCGGCCCCGTGACCAAGGTCATCGCAGGCAAGCCCTGTATGCGCGACCAATTGCTGAACTGCACGTTCGAGATCTCGCCCACGGCCTTCTACCAGACGAACCCCCGGCAGACCGAGGTCCTCTACCAGCTGGCGATCGACGGAATGGGGCTGCAGGCGGGCGATACGCTCATCGATGCGTACTGCGGCAGCGGGACCATCGGCATCACCGCGCTGCGCGCCGCGGTGGACACCGGCGTCGAGGCAACGCTCATCGGCGTGGAACGAAATGCCGCCGGCATCGCCGATGCGCAGCGCAATGCCGAGCTCAACGGCCTTGGTGACCGCGCTCGTTTCATCGCCGAGGACGCCACGGCCTACCTCGAGCGCGCGGCAGGCACAGGCGAGCACGCCGACGTCGTGGTCCTCGACCCACCGCGAGCCGGCTCCACGCCGGAGTTCCTCGAGGCGGCAGCCGCCATGGCCCCGCGAACCGTCGTCTACATCAGCTGCAACCCCGCCACGCAGGTCCGCGACCTCGAGGTGCTCGGCAAGGCGGGCTACGCGCTGACGCGGCTCACGCCGGTGGACCTCTTCCCCCACACGCCACATGTGGAGACCGTCGCCGTTCTCAACCGTCGCTGATAGCAGCGCCGCCGACGGGGCACCTTGGCGGAAACCGATGTGCGGGAGCAGCGAGGGCGGCAGGCGGCAGTTCACGCCCGACCAGCGGTGCTCGTCCGATCGGCGCGGCACCGCCCCAGCGTGTGCTACCTGTGCAGACCATCGCTCTCGATCGCCTGCATCCAGGCGATATAGGTGCTGGGATAGTGTCCATAGAGGATGCGGATGGGGTCGACGTTGGTTGCGCAGGCGCCGATCACCGACGCCACATTACAGTTTGAGAAGTAGTTAGCCCAATCGCTTAAGCCATCCGCTTAGACGGTCGGACTACGATTGACATATGTCCCGAGGGACTGCCGATCGGGCGCCCGCGGACGGCCTTATGCCCCTGCCCCTTGAGGGCCCGGGGGGTGTTGCCGACGCGGGCGCCGCTGCTTCTGACGACTAATAGGAAACTGCCGGGCTCCTCCGACCAAAGAGCGCCACGGCCAGGTAATGTGGGTGTCGCGCGAGGCAGCATTCCGATCGACCGACGATTGGAAGGATACCATCATGCTGACCGAAGCCACCGCCTGCCCTGCCGTAATAGGCCTCGACGTCGGGAAGTTCTCCCATTGGGCGTGCCACGTGACCAGGCAGGGCGAGATCCTCGCCAGCGGCCCCGTGGCCAACACCGAGCATGACCTGGACAGCCTGTTCGCCCGAGTGGATGCAGGGACGCTGGTCGTCGTCGACCAAGTGCGCAACATCGGGTCGCTGGCGATATCGAGGGCAAGGCTGGCCGGGCTGCCCGTCGCCTACCTGCCGGGAATCGCCGCCCACGGAGCTGCCAAGCTGTTCGCGGGCGACGCCAAGACCGACGAGCGCGACGCCGCGGTCATAGCCAAGACGGCGCTCGGCATCCCGGATTCGCTGCTGCCCGTGCCAAGGCGCGACGAGAGGCTCGAGGCCGCAAGGTCGATGGCGGCGCAGAGGAACCACATGGTCACCTGCTCCACCCGTGACAAGAACAGGCTCAGGAGCATACTCCTGGAAAGCTGCCCCGCGTTCGAGGCGCTGGCCGACCTGGCCGATCCCCATTGGCTGAAGATGATGGAGTCCCTGGGCGGCCCCTGGGGCATCCTGGATGCCGGCAAGCCTGCCGTCGGCGCCGTGACCCGCGGCGCGAACAGGGCGCGCATCGACGCCGCGCTGGCGGCGATATCGTCGTCGACGCGCCCGTCCGAATACCAGGTCATGGCAGAGAACCCGCAGGTCAGGATGCTTGCCAGGCGTATCAGGGAGTCCGCCGAGGAAGCCGCAAGGCTCGACACGGAGATAACGGCGCTGCTCGTCGAGGACGGCACTTACGAATGCCTGCTGACCATCCCAGGAATCGGCCCAAGGACCGCATCGGAGCTGGTGATAAGCATCGACATCGACGACTTCCCCGACCACGACCACCTCGCATCGTATTGCGGAATCGCTCCCAGGAACCGCCAGTCAGGCAAGTCGATATCGTCGGTGAGCGCCTCGCGCCAGGGAAACAAGAGGCTGAAAAACCTGCTCATCTTCTCCTGCAACTCGCTTAGCAGGAGCAGGGGCCGGTTCGGCGACTACTACCGCAAATGCAGGGATCGCGGCATGTGCCACGGAGAGGCATTGAAGGCGGTCGCCAGGAAGAGGATGAAGGTGATCTACGCGATCATGAGGGACAAGGTCCCGTACTCGGCCTAGCTAGCCAGAGCCATAGAAAAACGCCAGCCCGACAAGGGCTGGCGTCAGCATGCTCGAAAGCAGTGATCTTTGCCAACAAAATCAGTTGACAAAACTATAGGAACACCCCCTGCGGTGTGAGAAATGCGTCCGTGGTGGGCACCTGACGCGACACCTCGGCGATGACCGCCCGCACGGTACGGGCGTCCGCCGGGTCATAGGGGCTCTCCGTGCCCACCGCCTGCTCGAACCGCACGCACATCTCGCCATAGGCTTCGTCGAAGCCCGCGTCATCGACCGCCGGCAGGAAGCGGTCCTCGCCGTAACGTCCGTAGCCCCATGCGGAAAGCGGCAGGTAGGGCACGATATCAGAGGGATTCACGATGTTGAAGATGTTGCCGTAGCGCGCATCGTGCGCATCTTGGGAGACGGTGGTCGCCGGCGACGCGAAGGTGTAGGCCATAACGGCATCGCCCGTCCCAAGGCCAAGCGCGCCCTCCTCCCAGGTGGGATCGTCCTTCGCTCCGGCAAGCTCGTCGTCCGCCTGGGCAGCGACGATGTTCGCGATGGCACCGCCTCGGCTATGCCCCACCACCAGCAGCGTCACAGCATCGCCGCGTTCGTGGCTCGCTGCGATCCAGGGGCGCACGGCTTCCATGATCTCGGCAGCGCCGTCCGTATAGCCCGCGTGGTTGCCATGCGCCTCGAGAAGCGCCTCGAGGTCCGGCGCCTCGCGCACGCGGTCCGCCTCGGCCTCGAGCGCCTCGCGAGCCCGCGCAGCGAGCTCCTCGTGCGGGGCGGCGCCTTGCTCGCCCACGTAGAGGTTGCTCACCCATTCGGCACCGTAGCTCCCGCGCACCGACACCAGGATGACCGAGCGAGTGGCACCCGTCCCCTCGTCCAGGCGCTTGCGAGCGATCGTGTAGGCAACCGAGTCCTCTTCCTGCGTGAAGACGTTGAGCACCTGATCGACGATCTCGCTCCGGTAGCGATACGACTCGGTCGAGACCTCGTCGAAGCCCAAGGCGGTCAGGGCGTCCTCCATATAGGGTGGGCAATCGTAGGACGCCTGGTAATAGTTCGATTCGGCGTACGCGAGCGCCGAGAGCACGGCGGCCGCTCGAGCAAGCTCGTGGTTGTAGGTATTGGAATCGAGCGCGAACCACGCATCGTCCCAGGTGATGGTGGACGTCGCCTCGCCCGTGGGCGAGGCCAGGCACGTGTAGGTTAGGCTCGTCTCGAAGCGGCCGTGTGCGGGCTGCGACACCGCAGCCGCGGGCTGCTGCGGCGGCTCGGGAACCTCGCTTGGAGCGATGCGCGTCTGGTAGTAGCGGCAGATGAGCACCACCGCGGCGGCGAGCACGGTGACGCCGGCGATCGCCAGAATGACAGCGAGCGCGTTACTCAGCAGCTTCATCGTGCTCGAGCAGCTCGGTGAGGTCGCACACGCCCGACGAGGCCAGGGCCTTGATGAGCGACGCGCGGTCGCGGTTGACGATAAGCTCCTGCGGGAAGTGGATCTGGTCCAGCAAGGTCTGAGCCAGAGGATACCGCCCGATGTGGCACGCGATATGTGCATCGCTCGACACCGCGATGCCCACGCCCAGCTCGGCGCAGCGCTCGGCGATGTGCTGGCACGCATGGCCCACCTTGCTGTCGAGCCCGCGCTCGAGGCTATGCTCGTTGATCTCGATGAGCTTGCCGCGCTCCTTAGCCACGGTAAGGACCTCGTCCACGTCGAAGGCCACGCCCGAGCGACCGGTATGGCCGAGCACGAACACGCGCGGCTGCTCGAGCACGGCGGTGTACATGGCCGTGGCCTGCGCTACGGTGGCCCCCTCGGCAAAGCTTGAGTTGTGCACGCTCGCGACCAGGTAATCGAGGTTGCCGGTCACGCGCTCGAACAGGCTCTGCTCGCGTCGATACACCGAGCCCTCGATAGCTTCGGGACAGGGAATGTCCTGCGCGAAGAGGCGGCCGTCGAGACCCAGGATATCGACCTCGGCCCCGCGCAGGAGCGTGACCCCGTCCCAGGCGCGCGGCCAGATGCCCTGGTTCAAGAAGAATTGGAAGTTGCGGATGTGCTGCTCCGGGAAAAGCATGGGGCTGAAGTGGTCGGCCGAACCGAGCACCTCGAGACCCGCAGCGCGAGCGGCAGCGACGTTCTCCGCGATGGTGGAATAGGCGTGCCGCGAGAAGAGGGTATGGTTGTGGATATCCGACTTGATGCGATAGGTCACGGGTGCTCCTCCATCGATAACTCGGCTGTTGGACGGCGTAGAAGCTGCGGTCCATTGTACCGCGCGGTAAGAAGCACTCGGAATCTTGAACAACAACGCCACGTATCGCTACGGTTTTCAGCATGGCTCGGTCACGATACATAGCCGATACTCCTCAAAAGCGTACAGGGCTCTCGCCTGCGCGTGCGTAGAAGTGCTGGAAGGTCAACCACGCCGTTGCGGCAGTGTCCTTTCGAGCATCGAATGGGCTCTTGCCCCCATCCACCGGTCGTCTGATCATCGGATGGGCTCCCGCCTCCCACTCGGCGATCATTTGAACGCCGGATGGGCTCCCGCCTCCCACTCGGCGATCATTTGAACGCCTGATGGGCTCCTGCCTCCCACTCGGCGATCATTTGAACGCCGAACGGGAGGGCAAGCGCCGAAAACCATGCAGAATATGGGCCGATGGGGGCTCCGCGACCATCCGATCGAAAAGTGTGTGGAAAATCCGCCTGGAGCGGATGGCGGGCAACCCGGCTACCTGCGGTTATTCCGACGGCATTCTATTCGCGCATTTTTTGAGCACGAAAAAGCCGCTCACTTTTCCAACGAGTGGGCGTTCAGGGGGCGAAGGCGTTCATTTTTCCATCGAATGGGCGCTCGGGGAATGGTGCTATTCATCTTTCCGACGGATGGGCCCCGACGGGGCGGAGAGGCCCGATGGAGCCGCGAGCGGGAGGCCCGGCCGTCCGCGGCGCCATGCTTCAGGAAGCCCCGCCGCGGAACGTAGCCGATGTTCCGCGAGGACGTGTAGGGGCTCTCGTCTGCACGCATGTGGAAGCGCTGGGGAATCAACGAGGTGTTGTGACAAAACCTTCAGAATTAACGATACAGAACAATACAGAGTGCGATAGAATGATAACAAGATGGTTCTCGGCTCATTGCGTCGCAGGGGAAGGAATCAGCATGATCGAAGTGTTCGCAACCGATCTCGACGGCACGCTGCTCAACGCGTTCCACTTAACGGACAAACGGATTCTCGCAGCGCTCAAGCAGGTTGTCGACGCAGGCGCCCATGTAGTCATCGCCACGGGCCGCACCATGCGCTCCACCAACGAGCACGGGTTCGAGGGGCTGCCGCTCGACATCGTCGAGCTCAACGGCGCGATCGTGCGCGACGCGACCGGCAAGGTCGTCAAGTCGTTCCCCCTCGACAAGGCAGCGCTCGAGAAGATGCTGCGCGCCTTCCCCGATGTGGTATTCGAATGCGTTTCCGCAGAGGGAACCTACATCACCGCCACGCGCGAGAAGCGCCAAGCTCAGTTCGCGCGCGACGGGTTCATCCGCCGCATCGCCATGCGCGGCATGTATAAGCGCGAGGAATCCGACCCCACCATGCACTTCGAGCAGTCCGTCGAGCAGGTGCTCGAGCATGACATCGTGAAGATCAACAGCCGCGTGGTCGACGAGCAGCTCAAGCGCGACCTAGCAGCCTACCTGGATGCCCAGGACGCGTTCGTGAACACGCCCTTCAACCCCATCATGTTCGAGATCACCAACGCCGACGTGAATAAGGGCGCGAGCATCTCGTGGCTGGCGCAGAGCCTTGGCTTCACCGACAACGAGGTCGCCGTCTACGGCGACGGCGGCAACGACGTGACGATGCTCGAGCGCTTCGAGCATGCCTACGCTACCGCCAACGCCGACGCGGATGCCAAGAAGGCGGCGGGCAATGTGATCGGCAACTGCGCGTTCCACGCGGTTCCGCGCCACATGCTCGCCATCGTGCGAGCTGAGCGCGGCCGGGTGACCATCGCCTAGCAAACAGGCTAGCTGCGATATTCCTCGGCAAGCGCGCGCCATGCAGGCAGCGAGCCCTCGATGACCTCCGGCGCCACGCAGTAGCCCACGCGCACCCAACCCTCGACACCAAAGCTGTTCGACGGCACGGGCAGCAGCTCATAGGCGCGGGCGCGCTCGCAGAACGCCTCAGCATCCGGCTCGAGCGCCTTAACCCACAGGTAGAAGGCACCGTCGGGCTCTACGAACGTATAGCCCGCCTCGCGCAGGGCGTCGCAGAGGAGGTCGCGGTTGCGCGCATAGGCAGCAACGTCCGACGGCTCGTCAACGCAGTCGGCAACCACGCGCTGGAACAGCGCCGGGGCGCACACGAAGCCCAGGGCCCGGGCTGCGCCCGCCACCGCGCACATCGCGCGGCGGGCACCCTCGCTCACCTGGGGAACAAGCACCCAGCCCACGCGCTCGCCGGGCAGCGACAGCGATTTGCTGTAGGAGTAGCACACGATGGTGTGCTCGTAGAGGCTCGGCACCCACGGGACCTCGGCACCGTAGGTGATCTCGCGGTACGGCTCGTCAGACACGAGCACGATGGGCTGCGGGTGGCCCAGGCGCTCCGCGCGACGGGCGTTGGCGCGCTCAAGCACGGCGGCGAGCGCCTCGAGGCTCTCGCGGGGGTAGACTACGCCGGTGGGGTTGTTAGGCGAGTCGATGATGACCGCTGCGGTGCGCTCCGTGATGGCCGCCTCCACCGCTGCGACGTCGATCTGGAAGGTCCTGGAATCTGCCGGCACCTCCACGCAAGTCGCGCCCACCGTCTCGATCCACACGCGGTACTCGGGGAAGTACGGGGCTATGACGATGACCTCCTCACCCGGACAGGTGACTGCCTTGAGGGTGCAGGACACCGACGCCGCTGCCCCCACGGTCATGAAAACGTCTGCGGCTCCGTAGGATGTTCCGAAGCGACGGTTCAGCGAGTCCGCTACCGCTTGGCGCACCGCGGGAAGACCGGGTGCGGGCGTGTAACCGTGAAGCTCCGCCGGGCTGAGCTCTGCAAGCGATCGCTCGATGCTCGCGCGCACCGCCGCCGGCGCCGGCACGCTGGGGTTGCCCAGGCTGAAATCGAACACCTTGTCCGCCCCGATCTGGGCCTTGCGCTCGTTGGCGTAGCTGAAGATCTCGCGGATAACCGAGCTCTCGGCTCCGCGTTCATACATCGTCTCGTTGATCATCGGTACCTCCCGGCAGCCTACACGCCTTCCTTGGAATCCCCGTCCTCAGATGCCATGGCCTCCTCGGCGAAGCGAGCCGCTTCCTCCGCGATCTCCTCGTCGCTCTGGCGCGGCTTGCGACCGCGCGCCGGGCCGCCAGCGGCGGACGCACCGGGCTGCTCGGCCTCGTGAGCCAGGTAATCATCCCAGGTGTTATCAAGCAGCGCGTGCACGGCATCGCCCTCGACGGTCTCACGCTCCAGCAGGACGCTCGCCATGAGCTCGAGCTGCTCACGGCGCTCGGAGAGGATAGCCTCGGCGCGCTCGTGGGCCTCGCGCATGATGCGCTGCACCTCGGCGTCGATGCGGCGCGCCGTCTCCTCGGAGTAGTCCTGGTGATCGGCATAGTCGCGACCCAAAAACACTTGGTGCTGCGCCTCGCCAAAGACCTGCGTTCCCAGCTCCTTGCTCATGCCGAGCCGCGTGACCATCTCGCGTGCCATCTTGGTCGCGCGCTCCAAGTCGTTCGAGGCTCCGCTGGTGATGTCATCGCACATGAGCTCTTCGGCCACGCGGCCGCCCAAGAAGACAGCGAGTTCGTCGAGCATCTCGTTGCGCGTCTTGAGGAAATGGTCCTCCGTGGGGAGCTGCATCGTGTAGCCGAGCGCCTGGCCGCGCGGGATGATCGTGATCTTGTGAACCGGGTCCGAATGCTCGAGGACGTGGCCCACCAGCGCGTGTCCGCTCTCGTGGAAGGCGATCGTGCGGCGCTCGGCCTCGGTCATGACGCGAGCCTTGCGCTCGGGACCGGCGATCACACGCTCCATGGATTCCTCGATCTCGGCCATGGTGATGCGCTTCTCATGCCGGCGAGCGGTAAGCAGGGCCGCCTCGTTCATGAGGTTGGCGAGGTCCGCACCCGTGAAGCCCACGGTGAGCTGGGCGAGCTTTTCAAAGCTCACATCGCCGGCGAGCGGCTTGTTGGCGGCATGCACGCGCAGGATCTGCTCGCGGCCGCGCACGTCGGGCCTGTCGACGGTGATCTGGCGGTCGAAGCGCCCCGGGCGCAGCAGCGCCGGATCCAGGATGTCGGGGCGGTTGGTCGCGGCGATGAGGATCACGCTCTCGCTCTCCTCGAAGCCGTCCATCTCGACGAGCAGCTGGTTGAGCGTCTGCTCGCGCTCGTCGTGGCCGCCGCCCAGACCTGCGCCGCGCTGGCGACCCACCGCGTCGATCTCGTCGATGAAGATGATCGATGGGGCGAGCTCCTTTGCCTTGGAGAAGAGGTCGCGCACGCGGCTCGCGCCAACGCCCACGAACATCTCCACGAAGTCGGAGCCGGAGATGCTGAAGAACGGAACGCCCGCCTCGCCGGCGACCGCCTTGGCGAGCAAGGTCTTGCCGGTGCCCGGAGGGCCCACCAGAAGCACGCCGCGCGGGATCTTGGCACCGAGCTTGCGGTAGCGATCGGGATCGGCCAGGAAGTCGCGGACCTCCTCGAGCTCCTCCACGGCCTCGTCGATACCAGCGACATCCTTGAACTTGACCTTTGGGCGCGTGGCTTCGTCGGTCTTGGCGTTGGTCTTCCCGAACTGCATGGTCTTGCTGTTGGCACCCATCATCTGGCGCATGAGGTAGAACATCACGAGCACCAGGATGATCGTGGGAACCACATTGATGAGCATGTCGGTGAAGGCGTTGGGGTTGTTGGTGTCGACCTCGTAGGTCACACCCGGGAAGCGCGCCATGAGCTCAGCGAGCGAATCGGATCCAACGTAGGTGGAGGTGAAGGGAACGAGCGCGTCTGCGTCACCCTTGTCTTCCGCATCCGGCCAGTACGTGCCCCTCACCTCGCCGGTGACCACGGTGTAGACCACGGAGTCCACCTGGCCGTGCTTCACGGCAGAAACGAACTGGCTGGTGGGGAGCGTTTGCGACTGCTCCTGTCCGCCCAGCGCGCCTCCCATGTTGAAGAAGAGGTACGCGATGAAGGCGCACGCGATCAGCAGGTAGAGCAGCGAAGCGCGGCTGGGCCCGCGACGTCCGCCGCCGTTGCGCCCGCCGTTGCGCGCGCCGGAGCGGTTATCGGCCACCATGCCGTCGATACGATCGAAGAGGCTGTCGTCCGAACGATCCGGGCGCGGGGCTTCAGGATGCTGTTCCCGGGGCTCTTCGCCGGCAGGGCGCTGGGCCTCGGGCTCGGGGGTCGGCTTGTCCTCGCTGGGCTTATGCTCGGCTTCGGCAAACAGGGCCGTGCGCAAAAGAGCGCGCCCCTCCTTCTGAAGCGATTCGGTTGAACAAGGCATTTACGAATAGACCTCCGGTTTGAGAATGCCCACGTACGGGAGGTTGCGGTAGCGCTCGGCGAAGTCGAGACCGTAGCCCACCACGAACGCGTCGGGGCAATGGGTTCCCACGTACTTAGGATTGATGGCCGCCTGCTTGCCCTCGATGTCCTTCCACAGGAAGGTCGCGACCTCGATGGACGCGGGCTTGCGGCTGCTGAGATTCTTCATGAGGTACTTGAGGGTCAGGCCCGAGTCGAGAATGTCCTCGACGATGAGCACATCGCGGCCCTTGATATCCATATCGAGGTCCTTGACGATGCGGACCACGCCCGAGCTCTTGGCCTTGTCGCCGTAGCTCGACACCGCCATGAAGTCGATGGCGAGCGGCACATCGATCGCGCGCATGAGGTCGCCCATGAACACGACGGCGCCGCGCAGGACGGCGATGAGCACCAGGTCCCTGTCGTGATAGTCGCGCGTGATCTCCTCGCCCATCCGCTTCACGATCGACGCGATGGTCTCCTCATCGAACAGCACGCTCTCGACATCCGGATGCTGCATGCTCGTCTCGCTCATACTCGCCCTTCCTGCTCGTTCGTTTGGACCTCGAACCGCGCGCCGACCTTAGGCGGCATCGACGCGACGAATAACCAATTTTACCAGCACCCTGCTTGCAGCCGTGCACTTAAAGCGGTCGTCGAGGCGAATTCCGCCAACCCACACAACGGAGCCGCTCGGCGCCGTGCGCACCACGGGCACCTGGGCGCGCTCGGCAACCGGAACCTGCTCCTCGTTGAGGATGTCCGAGACCTTCTTGGATCGACCGTGCATGCCCAAAGGGCACATCAGATCGCCCGCAGCGGGAGCATCGACCCATAGGCGCACTCCCATGACCCCGGCAGACTGGCCGGAACCGTCCTCCTTGAGCCGCACCACGTCGTGCTCCGCATAGCCGAGGGATGCCGCATCGACCAGAACCGTGCTCGTTGTCGCATCATCGGCCGCGGCGAGCGAGCGTGCCAGCACCACCGCGTCCTCACCAGAGGACACGCGTTCAAGCGAAGCCTCGAGCATCGCACCGTTGGCAAGCGGCATGCGCCCGGGCACCCTGAGCCAGCCCGAGACGAGCTCCTCGCGAGCTGCCGCCGTGCGCAGCGAGAGCGTGCCGAACTCCATGCGCGCATCGATTCCGCCCGGCAGGGTGAGCGACCCCTCGCCTGCCGCCACGCAGGAAAGGACCGCCTCGACATGGCGGAACTCCAGGCGAACGTCTGGGTCGAGCTGCTTCACGGCAAGGCGCACCATGCGGCGCGCGATGGCAACCTCCGCCGCGGCAAGCCGCGCGCCGTCGATCACCACGAGCCCCTCGCGGCTACGGCGCGTGCAGGTGCGCAGAGCGGTGGCGGCAAGCTGCGCCATGAAGGCGTCCTCGTCTCCCAGCACGTCACAGGCTGCAGATACCACCCGCGCAAGGTTGGCGTTGCGCTCCCGCGCCACGGGCACGATGCGATGCCGCACGAAGTTGCGCAGGTAGGCCGTGTCGCCATTGGTCGAGTCCTCGCGCCAGCCCACGCCAGCCACCTCGAGATAGCGGCAGAGCTCCTCGTGGGTCATATCGATGAGCGGGCGCACGATGATGTTGCGCCGGCGCGGGATGCTCGAGAGCCCCGCAAGCCCGGAGCCCTTGATCGCGTTCATAAAGAACGTCTCGGTCCGATCGCTCGCCGTATGCGCCGTGGCGATGCGCGCGGTTGACCTGGGACACCCGCGCTCGGCGCAAAGCTCGCGCACATAGCGGCGAGCCGCAGCATAGCGCACCTCGCGCGCAGCGGCCTCGAGGTTCTGCCCGCCCAGATCGGTGAACGACGCGTGGACCACGCAGACCGGAACCCCGTAGCGTTCGCAGAGATCGCGCACGAAGGCCTCGTCCGCATCGGATTCCTCGCCGCGAAGGTGATGGTTCACGTGCAGGACGAAGATCCGCTCGCGCGCGATGCGCGCACGGCCCATCCCGTCACCGATATCGAGCTTCGAGGTGCATGCCATTACGAGCAAGGCGGTCGAGTCCGCTCCGCCTGATACCATGAGCACCACCGGGCTCGCGGGCGCAGACGAACCATGGGCGGCAGCGCACGACTGCCCCTGGATATAGCGCTGTGCTACCGTAGGCACATGTTCCTCCTTCTTGAACTGGCGAGAGGCGTTCTCCATGCATGATGCAGATGGACACATACGAAGCACGGCGCCCCACGCCGCACCAACCCATTGTAACCAGCTCCACCTGCATATCCTAGGCAGCGGTTCCAAGGGCAATTGCGCGCTGGTGGAAGGTCCCGGCGGTCTCATCATGATCGACGCAGGCTTCTCGCGCCGCGAGACGCTGCGCCGCATGCACGAGCTCGACCTCGATGAGGAGCGCGTCCAGGCTCTTATCATCACGCACGAGCACGGCGACCACGTGAAGGGCGCAGCCGTTTGGTGCAAGCGCTTCGGGGGATCGCTTCACGCGAGCCTGGGCACGCCGGGCACCCGCGACGCCCTCACCGCGCTGCCCTTCGAGGAGTTCGCGCCCGGCGGCTCGTTTGTGGTTGCAGGCATCCACGTCCAGACCTTCCCCACCATGCACGATGTGCTGAATCCCGTAGGGCTTCGATTCGACTGCAGCGGCGACTCCATTGGGTTTGCCACCGATACCGGGATTCTTACACCCGGCTCCCTCACCTATCTACGCGACGTGCGCATCCTCGCCCTCGAAAGCAATCATGACGTCGCCCTGCTCCGCACCGGCTCCTACCCGCGCTATCTCCAGGACCGCATCATCTCGGAGCGGGGTCATCTTTCGAACGCCCAAGCCGCCGAAGCGCTTCCCAACCTGGTTACCGAACGGACCGAGCAGCTCATCGCGATGCACATCTCACAAGAGAACAACCGGCCGAGCCTCGCGGTGCGCGCGTGGGCGGCAGCTCTGGGAGCCGAGCTCGATGACGAACTCGGTTCCACCGCGATGCTCGAACGCACCGGAGCGCCCACGCTGCATATCCGCGCAGCCGGCCAGAACCGCCCCATCACCATCTTATGACACCATTTCGTTGGCAGCGCAGGCGCATCTTGGCAGCACGAGCGCATGAAAGCAGGGCGGAGCCGCTTGCGCAGCCCCGCCCCCATGAGCCCGAAGGCCTCGTTATGTGCAGTTAGCCCAGTAGGTCGAATGCTGAACCTCGCCTCTGCGCGTCCAGTTAGTCGATAGCGACCTTGGTGACGTTCTTCTTCTCGACCATCTTAGGCACCGTGACGGTCAGAACGCCGTCCGCATAGCGCGCGGAAAGACCCTCGCTCGCGGCATCCTTGAGGTAGACCCCGCGCGTTGCGCTATAGGAAGTGAACTCCTTCTGCAGGAAGTTCTTATCCTTGTTCTCCTCGGTCTCCTCAACCTTGACGGCGATGGAGAGACGGCCCTCGTTGAGCTCGACGTCGATGTCGTCCTTCTTGGCGCCGGTGAGATATGCCTTGATCTCGTAAGCATCGCCCTTGTCCTCGACGTCCATGGGGAACGCGCTGGAAGACATCGGCGAAGATGCGAGGTCCATCATGTCATCGAACGCATCGAAAATCGAACCGGGACGAATACCGAGAACCGAACGATAAGGAATCAGGCTTGCCATAACAATCACTCCCTTGTGATTGCCACATCCCGTACCCTGCGGGACGTGGACTTCTTTGTTCGCTCTCAGTTATTCCCGAGCCAGAGACATCTATACCAACAAACCGATATTTTCTAAGCGTCACATTATCATCAAACCTCAGTCTAATAGGCTTAGATTTATCGTTTGCCCCTTCTCCACCTCCACAAATCGCCTCTCGATAGCTCTGCTCCCAACGCCATGTTTCCAACCTCGTACTTTTTAGCTTCATTTCCTGGTTGTACCTTGTTCAAGCAGCGCGCCTATCACTAAAATGTGTGCTGGTATGCACCTTTCCACTTTGGACGGAGACCTCGATGGATGAGGACAGCCGCACACCCCGATCAGCATCGCCTCAACGGGCAGCACGCGTGCCCTACCGTCGCTCGACGCCCCATATCACCCAAGAGCCCATCACCGATGACGCCCTGAAGTACCGCCAGCGCGTCCACCCCGGCACCTATCCTGACCCTACACAATCCCAACGCGATCCCTATGCCCGACAGGCAGCGGATGCGCACCAGCCGGCGCAAGACCCCCGCGCACTCAACACGGAGCAAGCCCCTGAAGCCACGCAGCCGCGGCCCGGGCGCCGGCACATGGGCGTCGCCACCGCCGACCCGCAGTATCTCCCGCCAACAGGCCCCGCGCACCCCAGGCGCACGCCGCAACCCGGCGAGGAGCGCCCTCGCCTCCATTACGAACGCTATCTACAGGGTCCGTCGGGTCGCAAATCGATCTTCACCTCGCGACAGGAACGCGAGCGCAGGCGCCTGCATCTGCTGGTGGCGCTTCTCGTGATCCTCGCGATCGTCGGACTCGTGCTCTGGCTCGTCCTCTAACGCCTCGCCGAGCGCTAGCCGTTGACCTGGCTTCCATCAACAAGCGATACGTCGAACTCAAACGCGTTGCTCCGGCCGCGATACGTTGCCGTCGTGTATTCCGCAACACGACCAGCCTCGGTCGTCGCGGTGGTGTAGAACCGGTACACCGGATCGCCTTCGTCGATGTCGAGCAACGCTGCCATACCGGAACTTGCCTTCATGACCTCCAGCTGGCGATGGGCGCGCACCACCGGCTTGCCGTATTTCCTAAAGTATGCGTAGAGCGATTCCTGCGAGAAGTCGACTTCGACGATTCCGGGATACATGTCGAGCGGAATCAGGCTTGACACGAGCACGTTGGGATAGTCGCCGGCGTACCGCAGGCGCACAAGCTTGAACAGCGGCGCCCCCACCTCGACGCCCATGCGCGACGACGCCTCGGGGCTCGCCTCCTGCACGCGCGCGGTAAGCACCGTCGTGCGCGGGATGCGCCCGTTTGCAAGGATCTCCTCGTTGAAGCTGCGCAGCATGGTTGTGAACCCCTGCTCGATCTTTGCAGGGCACACCGTCGTGCCTCGGTACGGTTTCTTCTCGAGCATACCGTCATCGACCAGCTCTTGGATCGCCCGCCTGATGGTTGGCCTGCTCACCCCAAAGCGTTCTGCAAGCTCATCCTCCGAAGGAAGCGTCTCCCCCTCGCGGTAAACACGATTTTTGATCTGCCGAGCAAGCTCGTCGCGAATCTTCAAGTACAGCGCTTCCATGCGAGCCTCTTATTCGTACGATGCGACACGTTTTTCTATACAATATAGCCTACATGCACCCATCAACTTGCTCCAGCCCATGGTCGAGGACCTCACGCAGCTTTACGAGATCATGGCGAACAAGTCCTCCGCCTACATCGAGGACATGGAAGCCCAGCTCGATGACGCCGATCCCGCGACCAAGCATCGCCTGTACTACCTGCTTTCGCTGCAGTACGCCAACAAGGGGGACAAGAAGGGCGCTGCACGCTACACCGAGCTCGATAGCAAGCTCTTCGAAGAACTCGAGAAGGAATCCGCAGCCGAGCAGGCACCTGCTGACAGCGGTTCTTCATGTTGAGGGTTCTAATCGCCGGCCGTGTGCTAGCCCAATAGCTCCTCGTTGCTCAATACGACGGAGTGAACGACGGTGAACTCGAACGTATTCGCCGAGCGATAGGTCGATATAGCGTACTCGACGACCGTTCCTCCCATGTCGACGCTCGTGATGTGGAACACCAGGAGCGGATCTCCCTCCGGCACATCGAGGAGGGTCGCCATCGATTCGTCTGCCGCGCACACGTTCACCCGGTTGCGCTGCTCCTTTACGGGCCGACCGAGCTCGCGCAGGCGATCGTGCAGGCGAACGCGCGAGAAGTCAACGCCATCCAGCAGGTTTGGATACATCGCGACCGGTATGTAGTTCTCCACGAAGAGGTTGGGCTCGCCGTTCAGATAGCGTAGCCGCACGAGTCGGTAGACCTCCTCGCCAGGCTCTATGTCGAGGTTCTCGGCGATCTCCGCGGTGGCGTGCGTTCGCTTGGCCACGATGGGCACGGTCGTGGAGAGGCGTAGCTGGGTCGCGATGTTGTCCTCGATGCTCCACGGGTCACCGCGGGTGTAACCCTCCGCTTGGGCGACCTCCTCCTGCGTCTCAACCGCCTTCACCACGGTGCCGCGCCTTCTACGGCGGTCGAGGCGACCCTCCGCCTCAAGCATGCGCAGCGCCTTGCGCACGGTCGAACGGCTCACGGCATATTCCTCGACAAGCTCGATCTCCGAGGGAATGAGCTCACCCACCGCGTAGGTTCCATCCTCGATTTTCCTGAGCAGGTCGTCCCTTACCGTCATGTACCGAGCCGTCATCGTATCTCTACCTCGAAGCAAGAGCCCGCACATGACCTGGTCACGTGCGGGCTGGTTTTGCCTAGATGGGCAGCCCCCGCCGGCTGCAAGCCAGCGCAGAGCCAGCACACCGTCGCGATCCCCCCTTTTTTATGGTAGCGTACCGCATGCACTTGGCGCTACTGATTGCCGGGGGAATTCGCCCCGCTAGGGGGCACTCGCAAGTGCTAGCAGCTCTCGTGGAGCTCCTTGAGCAGCTCGGCATACGGGCGGCCCTTGCCGAAGAGCGAGCTCGTACCCAGGATCGCGCCGTCGGCGCCGAGCTCTGCCGCATGCTTCACGACCTCGGGCGAGCAGGCGCCGTCGATAAGCAGCTTGTAGCCGTACTTCTCCTTAGCAGCGGCGAACTGCTCGATCTTGGGGTTCACGTGGTCCAGGTACTTCTGGCCCGCGAAGCCGGGGTTTACGGTCATCACGAGCACGTAATCCGCCACGGGCAGCGAGTACTCGACCGATTCGAACGTCACGCCCGGGTCGACCACGAGGCCGGGATGCATCCCGCGCTTCTCGATAGCAAGCAACGTGGAGTTGATGGTGCGCTCGGTTTCAGGATGGACGTACATGATCTTCACGCCGGCATCGGCGAACAAGTCGATGAAGACCTCGGACTTCTCGGCCATAAGGTGCACGTCGCAGGGAATCGGCGAGCGTTTGCAGACCGCCTGCACGTCACCTAAACCCATACCGAAATTAGGGACGAACGAGCCGTCCATGATATCAAGGTGGAAACCGTCGGCACCGGCGGCAACAAGCTCGTCGACCTCCTCGCCCAGGCGGGCGAAGTCGGCGCACATGAGGGAGGGGATCATTAGCATAGGGGCGTCTCCTTAAAACGTAGCGGCCGCGCCGTCCGTGCAGCAGCGCGGCCAAGTCCATGATCGAAATTACGCGGTCGTCATCATGCAGGTAAGGGTATCCGCTATATCCACCGGGCAGTCCTTGGGGGCGAGGAAATGCGACCCGACCTTGACGCTCTCGCCGTTGACGGTGCCCTCGCCGCGAACGACGCTCACCAGCTCGTATGCGCCTTCCTCGAGGCGATACGTGTCATCGTCGATCTGGAGCTTCTCGATTGAAGACGGCCATGCCGCCGTCCTCGGTCAGGCTCAGGGAGTGAACGTAGTCCGCCCCGGGCGAGAACATGCGGTAGGCCTCCGCCACACCCGCGCTCAGACCGCCGTGCGAGACGAGAAGAATGTTCATACCCCAACCTCCTGTTATCGGGCCACGGGCGCGACATCGCGAATCGACTCGACAAAAGCCACGCAACCACGTGGCTTACACGGTCGATTCTCTTAACGATTTAGGCGCCTCTACATAACATGTGCTGATACGTCGAATTTCTTCACGCTGTCAACACTGATTTGCAGTTATTGTGTCTTAGACCTTGGATTTAATTGTATTATAGATACATAATTGCATACATAATTACAATTCGTTGTTCAACCTCTTTACAATTTGTTCTATACTCTAGTCGTCATCTCCTCCGACAGGAAAGGATCCGCCATGAGCAAGATGTACACCCTCGACGATCTCGCCCGCCTCGTAGACCACACGAACCTCCATGCCGATGCCACCGAGGCCGATATGGAGAAGCTCTGCAACGAGGCAAAGGCCTACCACTTCAAGATGGTCGCCATCAACTCCGGCCAGTCCGCACGCTGCTCCGCCCTGCTCGCCGGCACCGACATCCACACCGGTGCCGCCATCGGCTTCCCGCTGGGCCAGCAGACCATCGCGGTCAAGGCCTTCGAGACCCGTGACGCCATCGAGAACGGTGCGACCGAGATCGATTACGTCGTCAACCTCACCGAGGTCAAAGCCGGTAACTGGGATTACGTTAAAGACGAGATGAACCAGATCGTCAACATCTGCCGCGAGGCAAGCGAAGGGCGCGAGGAGGAGATCCCCTCCAAGGTCATCTTCGAGAACTGCCTGCTCACCGATGACGAGAAGATCAAGCTTTGTGAGATTGCCAACGAGGTCAAGCCCACCTTCGTGAAGACGAGCACCGGCTTCTCCACCGGTGGCGCCACCGTCGAGGACGTCAAGCTCATGCGCGAGCATTGCGATCCCGAGATCCAGGTCAAGGCCGCCGGCGGCATCCGCACCGCCGACCAATTCCTCGACATGGTCCGCGCGGGCGCCACGCGCATCGGCTGCAGCGCCGGCATCCCCATCATCGATGAGCTTCGCCGTCGCTTCGAAGCCGAAAGCATCGACTCCATCGAGCTCTAATATCCCATGCAGGCGACGGGTCGGCTGAGGCCGGCCCGCATTCTTTCAAAAGCGAGCCTCGTGATGCAACCCCTGAAGTTCAATACAACGTACGCCCATCCCATTTGGGGTGGTGATGCCATCTCCGAAGCACGGGGCCTTGAACATGATGCCGAGCGCAACAACGGCGAGGCGTTCGACGTCACCATGCACCCCGACGTTTGCGTGACCATCGCGAACGGCCCGCTCGCCGGCATGCGCCTCGACGAAGCCGTCCGCACCCATCATGACGAGATCATCGGCGATCTTCCCGAGAACGACATCATCCAGGTAACCTTCATGGACGCATGCGAGACCCTGTCTGTGCAGGTGCATCCTAACGAGGAGCAGGCGCAGCGCCTCGACGGCGACCACGAGAAGAGCGAGTCCTGGTACATCCTGCATGCCGAACCGGGCGCGACGCTCATCGCCGGCAGCCTGACCGACGACGTCGACGCCCTGCGCGCCGCCGCCGCCGACGACACCATCGGCGATCGCTACGGGCGTCGCGTGGAGATGCACGACGGCGACTTCATCGTGATCCCCGCCGGAACCATGCACGCGCTCGGCGCCGGCATGTTCGCCGTAGAGGTCGGATCGTTCGGCAACCGCACCTACCGCATCTGCGACTGGGGTCGCGGTCGCGAGCTGCACGTCGAAAAGGCGTTCGAGGTTCTCGACACCTCGAGCAAGCCCGGGGTCAACCATCTGGGCTCCTTCGACCCCGCCAACGGCACGCGCGTGCGTGAAGGCGTCTCTTGCAGCACCTTCGTCTCCAACGTCGCCGATGTGGCCGGCGAGTACCATGTCGAGATGGACGGCATCTACCACATCGTCACCTGTGTCGAGGACATCTGCACGGTGGAGACCGCAGACGGCGCGGTCGAGCTCGGCTACACCGAGTCGACGCTCGTGCCCGCCTCCGCCGGCGCCTACACCGTGCGCGGGACCTGCCGCGTGCTCCAAAGCTACCGTCCCGACAGCTGCCGCAAATAGCCAACGACCAGCAGGAGGGCCGCACAGCTGCGACCCTCCTTCTCACAGAAGGGATTACCGTCCGATGAAGCGCCTCGCCATCACAGGTGCCAACGGGTACCTCGCAAGCCTCGTCCAGATGTACAACAAGGACCGCTTCGAGTTCGTTCGCGTCAGCCGCAAGAATGTGGACTACACCGACCTTGGCTCCGTGCGCTCCTACTTCGAAAACCTCGACTTCGACATCATGTTCCACACCGCCGCCAACGCCACCACGGCGGACTGCGAGAACGATCCCGAGGGCACCCATCGTGTCAACTGCGACGCCGCCATCGAGATCGCGCGCATCTGCAAGGAGCGCGGATGCCGCATGATCTTCATCTCGACCGAGCAGATCTTCAACGGCAAGACCGAGCCCGGCCCCTTCGCCGAGGACGCCGAGCCCGCAAGCGTGACCAACTACGGCATGCAGAAGGCCGAGGTCGACTCCTGGATGCAGCAGAACATGGAAGACTATCTGGTCCTTCGCTTCTCCTGGATGTTCGGCATGCCCATGCCCCACGTCAAGCCCTCGCCGGGCATCATGGGCAACGTCATCAAAGCGCTGCGCACCGACACGCCCACGCTCTTCACGGTAAACGAGAAGCGCTGCATGACCTATGCGCAGCACCTTGCCGACCAGTTTGCCGCCATCAGCGAGCTGCCGAACGGCGTGTATCACTTCGCCAGCCAGAACGAGCTCTCGACCTATGAGGCCGCCAAGCTCATCGGCAGCAAGCTGATCGAAGCCGGGATCACGACCCCTGAGCAGGTCGAGCGCTGCATCCTTCCCAACACGGAGCGCTACGCGGATCGCTTCCGCGATTTCCGCATGGATGCGACCAAGATCAAGCAGGCGGGTATCGAGCTCGGAACCTTCGAGTCCGATGTCGACCGCTGCCTGGCGGACTTCGGCTGGAAGTAGCATAAGCGCCGCGTCGATGCGGTGCGAAGCGGTTGACAACCAACCTGCTCGCACCGCACGGCCGAATCATCGGATTGATGCGCCGCGAAGCTCATCGTAAGCGCAGAACAACAAGAGGGGCGCCCACGGGCGCCCCTCTCCTGTCTTGTTTCGTTTTAGGTTGGCCACCGGCGAGAAACAACCGCTGCTCGCAAACGGCACCGAAACCGCAGCGGCACGCAGGCGGCTCCCAACCACAGCCGACCCTGCACGCCCCCGCATGCCAGACACGGGCGCGTGCACGACGCGACCTAGCGCAGGGTCTTGCGACCGAAGGTCTTGTCCCACGCGTCGGTGAACTCGCCCACGGCGATCTCGGTGCCGGGGTGGTCGATCATGGCGCGCACGATATCGGGCTGGACGGTCACGGCCTGGATGCCGGCAGCGATAAGCTCGTGCACCTGCTCGACGCTCTTGAAGGAGGCGGCGACGATCTTGGAGCTCAGGCCCTGGACCTCGATCATGCGGATGAGGTCGATGACCTGGCCCACGCCATCGCCGTAGTTGCACATACGGTTGACGTAAGGCGCGAGGTAGTCGGCACCGTTGAGCGCCGCCATGAAGGCCTCGTCAGCGGAGTAGATAGCGGTAGCGAGCACGTTGAGGCCCTCGGCCTTGGCAGCCTTGATGGCCTTCATGCCCTCGCGGGTAACGGGAATCTTGACATAGGTGTTCTCGGGGCGCAGGGCGTTGATGTAGCGGGCCTCCTCCATGATGCCCTCGAAGTCCGTGGAGACGGACTGGACGAAGAGCGACTGGTCGGGGCGCAGGTAGTCAACGAGCTCGCTGATGACCTGCTCGGGGGTCTTTCCGCTCTTGGTGATGATGGTGGGGTTGGTGGTGACGCCGGCAACGGTCAGGACCTCGTCGAACTCCTTGATTGCATCGAGATCAGCGGTGTCAAGCATGAATTCCATTGGTACAACCTCCTGTAACCTGCGCCGCTCACCGAGCGCCTTCGCGCACGCGCGCATACTAATACTACATCGTTATCGGTTA
Source organism: Enorma phocaeensis (assembly GCF_900186505.1). Taxonomy (GTDB): domain Bacteria; phylum Actinomycetota; class Coriobacteriia; order Coriobacteriales; family Coriobacteriaceae; genus Enorma; species Enorma phocaeensis. Next base: position 866,164 of record NZ_LT891970.1, read on the forward strand.
GCACCCCGCGTCATTCCCCGTGCACCACCACCTCAAGGCCGGCTTCCTCGCAGATCTTGACGGCGAACTCCACGTCCACATCGGTAAGCTGAGGAATTCCCTCGCAGGTATAGTCCATGCCGAGCGAGTCGTATTTGCCCTCGCCGAGCTGGTGGAAGGGCAGGATGTCGGCGCGGCTGATGCCGAGCTCGCGAGCGCGCTCGGCGTTGGCGCGCACGTTCTCAGGGCTGTCCGTGTAGCCGGGGATGATGGGCATGCGGGCAACGACCTTCGCGCCGAGCTCCAAGACGCGCTTGAGGTTGGCGTCCCGCACGTCGGGATCGATGCCGGTGACCTCGAGGCTGCGCTCGCGATCCGCGATCTTGAAGTCGATCAGGAACACGTCGCAGGCGGCGACGAGGGCCTCTGGATCGTCAAGCGGGAGCGCGAGGGTGCTCTCGATAGCCGTGTGCGTGCCCCGCTGCTTGCAGGCGGCGAGCATCTCGGTCACAGCGGCCTGGCGCGCCGCCCCGGCAAGGGCCTCCCCGCCCGACGCGGTCACGCCGCCGCCGCTCTCTTCGTAGAACTCGAGGTCGCGCATGGCCTCGTCAACGAGGCTCTGCACGCTGCGCTCCACACCCATGAGCTCCTTGGCTCCCGTGGGGCACTGGTCGGGCGGGGTATCGCAGGGGCACCCGTTTTGATCGCGACGCCCGTCGGCGCGCACGGAGCACCCGATGCACAGTCGCTCCTTCCACGAGACCTCCGGCTTGAACGAGAGGTTCTCGGGGTTGCAGCACCACGGGCATTTGAAGGGGCAGCCCTTGCAGAACACCACGGTCCGGATGCCGCCGCCATCATGCAGGGAATAGCGCTGCACGTTGGTTATGCAGAGGCTCTTCTGGGATGCGTCCACTCGGTCCTCGACTCTCCTTTGCCGGATGCTTAGAGCACGTGCTCGGTGCGGTTGATGATGTCGTCCTGAATGGCCTTCGACAGTTCGACGAACATGGCGCTGTAACCCGCCACGCGCACGACGAGGTCCTTGTGCCGCTCGGGATGCTTCTGCGCATCGATAAGCGTCTGACGGTTGACCACGTTGAACTGGATGTGCTGCAGCTTGAGGCGCGAGAAGGCACGCAGATAGGCGGTGAGCTTGGCAAGGCCGCGCTCGCCTTCGAGCGTGGACGGCGAGAACTTGACGTTCAGCAGGCTGCCGTTGGAGTTGAGCACGTTTTCGAGCTTGCTCACCGAGCGCAGGCTCGCGGTGGGGCCGTGCTTGTCGACGCCGCGCATCGGCGAGAGGCCGCCGTCGGCGAGGGCCTCGTGCGCCTTGCGGCCATCCGGAGTCGCGCCGCAGGCGGCACCCAGCGGCACGTGGGCCGACACCGTGTAGCTTCCGGGCTGGAACTTGCCCCCGCGCACGTTGTCGTACTTCTCGACCGCGTGGCCGTAGTGCGAGAGGAAGCGGCGGCCGAGCAGGTCGACCTCGTCGATATCGTTGCCGTACTTGGGATAGCGGTTGATGAACGACTGACGCCAGATCTCGTCGCCCTCGCCCTCCCAATCGCGCTCGAGCATCTCGAGCAGCTGGCCGTAGGTGAGCTTGGGCTCCAGCTTCTTGCCGTCCTCGCCCTCGCCGAAGACCGCGCGCTTCATGACCGCGAGCGAGTCCGCGACGTTGGCGGTGCCCACGCCCTGCACGCCGGAGAGGTTGTAGCGCGCGCCCGCGGAAGTGATGTCGGCACCCTTCTCGAGGCTGTCGTGGACCAGGCAGGAGAGCAGCGGCGTGGGCGAGGTCTCTCGATGCGCGAGGTCGCACACGTTGCATCCGCGAACCATGAGCTCGACATAGCGGTCGATGGTCGCCTCGACGGCCTCCTCGAGCTCCTCGAACGTATCGAAGCCCTCGGGATGCTCCTCGAGCGTGATCTCGAGGCAGCGCACCATGTTGAACATCGAAATGTCGTGCAGGCCGTACATGCGACCGGGGATGGAGAGCTCGACGCAGCCCACGACGGCGTAGTCGCGCGCGTCCTCGAGCGAGATCCCGCGGTTCACGAACGCAGGGATGTTGACCTCGTCGTTGAAGCACTGCGGGATGCCGTCGCCCAGGCGGATGATCTCGCCCGCCTCGTGGTAGAGCTCGGCAGGAGTGCCTTCATGCACGCGCAGCGACAGGTTGGGCTGGGGAAGGCGCGTGTCCTTCTGGATGTCGAGCAGCAACTCGGAGAGGTCGTTGGAGCAATCGTTGCCCTCGGCGTCGACACCGCCCACCACGAGGTTGAAGCCGCTCGGGAAGCCGGCGAAGAACGCGGCACTCGCCGTAGAGCGAATGAAGACGATGGTGTTGGTCTTGAGGTAGAAGTCCTGCAGGAGCTCGCGGATGAACTCGGGCGTTTCGCCCTGCTCCAGGCTTTTCTGGTAGTAGGGCCACAGGTACTGGTCGGCGCGGCCGAGCGACAGCGAGCTCGCATTGCTCTCGTGCTCGAGCACGACCTCGATCATCCACACCTGCTGCAGCGCGTCGTACAGGTCGCGAGCGGGCTCGGTCGCGAGGTGGTGCATGATCTCGATCATGCGCTCAAGCTCGGCAGCGCGCTCGGGCGTGGCATCGACGAGCTTGGCCCGCAGCGCCTCCTCATAGCGGCCATAGTAGGCGATGGTCGCCTCGAGGCAGATCACGGCCGCCTGGTAGAACTCGTTCTCGGGATGAGCCTCGAGAAGCCCGCGTACCTCGCGCAGGATGTCGCCCCAGCCGCGGTGCAGCACCATATCGAAGTCGCAGATGATGTGTCCCTGCCCCTTGTCGGTCTGCGCAACCGAGAAGACCTTGGTGCGCTCCGCCTCGGTGACCTCCTCGTCGATGTGCGCTTGGTACCAGTCGTTCAGCGACTGGCCGCTCCAGAACGGCAGGAGCACCTCGCGGTAGTAGGCCTTATCCTCGTCGGAGATGTCGAACGTGTCCTGCGGGCGCGTAGGGAACACGTCGAGCTCGTCGTCGATCCAGTACGGGGACATCTCGGGCGAGATCACGCCGGCGCGCGGCTTGGCGGTGCGGTTACCGGCAAGCAAATCGTAGTCATCGATAACGATCTCGTGGTTCTCGAGCAGGTGGCGCAAGGCCTTCGCGCGACGGACGACAACCGGCTCTCCCTCCGTCTCCTTATAGCTCTCCATGTAGAGCCGTCCGCGCTCGAGCGAAACGACGCGATTTTCGGCAAAGAGGCTGTCCCTGATGGCTTGGGTACGTGGGGTGAGCATGGATTCCCTCCTTGGGACTGGGCCAATCCAAATTATTATTACTTTATCGTTTTCCGTATTGATTTACAAGTGATTATTCCGTTTACGTTGGAATTTATTATTAGTCTGTATCGTTTGCACGGGCAACCTCCTATACTTAGTTTGAGATTCACCAGAGCGCGAGCACCTATCCAGGGCTCGCCTCAGCTATACCCGCGAGGAGCCGCCCATGTTCCAAGAAGAGCGTCAACAGCAGATCTGCGCCCTCATAGAGCAGCGCGGCCGCGTGACCGTATCCGACCTTGCAAGCCGCTTCGAGGTTACCGAGGACTGCATCCGCAAGGACTTGAAGCTGCTCGCAGCCGAGGGTCGGTGTCGCAAGGTCTATGGCGGTGCCACCCGCATCGAACGCTCCGGTGGCCGCACCGTGGGCGAGCGCTTGAACCTCTTCCAACCGGAGAAGCAAGCGATCGCCCTGAAGGCCATCGAGCTCGTGAAGCCCAACCAGACCCTCTACCTCGACATCTCGACCACCGCGTTGCATCTCGCGCGCCTGCTCGCCCAAGGCGACATGCCGCTCACCGTCATCTCCCCCATGGTCGATATCCTCACGACGATGGGCTCCAGCCCCAACGTGACAGCGATCTGTCCCGGAGGCACCATGCGGCCCGATCTCAACGGCTTCGTAGGAGCCCTCGCCATCGACGCGCTCGATCCGCACCGGTTCGACATCGCGTTTCTGGGTGCCTACAGCATCGATGTCGACACCCATGCCGTTGCCACGTTCGATGCTGAGGACGGCTTGCTCAAGCGCGCCGCAATCGAACGCGCGGGCCAAAGCTACCTGCTGTGCGAGTCGCGCAAGTTCGAAGCATTCGGCACGTACCGCTTCGCATCGCTCAGCGACTTCGATGCGCTCGTCTGCGATGACCAGGATCAGGAAAGCATCTGCACCCTGCGCGATGCCGACGTCGACGTGCTCTAGCACTCACCGCAGCATCGACGCCGGTGCCGAACCCCGGTACGCATGCGAAGAGGGATGGAAGCCGCTTGGCCTCCATCCCTCTTTCTTCTCAACTATCTGCCCGAACGGTGCGGCCCGGCAGGCCGCAGCGCCCGCCTACGCCTGCGGCTTGCGAACGTAGGCGCGAATCACGCCGATGCGCTCGCCGGTGGGATTGACCAGGCGATACCCCTTGACCGAGGCCGGAACGATAAAGGTCTCGGCGTAATGCACCTCGTACGGCTCGAAACTGCCGTCGAGGCTCTCCACGAGCGCCCGTTCACCCTCGACGAGGTTCAGCTGGTTCACCGAACCGCCGTTATCGATGGTAACCTCGTCCTCGATCCAAAGGCGTCGCGTCTCGATGAACTCGAGCTCGTGCAAACCGGTGTGCTCCTCGCGCACATGCTCGTCTTCGTTGACCACCGTGACGGCGTTGACCAGGTTCTCCTCGACCCACGGCGTCGTACGGTCCCACCTGATGACGTGCGAACCATGGTCGACATGAACCGGACGCGGCTTGCCGTCGAGGCCGAGCCGGCCCCAATCCCACAGCTTGAAGGTGTTGTTGTAGGGCGTGGCGCTGATCTCGAGCACCATGGCGCCCGCACCCGAGCAATGGATCGTGCCCGCGGGGATCAGGAAATGATCATGCTTCTTAGCCGGGAAGCGGTTCACATAGCGCTCGGCATCGAAGGGATCGCCGCCCGCATTGGCCTCGCGCAGCGCCGCGATCATCTCGTCAGGGTCGACCCCCTCCCTGAGACCAAGGTAAACCGTGGCGCCCTCGTCGGCATCGAGGATGTAGTAGCTCTCGTCCTGAGTGTACGCCATTCCGAACTGCCGGTGCTCGTACTCCGTCGTAGGATGAACCTGCAGCGACAGGTTCTGACCGCCCACGGTGTCCAGGAAGTCGAAGCGAATCGGATACTCGGCACCGAAGCGCGCGTACACATCCTCGCCCAACAGCGCGAGCGGCTGCGTGAGGGTGAGGTCCATCGCCGGCAGCTCGATGGTCTTATCGCCATACGCCAGGATAAGGGCGTTTTCCTCGGGGACGCCATCGAACGACCACGCGTAGTTATCTGCCTCGGGATCGAGACCGCAAACGCGCTTCATCCACTGGCCGCCCCACACACCCGGGTCGAAGTACGGCTTGAGGCGGAACGGGCGCCGCGCTATCTGGCTCAGGCCGTCACGGACCGCGTCACCCGCAAGCATCTTGGGCGCATCGGTATCGACCGTGTCGACGAACAGATCCATCCGGTCGAAGAAGGTCATCTTGTGCTTATCTGCCACGCGCCATTCAACATAGTAGCCGCGCTTGATCTTGCGCAGACTGTCCTCATCGGCGTTCTCCGCACGGTAGTTGGTCATGCCCGCACGGTAGCGCAGCGTGATCTCCCAACGCGTCATGTCGAAGAAGACGAGCTGGTCGCCCGGGTGAACGAGCGTAGCTCCCCAGCCGTACACCACTACCGGGCCTTCCGCGGCGTTCACCTGCTCGCGAGCAGCTTCCAGGCGCTCAGGCTCCATAAGGTCCTCGAGATCGAAGTAGCACATGCGGCCAAACACACGGTCGTCGGTAAGGAAGGGCTTGAGACGCGCCGTAAGCTCCGCCGGCTCGGGGAAGAGCTCGCGCGTGCTTACGAGGAGTGCGGGGTTGAGCGCTTCCAGATGCGAAAGGACCGCATCATCATCGACGCCCGGATATGCTTCGATAGCAAGAACGCCGTCTTGCGGCATGATCGCGGCAAGGCGCGCCGTAATCGCCTCCCATCCCTCCGTTACGGCCTCAGAACCGTAGCCTGCGATGACCGTCGTCGGGAACCCGTCGTACGAGCTCATGCACACTCCTATTAACGTGGAGACAGATAGCGCCATTATGCCATGACTCTTTGGTTGAGGCGTGCCCGAGCGAGCATCATGCACCCAGGCAACACCGCCGCCGAAAGCTCGCCGCAGCCATCACCCAGACAGCCTGCGCACGGCTATCGTGGCGCGCCTCGCATGCACGAGCATGCGCACGCAAAGGGCGGACACCCGCAGGCACCCGCCCCTACCCCTGCGTTCATCCACAGCAGGGAAACGATCTTGTCACGCTAGCGCGGCGACGCGTTAGCTCAGCAGCTTGCGGCCGTCCTCCTCGATCGCCGCAAGGAGCGCATCCGCTGCCGCGGCATCCTCGCCCTTGGCGAAGATGTAAAGCTTGATCTTGGGCTCGGTGCCCGAGGGGCGCACGATAGCCTTGTTGCCGCCCTCGAGGTCGAACTCGATGACATTGGCGCTCGGCAAGCCGTTCACGCCGCCCTTGTAGTCCACAACGCCCTCGACCTTGCTGCCTGCAATCTCCGTCGGGGTGGTCTCGCGCAGCCCCGCCATGATACCCGCCATCTTGGCGGCACCATCCGCACCGGGATAGCTCAGCGACACGGTCTTGTTGTGGTAGTAACCGTACTTCTCGTACAGCTCGCGCATAGCCTGGACCAGGTTCTTGCCCTGCAGCTTGTAGTACTGGGCCATCTGGCAGATGAGCAGCGAGGCGTTCACGGCATCCTTGTCGCGCACGTGGTCACCAGAGAGGTAGCCATAGCTCTCCTCGAAGCCGAAGATGAAGCGGTCCACCTCGCCGGCGTCCGAAAGTCCGGTGATGATGTCGCCGATGTACTTGAAGCCGGTGAGGCAGCGGCGCATCTCGAAGCCATACTCCTCAGCAAGCGCATCGACCATGGCGGAAGACACGATGGTGGTCACAGCGACCTTGTTGGAGAGGTCTTCGCCGCGAGCGGCGCGCATCTTGCAGATGTAGTCGAGCAGGAGCACGCCCATCTCGTTACCGGTGAGCAGCGTGTAGTCGTCGCCATCCTGGCAAGCCACGCCCACGCGGTCTGCATCGGGGTCGGTGGCGAGAAGCAGGTCGGGCTGCACCTCCTGGCACAGGTCGATGCCCTTCTGCATGGCCTCGCGAATCTCCGGGTTGGGATACGGGCAGGTGGGAAAGTTGCCGTCGGGGTCCTTCTGCTCGGGAACCACGGTGACGTCGGTAATGCCGGCGCGGGCGAGCACGGTGGTCACAGGAATGAGGCCGGTGCCGTTAAGCGGCGTGTACACGAGCTTGAGCGGCGCTGAGGCAGACTCCTCCTCGGTAAGGTTGCAGACCGAGCACTTGAGCACGGCATCGTAGTAGGCGTCGAGCACCTCGTCGTCGATCCACTTCACGAGGCCCTGCTCCACCGCCTCGTCGAAGTCCATGGTCTTGACGTCGGTGAAGGGATTAGTGGCCTCCATCGCGGCTCCGATGGCGTCGGCAGCTTCGGAGGTGATCTGACAGCCATCGGGTCCGTAAGCCTTGTAGCCGTTGTAGGCGGCGGGGTTGTGCGAGGCGGTCATGCAGATGCCGCCGGAGCACTTGAGGTAGCGGGTTGCCCAGGAAAGCGTGGGCACCGGGGAGATCTTGGGATACACGTAGGCGGTAACGCCATTCGCCGCAAGGATGGCTGCGGTGGTCTTCACGAACAGCTCGCCTTTGTTGCGCGAATCGCGCGCGATGGCGACCGTGGGATTCTCGAACGTCGCGTTGAGGTAGTTCGCGAAGCCCTGGGTTGCGCGACCGACGGTATAGATGTTCATGCGATTGGTACCAGCTCCAATGGTGCCGCGCAGGCCCGCTGTACCAAAGGCCAGGTCCTGGAAGAACGCGTCGGTGATCGCGTTCTCGTCGCCGGATTCCTTCAGCGCAGTAAGCTCCGCCAGGAGCTCGTCGTCCTTGACGTTCTCGATCCAAAGGTCGAGAAGCTCATGTACATCTGCCATTGCATTGCCTTCCTTCCGAGCCGTGCATCGCGCCGCCGCGCAATCGCAGCAGCAGCCACCAAGCGCAGGCGCGCCTCTATAGCAGAATCATACGGCAACTGGTGCGGGCAGACTCTAACGCGCCGGTGAACGCGCAAGATTGCAGGGCGGCAGAGGACGAAGCAGGTGGCATCCCGTGGATACGGCCGCATGTCCCACGGAACATCTTCGCCCAACGGCGGCATGGCCATAGAGAAAAAGGGGGCGACCTTGCGATCGCCCCCAAACGCAGCTAATGCCTAGCCGCTGCGTCACAGGTTCTCACATCCGGATTGTTTCCTTGCATCTCAGCGGGTCAACCGGACTATACATGCCGAACGTGAGAACAAGCGGCAGAATCGTCAGATAAGCCTACGCCAGCAGGCCCGTCCACACGCCAAGAAGCGCCACGGCGATCGTGATGAGCAGGATGGCGGTCGAGCTCATGCCCTTCTTGAGGCAGCCGAACATCGCGAGCACGTAGAGCAACGGCAGCAGCGACGGGAAGATCTGGTCGATGTAGTCCTGGATCGCGAAGGTCGTCTCACCGAGCGTCACGGCGAGCGGCGTGGTGTTGAAGATGGCCATGTGCCGCACAAGGGCCTCGGCCTGCTCCTCTTTGCTCTTGCCAGCAAGCCGCAATTCGGTCGTACGCCGGTACCCAGCCCCGGCACCTCCGCCTTCGTGTTACAATAGCGCCTACGGGCCGTTAGCTCAGCTGGCAGAGCAGGGGACTTTTAATCCCAAGGTCTAGGGTTCGAACCCCTAACGGCCCACCACGACATGGTAACGCCTCCCGTAAAGGAGGCGTTTTCTTTCTCGCATCCTCGGACCCAATAGCGAAACCGCATTTTGCTCCAGCGCGGAGTTGTGCGGCACGCCCGTCAATCGTGCGGTAAAAGGAGTCGTAACGATTCCTCATTTCCAGACGTGACTGTCGTAAGATTCTTTCATTTTTAAAATTGCTATCGTATAATTTCTTTGTTATTGCCATGCTGCTCGTAAGTTTTGTTCATTATTTCTATTGTTATTACAATATTCTTACGATATCAAATTCTGAACTGCATTTTTCTTACGATGAGCATCTGTTACGCGCATAGTGCTTATGAATGGTTTCTGATAGATGCACAGACCTCACTATTAGCGTCGGATATATGCAGACATCTTACGATGTGTTCTCATTTCGCTCTTCCTCGACGGTAGGCATCATCCCGCTCGCCAAGAAACAGGCCTAGGAGCATTTCAAGGTTGTCGCGCGTCATCCATCGTCACGAGGCGACGCATTGACGCAACCGCGACGGCAACGGAAATAGACTTGCGAACAATACCCGGTAGCAGCCTATTCCCAGCTCCACTGGCCGTTAACGAAGACAGGCACCTCGGTACCGTCCGCCATGATGCCGGTAACAGCGAGGTCGTCCGCACCGATCATGAAATCGACGTGGGTGCTCGACGTGTTCACGCCGCGCTCACGCAGCTCGTCAGGCGTGAGGTCATACCCGCCGTCGTAGCACTCCGGGAACCCGACGCCGAGCGCTAGATGACAGCTCGCGTTTTCGTCGTATAGCGTATCGTAGAAAAGCGTCTCGCTCTCGCGGATGGGTGTGTTCTTGGAGATGAGCGCCACCTCGCCCAGGCGGCTGGCGCCCTCATCGGCCTCGATGATGCTTCGCAGCGTCTCGAGCCCTTGCTCGGCACCGTAGTCGACCACGCGCCCCTCCTCGAAGCGAAGCCAGAAGTGGTTGACCTTGTTGCCATGATGGATAAGCGGCATCGTCGAGTACACGATGCCATCGGCCCGCATGCGATCCGGCGAGGTGAAGACCTCCTCGGTGGGAATATTGGGAAAGAACTCGTGTCCATCGGGGGTCTCGCATTTGCCGCCAGCCCAAAGGTGCCGATCGACAAGGCCTACGGTAAGCGCCGTCCCGTTCGACGACTCATAGCGCAGCGCGTCAAAATGACGCTCGTTCAGAAAGCGAAGGTTCTTCTCGAATGTGGCGTCATGGAGCTCCCAATCGCTCTCGGGATCCGCGCCGTCCGCACGCGCCGCCGAGAGAATCGCGCACCACAGCTTGTAGAGGGCAACCTCATCCGGCACGCGCGGGAACACCTCCCGAGCCCAAGCCACGATTGGCGCGCCGGCGATGCACCACGGGTTGAGATTGAAATCGAGCCCGCGGCGGAAGATCGCGCACTGGGTGTTCCGCGCCTTGGAGGCAGCAGCGGGCTTTGCCGGATCGATGCCGGCGAGCGCTTCGGGGTCCGCGCCCTCGACAAAGATGAAGCAGGCACCTGCCTCGGCAAGCGAATCCAGCTGCATCCGCTGCCAGGCGGGCACCTGCTCGAACCACGATACCTCGACGTTCTCGTACGTCAGGCGCGAGACCGCATCGTCTCCCCAAACAACCGTGACATGACCGGCGCCGGCGCGATACGCCTCAGCGACGAGCTTGCGCACGAAGGCACAGGACTCAACCGGCGCCTGGACCACAACCTCCTGTCCCAGACGCACATTTACGCCCTTGCTGACAATAAGTCGAGCATATCGCTCGATAGCGGGCTCGAGCGCCTGCATGCCGGCGCGGGCGTCCTCGACGGTCAGAGCGGCCTTGATCATGGCTGTTCCTTTACGGTGCCTTATCGACGTGAACGATGGTTCTTCTTGGGTCCGCGCTTGCGCGGAGCCTCCTCGGCGAGAGCCGGCGCGTCATCACCCTTCGTGCCGTCGGCCTTCTTCGCGCTGCGCTTGCGCTCCTCCTTCTCGGCCGAGCGCTCGAGCACGGCGAGCACCTTGTTATCGGTCATGCCGGCGACGGTCGACTTGTAGTAGTTGCGAATGGGGCGGATCGCCACGAGATCGTAGATGAAGCCACCGATCACCGCGGCATACGCGACGATGATGCCGCCGAACTGCACGACCGGGTTCTGCCCGACCGTCGGCGAGAAGGACATGAGCATCCACACGGCGATGGCGACGATCATGCCGAACACGACGAGCACCCAGAAGATGCGACGCTTCTTGTTGTACTCGTCATCTTCTTTCATCAGGATGGTTGCCGCCGAGATCATGCGATCTTCCTTGAGGCGGGCCTCACGCTTGCGGGCCTTCTTCTCCTCTTTGGACAAGCCCTCGAGCGACTCGCCCTGCTCGAGCTCGCGACGGCGAGCCTTCGAGGAGGCGGGCACCACGCGCACCGAGCTCGCGGCAGCGCGCGCCGGCTTCGCGGACGAGGCGGACTTGCGGGCCGCCCCGACATACTCATGGTTCTGCGTACGCTTGTTGTTGGCGCTACGGATGCTCACTTATGCGTTCTCCTTCATGCTTACAAAATCAGAGCCGGTAATGATCTGATATGCCTCGCGGTACCGCGCGGACGTTCCCTCCACGATCTCGGCGGGCAGGTGCGGGGCGTCGCCGGTCATATCCCAATTGGCGCGCAGCCAGTCACGCACGTACTGCTTGTCATAGCTTGGCTGCACCTTGCCCTCCTCGTAGGAGTCGGCAGGCCAGAACCTGCTCGAGTCGGGGGTGAGGCACTCGTCGATAAGGGTCACCTTGCCGTCGATGATGCCGAACTCGAACTTGGTGTCGGCGATGATGATGCCGCGCGTGGCAGCGTAATCGCTCGCGGCGGTGTAGATCTTGAGCGACAGATCGCGGATCTGCTCGGCCACATCGGCACCAACCAGCTCGACCGTGCGGTCGAACGAGATGTTCTCGTCGTGGTCGCCAATGGCCGCCTTGGTGGACGGGGTGAAGATGGGCTCGGGAAGCTTGGACGCCTCGACGAGGCCGGCGGGCAGCTTGATGCCGCAAACGGTACCGTCCGCGTCGTAGGTCTTCTTGCCGGAGCCGGTGAGGTAACCGCGCACGATGCACTCGATCATGATGGGCTCGGCGCGGCGGACGAGCATGGAGCGACCGGCGAGATAATCACGGTACTCAGCGAACTCCGTGGGGAAATCGTCGACGTCGATGCTCACAAGGTGGTTCGGCACCAGGTCGGCGAACTTCTCAAACCAAAACGCGGAGATGCGGTTCAGGACCTCGCCCTTGAACGGGATCTCATCGGGGAGAATGTAGTCGAACGCTGAGATGCGGTCGGTCGCAACCATGAGCAGGTTTTCGCCCGCCTGGTAGATATCGCGTACCTTGCCGTGGGAATCGGGGCGGCGTTCCATGTGAGCCACGAGAGTCAACTCCTCTATCCAATGGTGACATGCGCAGGCTGGCACGGGCGCGAGCCGTCGGAAAGGCCGCCCTGCCTAGGCCTAGTGTTCTATTGTAGAGGATGAGCCTTCCGGTGTGGCTTCACGCGGCAGATGAATCGTAAAGGTCGTACCTTTTTCAAGTTCGGACTCCACCGAGATGAACCCATGATGCCGCTCGACGATCTGCTTGGTGACCGAGAGGCCCACGCCTAGACCGCCCGCCTCGCGCGCACGGCTCGCATCCGCTCGCCAGAAGCGGCCGAAGATGCGCGACAGGTCCTCCTTGGCGATGCCGATGCCGGTATCTTTGACCGAGATCATGATGTAGCGGCGATCACCCGAGACGGACGCCACGACCCAACCGCCCTCAGGCGTATAGCGCATGGCATTGCTGAGCAGGTTGATCACGGCTTGGGTAATCATGTCCGGATCGACCTCGATCGTCGCCGGACGGCCCTGCGTATCATCTGCGAAGCGCAAACGCAGATCGCGCGCTTGGAAGAGCTGCTGCTGACTATCGACGATGCGCTGGACGAACGGCGCGATGTCCACCGGCTCGAGCTTGAGCGGGGCGGTACGGTTCTCCATGCGCGAGAGGTCGAGCATCTGCTGGACGAGCCTCGAAAGACGGCGAGTCTCGGATGCAACGGTCTCGAGGTGCTCGTCATCCGCGGGCAGCACGCCGTCCTGCATGGCCTCGACGGTCGCGAGCATGGCCATGAGCGGGGTGCGTAACTCGTGCGCGACATCGGACGTGATGCGGCGCTCGTGCTTGAGGTCCTTCTCGAGCGAGGTAGCCATCTCGTCGAACGTCTCGCCCAGACGGTCTATCTCGTCGTCACCGCGCAGGCCCGTGCGAGCCGAGAGATCGCCATCGCGAATCTGCTTGGCGGTACCGGTGATGCGGCGGAGCGGGTTGGTGAGCATCCGCGAGACGAGGAAGCCGATGATGAGCGAGATCGCCACGGCGATGATCGCAGCGAAGAACATGGCGTTGAAGGTCCGCTCACGGAAAGCCGTATCGGCGCGGCTAAGCAACGCATCGGAACCAAGCACCCACAGACGAACCTGTCCCACGACCGTGCCGTCGGAGAGAACGATGTCGCGCGTCACCGAGGCGGAGGCGTCGGTCGGCGCGCTCGACGTGAGGCTGTGGGCCTGCTCGTCGTCATCGCCCTCGTCGGCTGAGCCCTCCGATGATGCCGCATCGCCGGCATCGCCTTCGGGGTTCGCTCCATCCGCCGGAGCGGGATCTTCGACCGTAGCCGAACCTTCGGGGGCGGAGCCCTCTGCCTCTCCGGCATCCGCTTCCGCAGCCCCGGCGTCCGCAGCCTCCTCGTTCTCCTGGCTGCGGCGCACCTCGGCGGCGATAGCGGCGGCTGGCCACGAGTCGTCGTAGAGAATCGTGCCGTCCTCGTCGGCGACCTGCATGCCCGTGTCGTCGGAAACCAGACTCGAGTCCGCAACGGAGGCAAGGAACTCCGTGGTCCACTCGCCGTCTGCCTCATACGCCTCGGCAAGGCGCTGGGCTGCAAGCTGAGCGATCTCGGTCATGTTGTCGCGCGTGTAATCCGTGAAGACGCCGCTCCACACCACCGTGACCACGGTCACCAGAACCGCGACTGTCATCACCGAGGTCAACGCAAACGACGCCGCCATGCGCGAGGCATAGCTCATGCCGTTTCGCACATCGGAACGAGGCGTATTCCAGCGCGCGCGGGAATTCGCTTCGTCGCCTTGCTTATGCCGTTGTCCGATCTCTACGCGAGCAGGGAGCATGCGCGCTCTTTCTACTTAGCGGCAGCCGCCTTGTCGTCGGCGTTCTGAGCCGGCGCCTCGAAACGGTAGCCCACGCCGTGCACGGTGTACAGCCACTTGGGATGCTTGGGATCGTCGCCCAGCTTGGCGCGGAGATTCTTCACATGGGAGTCGATGGTGCGCTCGTAACCCTCGAAATCGTAGCCGAGCACCTTCTCGACGAGCTCCATGCGGTTGTACACGCGGCCGGGATGACGGGCAAGCGTGGTGAGCAGCTTGAACTCAGAAGCCGTAAGGTCGACCTCCCTGCCCTCAACCAGAATCTTGTGCCCGGAGATGTCGATGACCAGGTCGCCGAAATCGAGAACCTCCACCTGCGGCTCATCGCTTTGATGGGCGCGGCGGAAGAGGGCGCGCACGCGCGCCACGAGCTCGCGGGGCGAGAACGGCTTGATAAGGTAGTCATCTGCGCCGAGCTCGAGGCCGATGATGCGGTCTTCGACCTCGCCCTTGGCGGTCAGCATGATGATGGGCACATCGGAGGTATCGCGGATGGCACGGCAAACGCGCTCGCCTGAAAGCTTCGGAAGTATGAGGTCGAGCACGATGAGGTCGAACTGGTGCTTCTCGAACTCTTCAACAGCCGATTGACCGTCACCGACGCCGACGACCCAGTACCCCTCGCGCTCGAGGTATGCCGCAACGGCATCGCGAATGGCCTTCTCATCCTCGACGAGCAGGATTTTCCTTGCGTCCGAAGCCATAAGCAGGCCTCCTTGTCTCAACTCGAAAGAACTACCACATTGTACCGCACGCGACGCTAGACTGGTTATGCAAGCACGCAGCGGAAACGCATCGCGGGGGCAATGCATGGTTTGGCTCATTTTTCCCATCGCGGCGTTTTTCTTTCGGAGGTTGCCATGACATACCAAATTCGCACCGCCACGCCGCGCGATGCCGCGGGGGTCCTCGCGGTGTATGCCCCATACGTGGAGCACACGACCGTCAGCTTCGAATTCACGGTGCCCTCCGTCGACGAGTACGCAGCACGCATCGCCGAGGCCCTGGAGCGGCGTACCTTCATCGTGCTCGAGCACATACCCAGCAAGCGAATCATAGGCTTTGCCTGCCACGGGCCCTTTGGCCATCGCGCGGCGTATCAATGGTCGGCCGAGACCACGATCTACCTTGCAGAGGGCCTCACCGGATGCGGGCTCGGGGCGGTGCTGCTCGACGCGCTCGAACGCCTCATGGCGGCGCAGGGAATCGTGAATGCCGAAGCCTGCATCTGCTCAGAGAACACCGGCTCGATTGCGTTCCACGAACGGCACGGCTATAGCACCCGTGCGGTATTTCCCTCCTGCGCCCACAAGTTCGAGCGCTGGCTCGGCATCGTGTGGATGGAGAAGGCGATAGCCGAGAAGCCCAGCCAGCCCGTACCGCTGCAACCGCTCGACAACGAGAAGGCGAGCGCCATCCTCGCCGAGGCAAACGCAAGGCTCGAGCAGCTCGCGTAACGCAAGCTCGATCAACAACAGTCGCAAAGAACCCCAGGCGGGAACCCGCAGCCCTTACCGCGCGTCCGCACTCGCCGCTTGGCGGCGGCAGCCCTACAGTCCGAACACGCGCACGGATACGCTAGCAGGGATGCCGGTCTCATCGCGAACGGTGGCGTAGGTCACGAACCGGTCAGACACGCCCTCGGTCGCAGGCCAATCTCCATAGTCGAGGCACCGATCCGGCGCGGAGATGACCGCATAGGTCTTTGCCTCGGTATCCACGAGGATGTTCGATGCCTGGGACTTCACAAGGTACCTTGTGCCATTGCCGGTTACCTGGGCGAGCGGCTCGCGTCGCAGGTAGACATAGGGCCCTCCTTCGCGCCCGATGTAGGTCCCCATGTTGCCCAGACTGCCCACGCCCTCGTAAGAGGCCTCGATGGAGAAGACGAACGCCTCGTTCATGTAGACCGCGTCGAACGGCGAGACCGAGCGCGGGAGCACGAGCTGATCGACCTGGGAAAACGAATCGTCCGCGAGGTCGATCGCCGTCATGCCGTAGTAGGTCCCCTCGTCCTCGTGCACGCGGGGCGCGATGGTCAGGATGCCGTCGGCAACACGCGGCGCCGTCGCGAAGCGCCCATGCGACTCGCGAATCTCCACGCCTTGGTCGGAGCCAACCGTCCATCGGTAGCAGTGCGAGTATGACGACGACTGGGAGCCCGATGCGAGTGGCATCTTCTGCCAGATCACGCTCGACTCCCATGCTGTGAAGCGCGGAGGCTCCCAATCCGCATCGCCCTCGTCGAGCTTGACGGCATTGCCCACCAGCGAGCCGTTAGACAGCTCTTGGGCAAGAAGAAGCCAGCTGCGGTCGGTATAGTTGATCTCCACCCAAGCGTACACGCCACTTGAGCAGCGCACATCGAAGAAGTCGTACGCGATACCCTGCGTAGGGGTTTCCAGCAGCGTGGTGGCGTTTCCTGTGGCAAGGCTCACAACACCGAGGGTGTTGGCGTTGCCAGCCGACTCGGGCGTGAGAAGCGCCGCCGCCCAGGAGCCGCCTCCGTTGTGGAAGAGCATGGTACCCAAGGGGAGCGTCCAAGCGTACGAGACCGCGGGCGTGGAATCCGAGTTCTCGTAGTCACCGTCCATGACGGCGATGATCTGCGACTCATCGGTCACCACCTGCGGGTCGCCCGTGGCCGGGTCGGAGCTATCGGACGAGCATCCTACGAGCGAGATGGCCGCGATGCCAGCTCCCGCCGCGAGGGTGCCTGCTGCGAATGCGCGGCGCGAGATGCCCCGGCGGTCACGCGCCTCAGGCCGTGCGCCTACCCGCGCCCCCGCTTGGACCCCCGCGCCTTTGGCAGCGCGCTTCTTGTTGCCGAAGAGCCTCATGCCCGCGCCTGTTCCTGGGCGGCGTCGAGTGCACAGCAGAGCTGGTCCGCACAAGATGTACGGCGCGGACCGCACGTGTTCCCGCGCAGGATGTCGCGAATCTCATCGACAGGCTTGCCGGCGACGAGCTTGGAGATGGCCTTGAGGTTGCCGTTGCAGCCGCCCGTGAAGGAGACCTGCTCGATGGTCTCGCCCGAATCATCAAGCGCGACGTGGATACGTTTGGAGCATACGCCGCGAGGCGTGAAGTCGATCTCTACCATTGGTTTCTCCTTATGCCTGCGAACAAGAAGCGGCTATCTTGGCGAGGCGCAGGGACGCCGGCGTCCAGCCCTGTGCACGCTCACGTCCCGCCCCTATGGCTCGGTGCTGCAACCATGCTACCCGCTGCACGGCCCGATGCAAGGCCACAGGGCGCGGACCAGCCAAAAAGCAGATTGGATCGCACGAATAGCCGGCGCAGGGCGTTGACGCGCCCGGCTGCACCAGCCGGCCTGGCTCGCCTTTCAGCCACGGACGCGTGCCTCCTTGGCAGCGGATGCTCTCTATACCCTATTCGACATACGGCGGCTCCTCAGGAGCACAGCACCCAGGCCCACCGATATTCCGCCAAGCCCCATGCATGCAGCGACGACCGCAGAAAGCGGATCTCCCGTTGAGGCAAGCAAGCCCCCAGTACCCTCGGGCTGCCCGTCACCGGGCTGATTGCTTTGGCCTCCGTGGACAGAGTCGCCTTGAGAGCCGCTTCCCGTACCACCTTCGTCGCTGGATCCGCCCTGGCCCTCAGCGGCGATGGTCACCTCGCGCTCAACCTCCATGCGGGTGTACCCCACGACGGTACCGTCCTTTGCCCGGACCAACGCAGCGGGCAGAACGGCGCGGACCACGTACGTGCCGGGTGCTGAGGGCAGGCCATCCGTGAACGGGACGCTTCCCGCCGCATCGGCGGCACGGTAGGACAAGATCACCTCATCCGCCACGTCTTCCTCCCCGCGCTTGGCTGCAACCGTCGCGGAGATGGGCTCGCCGTCGTACACAGGATTTTGCTCGAGCTCGAGGGCCAGCGAAGGATCGCGCACCTCATTGCATGCCTCGCTCACCGCCTGCCTGCACCGCTCGCAGGTGTAGACCAAGCTGTCGTTCTCGATGCGCGCATCGGAACCGGCATCGTGCATCAACTCGACTTTACCTGAATACAGGCGATCGTCGGTGCAGAGCGTGCGGATAACGCCATAGTTGTAGAACTCCACATCGCTTGAGAACGTCACATCCTCGCCGACCACGAGCACGGAGCTATCGTTGAGAGCGATTCCTGAGAGATAGCCAGTCGACACATCGACGTGCTCGAGCGTAAGCGTCTGTCTGTCGAGATACATATCTCGTACTGATATCGCACCGTTTCGTATGGTCGATGTTCCTCCCGGCGCTTCATTCAAGTGCACCGACCGCCCCGACAGATCGAGAACCACATCGCTCGCGCGGTAAGCATAGATGGTCCAGTTGCCTCCGTAGGGATAAGTCTCGGAAAGCGTGATGGTGCAGTTGCTGCAACCATCAAGATCTAGAGGACGGTCTCGCTCTGCCACCGCGATCCTGCCCTCGGTGCCATCTTCGTATGTCACGGTCGCCTGAACGTATACGTACACCGCGCGGATCCTGACGTAGCCGTCCGGCATGGAAAACGTAGTGGTTGCGCTGCCGGCATCTGCAAATGCCACGTCGCTGCCATGGGTGACTTCCCAATGATCGAACACGCGGCCGTCATCGAACTCATCCGCCGTGATGGTCACCGTGTCGCCCGCCCCATAGGGACCGGTGCCGCTACCGCTCGTCACCTCTACATATTGGTTGAGAATCGTACCCGATCCGTCTACCTCGCCAAGTGGGCCGCCGTTCCAGATCGTGCCGTTGTTGATCAGCTGGCCCTCGACGACGATGCCCCCGTTGTTGTAGATGATCCCGTCGTTGGTCAACGTGGTCCCTTGGGGAATCGTGAGCGTCGCACCGTCATTCACCGTGAGCGTCCCGTTGCTGGGAGCGGTCACATTAAAAGGCATGCTCGTGTCGCTGTACACAACGAAGTTGGAGCCGTTGTCCGTGCTCACCATGCCACCTGTAGGCGCGTTCCCCTCCCAAGCACCGGTGACGACGTATCCACCGGTGATGGTCGAATTATGGGTGTAATATATCCCTGCATCCCCGATCGAGGAGGCATACACCGCTCCACCTGTTATGGAGATATCCCACGCAGATCCGTGTCCGCTTGCACCGATTCCCGACGACATCCAGTCCGCTGCACTCGCATGCACCGTACCGCCTGCGATGGTGATGCCCTTGCAGTCTCCGTTCCCACGATCAACGGTGCTGGTGTCAGCGGCACCGATGGCAGACGCCCACCTGCCACTCGTCGTCACCCGAAGCACACCTTCGGTCGAACCGTCGCCCGAGGCGCTCGTGATCTTGAGCTTCGCAACATCGGGGTCATCGCCCCTCTGCCCATTGCTCTTTTCGATTCCCGCAGCGATATCGCCCGAAGCGCTCAGAGTGTTCTCGCCCGCAAGCCTAATCACCACGTTGGACGTGGCATGGTTGTCGATCTCGATGGGTGAGCGGTTCTTCACCGTCGTGGCGATGTTCACGCCATCGAGCGTCAGCTCGATGGGAACGCTTCCATCGGTCCCGCGGATGTAGATCGCATCGTTGGTCGAGGTCGACGGGTTGGTGTTGGAGACCGTGAGCGACCCGCTCGTCACCCTGAGGCGTCGGCCATCCTCGTCCCAGCTCACGTCAGCGGTCTCGTCCGCCCCCGTCTTCACCGTGAAATCACCGAACTGCCGGGTCTCGTTGGATGCCAGCGTCTCGGCATAGATTGTGGAGGGTGCCGCCATGAAGATTAGCAGCGCAGTCGCACAGGCTATCACGGCGGCGGCCAACCAGCAGCTACGCCTTCCTTTCCGATTTACGTCTGCATGACCCAGCGCACCCATGGGCACCCTCTTCCATCTCAAAACCGACAGATACGAATCTCGTTCGTGCAAAGTATACCGAGGAACATAACGTGGGGGCTCCGCATCATAAGAATGAGAGCCCCCACATACAATCGTTCACGTTGTCAGGCAAGCCTTACGCGAAGCTCAGCTCCTCGAGACGGTCGAAGACGCGATCGATGCGCGTGAGGAAGTCCCACGGATCGAAGATCTCGTCGAGCTTCTCGGCCGTCACGGTACAGCGCGGGTCGGCTTCGAGCTTCTCACGGAACGTCGTGCCCTGCTCACACTGCTGCACCTCGCGCCATGTTGCCATGGCGTTCTCCTGCACGATGGCGTACGCCTCCTCGCGCGTGATGCCCGTATCCACGAGCGCGAGCAGCACCTTTGAGGAGAAGATGAGGCCGCGCGTCTTGTTGAGGTTGGCCTTCATCTGCTCCGGGTAGAGGATGAGCCCGTCCACGATGCGGATGAGGCACTGGAACATGTGGTCCAGCGCGATGAAGCTGTCGGCCTGGGCCACGCGCTCGGCGGAACTGTGGCTTATGTCGCGCTCGTGCCAGAGCGCCACATTATCGAAGGCCACCTGCGCATTGGCCTTCACCACGCGCGAGAGGCCGCAGACCTTCTCGAGCGTGATGGGGTTGCGCTTGTGCGGCATGGCGGAGCTGCCCTTCTGACCCTTCTTGAACGGCTCCTCCGCCTCGAGGGTATCGGTCTTCTGGAGGTTGCGGATCTCCGTGGCGATGCGCTCGCAGGTAGCGGCGGTGGTGGCGAGGACGCCCGCCAGGTAGGCATGGTGGTCGCGGCTGATGACCTGGGTGGACAGCGGATCGTGCACGAGGCCCAGATGCTCGCAGACGTACTCCTCCACGAAGGGGTCGATGGAGCTGTAGGTGCCCACCGCACCGGAGATGGCGCCGAAGGCAACGTTCTTGCGAGCGTCGATCAGGCGGTCGAGGTCGCGCCTGAGCTCCCAGGCCCAGCTGCCGAACTTCATGCCGAAGGTCATGGGCTCGGCGTGGATGCCGTGGGTGCGGCCCACGCAAAGGGTGTTGCGCTCCTCGAAGGCGCGGCGCTTGCAGATCTCACCGAGCTTGCGGCAGTCCTCGATGAGGATGTCGGTCGCCTGGACGAGCTGGTAGCAAAGGGCGGTGTCGCCCAGGTCGGACGAGGTCATGCCGTAGTGCACCCAGCGACTGGGCTTGGGCTCGCCTTCGGGGACGTCCTTGTCGATGTACTCGCCCATGTTGGTGAGGAAGGCGATGACGTCGTGGTTGGTGACGGTCTCGATGGCGTCGACCTCTTCCTTGTTGAAGGAGGCGTGCTCGCGGATGTAGGCCGCCTCCTCCTTGGTGATGCCGATCTTGCCCATCTCGGCGTGAGCCTCGCAGGCGAGCACCTCGATCTCCTGCCAGATGGCGTACTTGTTCTCGAGCGAGAAGATGTGGCCCATCTCCGGGCGGGTATAGCGATCGATCATGCGGTGCTCCTTTTGCTCTGGGCGCGCGGGCGCGGCGCGCCGTGCTCGTTCACCTCAGATTCTACCGCAGGCCACGCGCGTGCAGACATTTCACTCAAAGTATGGGTGAGGGGCGCGCCGTGACGGCGGCCGCGACGGAACCTGATGGGGATCGGATGGATCGGCGGTGAAAAAGAAAAATCAGGACCACCCGCATAGCGGGTGGTTTGCTCTTAGGGTGTAACCCTAGGGGCCCAGGCCAGGGACTCAAGTCCCTGGCCTGAACGAAGTTCAGGCCCGATAGCCCCTTGACTCGTGGCACGCCCGTCGAACGGGCGGGCCGCTACCCCCTACCGAACGGGTCCTCGTACTCCTTCACGCTCAGCCTGTCCAGCGCGATGTCGGCGGCCTCCTGCTCCCTGATGTACTTGGCGATCGTGGCCTCGTTCAGGCCGACGGTGGACACGTAGTAGCCCTCCGCCCAGAACTTCCTGTTCCCGAACTTGTACTTGAGGTTCGCGTGCCGGTCGAACATCATCAGCGAGCTCTTCCCCTTCAGGTAGCCCATGAAGCTCGACACGCTGATCTTGGGCGGGATGCTGACCAGCATGTGCACGTGGTCCGGCATCAGGTGCCCCTCTATGATCTCCACCCCCTTCCAGCGGCAGAGCTGCCTGAGGATCTCCCCGAGGTCCTTGCGGTATTGGTTGTATATCGCCTTCCTTCTATACTTCGGTGTGAACACGATGTGGTACTTGCAGAGCCACTTCGTGTGCGCGAGGCTGTTGGCCTTCTGCGCCATGGCTATCACCCTCCTCTTGGGGCTGGCGACCTGAACAATCACCATCCTAGGAGGAGGGCGGCCCGTTGCGTAGCATCAGTGGGATCCACCCGCGTAGCGGGTGGTTTTCAGTGGCGCGCTGCGCGCGCCACAGGGTTGATGACCCTTGAAGCAGGACCACCCGCATAGCGGGTGGTTTGCTCTTAGGGTGTAACCCTAGGGGCCCAGGCCAGGGACTCAAGTCCCTGGCCTGAACGAAGTTCAGGCCCGATAGCCCCTTGACTCGTGGCACGCCCGTCGAACGGGCGGGCCGCTACCCCCTACCGAACGGGTCCTCGTACTCCTTCACGCTCAGCCTGTCCAGCGCGATGTCGGCGGCCTCCTGCTCCCTGATGTACTTGGCGATCGTGGCCTCGTTCAGGCCGACGGTGGACACGTAGTAGCCCTCCGCCCAGAACTTCCTGTTCCCGAACTTGTACTTGAGGTTCGCGTGCCGGTCGAACATCATCAGCGAGCTCTTCCCCTTCAGGTAGCCCATGAAGCTCGACACGCTGATCTTGGGCGGGATGCTGACCAGCATGTGCACGTGGTCCGGCATCAGGTGCCCCTCCATGATCTCCACCCCCTTCCAGCGGCAGAGCTGCCTGAGGATCTCCCCGAGGTCCTTGCGGTATTGGTTGTATATCGCCTTCCTTCTATACTTCGGTGTGAACACGATGTGGTACTTGCAGAGCCACTTCGTGTGCGCGAGGCTGTTGGCCTTCTGCGCCATGGCTATCACCCTCCTCTTGGGGCTGGCGACCTGAACAATCACCATCCTAGGAGGAGGGCGGCCCGTTGCGTAGCATCAGTGGGATCCACCCGCGTAGCGGGTGGTTTTCAGTGGCGCGCTGCGCGCGCCACAGGGTTGATGACCCTTGAAGAAAACGGGGCGGCCGAAGCCGCCCCGTCGCTCTCCTTCGCGCGTGCGCACCGGTGCAAGCGAGCGCTACCTCATGCGGCGGCGCATCGCGCCGGCGAGGCCGAGCGCACCGGCACCCGCGGCCGCGATCACCGCGGTCACAAGCGGAACCATGTCGCCGGTACTCGTGAGCGTCTCATCTGCGGGAGTCTGGGGCTCCTCTTCGCCGAAGATGGAGGGGGCGTCCTTGCTCCACTTGGCATACAGCGTGATGTCCCCGGTCACCGGCGCGCTGAAATCATACGGGGTGGTGAGGCTCGCGTCGGCGTACCATCCCTCGAACGTCCAGCCCGCGCAAACCGGCTCGGCGGGCCGCGCAACGGTTGTGCCGTTCTCGACCTCGACGACCGTGTTCTCGGTCGAGGCCAGGCAATCATCGAAGGTCACGGTGTGGATGATGGTGGTGACCTTGCCTCCGACCTGCTGGGCGAACCCCTCGGCGGCATCCTTATCGGCAAACACCCAGGTGTTTCCCTGCCTGTCAACGACGGCGTGCGCGCCACCGTTTTCAAGAGCCTCGTCCGTGGAGGGGAAGATGTCGTAGGGCGTCGCGCCGCCGTTCACGGCCACCGCAGCGCCGGGCGCGAGGTAGTCTCCGACCGCACGGTCGCTGAACGATCCGCCGGAGACGAAGCCCTTGCCGTTCTCGTCCTTGAAGTTATCCGAGCGCAGGGCGCCCACGAACTCGCCGCCGGTGATGGACATCTCGATCAGATCGATGGACTCCTGATCGTTGCCCATGACGTTGTGCTGGATGAACGCAGTATTCGCCTCGATGGTGCCGCCGTTCACGGTCACCTTGACAGGCAGCTTGGTGGAGTGCTGCGCGACGATGATACCGCCGCCGTCGACGGAGTTGCCGCCGCCAATCTGATCCTTGCGATAGACGATAGTCTGGCTGGTATCGCCCTTGATGGTGCCGCCGTTGACGGTGAGCTCGCCGGCACGGATCTCAACGCCGCTGCAACCATCGAGCGTGCCACCGTTGATGACGAGCTTGCCGTACTGAGGATGATAGATTGCCGGGCCGGCCTCGCTTATGAGCGTGCCGCCGTTGACGGTGATGAGCGTGTTGTCCTTCGTGCCGTCGCCGTTGCCGCTCACCGCGAAGGCACGCGCCTCGACGGTGGCGCCCTCGTTCACCGTGAGCTTGGTGGCGGTCGCCTCGTCGAAGACGGCACCTTGGGCGCTACCGTAGACCGTGATGCCGTAGATGTAACCGTCGTTGCCGGAAACGGGCGAGCTGTTGATGGCCGCGCCGTCATTCAAGGTGAGCTCGGCGCCGCTTAGCACGCGCATGCCGTAGCCATCACCCGACTTCGGGACCTCGACCGTGAGGGTTGCATCTTCCATGGTGAGCGCGGTGCCCTGGCCGGTAATCACGACGGCGAACGTGCGCGCAATCTGGCAGGTGTCGACGATGGTGCCATTCTTGATGGTGCTTGAGCCGTCCGTGAAGGTGATGCCGGCGTCGTCCTGCTTCTCCTTGCCCGTAAGCGAGAGCGTGTGGCCGCCGAGATCGATGGTGATGCCCTTGTCGATCGTCACGGGCGCGGTCGAGGCATCCGCGAGCAGCGTCACCGTCTGGCCATCCTGAGCCTTAGCGACCGCCTCCTCGAAGGACTGGTAGCCCACACCGTTGACGGTGGCGACGTCCGGAAGCTCCACGACGAGGCCGTTCTCGTCCTGCGTGACGCCCTCGACCAGGAACGCATCAACTTCGCTCGAGAACGTGCCACCGGAGATGCTGGGAACAGACGGGTACTTATCATCATCCGGGATGACGAGCTCTCCGGTGAACGTGCCGCCCTTCACATCGATGCTGCCTCCCTCTCTGGCGCCCAGCGGGTAGGTGAAGAGAACGCCGGTGTCGCTCGCCGTGAAGGTGCCGCCGGTAATGGTGAGCTGGCCAGCATCGGCATCATCGGAGAGGTAGCCGTTTGCAAGCACGCCCGTTGAGGCGTTGTTGACCGTGAAAGTGCCGCCCGAAATGGTCGCCCTGTGCCAGTTGAGGACCGTGGGGCCATTGGTGTTGGAGAAGTCGCCGCCCGAGATCTCAAGCACGCCGAAGTCGTCGTTCTTGACGGTGTTCATGCCGCCGGAGAACGTGCCGCCGTTGATCGTGAGCGTCACCTCGGCGCTCTGGGGACGCACGACACCGCAGTCGTTCGACGAATCGCCATAATAGCCGTTGTCGATCGCGCTCGAGCCAGCGTCTTTCTGCTCGAGCGAGAACCCGGCGTTGATCGTCATGGAGCCGAGGTTCTTGATGACGTACCACGTGTTTCCCGTGAAGGTCCCGCCGTTGAGCGTTGCGGTGCCCGTAGGCGAGTTGTAGATCGCGCCCTTGCCGGATACCGAGGCGCCGTTCACCGTACCGGGGCCCACGATGGTTAGGGTGCCGTGGTTGGTGATCGCATGATTGTCCACGGCGGTCACGTCACGCCCGTTCAGATCGATGGTCAGCGTCTTGCCCTCAGGGACCACGATGTCCTGGGCATCGTCGGTAAGCGTGACCGTACCGCCATTAGGCGCTTCCTTAATCGCCTCACTCACCGTATCATAAGGAGTGCCGTCTACCGTCGCCGCCTGTGCCCAAGCCGCCTTCGGCATAAACCCGATCACGGCTATGAGCAGTGCCGCGGCAAACGCCAGCAGGTGGCGCATTGCCCGATTCTTCTGCATAATCCTTCCCCTTCCATGCCGCTCGGCGCAGCGCAACAGATAGATGTGCCCTCAGGATACGCTCCCCCCTGATAAAAATGCAAGGGTGAACGCGCGATCGAGCGCGAATTCATGTCTGGAAGGTTCTGGTTTTGTCGCCTTGGCTAGAAGGGCGCGGAGGCCGTCGAGACACCAGATAGCCGTTTTAGCAATCCGCCCCAGCACCGGGACGTATAGTGCTGGGGCGGTATGTCGATTCCAGAGCGAGGCGGCGCCCACTCTTGAATCTCTTGATAGGGGTCGTGCTCCTACGGTTCATCCACTAGTCGGCGCATCTTGCCGGACGGGGCCAGAACGGCCTTGCAACAGGATGAGCCTAGATGGCGCACTTGCCGCCGTCGATGGCGATGGTCTGGCCGGTGAGGTACGAGGCGCTGTCGGAGGCGAGCAGCGTCACCAGACCGTCCATCTCCTCGGCTCATCCTGGACCGCCCCGAACATCGCATCACGGTCACCACGCTCTGCCGCGAAGCCGGTATCAATCGCTCGACGTTCTACGCCCACTATCGAACGATCGAGCAGGTCCTGGATGGGATGGAACGCGCGTTTGCCGAGCGCCTCCCCTTAATAAACGAGGACCACCCCATGAGCGAGAACCTCGACGAGTACGAGGGATTCCTCCGATACTGCCGCACCCATAGCGCCCGATTCATCGCTCTGAGACGCACCGGAAAGCTCGAGGGCTCGATGCTCCTCCGTGCTGAAACGCTCGATCTGAGCACCCATCGCATGCCGGGCAGGCGCAACGACGAGATGCATCGCCTGCTCGTGAGCTATGCCGTGGAGGGGACGCTCGCCGTGATCGAACGACGGCTGACCGAGCCGGAACCGCTGACCCCGGAGCATCTCTCCCATGTCCTTCTGGGGGCGACCCTCTCCCTCGACACCGTCGAATCTTCCCTCGATCTTGAATCATTCGATTAGCGCCAGCGGATCCTGCAAGCCCCGGACCGCGGCGCTTCCATAATCGTCGCAGTCGATTTGCAATGATACGAGTAATCTACTCAGTTATAATGCAACGAAACAAATATCGTTTCAATTCAATTGCGACGATAAGGACCCGCGTGAAAGGATCTTCTCGTGGAAGAAACGAAATCGTTGGAGTTCAAACGCGAGCCTGCTCGTACGTTTCTCAAAACGGTAAGCGCTTTCGCGAATTACGGTACGGGGGAAATTCTCTTTGGAGTCGAAGACGACGGTTCCGTTACGGGGGTTGAGGATGTCGCGCACATGCGCCTGGCAATCGAAAACGCTCTCAACGATAGCATGAGCCCCGTGCCTCGATTTAGCATCGAGCGCCGGGTGATTTCCGGTCTTCCTGTCGTTGCTCTCACGGTGTTCGAGGGTGAAAACAAGCCGTATCTCTATCGCGGAAAGGCCTATCGAAGGAACGATACGGCAGATGTGGAAGTCGACCGCATCGAGTTCAACCGGTTGGTACTTGAGGGACGACATCTCACATTCGATGAGGTTTCCAGCAAGGAGCAGGTGCTCTCCTTTGAGATCTTAGGGGCGGAGCTCCGGGAACGTGTCGGGGTAGAGACTATGAGCACCGACATACTCAGAACGCTTGGTCTGTACACGGCAGGCGGCGGATACAGCAATGCGGCAGCGATGCTCGCCGATAAGAACGCGCTGCCCGGCATCGATGTCGTTCGTTTCGGCTCGAATATCAGCGAGATTCGCGATAGAGAGCGTTTTATCGGAATATCGGCGCTCAGCCAACTACATGGGGCGCTCGATATGTACCGTAAGTACTACCAATATGAGGTGATCGACGGCGCGCTGAGGACGACGAGGCAGATGGTCCCGGAAGAGGCGTTCAGAGAAGCGGTCGCAAACGCCCTGATTCACCGTCGATGGGATATCCCGGCAAACATCCAGATTTCCATGGAATCGGGTAGCGTCACTGTGTCATCTCCTGGAGGGCTCCCTTCGGGTATCACCTTTGGGGAATACCTTAGCGGGCATGTTTCCGTGTTGCGAAACCCTATTATTGCCAACGTGTTCTATCGTCTCGACTATGTCGAGATATTCGGTACGGGCGTAGAGAGAATCATGGCGGCATACGATGAGATGCCGGTAAAACCGCAGTTTTCCGTGTCGGATAACCTGCTGACCGTTGAGTTGCCGGTTATAGATCAGGGTATGGCGCTCACGCTGGAGGAGGGGCGGGCGCTTTCCGCGTTCGCGCAGGGCAGAGTTCTTTCCCGTAAGGAATTTGAGGATATGCTCGGTGTGAGCCGAGCGAAGGCAGGACGACTGCTGAACGCGCTCGTGGCGCGGGGCCTTGTCAGGCGCAGCGGCTCGGGTAGGGCGACCCGCTATGCGACGAGATAGGCACCGCTCGTGTGAGTGTATCTAGTCAAGTCGTTTGAGCAGCATGTGCATAAAGACCTGAGCAGCGCCCGCACGCGACAGAAAACATGTACATGAGCGCCATCTTCTGCCCGAAATAGGCCCTTCCGCGCCGCTCATGTACATGTTTTGCCGCATCACGGCGACAACATCAGCGTAATCGGCCTCGGGGCAGGCAGCCTGCGCGTGTCCGAACCGGCAGAGATCGAGCGCACCGTGGAGGCCGCCATCGAAGCTGGCATCAACCACTTCGACTACGTCACCACCAACGACAAGCTGTTCGAACCCATGGCGCGAGCTATCCGTCGCCATCGTGCTGAGGTCCACCTACAGGTGCATCTGGGGGTGGACTATCGCGGTCACGAGTACGCGTGAACAACCGACCCCAAAGCAGCCATCAGCGAATTTGATCAGCGGCTACGCACCCTCGGAACCGACTACGCCGTTTTGGCTTTATCCACTGCATCGATGGGGATGCCGACCTCGACCGCGTTATGAACGGCGGCACATGGGGTTACGCGCTCACGCAGAAGCAGGCGGGTGTGGGCATTTCTGTCATGAAGCCGTTTGCGGGTGGCCAGCTGCTCGACGCTCTCCAGTCGCCGTTTTGCCGGGCGCTCACCCGCGTACAGTGCATTCAGTATGCGCTCGACCGCCCCGGCGCTCTCACGGTGCTGCCCGGCGTGCGCGGATTGGGTGACCTTGAGATCCTCGCATATGTCGATGCGACGCCCGAGGAACGCGACTACTCCGTGCTAGCGGACATGGCACCCGAGTCGCGCGCCGTGAGCTGCATGTACTGCAACCATTGCCAGCCCTGCCCAGCAGGCATCCAGATTGGAACGGTGAACAAGTACTACGACCTCGCGTGCCTGGGCGACAAGCGTCCACCACTCCAACCACGGCTCGCAGTACGCCTCGCTGCTGCTCGGGAAGACCATGCGCGACGCGGGGATCGAGCCGTCAATGGGCTCGACATCGTCGCTGTGGGACTACGCGGCCATGGAGTCGCTCATGGGGCTCATCAAGGCCGAGTGCGTCCACGCGCACACCTTCGAGACGCGCGAGCGGGCAGCGCTGGAGATATTCGACTACATCGAGGCGTTCTACAACAGGGCGCGGATCCGCTCCGCGCTCGGCGACCTCAGCCCCGAGGAGTTCGAGGCGAGGCATATGGAGGAAGCTGCGGCGGCGTAGAGGGTGTAAACGGAGTCGGGGTAGATTCAGATTCACCCTCAACCTCGCCTATGGGGAGAACATCAAGACCATCTCGGTCGTTCTTGGTTACGCTACCCCGTCGTACACCCTCGATCTCTACGTCGGATACATACCCCCAACGAACGCGGAGCTCTCGAACCGCTACATGGGCAGGGCCGAGGCGGTTGCCGCGTAAGCCATTTTCGTGCTGATCGCACCCGTTTACGCGGCGATGCCTTGTCCCGCGAAAACTGGCACGGTATACTATCCCCTGCGCCGGTTCTTCCGGCTATCACATATGCGGGCATCGCCAAGTGGTAAGGCATCAGCTTCCCAAGCTGACACTCGCGGGTTCGAGTCCCGTTGCCCGCTCCAGACCTCTCACGGCACCGGTAACGGTGCCGTTTTGTTATCGTTCCGTTTCCGCATTTTCTCAGTAGTTATCGCAACTTTTCAGCATTCTGTTTTTGTTAATCGTAGACTATCTTCATTTATTTCTTATATTTTAATATTATCTACGATTTGAAAATACGCTCAGCATTATTGTTACGATATCGTATTCTCTTCTGCATTATTCTTACGACGCCCGATCCTATCACGCGCGCCTCTTAGTTCTGAAGCGCGCGTGATGGTAGCAGAGGCGTTTCCGGCTCGCCCACATAGCAAAGCCGCATCGCCTTCCATAATCCGCTAGGCAAACCGAAGACCTCCTCTAAAGCTCGGCGATCGCACCTTCATCCACGCGGCTCGTATCCTCGGGATGGATCGTCATGCTTTGAAACCGGTTCTCCATGTACTCGTTGCCAAAATGCTCAGCATAGAAGTCCTCGACCGGAGTGTTCCATGCCGTTCCGGACACCCGCTCGAACCAGCAATCGAGCGCCTGCAACGTCATGACCGCGTTGACCAGCATGAGCACCGCGACGAGCGAGGTGAGCGAGTAGCGAATCTTCCATGGAATCATGTTGATGAGACGGAGTAGCCACGGAAGGCATGCCTTGATCCAGACGAACCCGAGGATGCCCCACATGCACATGAAGGGAGTGCTCGTGCGCCCTTCAAAGAGAACGGCGATTGGATCTGGCATGCCGCATAGCGTTATGCCCGTGTAGTCCCACGCGACGGCGCCAAACGAGGTCTGCATGAACCAGCTCACGAACGCCTCGAACACGCCACCGATAATCGCAGATACCACGAAGATGATGACGGGGTTCGCACGATAGAACCGGTTGAGCGCGATGGTGAGCAAAACCGCTCCGACGCCGTAGATCGGTGAGAATGGTCCGAAAAGCAGGCCTGCCCGGTCTTGGTACACACCGGGATCTACGACCACCATATGGTA
The DNA here is from genome assembly GCF_900186505.1 of Enorma phocaeensis. Taxonomy (GTDB): domain Bacteria; phylum Actinomycetota; class Coriobacteriia; order Coriobacteriales; family Coriobacteriaceae; genus Enorma; species Enorma phocaeensis. The sequence goes on from NZ_LT891970.1 coordinate 896,905, forward strand.
GACGATCTCGATGATGAGACCGAGGATGCTGCAGACAAAGAACACCCAGAACAGGTTGAAGAAGTTGAGCTCTATGTATCCTTTGCCCTCGGGATCCCGCCCCAGCATGCCCTCCTCTGCCGCATCGCGATCCTCTTGGATGCGAAGCTTGCGCTGAAGCTCGCGCTCCTGGTGCAAGGAGGGGTCAATGGTCACGGAAAGCGTCAGCAGTATCACGAGCTGCACGGCATCGTTGATGAGGTTCGGCCCGATTCCTTGGAGCATCACCGCGCAAAGCATGCCGATGAGCGTCGTTGCTATGAGCACGTACGACCATCGCGCGGCATGGCGTCGCCGATCTCGAATGAGCGATCGCCCGAAGATGACGAGCCCGACACCGTTCACCAGGGCAATGAGTACGCTTATCACAATGATGACCATGGGCACCGTAGGATTGTCGCCCACGGTGACGGCAACGGGACTGGCGAAGACCGCAAGCGCCACCAACCCGATGAACAGCGCGATGAGCGGCGCGGTTATCACACCGTCGAGAAGGCACAAGAACCCGTAGATCTTGATGAACAGGGGTACTTCGCGCTTCTCATCGGACGATGGAGTTTGCGGATCGAGGCCGTTGTCCGCGGGAACACTGTTGGAAGTGGATGCGAGATCTGCGCTCGGCGTGGTGGTCATGGATGGCTCCCGCAAAATGAACGAAACCAGTACCTGCATGGGGTGTAGACGGAGCCGGACGCTGTGCCGGGCCTTCTATCTCATGTCTTCCTTGAGCCGTCAGCTAGGCTTCTGCCCCGTCATCGATTACGGTCATCGTCTCCGCGATCGTGCAGATCATGACGGCGCGGTGATCCGCGGGCGCCATGCCACTGCATGTCACAAGGGCAAGCACCTGATCGGCTGAGGCGATGCGCTCATCAGCGTCAGCAGCCTCAGCCTGAGCGTATGTGCGCAGGTCTTCGAGATAGCTCCTCAGCGTCGCCTGCTCGCCGAAATTCTCCTGCCGCGCGGCGACGTATGTATCATCCACGCGCGCGGTGAACAGCGGCGTGAGACGGTACGTCGCCTCGGGCGTGAGGTAGTAGACCGTGTCCATCTCGTCAAAGTTCGCTTGGTCAAGCGTCTGCTCGATGGGATCGAACATGGAGCCGTCGCTCATGTGATGGCCGTAAACCGTGGTTTGCTGCCCAACCATACCGGGGGCGGTTTGATCGCTGTCAAGCATGATGCTGCCGGAGTTGTTCCACGTGCCGTCAGGGAGCGCCCTCAAATATTGGTCGTTCGTCTCCCCTTGGACAACGGGATAGCTGATATCGGTACCAGGGATGTAGATCCAAGCGACGATGTCCTCGCTCTCCTCGGCAAGCGCCGCCCAGTCGACCACGGGTATGCCATCTCCATTGGAATCATCGACCGTGACATAGGCGCTAAGGCCCTCATACGTGTCTGCTGCCTGGCGATACCCCAGCTGAGCGAAGATGAAGATACCCCCTGCAACCAAAAGCAGCACGATACCGATGCCGATAAGAACACGCGAGATGATATCGCGGCCCGATCCTCTGCGGTTGGCGCGCGCCGGTCCGCGATCGCCGCGACCCGCGTTGCGACCGGCCCGATCGCGTTCGCGCCCTGCTTGGGAGCCATAGGAAGAAGGCCGATAGGGACGGGGCGGCTTGGCTCCCCCGGTAATGGAACGCAGCTGCTCGCGAGGTGCCTCCGCATCCCGCGCGGGAGCCTTCATATGGTTACCACGTACACGGGGCACGGGATTCGGAGGAACAGCAGCCGAACCACGCGAAGCAGACGTGGGAGCGCCATGGTTTCCCAGCGGGCGAGCTGAAGCTCCTCCCCTCAGGGCGTGGCTGGCTGGCAAATCGGTGGCAGACGAGCGAGCTGCAGCATGAGGCATCGACTTATGGGCCCCGTCCCCATCACTGCTCGCCTTGAAGCGCTTGCCCTGATATTCAGCCATCCCGTTCTCCCCTTTATATCCTCGTGCGGTGCGAACACAAGTCGCCGGTGCTCAGCGGCGCTTCCTACGCCTCGGCCATCTCCTGCTTCATGTTCTTGATGACGTCGAGGTATTCAGGCATTCCGGCGCCGAGAATCTGGGTCGCGAAGATGGCGGCGTTCTTGGCGCCGTTGATGGCAACGCAGGCTACAGGTACCCCCGAGGGCATCTGCACCATGGAGAGCAGGGAGTCCAACCCGCCGAGATCGCTCGTCTTCATGGGCACGCCGATCACCGGCAACGGAGTTGACGCCGCGACCACACCGCCGAGATGCGCCGCCTTACCGGCAGCGGCGATGATCACGCGCAGGCCACGGTCTGCCGCGGTCTGAGCCCACTCGTGCACTTTCTGCGGGTTGCGGTGGGCGCTCGCGATCACGAGTTCGTACGGGACGCCGAGCTTCTCGAGCTCGGCCGTGCAACCCTCCATAACCGGAAGGTCGGACTTGGACCCCATGATGATGCCAACCAGCGGAGTGCGCTCCTGCTCTGCCATAATTCCTCCAAGCTCCTCAACATGACCGATAGGTTCGGTCAAAGGCCGATGGTTTCAGTCGTTCTGTAATGGTACCCCACCGATGGTACTCCACGGTATGGCTGCACCGCGCGCAATAGCGCACGCGTCGCCCCTGCATACAGCATGCACAGAAAGCTTCGCTGCTGGAGCCCCGCACAGTGCTACTCCATGCCGCCGAGCATCGAGGTGAGCAGCCCCTCAGGGGTGGTCTGGGCCTTGATCTTCTTAACGGAACCAGCATCGGTAAAAACGCCCATGAGCGCTTGGAGAGCCCTGACCTGGCTATCCTCATGTCCCTGCAGCCCTAGGTTCACGATGAGCTCAGCCTGAACAGGTGGGAGGCCGGCCATCCCCTCGAACTCGATGGGGTTCTTGGGTCTGATGATGGCGATGTAGGGCTTCTTGATATGACATGCTTCGACATGGGGGATGGCCACCCTGATGGACCCGCAGTCCAAGCCGGTCGGGTACAAGCGTTCGCGCTCCAAGATTGCGGTAAGCCACCCGTTTCCAACATAGCCTTGCGGTTCAAGCAGTTCACCTAAACGCTTGAACAGGTCGAAGCGATCAACCGCATCGAACTCGGTAAAGGTGAGTTCCGGTTTGAATAGCGTGGTATCGACAGCGGTCATGAGACACCTCCCGATAGGTCGTGTTCACCATCTTAGAGGATGCCCGCCTAAAGACGATATGAGCTGAACATTGAGCCCCTCCTCCTGTCGCAGGTCCGTGGGTCGGGCGACAATGGTCGTATCCCGCAACCGTGGCCGCGCGCCACATACGACAGAGGAGGGGCCATGTCCCATTATGTCACAGCCATCGGTCTCGACGTCCACGCCCGCAGCATCAAGGCCTTCGCCCTGAACCCGATGACAGGCGAGGCCGAGCGGGCCTCGTTCGGCTACGACCCGGCGGCGGTCGCCGAGTGGGCGCTCGGCTTCGAGTCCCCGAGGGCCGTCTACGAGTCCGGGGTCACCGGCTTCCACCTCTGCCGCGCCCTGCGCGCGCTCGGCCTGGACTGCGTCGTGGGCGCCGTCTCCAAGATGCAGCGGCCCGCCGCCGACAGGGGCAGGAAGACCGACAGGCGCGACGCCGAGTTCCTGGCGCGCCTGCTCGCGACCAGGAACGTCGTCGAGGTGTGGGTCCCCGACGAGCGCACCGAGGCCGCCCGCGACCTGTCGCGGGCCCTCGCCGACGCGCGCGACGACCTCCAGCGCGCCAAGCAGCGGATGTCGAAGTTCCTGCTGCGCCACGGCCACGTCTTCGACGAGTCGACGCCGACCGGGCGCAGGAGGGGCAACTGGACGCGCGCGTACTGGAAGTGGGCCGACGCGATCGAGTTCGACGAGCCCGATGACGCCGCCGCCTACGAGCACTACCGCGACTGCGTGAGGCGCTGCCAGGAGGCGCGCGACGAGCTGGCGGGGAAGGTCGCCGAGTCGGCCGGGAGGCCGGAGTGGAGGCCCGTCGTCGACGCCCTCAGGTGCGTGAAGGGCTTCGACGTCGCCACGGCGTTCCTGCTCGCCTGCGAGGCGGGCGACTTCTCCCGCTTCCCCACCGCCCCGTCCTTCGCGTCGTGGTGCGGCCTCACGCCCTCGGAGCACTCGAGCGGTGAGACGTCGTCGAAGGGCGGGATCACGCGGGCGGGCAACGCCCACGTGCGCTCCGCCCTCGTCGAGGCCGCCTGGCACGTGCCGATGTCCTCGCGCGACCCGAAGCCGCTCGCCCCGGGCCAGGAGGTCGCCCCCGCGGTGAGGAGGCACGCGACGAAGTGCAACCGCAGGCTCATCGACCGCAGGGAGGCGATGGCGGGGGCCGGCAAGCGCCCCGTCGTCGCCAACTGCGCCACCGCGCGCGAGATGGCGTGCTGGGCCTGGGCGATAGCGAGGATGGCCGCGGAGTAGCGGCCGCCCGAGCGAAACAGGGTCCGACCCCGGGGCCCGCCGCGTTCGAGGCCGTTGGGAGGCCACTCGAGTCTCTTTTTATGGGCAGCGGGGAACCGCCACGCCCGCCATACAGACTTCGGCCGAGGCCCCCAGCCGTAGCAACGAAATGCGCAGCCGACGAGGCCACGCGCGGATATTAGAATGCCGAACGTGCGTCGAACAGACACGCCCTCAAGCGGCGGCGCCCCCGGGTGAAGATAGGTAGGCCCGACCGGTCGCGGTAGCTCCGCGGGCGGTCGGGCCGGTTTTGCCTCTTGACAATGTTCAGCTCATATTAGAAAAGACCCCGCTTAGACGGGGTCGAAGAATCGATGGTGGAGGTAAGGGGGTTCGAACCCCTGGCCTCAGGCTTGCAAAGCCCGCGCTCTCCCAGCTGAGCTATACCCCCATCTAGGAATAAACACCCCAGCGGCGACTCGCTCTCGCTGGGGTGTTTATTGCGAAAGAAGATGGTGGACCTGACAAGATTCGAACTTGTGACCTCCCGGTTATCAGCCGGACGCTCTAACCAACTGAGCTACAGGTCCATCGCACTAGGAGATAATACCCCGCCCCCTCCGCACTCGTCAACACTTTTTTTCGATGATTCCAAATATGCGAATACCGTGGGGATTGTCTTGGTCAAGCGATGGCCTTGTTCACCAGCACGCAAGAGAGGTGGGCGATGTCACCGGCAGAAGAGCCGCGTTGGAACGGTAAGACCCCTTTGTGAGATATCCGCCAGCTCTTGTGTAGCAAGTAGGGAAAACCGGTAGGAAGCGGCCCGTACGCTGTACCCACGACGGCGAGAAGGGAGCGCGTATGATGACGAAAGGTCCTTCCGATCAGAGAATGCGGCGGGAACGCGAGCGCAAACGGAGCACGCAGCCTCCCCGAGCGCATTGGCTTCTCATACGAATCGGTGGTACGGCGCTGCTTGCGGCCGTGATGCTTTTGCCCATTGCCGCCCTGCTCCTTCCCCACACGGCGAAGGCGGAAGCCGGCGAGGTGACACTCGATATCGAGCGCGAGGTCGCTTATGGCGGCCATACCACATGGCTGATGCGCGCAGATGGCTATCCGGCGTTTTGCGCTCAGCCCAACATGTCGGTGCCCGGATCGGGCGCATACCGTCAGACGAGCCTTGCTGCCCCGAGCGGGCAGAACGACCTCGTACGCGCCGTCCTCTATTTCGGTGCCGAGGGTCCCGGGCAGGGAAGCATCTCTTGGCCCACCTTCGTAGGCAGCTCCGGGCAGACCGAGCAGCAAAAGATCTGGGCTGAGACGCATCTGCTCGCCGCCTACGCATGGACCGGGTCCATCGACACCGCCCTGACCGGGGTCGACGGCAGCTGGCAGCATCGACGCACGTGGTTTTTGCAGCATATCTTTGGTATGGACGAAAGCGGGCGCGTGGTGAATGAAAGCGCCCCGCTCCAGCAAATCCGCGGCAAGGTAGCCGAGGTTCCAGCCGATTTCCATGTCTACCAGCTCAGTACGGGACCTTCGACCCAAGTGGTGCTCTCATGGTCCTGGGCTGTCGATGTCACCTTGCGCAAATCTTCTACAGATGTCGAGCTGACCGCAGGAAACGCCTCGTATTCCCTCGCCGGGGCCACCTATGAGGTCAGGCGCGCCTCGGATGACGCGCTCGTGGCGACCGTGACCATCGATGCGGCGGGGGTGGCTCAGTTCACCCTCGCGCCAAACGATCGCTACTATGTGATCGAGGTCGGCGCGCCAGCTGGATTCAAGCAAGATACCGAGCGCCACTACTTCACGACGTCCGGAGCCATCACCGAGGTGCATACCGCCGACAACCCAGCGCGCGCAAGCCTCATCCTGCATAAGGCAGACTCCGCCACCGGCGCTGAGGCGCAGCCGGGCGCTTCGCTCGTGGGTGCCACTTACCGGCTCACCGATTCCAACGGCGACACACATGAGGCAACCTCATCCGAGGACGGAACCCTCTCGTTTACTGAATTGCCCCTGGGTCCGGCGACCGTCGTTGAGATTGATCCTCCAGAAGGCTATCTGCTCGATACGACGGTCCACGAATTCGAGCTCGGGAGCGACGCCGTTCACGAGGACATCGTGCTCGAGCCAAGCGATCCTCTCATCGAAACCGTGCGGGCATTCGATATCTCCATCGTGAAGTATGCGGATACCGGATCGGATGACTCCGGCTTGCAGACGCCGGCTGCGGGTGTCTCGTTCGAGATCGTGTCGAACACCACTGGCAACGTCGTGGGGACGATCGTCACCGACGCGGATGGTAACGCTACGACCGCCGGCTCCTGGTTTGGCTATGGTACGGCGCCCGAGGGCATTGGCGGGGCGCTCCCCTACGACCGCGCCGGATACACCGTGCGCGAAGTTGCCGAGACCACGCCAGACGGCTACCGCCCCGCCGGCCCCTGGACCATCTCTCCCAACCAGATGACCAACGGCGCGACGCTGCAGTACATCGTGGACAACGATCTTGTTGAAAGCCGGGTGCAGATCGTCAAGACCGATGCCGAGACCGGCATGACGGTTCCCCTTGCCGGCTTTACCTTCGAACTGCTCGATGCCGAGCATAATCCCGTAACGCAAGAGGCGTGGTATCCAAACCATGTCGAACTCACTTCGTTCACCACCGATGACACGGGAAGCGTGACGCTGCCCGAACCTCTGCGTCCTGGTACGTACTACCTGCGCGAAACAGCCGTCGCGCCGCCTTATCTACTAGCAGGGGAAGAGGTCGCCTTTGAAATCCCCGCGTCGACCGAGACTCCTCCGGTAACCGTGGTCAGCTTTACCGACGAGCAAGCGATGGGGCGCGCGACCGTGACCAAGCAGTGCGACGATGATGGAGCCTTGCTCTCAGGTGCGGAATTCGACGTGGTCGCCTGCACCGATATCGTTTCTCCCGACGGAACCATTCGTGCCGTGGAGGGACAGGTTGTCGACCATGTAACCACGGGCGAGGACGGCACGGCGACCACCCGCGATCTGTATCTGGGCTCTGGATCCGCAACGTACGCCTTTGTGGAGACCGCGGCACCAGAGGGGCATGTGCTTGATAGCACACCGCGCGAATTCACCCTCACCTATGAAGTTCCCGAGGTCGCGCTCGTGCAAGGTTCGGTTGCCGCATCGGATGCCCCGACCACGGTAACCCTGCGCAAAGTCATTGCAGGAACCGACCGAGCGCTTCCCGATACCGTATTCGAGCTTTGGCAGGTCTCATTCGACGAGGAGGGGCAGCCATTCGAGGTCGAGGGCAGCAGGCAACGCCTCGAAACAGGCGACGACGGCATCATCACCCTTGCCCACCTACTACCCGGATCCTATCGCATCCAAGAGACCTCGGCTCCTGCAGGCTATCTTCTCGACGAGACCGTTCATGCGTTCACCGTCGATGACCAAGGCCTTATCGAAGGAGCAGCGTCCTTCGAGATCGTCGCCGAAAACGATTACACCAAGGTGGACTTCTCAAAGCGGGATATCACCAACGAATCCGAGATACCCGGTGCAACCCTCACCATCCTCGATAGCGAGGGAAGTCCCGTGGCGACATGGACCTCCACGGAAGAAGACCATCGCATCGATGCCATACCCCCGGGCACCTATACCCTCGTGGAAGAGATGACGCCGCATACCTACGACCAAACGACCGCCGTAGAGTTCACGGTCGAGGAGACCGGCGAGATCCAACGTGTCGTCATGTACGATGAGCCGATCGAGATTTCTGGCGAGCTCGACAAACGGCAGGAGATCGCAGATCCCATCGCGGAAAACACCGTGGAGAATGGAGACGGATTGAACCGCGCACCGGTGCGCGTCTCACAAGATGGCTCGTTTTCCTACAGCGTGGACGTGCGCTCGACGTCGAGCACCTGGGTCGATGAATTCACCGTTACCGACGACCTCACCCAGGTGCACGAAGGCTTGGCAGAGCTCGTAAGCATCACCACCCCGCAGGCACTGGGCGATTTCGATGGCAGGCTCAACGTATGGTATCGAACCAATATGACGCCTACGGACTTCCAAGATCCCTCTGGAGCAAACGCGACGCTCTCGAGCGGCTATGAAAACCCTTGGCTCACCCACGAATCAACCGCTGCCAGATTGGGCGATGATGGCCGCGTGCTCGACTACTCCGGCTGGCATCTCTGGGCGGCGGATGTCGATGCCGCCAGCGCAACGACGCTCTCCGTCGCGGAGCTTAACCTGGCAGAAGGCGAGCAGGTCATCGGACTTAGACTCGAATACGGCCGCGTCGAGGCAGGATTCACCACCCGTGAAGGCCTGTGGGAGCGAGACGACCTTAAAGACGCGCACGACGATGTGGAGCTCGTCGTGACTCCTCATGAAGGCAAAGAGGGGACCGCGCCGCTCGTCCTCAACCTGCGCGTCACAGATGATTACGCAGGAGAGGCCGTTTTAACCAACGGGGCAGGGGTTGACCTGTACCGCAACGGGGGAGCAATCAACGGCGATGAACCCCTCGAGGATCATGACGGCGACGAGGTTCAGCAGCTTCCCAAAACGGAAGATGAGCCTGCAGAACCAACGCAGCCGACTCGCCCCCTCGCACAGACCGGCAACGCCTCGCTGGTCCCCGCTATGGCAACCACCGCCGGTGTTGGAGCTGCAGCCTATCTGCTCTTGAGAAAACGGTTCTCCGGGAGGTTCCCATGGAAGCGTTGACATCCCACAAGGGGCAGCACCTCCTGACACGGCGAGCCTTCCTGGGCGTTGCGTTCTGCTCGTCGGGACTTGCCGGCAGTCTGCTCGCCCACGAGCACGCCGGTGAGCAATCCTATCGCCGCCTATCCCGCGAGCGCGATGGCGACCCAGCCTCTCGCTGGACCTCCTTGAAACCCAGCGCTTCCGAACTGGAAGCTTGGATCACCGTTTCGGGAACGCCCATCGACTACCCGGTTGCGCTGCCCGACCACGATACCCCTGAGGACTTCTACCTCGATCACGATATCGACGGGACTCCGCGAGCCGCAGGCTGTCCCTATCTCGATAGTCGTTGCTCCGCTCACGGAACCCACCTGCTGATTTACGGGCACCGCATCGCAGGCTCTGACACGATGTTTGGAAGCTTATGGAACCGCTATACCCCAACGGCATTCAAGGAGCTCGGCGATGCCGTCTGGGACACCTCGGTCGACGGAAAGCTGAGCTTCGCCCCTCTGTGCGCTCTTCGCGTACCAGGAACGTACGCTCCAATCCAACGGTTCGCATTCGAGGATGCGGACGCTCTGTGTGTCTGGCTGGAAGATGTAGCCGACTCCGCCACCGCAACCGCACCGGATTCACGGGAGCGCATCAAAGCCGCGACACGGGTTCTCACGCTTGTCACCTGCGCCGAGGGAAACGGCCACAGCACAACACGAACCCTCGTCTTATTCACGCGCGAAGCGGACGAGCAAGCCTTGCAGTGAAAACAAAGCCTAAACGCTGCAAGATGTCGAACCTAATGATAGGAGGCCGCATGCAACTGCGGCCTCCCCTGCTCGATATTATCTTGCTACTGCTCAGCAGTACTCTCCTGCTGCGCTTCCGGCTGAGTCGAGCCAAACGTGAACACAACGTACGCAGCGGTAAAACCAAGGAGCACGGCAACGAGCGCAGCTATGATGTACACGTTTCGATGCAGCTTGATGAATTCGATCAGGTTCCGCACAGCCTCCTCCTATGAGCGCCTGATTACCTCGGTGACGACATCGGCGACACGATCAACATTCTTCGCATCGATGTTGTGTGGCACATCGTCGACAGTATGAGAGCATGCAAACCCGCTCCCGTCGATACCGGCGATGGTGAGAGCGCGCAAGCTCATATCCATCGCCGCATACGCATCGGTCGACACGAAGGGCATCTCCACCGATCCAAATTTGTGATGGAAGGCGGAAGAGACCTTGTGGACGAGGTTCGTAATGCGTTTGTCTCCCTTGAGTACGCGGACATCGCCCTCGGTAGCAACCGTGCAGAGCTCGCCGGCACCAACGCTTTCGAGGTTGATGAGGAACACGCCGCGCAGACGATCGCGATGCGTATTCAGGAACGCTGAGATGCCCGCATGATCAAACTCGGACGCACCGGTCGCAACGAACCAGATATCATGACCGAGCAGCTCGTCGTCGCCCATCGAGGTGATGGCGTCACGCAGTTCCTCTTCCGTCACGCCTTCCGCGCCGGTAGCGCCGCCCTTCCAGTCATCACCCTCGAAGTTGTCCCATGAACCGATGTCGCGGCCGGAGCTCTTCGCATCAAAGTTCTCATCGACTCCAAGCCAATCGCTCATGCTCTCCTGTTCGCGCTTCTTGCGATGGAACAGCCCGCCCCGACTACGCTTGGGCGCAGCAGGACGCGGAGCCACCGGTGCAGGGGCGTCTGCGCTGATGGTCTCGAACGCACCATCCCCAGCAGCGGGAACCACAGGAGCGACAGGCTCTGGGTTGGGCGCGCTGATTACGCTAAAGCCATTCGACGGGCTTGCGGGCGCGGAGGATGGCGCAGCTGGCACCTCGGGAACCTGGGTAGCAGGCGCGGCGGGCGCGGATGATTGGATCGGTGCAAAGGGGTCTATCGGCGCGGAGGAGGGATCGGGAAGATCGAATAGCGAGGCGCGGTTGATCGGCGTGCCCTGGTTCACCGACGGAAGCGAGGGGTCCGGCACCGCACTGAACCTCTGAGAAGACGCCTGCAGCGGGTTGACGTTCACCAACGGGTTGACATTGACCGCCTGCGTACGCGGGCGCGATATCTGAGCCATGAGGGAATCAACGGTCTCGGGTTCCTGCACGGGAGCCGGCTCCTGCACGATATTGACCATCTGGAGCGGTTCTTGTGCAACGGTCGCTCCGAGATCAACCGCGCTCGAGGAAGCCTGCTGCAGCATATCGCTCGGCGTCCAACGCTGGGTAGCGTCTGGGTCTGCCACCGGTGCAGCCACTTCCTCGTCGATTTCGCCCTGCTCTGCAGGAGATGCGCCGTCATCGGCGGAAGAGGGCTCTACGATTTCGCTGGATGGAACCTCGGAGGCGAACGCACTTGCCGGCACCTCGACCGTTGCGTCGAGCTCGGACAGCTCCTCTGATGCAGCTACCTGCTGGCTGGCCTCACCGTTAGCGATGGCCTCGTCTTCCACCGTCGCGGCCGCTTCTTCATCATCGTCCGCAGCATGAGACGCCTCCAGAGCAGAGGCGCGCTCCTTCGCTTGCTCGACAAGGCTCTTGCCGCGCTTGAATACGCCATCGAAGAGGCGCGCCGCACCGGCACCCGCAGCCGAAATGGCCTCGGCGATGCCGCCGGCACGGGTGGCGTGCTGGATCTCGTATCCGCCCTCGTCTTCTTCGTACGCGTAGTCGTCGTACTCCTCATCGTAGGAGCCGGAATCATCGTACTCGTCGCTGGAGTCCTCATCGGAGCCGGACTCAAGCTCTTCGTCAACCTGCCGTTCATCAGAACCCTTAGCCTTGGGCTCCTTCTCAGCGGGCTCCACCGGAACCGCATCCGGAATCTCGTCCTCGACAGGCGCTTCGTATTCAATCACGCAACTCTCGGGAACCATGCCGATAGCTTGAATAGCGGCTAGCCCATAGCGATAGTTACCCGCCTTGTTGACGATGCTCGGTACCGGCTCGGCCTCAGGCTCTTCCTCGGGCTCGGGCTCCTGCGTAGGTGCGGCTTCAGTCATCGCAGCATCGGACGATTGCTCGGCACGCTCTGCGGGCTCTTCTTCAACGGGCTCCACACCAGCATCAACGGAATCAGCAGCAGAATCGGACTCGCCCTCATCCTCGGTGAGCGGAGGAATCGCTTGGGTAGCGTCAGGATCATGAGGGACATCGCTCTTCTCAGCGTCTCCGTTTGCGGCGGCCTCGCCACCATCGAGCACCTCCATGGCAGCCGTGGCTCCGGCAAAGGCATCCACAGGGATGCTTGCGGTCCCCGCCATAGTGGCATCGGCGTCCAAAGCGCCCTCGTCAACCGCGGCATCCTCGCCCTCGGCATCCTCCTCTGAAGCCTTGTCCATGGCATCCTCGGGCAAATCCCCCGCGGCGACCGCGGCAGCAAGCTCGGCTTCTTCAGCCAAACGCCGCTGCTCCGCGAAATACTCGTCGAAGGGAATGTCGTTGGGGAACTCAACCTCGCGCTGGCACGGGGCAACGGCGTCCATGACACCCAGCATGGCGGCGACCGAAGACTTGTTGCACACGGCACCCGAGGTGTATGGAAGCACCATACGGTTCATGATGGTAGCAACTGCGTTCGCCAAAGGCACGAACGCGGCCACAATGGCGAGCAGCCACAGAACGAGCTTTGCCGCACCGGGAAGCGGGAGCAGGCGCGCGATGGCGATGGCCGCCGGGGCGATCATGGCTGCAGGCATGAACTTCACCAACATGGGGCGATAGTTGACGTAGGGGAACTGCGAGAGCAAGTCGGCACGCGGCGAATCGTAATGCGCGACCACCACAACCGGTCGATTGCGCGGAGAGGCAAGCGGACCGGATGCCTTGTGGTACGCGATCACGTTCTGGGAGAGGCCTCCAGCGCCAATGCTCGCGAAAGATATCTTCCCAAAGCGCTCAAGGATGAACAGCGCCGCGGCAACGACCACCAGCAGAAGGCCGATTACACCCACAGGCCCGCCGATACCCATGAGGACCGAGCCGATGAACGTGACGATCCCGAGAATCGCCAAGACCATCCGGCGTGAACCGGAAGCCTTGAATTCCTGAATCTCGGGTTCGAAGCCGTGCGCCGAGAAGATGGCCGCCAGATCCTCCGCTGCGGCATGCTCTTCCTCGCTGCACGCCGGCGTGATTCCAGTATTCTGCAGCAGGTGGGCAAGGTATTTCCGGGTGGTGGCCATGAACGCTCCCTATCCCTATATCGTGAGGTGCAAGCTACCCCGATCGTATTCCGAGGAATATGTCCATATCCTGCAAAGTATAGCGCTAGTTATCAAAAGCTGCATTATCGCCGCAGGTTGCACGCGTAACCCTATGAATAACGTCCTCAATCTCCACAAGGAGGGAACAACCTGCCGCTTCTGCGTACGCGCCATCAACGAGCCCCAACCCTCTCGATACCGCCGACAAACTCTTCAGGTGGCGCCCGTCGTGTAGAATGGGACGAGATGACGAGCTCTCGGGGAGGGACGTGATAGGGATGGCGCGCGGCGAATCCATCGCACATGATGCCACGGCAGGACGCCTTCTCAACCTCCTGTTTATATTCAACGCCACAACCCGCCCCCTCACCACCGACGAAATCGTGAGCGACAGTGATCTGGGCTATGGCTCGCCACAGCGCGATTCCGATCTGCGGAAGTTCCGGAGGGATCGCATCAAGCTGGCGGAGCAGGGCATCTTCATCGAAGAAGTCAAGAACCCCGGAGACGCGATGAACACCGAGGGCTCTTGGCGTCTCAACCGCAATCTCACCTTCGCTTCTGCCGGCTCTCTCGACGCGGAGGATGCCCAGACCCTTGCCGACGCCATAAACGGCTACCTGGGGAACATCCCCTCACCGCTCACCCGGCCGCTGCGTTCCGTCGAAGAGAAGGCGTTCGAAGTCGCCGCTGACAGACATCGCCCGTTGAAAGAGCTCGCTTCCACGGCGGACTCCGCGAGCAACCCCTTGCTGGATGCCGTATGGATCGCCTTCGCGCTGCGCCGTCGCCTCACCTTCACGTACATCAACGCTCAAGGGGATGCTTCCAAGCGCACCGTATCCATCTACGGGATCTTCTCGCGCGATGGCGTGTTCTACTTCAGCGGCCACGACAACCTTACGAATACGGTCAGAACCTTTCGCATCGATCGAGTTGAGCGGGCGTGGAAGCCTTCGGGATCCTATACCATCCCTCAGAATTTCGACGTGCGCGATCAGCTTTTCTTCGCGTTCGACCTAGCCGCCGGAGAAGGTAGTGATGTCACGTTCTCCCTCCCCGCATCGATTACCGAGGATGAGCTCGAGGCGCTGACACTTGGCCGTGGGTCGATCGACCGTGTTGGAGCCGACAACGACGATCAATGGGCATGGCATTGGACGGTGAAGGTTAAGGATGTCTCCAAGGCAGCTTCCTTTGGGCTTGTCCACGCCCGGGACGGCATGCGGCCAATCGCCCCCCAGCAGCTCATTGATGAATGGAACGCCCTTATCGAGAGGACGGTGACAGCCCATGTCCCACGATGAGCGGGTATGGCGAGCCATCCATCTTCTTGAGCTTGTCTCCTCCAGCGAAGACGGTAGCATTTCCGCAGCTGAAGCCCGTGAGGAACTCTCATGCGATGATGCTGAGCTTGACGGTTATATCGAGCTCATCTCGACGCTCGCAGATCGGGAGAGGGGGCTCCGCGCGGTAATCTACCGCGACGGCGATACTGTCGCCATCATGGGAGATGCCACCCAAATGAGCCCCTTGCGCCTATCACTTGGTGAGAGCATCGCACTCGAAAGCGTCCTTGGCACCTTAGACCTTGGAGCTGAGGTTACCGAGCGCCTCCGCAACGCTCTTGTGCCAGACCTGCTCCACAACGAGGTGCGACGCCACCTCATCGGCCGCGACATCTCGTTCGGTTCCTGGTACCGCATGCTTGCGGAGGCCATCGCCGACGGCGTGAGATGCCGCATATCCTACCGCTCGCACGATGACGCCTCATCCCGGGAACGTACGGTCGACCCCTTGGACCTTGAAACCACAACGGAAGCTGCCTACCTGGTTGCCTGGGACATCGATAAGGATGCCGAGCGGCGCTATCGGCTCGAGCGGATTGAGGGCGTCACATTCACCGAAGACTCGGTGGTTCCTCATCAGCGCACATCCACGTCCATCTCCGAAAGCCTGGCCCAGGGAGCTTACCGAGTGGTGCTCGAGCTGCCCCACGATGAAGCCGAGCGCCTGTCGTGGGCGGGCATCAGATCTTTGGAAGAAGCGCCTGTGGAAGGGTTCATGCGCGTACGGGTGGATGTGAGTTCCATGCGCTGGCTCTTCGACCAAGTCCTCGCAGCGGGCGGCAGCATGCATATCGTCGCTCCACCGGAGATGATTCCTCGGTTCGTTACCTACGCCCAATCGCTCGCCGTGACGACAGACTGAGGCACCGGGCAGTTCGCTGCAGAGCACATGGAACTTCCCCCTAGAGAGATGACAAGCCGGAACAGCATCAATGTCGGTCGTGTGCCTTTCGCCAGAGCTCAAGGTAGCGCCCTATTCGGCCTGCTTCAATACGCTGATAGCTCGCTGTCGGAAGCGAGTTTAGGAACTTTTTCCCATACCCCTTGCTTACCAGCCTTGAATCGGCGAGCACGAGCACGCCTGTATCGGTCGACGACCTAATGAGCCGCCCGGCGGCTTGCTTAACCTCAAGCACCGCATCGGGCAACGCATACCGCGCCCATGCGCGATCCTCGCGCAGCGCCCGTTCGCACGCCAGTGGATCTGTTGGACTCGAAAACGGAAGCTTGGGAATGACCACGCATCTAAGCGTCTCTCCCGAAGCATCAAAGCCCTCCCAGAACGCCTTAAGCGCGAAGAGCGAAGAGGTGCGCTCGGCGATGAAGTGATCCCGCAACCGGCGCGTCGAGCTCATTCGTTGCTGACAAGCAAGCTCGAGCCCCGCCGCCGCAAGCCGTGGCTGGACCGACGCATAGAGATCTTCCATATCCCGACGATTGGTGAATAGCGTCAGGACCGATCCACCCATCGCAACGTGGATATCAACGAGCAGATCTTCTAGAGAGGATAGGTACGCTGCACGATTGCGCGGGTCCGGCAAATCGGAGGCAACCACCACCGCCATATTTGCATCGAAGTCATAGCTTGACTCCAAATGCAGCGATCGAGAAGACCCTGATGGCAGGCGGTCTAGACCGATGGCATGCTCAAAATGCTCGAACCCGCCCGATACCGACATGGTTGCCGATGCAAAGATCGCCGTGTGGATATCAGGCAACCAGTCCGTAGCAAGCACCTCGCCGATATCGATCCTCTCGGCGGTAAGTGCCTCGCCGCCGGCACGGAGACGACGGTTTACCTGAAGGGCGTAGACGTAGTGCTCATCTTCCCCTTGTATAATGAGCTTCAACCCATCCAGCAGGTCATGTAGGCGGCGAGCCGGATCGGCAACTTCGACCATCTGATCGGGCATATCGGCGCCGAAGGTCTCAACAAGCGAGACGAGCGCCTTGTCTGCTTGCTCGAGCGCATCGATGGCTGCATTACCGGACAAGGCGAGGATGTCCCATTCCGCGCTCTGCCTCAGCTCTGGCCCAATCCAGATCGTCATCTGGTCATAACCACCGGTCTTGGCTCGTCCGGCAACGTCACGTACCGCTGTAAACAGCTCTGCCATCGAAGCCGAAGCGCCGTTAACCGTGCTAACAGCTCGAGCGACGAGCCCCTGGTAGAGCGTCGTTGCCTCCGCGGTCGCACCTTCACGGACAAGACCTCCCAGCACACCCGTAGAACTGTCACCGAGCCTCTCGAATAGCGCACGAGAATCATCGGCCGTGATCGAAATCGCCCATTGGCGGCGTGCCTCTCTCTCGATAGCGTGAGCCTCATCGATGACCCAATGGCGTATCGGTGGCAG
This sequence comes from Enorma phocaeensis, assembly GCF_900186505.1. Lineage (GTDB taxonomy): Bacteria > Actinomycetota > Coriobacteriia > Coriobacteriales > Coriobacteriaceae > Enorma > Enorma phocaeensis. The sequence goes on from NZ_LT891970.1 coordinate 913,960, forward strand.
TATCTTGCCTTCAGCAGTGACATTACGGAACAACAACGAGTGATTCGTCACCACGATGTCAGCCTGCGCCGCACGGCGACGCGCGCCATGGACCAGGCAGCGATGTGGGAAGAATGGACACAATCTGCGTGCACATTCACGCGAACCCGTTGTGAGATCGGCTCGATTGACGCTCTTCCACTTGATGCCCAACGCATCGAGATCGCCATCGGGACTTTGGCATACATAGGCATAGAGCACTGCAAGGGCGGTTAACGTATCTGCGGGGTCTTTCTTCGTCTCTATTTCGGAGTTGCTGCGTAGTAAACGTTCCATCTTGCGCAGGCAGGGATAGTGATCGAATCCTTTGAGCGCACAATACGATAACCCGCCTTCGAGCGCATTCGCCAAACGGGGCAGCTCGTGAAACATGAGCTGATCCGCAAGGTTGTTCGACTTGGTCGCGATGCCCATCGTGATGTGGTTGCGGCGCGCTGCAGCAGCAAAGGGGACCAGGTAGGCGATTGACTTGCCTACGCCGGTGCCTGCCTCGATGGCACGATGGGTTGAGGTAGCGAGCGCGTCGCGAACTTCACAGGCCATCTCGACCTGCTCGCTTCGCGTCTCGTACTCTGGATACATGCGACTTACCAAGCCATCTGCTCCAAAGCTTGCAACTATCTCTTGGTTTGTTGGGAGATCGAGCACCGGCAGATCGTCGGCATCGACGCGTTCTTCATGTATAACTTCGTTGAGGACTCGATCGCGTTGTTCTGCCAATGAGAACGACTCTCCAACGTGAGCTTGTGCGAGGTAGGAGAAGATCGGTCGATACGCCCAGGGAACATCGGGGTGCGTGTCAGCAAGAAGGCGGAGCAATCCACCAGGAAGATCAGATAGCGCTGTAAGGAGAATTCTCCATACCCCCGCCAGGGCATCGACATCGTCAATCGCTCGATGCGACACCGCAGCGCAACCGAATACCTCTGCGATGAAGGAAAGCTTATGCGAAGCCAGGCGGGGCAGCGCGACGCGCGAGAGCGCAAGTGAATCTATCCAGATGTCGCTCACTCCAGCTCCACCTTTGACCGCTTCAATAAACGAACGGTCGAAGGTCGCATTATGTGCGACGACAGGCCTTCCTCCCACGAACTCCGCGAGCTGCGCAACCGCTTCGCGCGCGGACGGGGCATGCGCAACATCCGCCTGCGTGATACCGGTCAGCTTGGTTATCTCATCGGGAATGAGGGTTGTGGGGTGCACAAAGGTATCGAAGCGTTCTACGATCTCATTGCCCGATAGCACTGCCGCCGATATCTCGATGAGCTCATGCTCTTGAACCGATAGGCCCGTGGTCTCGGTGTCGAGGATGACCACATCCTCTTCAATCAGACCAAACTGCATCGTTTTCGCCCGCTCGGCGAGCGTGCGGTACGATTCTGCTACAAAGCCTGGCGTCGCAGGAAGCAACGCCTCATCCACCGCCGTAGCGGCGTCATGAAATGCCATCTATCGCTCCCAGCGCTTGATCGCGATGCGAATCAGCTCGTCACATACCTTTGAGAACGGAATGTTCGCATGACGCGCCTCATCAGGGAAGAGCGATGTTGAAGTCATGCCTGGGATGGTGTTTGTCTCCAAAATCACCGGGCCACGCTCCGTCACGATGAAGTCACTGCGCGAGAATCCAGTGCACCCAAGTGCCTCGTGTGCGCGGACGGCAAACTCTTCCGCCTTACGATAATCCTCGCCGGCAATGGCAGCCGGGATACGGTGAACAAGGGCCGGGTCGATGTACTTCACCTCGAGATCGTAAAAATCGGAGCCCTCCTGCGGAAGAATCTCGACGATCGGCAAGGCATGGGCTGGATCCCCAAATACGCCAACGGTTATCTCGGTTCCTACAAGACGCTCCTCAATGAGTGCCTTATCATCATGATCGAACACCGTCTCGAGGGCATGGGGGAGCTCATCCGCATTCTTCACGTATGTCACGCCGAAACTCGAGCCGTTAACCGCAGGTTTTACAAAGCACTCCTCACCCACGACCTCGATGATGTCAGCCACACAGACCTCATCATCACTCGCTAGCGTCATACCTTTCGCTATCGGAATTCCCGCTCGCTCATACAGCGCCTTCGAGACATCCTTATCGGCAGCGCATGCGCTTGCTATCACACCTGAACCCGTATAAGGAATATCCAAGAACTCAAGTATGCTCTGAATCATTCCGTCTTCTCCGCCACGACCGTGGAGTGCGATGAATGCTACATCGAAATCACCGTGTTCAAGCTGGTTCAAAAAACCTCCTGAAGCCGGATCGAGCGTTACAACCTCTCCGTACCCCTCTTCCTTCAGTGCTTCCACAACATTGGCTCCCGATGCAAAGGAGATCTCGCGCTCATCCGAAATGCCTCCGGCGAGCACCACGACACGTAGATCCTCTCGCTTAAAGTCCGACATGCCTTCTCCTCTCAGCGGTGGTTTTTCATCGCCTAGCTCGTTTCCAGTTCAGGTTCCCTTATTGTATAGATATGTGACCACCCATCATCGTGATTTCGCATGAAAGGTATGCAATGGAAACCAGGCGACGTCTTCCCGACATTAGAAGCATCGACAGTCGCGAGCTTCAAGAAACCATTTCTGAGCTAGGGCAGCCTGCATTTCGTTACAAGCAAATACATGAATGGATTTTCTCTAAGAACATATGTTCGTTTGATGAGATGACTAACGTACCCAAGGCTCTGCGTGAAGCCTTACAGGAGCGTTATAGTTTCGGTACTCCCCTCGAGATCGCCAAACAGATTTCTCGTGATGGCTCCAGAAAGTACCTTCTTCAATTTCCTGATGGTGTGTCGGTCGAAACCGTCGGCATGCCTTCACGGAACCGCTTGGCTGTCTGCATCTCCACCCAAGCTGGCTGCAACATGGGCTGTGCGTTCTGCGCCACGGGCATCGCAGGACTCACCCGCTCTCTGACCGCACAGGAAATGGTAGACCAGGTTGCCCATGTCGCACGTGATTTTGGTGAACGCGTCACGAGCGTTGTGTTCATGGGTCAAGGAGAACCTTTCGCTAACTACGATGAGACTGTTTGCGCCTTGCGTCTTCTTAATTCCGAAGAGGGCCTGAACATCGGGGCACGACATCTTACCGTTTCAACTTCGGGCATTATTCCTCGAATCCGATCCTTTGCTCAGCTTCCAGAGCAATTCACACTCGCGGTCTCTCTCCATTCCGCTATTCAATCCACTCGTAACCAACTTATGCCAGGTGTTAAGAAATACACGCTCCTCCGCCTTCATGAGGTGCTTCAGGAATACACTGAAAAGACCGGGCGTCGTCCTACCTACGAATACGCCATGATCGAAGGTGTCAATGACACAAGACCTGAGATGGATGCTCTATGCAGCTTCTGCGAGGGCACGCTCTGTCACGTTAATCTTATTCAATTGAACGAGATCCCTGACAGCCCCTTCAGACCTTCTCCTGAGAAAAAAGTTGATGCTCTTCAGCGCCTTTTGCTGCAGCATGGCGTTGAAGCGACTATCCGAAACTCTCGGGGGTCGGATATCGATGCTGCTTGCGGCCAGTTAAAACAACGTAAGGTTGCATTTCATAAGTAAAGCTTCACTTCATATTTAGCCGCCCAGTAAGAAGCGCCGAGACCTCCAAAAGTGTCTCGGCGCATTTCATTTCTGATTATCTTGAACTTAGCTTGTCGAAGCGTCTTCATTTATAAGATAGGGTAGTGTCTTCACAGGGCTAGCTAAGCTAATTGCTTCTTCTAATAGCCATTCAGTTCTTAGTTCATACCTCTTAAACATCAAGCCAATTCTCGTTTTGAGTTTGCAAGCTCTTTTTCTTCTTATCTATGATTTGCTTCTTCAACCATCCTATATCGTCGTTTTCATTATTTTGAGAAAGATTCACGTGAAACATTTTCTTTAGGTACCTAATTTTTAGTATCCCACGCTCTCCCATTGCTGGGCAACCCAATCTTGATTCACCTTCGGGTTGTTTGTCATTTGCGCTGTCTTTATAGCAATATCTTCCGACATTGCCATTACTTTTCTTTTTGAAGTATCAAATATATCTTGAAAACTTCTGATTATCTGTTCGCGTTTTTCAGGATTATTTAGTAGCTGGTATCCAATGTATGATCCAACGGTAATTCCGATTCCCAATAAACACGCAGAAACAATTTTGTTGTTTAACGAGGGTTTCATTCTTGACCAACCACCTTGTTGATAATATCGGCTAGTTGTTCCTCATCTCTAAACTCAATTTCAATTTTGTTTTTCCCACGCGTATTCTTTACTCTTACGTTTGTATTCAATGATTGCCTCAATACCTTTGCAGCACGCTTAAAAGATTGCGGCGTTACCGCTCTTGCTGATTTTACTGGCTCATTGACTGAAAATAGTGGTGCAAGTTTTTCTGTCGCTCGAACCGACAATCCTTCTTGAACTACTTTTTCCGCAAGCTTGATCCTTGCATCTTCATATGGAACTGCAAGTATTGCTCTGGCATGTCCAGCTGATATGTCACCATTAAAGATAAGTTCTTGCACCTTATCGGGTAGATCAAGAAGGCGTAGTGCATTTGTTATCGAAGATCGCGACTTTGAAACAGCCTTTGCAAGCGCTTCTTGTGTCATTCCACTTTGATCGATCAGCTGACGATATCCCTTTGCTTCTTCAATTGGATTGAGATCTGATCGTTGAAGATTCTCAATGAGCGCAATTGCTAGAACCTCATCATCACTTACATCTTTTATGATTACAGGGAGGTCGGTTAGCCCTGCGATTTTTGATGCCTGATATCTGCGTTCTCCAGCAATGATTTGGTAACCTTTATCGTCCTTCCGAACAAGTAACGGTTGCAATACACCATGCTGCCTAATTGAGTCGCTAAGCTCTTCAAGCTCTTTATCATTAAAGTGGACACGCGGTTGATTCGGATTCGGATGTATCTCATCGATTGGTAGTGTTGATTCAGCAGTTACTCCGCCAGTCTCGAATTGTGCCTCTTGCATAAGAGCGCCAAGGCCTTTTCCGAGCTTTGATTTTCCCTTCTGGCTAGGCACGAACAATCACCTCTTCTGCAAGCTCCATATACGACTGGGCGCCTTTATTCTGCGGTGCATACTGAATTACAGACATTCCAAACGATGGTGCTTCCGAAATCTTGACAGTCCTTGGGATCAGTGTATTGAATACCTTGTCACCGAAGTATTGCTTTACTTCATCAACTACTTGATTTGCAAGAGAGGTCCTCGAATCATACATGGTTAAAAGCACACCAAACACTTCCAAGCCCTTATTGATTTTGCTTTTAACCATCCTCATTGACTCCAATAGTTTTGTTACTCCCTCTAGAGCGTAGTATTCGCATTGAATCGGGATGAGAACGCTATCAGCAGCTGTGAGCGCATTGATTGTCAAAAGACCTAGCGATGGAGGACAATCGATAAAGACAAAGTCATAATTCTCCTGAACTGGCTCTAAAAGCTCTTTAAGTCTTGTTTCCCTTGCCATTGCTGAAACAAGTTCTATCTCGGCTCCTGCAAGCTGAATTGTTGCTGGTATTACCGTCACATTATTACAGTTCGCCTGGATTAGCAGGTTTTCAGCTGGAACATCGTTTAGCAAAGCATCATAGACGCATTGTTCAAGCTCTTCTTTTTCAATTCCCAGGCCACTTGTACTATTCCCTTGAGGGTCAAAATCGACAATTAATACCTTTTTACCGAGCTCGCCAAGTGCCGCTGCAAGATTAACAGCTGTCGTTGATTTTCCGACTCCACCTTTTTGATTGATTATCGATATGATCCTTGGCTGTTGATGTGCCCTTATATCCACGTTGCCTCCTTTGTATGATTCTGTTGCTTTGACTACGTGGTGCTAGCTTACACAACTGAAATTTGTGATTCGACTTAATTATGTTTCACGTGAAACATACTTGCAAGCATAAGATTCAGCCCCAATGTTTCACGTGAAACATTGGGGCTGATTAAGAATCATGCAAGTGGGTTACTCTTTGCGGTACCAATAGATCGAGGAAGTTTAATGCTGGAGGGACCGATCTTCTCATAAACGAAAATCTCACGATGGCCAAGCGCTTTTGGTAAATCAAAGGACATCCGGTCAATCAAATCAAAACCGCAAATTCTAGAAGCAGTATTACCCGAGTCAACCTCATCATGTGAGGGTCTTCCTTTTGTGATAATCAAGAATCCTCCTAAGAGAACAAGAGGAGAGGCATATTCAAGAAGAACGGGAATTGGAGCAAGAGCACGGGCAACAACTGAGGTGAATTGTTCTGGTTTAAGCAAGGCATAATGCTCGACCCGATCATGGACAGCAGACACATTGTCTAAATGGAGATCTGAGATAAAAGAATTAACAGCATATACCTTCTTGCCTACAGAATCAAGTAATACAGCAGGTCGACCGGAAGAGATAGCCAAAGGAATACCAGGGTACCCAGCACCAGTTCCAATATCAATAAAGGAACCTTCAGGGGAGGCAGCTAATGGAAGATGGAGAAGAAGGGAATCAAGAATATGAAGAACCAGGGCATCATCGATATTCAGGATGCGAGTCAGATTCATCTTTCTATTTGCCTCAAGAACAAGCTTGAGATGCTGAAGGCACTGAAGAATCTTGCCATCGTTGAGTTCAATTGAATAGTCATCGAGATAGGCACTAAGCTTGTCGACATATTCATTTGGATTCTCGAGTAATAGCAAATCTGTATTCATATTGCTCCCAGTTGTCAGAAATCAATGGTGCGATGGATTTTGACAAAAAAGGGCACGGAAACCGTGCCCTTAACGTAACTATAAAAGATTGCTAAATCGCTGAGATAACAACATGACGCTCAGGGTCAGAGCCTTCAGAATGTGTCTCAACAGCAGAATTATCCCTCAGGGCAATATGGACGAGACGTCGTTCATATGCACTCATAGGCGGTAGCGCTACAGATCCATGTTGACGAACAGCACGAGACGCAGCGGATTTTGCCATGGAAACGACCTTCTCGTTTCGACGACTCTTATATCCCTCAATATCTACTACAACAGGATAGCGGAATCCGAGCTTCCTGCTCACAATGAGGGAAAACATGGACTGAAGGCTTTCAAGCGTTTTACCATGCCTACCAATCAGAACCGCTAGGTCACCAGCTGTGACATCAAGGATGAGTTCGCCTTCATCACCAACGTATTCATCGATTGGAGCGCTATCAATTCCAAAGTATCCTAGGATATCCCTGAGTACAGAGATGGCGATATCAGCTATGGTATCTAACTCATTATCGCTCAGCTCAACACCAGCCTTATAGTGCGCCGCGATCTCCGGATACTGTCCTTCGTAGATAGATCCTTCAGGCTGAGCCGCCTCAACAACCTCATGTAGGGAATCTTGTAAATCCTGATCTGACATAATCTTACTCCTAGATATTTAGGTACCTAAATACTTGGATTTCCCTAGTTCTTCTTATGAGGGCGCGCCTTACGCTCGCGGCGCACGACATCAACTTCGATAGGAGCGTTCGCGAGGCGCTCTTCTTCTTCGGCCTTCGCCTTTTCAATTACTCGGCGAGTCACGAAGAGCTGCTGAACAACCTGCCACAGAGTGGATACATCGTAGTAGAGCAGGACGCCGGCGGGAAGACTCCATCCAATCCAGAGCATCATGACGGCCATCACGATGGACATGGTACGCATCGAGGATGCCTGCTGGCCGGTCTGGTTCATAGACTGATAGAGCGTCGGGATGAGTGTAAGGACCGCAAACAGCACCAAGGAGATGAGATACGGGAGGGCAACGACGATCCCGTTTGCCCACTGAGCGGCCGGGGTCGTCGTGAGGTCCGGGAGAATGTTGTAGAACATGAACTCGGTATCCGGGAAACGCTCGGGAAGCGTCCTCAGCAGCGTGAAGAGCGCTAGGAGGACGGGCATCTGAATAAGAAGGGGGAGGCAGCCACCGAGGGGATTGAATTTGTTCTCGGAATAGAACTTCTGCATCTCCTCTGCCTGACGCTGGGGATCATCAGCGTAGCGCTGTTGGATCTCCATGAGCTTAGGTTGGAGTACCTGCATGCGGGCGGTCGATTTGGTGGATTTAAGAAGCAGCGGGGTAAGAGCCAAACGGATGATCACCGTCAAGATGATGATCGAAAGGCCCCAATCGACTGCAAAGCCTTGGATAAAGGCAAGGATTTGATAGAGAATGTTAACGATCCAATCCCACATGTATACAATCCTCCGAACGTGTGTTGTTACGGCACTGGGTCATATCCGCCACTATGAAGTGGATTACAGCGCATAATTCGCCTTAAAGCCAGAAGGAATCCCCGAATCACCCCATAGCGCTCGATTGCTTGAACGGCATATTGGGAGCACGTCGGGCGATAAATGCACGAAGCTGGGAGCAACGGCGAAATAAAGCGCTGATAAAACCTGATCGGCATGACAGCTGCTCTCCGCAATAAACCTACCAACCTAACCATCGAGACCCGCTTTTCTGCATAGGCCAATCAGGGCTTCATGCATCTCAAAAGGGGATGCGGACCGCGTCGCTGGAGTAGCAAATAGGATTAGGTCTTTCCCGGCAACAGGAAGGGAACAGGAACGCGCAGCCTCCCTTAAGACTCGCTTGGACCTGTTGCGCACAACGGCATTCCCGAGCCGCTTAGGTGCAGCGAAGGCGACCCGACCCGGATCGCCTTCGCTCTCTGCATCACTTATTACCAAGCGGATTAGGGAATGGTTGTAGCGTTTCCCTTGCGTGAAGACACGCTCGAAATCCGACCGGGATTTAAGGGTTTTCATGCGCGGGGCACAGAAATCCTAGACGGTAAGGCGCTTGCGGCCCTTGGCGCGACGGCGAGCGAGAACGGCACGGCCGCCCTTGGTGGCCATACGAGCACGGAAGCCGTGGGTCTTAGCGCGCTTGCGCTTGTTAGGCTGGTACGTACGCTTCATGATGACTATCCTCCTGGTGCGTTTTAGGGATACACATTAGGCACTTGAGCTTCAAGATTGTATGGAACAAGGTGCGTTGATGTCAATAAAGAGCTGCAAGGAATCACAAGTTCCCACCGTATTTTTCCCGCATTTTCAAGTGGGCGCTGGGCAAATCAGATTCTTTTCACCTCGTTTCATTATTCTTTCCACAGGTTATTCCTGATTGTTGATTACTTTTCAGTTCCTTTCTTCAGTTTTCAACACGATTTGAAAACATGTGGAAAGTTTCACTTCTTTCAAGGTGCGTTACTATTTTCATACTGGCGCTATAAGTACTTCCGGATAGGTTCCGGGAATCCTGCGAAACGGACGACCATGGCAGACGACTTTTATCCCTTCGTGGACTCGGGTGATCCCGCCCCAGACAATCGTCATATCACAGGTGCTTCCGACCCGAATGAAGCCCAATCCCAGCAGGTACGCGAGTCATCTGCACGATCCACTGTCTACGCGACCAGAATCGCGGTCTATGACGACATGCTCTCAACACCTCGGGTGGTAGTGGTGCAACCAAATGATCCTCGCTCATACCTAGAGGAGATAACGAACACCGTATACCGCTGCATGAAGGAGCTCGGAGGCTCCATCTCCTTGATGGTCATCAGAGAACTCGTCGAAAACTTCATCCACGCCAATTTCACCGAGCCCATCGTATCGATTCTCGATGGTGGAAACACGGTTAGGTTTGCGGATCAAGGACCGGGTATCGAGGACAAGGAGCGGGCCTTCGAATTCGGGGTCACGTCTGCCAACCGTTCGATGAAGCGCTACATCAGGGGAACGGGAGCAGGCCTCCCCATGGTCCAGCAATATCTCGAAAACGCAGGTGGAGCCGTATCCATAGAAGATAACCTCGGCACCGGGACCGTGGTAACCGTAACCGTGGATGCGGCGCGGGTGCGCGAGATCGAGGCACATAGCGCGCGGGGTGCGGCGGTGCGGGGAACGTCATTTACCTCCGAGCACGATAGCGCCAGCATGGGAGTTGCAGCAAACGGCGCGCAGCCGCCGTCGATTTCCCCCGCCGCAACCGGGCAAATGGGCCAGCCTTACGGTGCGGCCTACGGATATCCACAGCAGGCGACACCGGGAGCGCCGTTCGGGCAACAGATGCCCTTTCCGTATCCCCAACACCCATGGCCGAACCCTTACACGCAGCCGACAGACAGCTTCGCCATGTTTGGCGGACAAGGGGGTTACGCACCTTTCCAGCAGGCATATGGACAAAGTTATCCACAACAGAACCATGAGTTTTCCACATTTCAACAGCACCAGCAACAACCAGCGGGAACGCGGCAGCAAGGTGCCGTAGCAAAAGTGTCGAACCATGGGCCCTATGTGGATGAACGTGGCATGCTTGCCCTAGATTATCTGGAAAAACACGGCTCTGGAGGACCAGGGGAGCTAGCTAGCGAGTTTGGCAACTCGGTCCCCACGTGGTCCCGCGTGCTTGGTAAACTTGGTGAACACGATTTCGTCGTTAAGCATGGGCGAAGATATATGCTCACAGAACTCGGTAGCTCCTGGTTGGAGAACAACCGTTAGCGGTAGAGATGAGGGAAAGACACCAGGATGGATACAGAAGCCAAGATCATCCTCGACGACACCATCTCGTTCTGCAAACGTGACGGCAGGGACGCCCGCCTTATCAACATGCTCGCACAGTCGGCTCCGGTGGAGCTAACCGAAGAGTCCCTCACTATCGAGGCTCCATCGAGATTCGCCTATTCCTATCTCATGAAACAGCGGGAGGTTATCGAACGCTACCTCGAGGACATCGCATTTTGCCCCCTCTCGCTCATCGTGACCGTGGACCAAGGGTTGACCGGCCGGGTAGAGGCGGAGCAGAGCACTTACGTTTCCCGTGAAACCACCACCCAGGATGCAGGCGGAAGCGCACCTGCGGAGCCTTTGCGTAAAACGCCGATCCCCGCGGTCATCATACCGAGCAAACACGATGACGAAGACGACAAGGGTAAGGTCAAGGTACGAAACACCATTACGCTCGACGACTTCCAAAAACTCACTGGGCTCATGCAGCGCGAGGAAGCCGGTTCAGCGCAGGCTGAGGAGAGCTCCAGGGAAGAGGGGCGCAGTAAGCCGCAAGCGGTGGGGATACACTCGAAGTTCACGTTCGAGAATTTTGTATACGGCGACGAGAACAAGCACGCTTACATGTCGGCAGTGCGCTTCGCAGCGCTCGCCGATGAACCGGGCAGTTGCACGTCGCTGTTCATCTACGGCAAATCAGGACTCGGTAAAACCCATCTTCTGCTTGCGATCACAAACTATCTCAACGAGCACAGTCCCCACCTACGCGTGAAATACGCGAATTCCCAGACATATGTCGAGGACTACATCACCGAGCTATCAGTCCAAAAACATAAAGCGGGGGTGATCTTGCGCGACTACCATGATGCGGATGTTCTGATCATCGACGACATCCAAAACATCATCGGGAAAAGCCAAAGCATCGAGAACTTCTTCACCCTCATGGATGAGTTCATCAGGAACAACAAGAAGGTGGCGATCGCCTCCGACCGAGCGCCAAAGAATCTCGGTATGGATGAACGCCTAACCAGCAGATTCAATGCGGGAATGCTGTGCCTTGTGTCCGAACCGGGCTTCGAGATGAAGTACATGATTCTGAAGCGCTATTACGAGAACACGATTCTGCATGGATCTGACGCCCTCGCCGGAACGGAAGCCGGATCGCTCCTAACTTCGCTAAACGTTGGAGGCGGAAAGCTCACCGACGCGCAGCTCAAGCACATGGCAGATGTATCCGGGACCAACATCCGAGAACTTGAAAGCTTCTGCGAACGATGTGCCGGTGTCTCCTACGAACGAGAGCAGGCAGGGTCCGAGCTGACCGGTGAGGATATCGACCGCATCGCAAACGAATACTTCGATACCGCTCACAAGAAGATCCACATCGATACCGTGCAAGCGGTGGTGGAGAAATACTTCCATGTGAGCCATGAGGACCTCATCGGGCCGAGGAGGCCGGCGAACATCGCGCTTGCTCGTCACGTTGCCGTGTACCTTGCAATGGATATGTGCGAGATGACAGCGGTCGCGGTAGGCGAGGAGTTCGGAGGGCGCGATCATTCAACGGTTCTCAACTCCATTAAAGTGATTGAGAAGAAAGCGAAGGAAGATCGGAATCTGTGCGAGGACCTTCAACAGCTTCGGAACAAGATCCGCCTAAGTTCCTAGCAGCGGGGATACGAAGTGTTGGCAACTTGTGCAGAAGGTGGGGAAGCGTCGCGGAAAAGGGGAGAGTTCAAGAGGGAAACTTACGAGCAAGCCGGGTTCTTCCAAAAAGCTTACCGGTTCCCAACAAGGATGTGTCGAGAATAATACCGTAAACAACCTGCGTTTTTATTAGTAATCGACACAGTTAACGCCCTTATTATTATGATTGAATATCTATATATCTATTAAAAATAAGAAAGGAAGCGCAATGAACTTCGTCGTCAGTCAAGATTCGCTCGCCGACGCCCTCTCCATCGTCTCCAAAGGTGTCGCAAGCGCTTCCACGCTCCCTATCCTCTCGGGAGTGCTCATCAAAGCGCAAGACGGTGTGCTCGAATTCCAGACTTCCAACTTCACTATCAACATTCGCCACCGCATCGCCGCGCGCGTAGACGAGCCCGGCGAGGTGGTGTTGCCGTGCAAGATGCTCACCAACATCGCAAAGACGCTACCTGATGCCGCCGTGCGCTTCGAGACCTCCGAGCGGCAAGTTACGATCACGTGCGAGAAAAGCCTATTTCGGCTGAATGCCCTCGATCCGGCGGACTTCCCGGATTTCCCCGCCTATGCGATCGAAGCCTCGGTCGAGCTGCCCGTTGGTGTCCTTTCGGATATGGTTTCCCGCGTTTGGCGCGTCACGTCGAGCGACAAAGCCCGCCCAATCCTCGGCGGCATCCACATGAGGGTGGAAAATAACACCATCCGCCTGGTAGCTACCGACTCGTATCGCTTGGCTGTGTGTGACACGCAGGTCGAGACTTCGACGTTGGAGGGCAGCTTCGAGCTCAACATTCCCGCCTCCGCCATGAACGATGGACTCTCCATCATGTCTGAATCCCCTTCGATCGTTATCGGTGCGACCGATAGCCAGGTTGTGTTCGAGTCCGGCAACACCTGCTATGTATCGCGCCGCCTCGAAGGCGTCTATCCCAACTACCGCCAGCTGCTTCCCGATTCCTGCATCACGACGGTGAAGATCTCCTCCGATGCCCTCGCCGCTGCATTGAAGCGCGTTGCCGTAGTGGCCACCAACAGCCCGACGGTCAAATTCGACATCGATACCGAAGCCGGCACGCTGAGTCTTTCGGCGTTGTCCACGGACCAGGATGCGGCGACCGAAGTCATCGATGTCGAGGCGGAAGGCGAGAGCGGGGCAATTGCATTCAACTACCACTATATCTCCGACTGCCTGAACGTCCTTGGCCGCGGCAAGGAAGTGGTGCTCGAGCTCAAGAGCTATTCTGGTGCCGGTGTGTTCAAGTCGTATGACAAGGTCAACTACCTCTACCTCGTCATGCCGATGCGCCTCTAGCGCGACATTTCGGTACGGGTTCGCGCGATGAGCATATTCGCTCGCGATCTCGAGGTCGTGGACTATCGGAACTTCCCTGCCTACGCGCTTGCTCTCGGTCCGGGTTTGACCGTGCTGGTAGGACATAACGCGGCGGGGAAGACCAACTTGGTCGAAGCGCTCCAGCTCCTCACCTCGGGACGGTCGTTCAGAAAACCGTCACCTGCCGAGCTGGTTCGAGAGGGCGCGGAGAGTTGTCGTCTCAACCTCAAGCTTGAAGGCGATGGTCGTGTCATCGATCTCGGTTGTTCGGTGGAAGGCGGCAAGCGCTCGTTTTCACGGAACGGCAAGCGATGCCGCGCCGCTGGCGTCAGGGGCGTGGTTCCTTCGGTGCTGTTCTGCCCCGATGATCTTGACATGGTGAAACGCGGCGCCCGTGTGAGGCGGGAGGCGCTGGATTCCTTTGGCATTCAGCTGAATGAAAACTACGCGCAGCTGCTTAGCTCTTATGAAAGAACCCTTGAGCAGCGGAATGCCCTGCTCAAAGAGCGGTACTGCACGCCGACGCTTCTTGAGACCTGGAATGAGTCCCTAGCCGTCACCGGAGCTGCGCTCACGGTGCACCGTATCGCGCTTCTTGCCCGCATCCGCGAGCACTTGGTGGAAACGTACGAAGGGATCACGACCAAGGAGACGATTTCGGTCTCGTACCTTCCATCATGGAGTCAGGGCTGCGTCCCGATAGCGGCGATCGGCTCCGCTCCCGCCGACGATGAGCGGCGCGCCGCGATCGATACGATCAGCTCACGTCTGATGGATGCCTATTCCTCACGCGAAGATGAAGAGATCCGCCGCGGCATGACCCTCACCGGTCCGCATCGTGATGAGGTCGTCTTCGAGGTCAACGGCCGATCTGCCCGCTCCTTCGCGTCTCAGGGACAGCAACGCTCCATCGTTCTCGCGTGGAAGATGGCGGAGGTCGAGGTCACGCGGGATATATTGGGACGCCCGCCGCTTCTGCTTCTCGATGACGTCATGAGCGAGCTTGATGCAATGCGTCGCGACGCGTTCCTAAGCTGTGTGGGACATGATGTGCAGACGGTGATCACTACGACGAATCTTGGATACTTCAACGAGCACGCGCTCCATGCGGCGAAGGTGGTGAGCATGGGTGAGTCGTAAGTCCGATAGATTGCGGTCCCGCCGCACGATGTCCATGGGCGAATACCTCACGGGTGTTCGAAGCGAGATATTGGAGAACGCGACGTCCGACGAGATTGAACGCTACCGGGCAGCCGAGCGATCTCGGGACGTGTATCGAGCGTGGAACAGCGTTTGCGGCGGTACCCGCGAGGGCGAGCACGTGACGGGTCTCAGATATCTTCCGGACTCAAACAAGTTGCTCGTATATACAGATGATGCCGTGTGGACCCAGGAGCTCATGATGCTTCGCGAGATAATCCGCGCACGTATGGAGCGCGAGGGCGCGGGTATCGATGGCTTCATCTTCAAGACATCGAGGAAGGGATATGCCCCGCGCACGAGTTCGCGCCGCATGGAACCTCCGACGCCACCTGTCGCGCCGAATCGCAGGGTCCTCACACCCGAAGAGGAGGGCGCCCTTGAGAGGGAGGTGCGCCCGATCGAAGATGAGCGGTTGAGGGAATCCCTCAAAAAAGCCATGAAGGCAAGCCTTGAGTGGAAAAAGGGTCAGGAGCGCTGAAAAGTGCCTTATAGGCAATCTGATGGCCTTGTAGAGCTATAGGTTGAAGCAAGAGAGTCTTCCCAAATCAGCTATCATTGGTAAGGTTGTGTGCCTGGATTTTTGCAAAGGAGAAACGTGGCGAAAACGAACGACTACGGCGCAGCAGACATCAAGATCCTTGAGGGTCTCGAAGCTGTACGCAAGCGCCCCGGCATGTATATCGGGTCCACGAGCTCAAGCGGCTTGCATCACCTGGTGTGGGAGATCGTTGATAACTCCGTTGACGAGGCTATGGCGGGATTTTGCACCAAGATCGAGGTGACGGTCCATGCGGACAATTCCATCACCGTTGTCGACAACGGTCGTGGCATCCCCGTGGCAAAGCATCCGGTGAAGAAGATTCCCACCCTCGAGGTGGTCATGACCGTTCTCCATGCAGGCGGCAAGTTCGACAACAACGCCTACAAGGTGTCCGGCGGCCTTCATGGCGTGGGCGTATCGGTTGTGAACGCCCTCTCCAAGAAGATGGACGTTCAGGTTAAACGCGACGGCAAGATCTACGAGATGCAGTTCAGCCGCGGTAAGACCACGATGAAGATGAAGGAAATCGGTACCGCGAAGAGCACCGGAACCACAACGACCTTCTGGCCCGATGACGAGATCTTCGAGACGACGGTCTATGATTACGACATCCTCCGCAACCGCTTGCAGGAGACCGCGTTCTTGAACCGCAACCTCAAGATCGTCCTTAAAGACGAGCGCGAACTCATGCCTCGCGTTGATGAGTTCTGCTACGAGGGCGGCATCATCGACTTCGTAAAGTTCCTGAACGAGGGTAAAGAAATCGCAGATGGCCTCAAGCGCCCGATCTACCTTTCCGGTAAGAGCGAGCCCGATGCCCCCACCGACAAGATCGGCGAGGTCGAGGTTGCGATGCAGTGGAATACCTCCTTCTCGGGCAACGTGATGAGTTTCGCAAACGACATCTACACCCCTGATGGCGGTATGCACCTCGAGGGCTTCCGTGCGGCGCTTACCACGGTCATCAACGATTACGCGCGCAAGCAGAACATGCTGAAGGAGAAGGATTCCAACTTCACGGGTGACGACGTGCGCGAGGGTCTTGCCGCGGTCATCTCGGTCAAGCTTGCCGATCCGCAATTCGAGGGTCAGACCAAGGCCAAGCTCGGCAGCTCATTCATGCGCACGCTCGTTCGAAAGGTGGTTTCCGAGGGGCTTTCCGAGTATCTCGAGGAACATCCCAAAGCGGCGCGCGAGATCGTGAAAAAGGCCCAACAGGCTTCGAAGGCCCGCACCGCGGCATCTAAGGCGCGCGAGGCGACGCGCCGTAAAAGTTTGCTCGAGACCGCGTCGCTACCCGGTAAGCTCGCCGACTGCTCGGTGCGCGATGCCGAGATGACCGAGCTCTTCATCGTCGAGGGCGACTCGGCAGGAGGCTCGGCTAAGGATGGACGTCGCCGCGACATCCAGGCGATCCTCCCCTTGCGCGGAAAGATCCTGAACGTCGAGCGCGTGGGCGACCACCGCGCGTTCAGCTCGGATACCATCCAGTCGCTCATCACGGCAATCGGTACGGGTGTGACCAGCGGCAGCGGCGAGGGCGGCGACTTCGATATCACGAAGGCTCGCTATCACAAGATCATCATCATGACCGACGCTGACGTCGACGGCGCGCATATCCGCATCCTGCTCCTCACGTTCTTCTATAAGTACATGAGGCCGCTTATCGATGCGGGGTACGTCTATGTCGCCTGCCCGCCCATCTTTGGCGTGAAGGTGCGCAACAAGATCCACTACGTCTATCCCAATGGTCGGCAGCCCGAGGAGGAGATTCTCCGCGAGACCATTCAGTCGCTCGGCCTCAACCCTGACGACGCGGATGATGAAGCGGCCTCCGGCAAGATGACCAAGAAACGCCGCGGATACACCGTCCAGCGCTATAAGGGTCTCGGAGAGATGGATCCCAAGCAGCTCGCCTCCACCACCATGGATCCCAAGACGCGCATCCTCCAGCGCGTGTCCATCGAGGACGCCGCCATGGCGGATCGAGCCGTGCGCGAGCTCATGGGCAATCAGGTTGAGTATCGCCGCGAGTATATCGAGAAGCATGCGCACGACGCCCGCTTCCTGGATGCATAAGAAGGAGTAGTACGTGGCAGACGATAACGAGATGAACAGCAACCCTTCGGGAAGCGAGGGCCTGCCTGAAGATTTGAGGCGTCTCCTCGCCCGTGCCGAGGCCGATGACGAGGGCGCCGACGTCTACGTCGAAGGCGAGGGCGACGAAGAGGAAGGCGAGGGTGACGAGGAGCTCGAGGAGAGCTTCGGCACCGTAGACCGCGGCGAGTCCATCGGCGAGGATGTGAGTGGGGGACAGCTCCAAATCAGTGAGTTCGGGCATGAGATGCGCCAGAGCTTCATCGAGTACTCGATGTCGGTCATTACCGCCCGCGCCCTGCCGGACGTTCGTGACGGTCTCAAGCCGGTGCACCGCCGCATCCTCTACGCGATGAATGAGTCGGGCATCTACCCCAACCGGCCCCACAAGAAGTCGGCTTGGACGGTCGGCGAGGTTATCGGCAAGTACCATCCGCATGGCGATAGCGCGGTTTACGACACCATGGTGCGCCTTGCACAATGGTTCAGCATGCGCACGCCGCTTATCGATGGCCATGGTAACTTCGGTAACATCGACGGCGACTCGGCTGCAGCCATGCGCTATACCGAGAGCCGTCTCGCCCGTCCAGCCATGGAGCTCCTCCGCGATTTGCAGAAGGATACCGTCGACTGGCAGCCGAACTACGACGAGTCTCTCGCCGAGCCCCAAGTGCTGCCGGCTCGCTTCCCCAATCTGCTGGTAAACGGTTCATCGGGCATTGCGGTCGGAATGGCGACGAATATTCCGCCTCATAACCTGAACGAGGCAATCGAGGCAACGTGCCATCTCATCGACAATCCCGATGCGACCGTCGATGAGCTCATGCAGATCATGCCCGGACCCGACTTCCCCACCGGGGCGGTCATCATGGGTTCCGACGGCATTCGTCAGGCGTATGAGACCGGCCGCGGCTCCATCACCGTGCGCGCGAAAGCTCATGTCGAGTCTACGAAGACCGGCCGGAACCGCCTGGTCTTCACCGAGATCCCCTATCAGGTGAACAAAGGCACGCTGCAAGAGAAGATCGCCCAGCTCGTTAACGAGAAACGCATCGAGGGCATCTCTGACATGCGCGATGAGTCCACGAGCAAGGGCATCCGTCTCGTCATCGAGCTCAAGAAGGGCGTCATCCCGCAGGTCGTCCTCAACAACCTGTATAAGTTCACCTCCCTGCAAACTACCTTCGGCGTGAACAACCTCGCGCTCGTGGGAGGCGTGCCCAAGTGCCTTTCGCTTCCCGAGATGCTGCGCTGCTACATCGACCATCAGGTCGATGTGGTGACCCGCCGCACGCGCTACGACCTCAAGAAGGCTCAAGCCCGCGCCCACATTCTTGAGGGCTACCTCATGGCTCTCGATCATATCGACGAGGTCATCCAGATCATCCGCTCCTCGCAGACCGATTCTGAGGCATCGCAACGCCTCATCGATCGTTTCGGTTTCACACCCGAGCAGACCAATGCCATCCTGGAGATGCGCCTGCGCCGGCTTACCGGCCTCGAGCGAGACAAGATCGAGGAGGAGCTCGAAGGTCTTCGCCGCGCTATCGCCTATTACGAGGATCTGCTTGCCCATGAGGAGAAGATCCTCGGGGTCATCAAGGAGGAGATGCGCGAGATCGCGAAGAAGTATGGTGACAAGCGCCGTACCGAAATCAGCCAAGCGGAAAAGGATCTCGATGTTGAGGATCTGATCGCTGACGAGGATATGGTCGTTACCATTACGCATACGGGCTACGTGAAGCGCATTCCGGTGGCAGCCTACCGCGCCCAGAGACGCGGCGGAAAGGGCGTCTCGGGCGTCAACCTTAAGGAAGACGATGTCATCTCCGAGATGTTCATCGCGTCCACTCACGAGTATGTGCTCTTCTTCTCCAACCGCGGTAAGGTGTATCGCCTGAAGGTGCACGAGCTCCCGATTGGCACGCGCCAGGCGCGCGGCACCGCCATCGTCAACCTGCTCCCCTTCGAGGACGGCGAGAAGATCGCGAGCGTGATCTCCTGTCGTGAGTTCCCCGACGATGAGTACCTGCTGTTCGCCACGAAGAGCGGTATGGTCAAGAAGACGGTTATGAGCGCCTACGACCGCAGCCGCCGGGATGGTATCATCGCCATCAATCTCAAGGCTGGTGATTCCCTGCTCGATGTGCGACGTGTTCGCGAGGGCGATAAGGTGATCATGGCCACCACCGCCGGCAAGGCAATCGTTTTCGAGGAAGACCAGGTGCGCGCCACCGGCCGCGATACCTCCGGTGTGCGTGGCATCACCGTCAAGGACGGGGCATCGGTGCTTGGCATGGAAATCTCGAACGGTAAGGGCGATCTGTTCGTCATCACCGAACTTGGCTATGGCAAGCGCACTCCGGTTGAAGACTACCCGTGCCAGAACCGTGGTGGACAGGGCGTGTACACGATCCAGATGACCTCTCGCAAGGGTCAGCTTGCCGCCATGAAGACGGTGGGCCCGCAGCATGAGCTCTTCATCATCACCGAGGGCGCAACGGTTATCCGTGTCAAGAGCACGGATATCTCCAAGACCGGGCGCGCCACGCAGGGCGTGAAGATCCTCTCGGTTGCCGACGGCGACCGCGTGACCGCCGTCGCCCGTATGACGAGCGCAAAGAAGAAGCCTAAGGCACAGCAGCCGCCTGAGAATCAGGGAGTGCTCAACCTCGGCGAAGTCGAACCCTCCGTCGATGACGACCGTGTTGATATCGGCGCTGCCGACGAGGCGCTTGAGGACCTGATGGACGAGTAGCCGGTGCTGCGCAGCATGATGGTGCAGTAAAGAAATGGCCCGGGAAATCCGGGCCATTTTCGTTTAGGGGAGTGTCTCGTCGCTCGAGTAGGGGGCGTCGACGCCGTACCGGCTCGCTAGAAATCATCCGGTGAGAGCGTCTGCACGAACCGGTCGAAGCGTTCGACTTCTTCATCGCTTCCGGTCTGCTCCGTGCGATAAGAAACCGTACCCGCGCGATTCATCACATCATCCTCGACGTAGATGGGGGTGTTGCATCGCACGGCGAGGGCGATGGCATCGCTTGGGCGAGCATCGAGTGCGACTTCGTGCACCGCATCGTCCTCATCGCGGCGTACGAGGACGATTTTGGAGTAGAACACGGGTGCATCGACGCGACTGATCTCGATGCGCTCGATGTGCGTGCCGAGTGCTTGCAGTGCATCGACGAACAAGTCGTGGGTGATGGGCCGTGCGTTGGTTGAACCGTCGATACCGCGGCTGATGGCCGCAGCCTCAAACGAGCCGGTCTGAATGGAGAGCGTCCGCAGAGGCGCCTCGCTGCCATCGGCTCGGGAGCGCTCGCGAAGGACAATGACGGAGGGAACGGGACCGGAGGCCATGATGATGGTCTCGATGTCAACGCGGATCATTATGGCACCTCCTTGGTGTGCAAGCTGGTCGTGGAGCTGCCCGCTCTAGAGTACGGGCTCCTACCTCGTAAGAACGGTATGTAATAGTACCCAAAATAAGAGTCTTATGCCGTGGGATGCCCTGTTTTTCATACGTGCTAGACTGAGAAGCTCTGATGGAGACCGGAAGGTGAGATAATGAAGGCAAGAAACGTCCAGGAAGCAGGGAGCACGGCGGAGGGTGGCATCACTTCTCGGCGGGGTGGATCCATGCTCGGCAGGTTTCTCGCCTATTACGGCCCTCAAAAGCACCTCTTCATCGCCGACACCCTCTGCGCCCTTATCATCGCGGGAATCGATCTCGCTTTTCCCGTGATCCTGCGCAATCTCACGGGAGGCCTGTTCACCGAGGGCTCGGCGAGCATTCTCGCCTCCCTCGGCATGGTGGCTGCGGGGCTTGTTGCGATGTACCTCGTGCGCTGCGCGTGCCGCTATTTCGTTTCCGCCCAAGGTCATATCATGGGCGCGCGTATGGAGTCTGCTATGCGCCAGGACCTCTTCGACCAGTACGAAAGGTTCAGCTTCAGCTACTTCGATCGGGTTAACTCCGGTGACATGATGAGCCGCGTGGTCAACGACCTTTTCGATATCTGCGAAGCCGCGCACCATGTTCCCGAATGGATCATCATTTGCGGAGTGGAAATCATAGGAGCATTCGTCATCCTGTTCACGATATCGCCCGCGCTTGCCGGGGCCATGTGCGCGGTCACGCTCTTCTTTGTTGCGGTCATGGTTCGCCAGAACATGCGTATGCGCGAGGTCTTCGCCGATAACCGACGCAAGATCTCCGAGGTCAATTCGCAGTTGCAGGATTCGCTGGCAGGTATGCGCGTGGTGAAGTCCTTTGCGAATGAGGAGACCGAGCGTCGAAAGTTCAGGCGCTCCAACGCCCACTACCTCGCTTCTAAGGAAGACCAGTACCATGCGATGGGAGCGTATCAAGCGACGAGTGCACTCATGACCGGCGCGCTCTTCACCATCATCGTGGTGCTCGGCGGCGCGCTTGTCGCCCAAGGCAGGATGAGCGCCGTCGACATGGCGACCTTCGCCCTGTATATCAGCCTGTTCACCACGCCCATCGAGACGCTTGTGAACTCCACGGAGAACATCCAGAAGGCCATAGCGGGATTCAAGCGCATGGACGAGGTCATCCTGACCCTGCCCGATATCGAAGATGCTCCTGACGCCAAGCCTCTTCAGGTAAACGCCGGCTCAATCGAGTACCGTGATGTGTGCTTCTCCTACGATGATGAGGAGCTTGGATCAGGCCGAGCTGGGCGTCCGGTAATCGACCATTTGAATCTCACGATCAACCCCGGCGAGACCATCGCGCTCGTGGGCCCCTCGGGTGGTGGCAAGACCACCACCTGCTCGCTGCTCCCGCGCTTCTATGACGTGCAGGAAGGGTCGATCACCATCGACGGGCAGGATGTTCGTTCGGTGACGCAGGAGAGCTTGCGTCAAGCTATTGGCTTGGTTCAGCAGGATGTCTACCTCTTCGATGGAACCATTCGTGAGAACATCGCCTATGGTCGCCCGGGGGCAACCATGGAAGAGATCGCCCTTGCAGCCCGTGAAGCCAACATCGACGCATTCATCGAGAGCCTTCCCGATGGGTACGACACGGTGGTGGGGGAGCGTGGCAGCCGCCTTTCGGGCGGGCAGAAGCAGCGCATCGCCATAGCTCGCGTATTCCTCAAGAACCCTGCCATCCTCATCTTGGACGAGGCGACTTCAGCCCTCGATAACGAGAGCGAGGAGGCGGTTCAGGAATCGCTCGAGCGCCTGGCGCGCGATCGCACGACCATCATCATCGCCCATCGTCTTTCCACCATCAAAAATGCCGACGAGATCGCAACCGTGGAGCGTGGCAGAGTTGTGGAACGCGGTACACATGAGCAGCTTCTCGCCCAGAATGGTACGTATGCTCGGTACTATCGAATGCAGTTCGAGGGTACCCGGGAAGCCATCGTGGCGCCTGCCCGGGATTGCTCCCTCGCCTAGCATCCTCGATAAGGAACGCTATGCGCAAACACGACAAGCTCACATCGGATGAAGTGGCCGAGCTGTTCTCGGAGATCGATGCTTCCGGCCTCGTGGACCCGGTGCGCGTCCGCGACCGCGAGAAGCGCATCGGTGCTTGGCGCGCCGCGCGCCATGCGGGCGATAGGGAAGCGCTTGAGCGCCTGGATGAGGAAGACCGCCGTTCGCGTGTGGGTAGGACCATCGACCCGCTATCTGATGACGATCCATCCGGCTCCAAGGTGGGTAGCACCATCTCGCGCTTTGGTATCGTGCTCATCGTGGGCGTCATCGTTTTGGTGGTGGGCATGCAGATCGGCTACGGCATCATGCGCCGCTTGAACACCGCCAACCTCTCCGAATCCGTGAATGTCGATACGGTGCGCCGCGCCCTCGAGGGCGGTGTCGAGTGGGGAAACGGCTTCACGCAGTTCCCCGAGGAATACACGATCGTCGAGGCGGATGAGCGCACGGGCGTGGTCGAGGTCGATGTGGTATCGACCTCTTCGTCGAACGAGCTCGAGCTGTTTTCGAACAGCCAGCTCGAATCATCTGCTCTCGCAACGAATGCGCTGCTGAACGACAATATCAACCGTGTGGTCTATAACGTTGCCGCTCGAGTCGATGAGAATGGCGACATCGTGGGGGACACGTGGTTTTCCATGGGCAATGAGACCGTTGCCACGCGCGACATGTTCTCCTTCATCTGGACGAAGAGCCGCTCAGGGGAATCGAGCAACATCGGCTGGGAGCTGCGCATCGTCGGCATGGATGAGCAGGTTGCGCAGCGCATCCAGGAACAGGTGAACTCCGTTTCGTCGATCATCGAGACTCCCGGTGCAGACCAGACCGATATCGACGCGCAGGAGCGCGAGCTTCAAATGGAACGCGACTTGATGGGGAGCGAGACCTACCGGGGTGGGGAACCCGATAGGTCGCTCGCTGATGTACTCGAAGGAAGCGCTCCCGAGGAGCAGGAATCATTCGATCAGGGTGTCGATTAGGATAACAGGGCCGTGACGTCGCCGAGGACGGGTTCGAAGCTCACGCCACGGACCTCATAATCAGGTTGCTCGCAGGTGATGGTCATGGCATCGCGCACAAGCTTACCGGCAAAGGAGACGGCATCGTTTAGGTTGCGCCCGGTGTAGATCGCGGCGGTGAGCCCGCTTGCGAAGAGATCGCCGGTGCCGTGCAGCATATAGGGGAGCAGCTCAGCCGATATCTCCGTAACCGCGCCTTCGTTGAGGTCCGCGGTAGCGAGGTAGTTCCTGATGATCTGCTCGCCTTGATGGACGATGCCCTTGATGACCACTGACTTGGCGCCCATGGAGAACAATGCATCGACGTTCTTCTGAATGAACGCCACATCGACATCCTGTCCCTCGTAGGGTATTCCGGTCAGGATGGAAGCCTCGGTGAGGTTGGGAGTGAGGATGTCGGCACCATCCACGAGCCCCTTCATGGCCTCGCACATCTCATCGGTATAGGTTGGGTACTTTGAGCCGCCATCCCCCATGACCGGGTCGACGATTCGCAGCGCATCGGGGTATTCGCGATAGAGGCGTTGAATGATCGCGACCTGCTCTGCAGACCCCAGGAACCCGGAATAGATGCCATCGAGGTCGATGCCTTCCTTCTGCCAGGCATCGAGGTACTGCTCCAGCATCTCGGTGGTGTCATGCATGTAGAACACGGGGAATTTGGTATGAGCCGAGAACAGGGCCGTGGGTACGGGACAGACGTCAACGCCTGCAGCCGACAGGACGGGGATGGCGATGCCGAGCGAGCATTTTCCGTAGCCGCACATGTCGTGAACAGCGGCGACGCGGGGGATGTAAGCCCCCTTGCGGGTATAGAGGGGCGGCATGGCGGTGCTGATTTGGTTGGACATGGATTCCTTCTTTCATCCGCGGACTTATGGACCAGCGTACATCGATCAAGCATAGTACGACTCAATGCCCGCATCGTCGGGAAACCCGATGCAACATCCCTCCGTCACAGAGGGCGACAGAATGCGGGGAAGGAGGAATGGGATTATCCAATCGGATAAAGCGATTACTATTCCCGATATGAATATTGAAAAACGATATATGTAATAAACAGAATAATCTCGCCGTGTTAGTTACGATAACGTCTATAATGCCGTAAGCCTATAAGCCTTTAAACCCGGTCCCGAGAGTCCGGAAAGGAGAAGTCATGGCATCTTTGCAACCATGTGGGATGGCTGACGCCTCGGAGCCCGTTGCTCCGCTCGCTCGCCGTATGGTCGAGAGTACCAGCAAGAGAACGTATATCCCTGCGATTTTGATGCTCGCCGACGGTCATCTGTTCAAGGGCCGGGCAGTGGGTGCGTTGGGAACCGCGGTCGGAGAGGTTTGTTTCAACACCGCCCTTGAAGGATACTTCGAAGTTCTGACCGACCCCTCGTATGCCGGGCAGATCGTAACGATGACCTATCCGCAGATAGGAAATTACGGTCTCGTGTCCGCCGATGCCCAAGGGCCTGCATCCCAGAACGTGGATACGGCACAGCCAGCGCTCAGGGGCATGGTCGTTCGCGACCTGTGCACCACGCCTTCCAACTGGAGGTCTGCCGAGGACCTCTCTTCCTATCTAAAGCGAAACGGGGTCATTGCGATCGAGGGCATCGATACGCGTTCCCTTGTTCGCGTTCTGAGGGATGGTGGCGCGCAGAAGGGCATCATCACGACCGAGGTCTTCGACGTCTCCGAATTGCAGGAACGCCTCGAATGCTCCCCGGATTTGGTGGGAAGCAATCTCGTTGCAACGGTAAGTTGCGAAGAAACCTATACCTATGAGCCTGAAAACCTACCCGATGATCATGACTTCGCCCGCACGACGCGCAAAGACGCTCCTACCTATCGTGTGGTTGCCTATGACTGCGGAATCAAGCGGGGCATTCTGGAGGGATTGGCTCGCGTCGGATGTTCTGTCGAGGTTGTAGCCTGGGATACTCCGGCTTCCAAGGTGCTCTCCCGTCATCCCGATGGCGTGTTTCTCTCAAATGGTCCGGGCGACCCCGATGCCGTAGGGGAGACATATCATGCTGTTCGTGAGCTATTAGGCAAGGTGCCGGTCTTTGGTATCTGCCTTGGGCATCAGATGATCTCCCTCGCGGCGGGTGCGCATATGGTGAAGCTTCCGTTCGGTCATCATGGAGGTAACCATCCGGTGATGAACCTCCTTACCCGCCGGGTGGAGATAACGGCCCAAAACCACGGCTTCAACCTAGACTTTTCCAGTCTCGGTCCACTTGTGCCCGAGCTGTCGGGTGGGATCGATCGTCATCCATCTGCCGATTTGCGCTGGTGGGTTGAGCGCGGTGTGGCCCCGGTGGTCGAAAATCAGCGCTATGGAAAGATTCGGCTCACCCACGTGAATCTCAACGATGGTACCGCCGAGGGCATGCAATTCATCGACATCCCAGCGTTTTCCGTTCAGTATCACCCTGAGGCGGCTCCCGGTCCCACGGATGCCGGATACCTCTTCCAGGCGTTCGCGCGCCTCATGGACGGCCATGCCGACTATCTGGATATCGACATAGCCTCCAGCCGCCTTGCGGATTGGAACTGCCGAACGATCCCAGTCGAAGCGTAGGCTTCTTCAACAGGTTTTCCGCCAGACAACGTTACCAAGGAGAGCAATCATGCCCAAACGGGAAGATATCAAGCGGATTCTTGTCATCGGGTCGGGTCCGATCGTCATCGGCCAAGCGTGCGAGTTCGATTACTCGGGCACGCAGGCTTGCAAGGTTCTCAAAGAGGACGGCTACGAGGTCATCTTGGTGAACTCGAACCCCGCGACGATCATGACCGATCCCGAACTCGCCGATAGAACCTACGTTGAGCCGGTTACACCGGAGTTCATCGAACGGGTTATCGAGGCCGAGCATCCCGATGCGCTGCTGCCGACGCTAGGAGGGCAGACCGGCCTCAATGCTGCGGTCGAGCTCGCCAAGTCGGGGGTGCTCGACCGGTATGGTGTCGAGATGATCGGCTGCGACCTTGCTGCCATCGAGCGTGGCGAGGATCGCAAGCTCTTCAATGAGGCGATGGCGGAGATCGGGCTCGAGGTCGCTCGCAGCGGATATGCCTATTCCATCGAGGATGCGATTGCCATTGCTGGGCGGGTGGGGTACCCGTGCGTTTTGCGTCCAAGCTTCACCCTCGGCGGCGCGGGCGGAGGCATCGCGCGCAGCGAGCAAGAGCTGATCGAAGTCGTGCGCCAGGGCCTCGAGCTCAGTCCCGCCCACGAGGTGCTGGTCGAGGAGAGCATCGAGGGATGGAAGGAATACGAGATGGAGGTCATGCGCGACCGTGCCGGCAACGGCATCATCGTTTGCTCCATCGAAAACCTCGATCCCATGGGCGTGCACACGGGCGATTCCATCACCGTAGCGCCTGCGCAGACGCTTTCTGATCTCGAGTACCAGCGCATGCGCGTCGCTTCGTTGGCAATCCTCGAGAAGATCGGGGTCGAGACGGGCGGCTCAAACGTTCAGTTCGCGGTAAATCCCCAAAACGGGCGTCTCATCGTCATCGAGATGAACCCTCGTGTCTCGCGATCGTCCGCTCTCGCATCGAAGGCAACGGGTTTTCCCATCGCGAAGGCGGCGGCGCGCCTCGCCGTGGGATATACGCTCGACGAGATCGTGAACGATATCACCGGTGCCACCCCGGCATGCTTCGAGCCGGCGATCGACTACTGCGTGGTCAAGATGCCGCGCTTCGCGTTCGAGAAGTTTAAGGGGGCCGATGACACCCTTTCGACGCGCATGAAGGCAGTGGGTGAGGTCATGGCCATCGGCCGCACCTTCGAGGAGGCCCTGGGCAAAGCCGTGAGGTCGCTCGAAGACGGGCATCTGGGTATCATGCCCGTTGGGAAGGACGGGGAAGGTCTTAGGGCTGAGGATGACGATGCCCTTGCAAAGCAGATCGCAACTCCTACGGGTGAGCGCATCTTCTCGGTGGTCGAGGCCGTGCGGCGCGGATGGGATACGGCGCGCGTGCATGGTTTGAGCGGTATAGACCCCTGGTTCATCGAACGCCTGCGCGACATGGTTGCCGTTCGTGCGTGCATCGAGGGTCTGCGCATCGAGGACATCGATGCCGAGTCGATGCTTTTGCTCAAGCAGTACGGAACAAGCGACGCCGAGATCGCCGAGATCACGGCTACCGATGAGCGCTTCGTCCGCGCGTATCGCCACGGCCTGGGCGTCCTGCCCTGCATGAAGACGGTGGATACCTGCGCTGGCGAATTCGCGTGCAGCACCGAGTACCATTACAAGACCTACGAGGCTCCGGTGATGCAGGTCGGTTCCACCGCGCCCGCGAACCAGAACGAGTGCGCGCCGACGACCAAACCGAAGATCATGATCTTAGGGGCCGGCCCGAACCGCATCGGACAGGGAATCGAGTTCGATTATTGCTGCGTGCATGCGAGCTATGCGCTCGAGGATCGGGGCTTCGAGACCATAATGGTCAACTGCAACCCCGAGACGGTCTCAACTGATTACGATACGAGCGATCGGCTGTACTTCGAGCCGCTCACCTACGAGGACGTCATGGACATCATAGACGTGGAGCGGCCCGATGGCGTTATCGTCACGCTGGGCGGTCAAACGCCGCTTAAGCTCGCCCGCCCGCTCGAGCAGGCTGGCGTGCGCATCCTGGGAACGCAGCCCGCCGCCATCGATCTAGCCGAGGACCGCGAGCGCTTCAGCGCCCTCCTCGACGATCTGGGAATCCTGTACCCGCCGTCGGGCGAGGCACGGAGCTTCGAAGAGGCCGAGCGCGTCGCTGAGCGCATCGGATTTCCGCTGCTCGTGCGTCCGAGCTATGTTCTCGGCGGCCGTGGCATGATGATCGCCTACGATGCGGAGCACCTGCGTTCCTATATGGAGGAGGCGGTGCGCGTATCCCCCGACTATCCCGTTTATCTCGATCGTTTCCTCGAAGGTGCCACGGAATGCGATGTCGATGCGCTGTGCGATGGCAATGAGGTCTACATCGGGGGCATCCTTGAGCACATAGAGGAGGCGGGCATCCATTCAGGAGACTCCGCAACGTGCATTCCGCCGTTTTCCTTCTCGGACGAGCTGTGTGCAAAGCTCCGCGAGACAACGGCGCGCATCGCACTTGCGGTGCACGTCCAGGGCCTTGTGAATGTGCAGTACGCCATTCAGGGAGATACGGTTTACGTCATCGAGGCGAATCCCCGCGCAAGCAGGACGGTGCCCTTTATCTCAAAAGCGACGGGCGTCCCCCTTGCGAAATGCGCCGCACGCATCATGGCGGGTGAGAGTATCGCGGACCTTGGCCTGCCAGCAGACGATCGTCAGCTCGGGCGCTTCTGCATGAAGGAAGCGGTGATGCCTTGGGGACGGTTCCCCGGTGCTGACGTGGCGCTGGGCCCCGAGATGAAATCCACCGGCGAGGTCATGGGCATCGCGAAGAGCTACCCGGAAGCGTATGCCAAGACCCAGCTCGCCATCAGCTACGAGCTGCCCACTCCGGCGAGTGGCAAGGTCTTCATATCGGTGAACGACCGCGACAAGCGCACCATTCTCCCGCTCGCTCGCATCTTGCGATACCTGGGATTCGAGATCTGCTCGACGGAAGGCACCGCACGCGTGCTCGCGGGCGGAAACGTCCCGTGCGAGATCGTGCGCAAGTTCAGCGGCGAGCACCCCAACATCGTCGATATGGTTGCATCTGGCGAGATCGCGTTCATGATCAACACGCCCTTTGGTCAGGAGGCGCGCGGAGACGGGTACCGATTGCGCACCGAGGCTGTCCGCCGGGGCGTAACCTGCATCACGGCGCTCTCCGCAGCGAATGCCTTTGTCGCCGCTATTGAAGCTACCCAATCGACGCAAGGCGAGCAACCCGGCGCTTTCGAGGTCATCGCTCTTCAAGATCTTCCACGTTTCGAGGCATAGTTGCTGGCGGATAAGATGCATCTACTATGTGAATGGCTGGGTATCGTGGAAGGCATCAGGGTGGTTGCGCCTATGTGTCAGGATAGGTGAACTATCATCGTGAGGGCTTTGCACGAAAGGGGCGAACGATGATTGAAGTATCCAATGATGCATGGGCGATAGACCGATCAGAGCTCTCGGAACTGCTTTGCCGCCTATCCCAAGCAAAGGCGCCCTCTGGTTTTGAGGACGAGGTCGTCGAGGTGGTGCGTGACTTCTGCCAAGGGTGGGCGACGGTTGACGTCGACTCCCTTCTCAACGTCACCATCACACCCAATACCGTGACCGGGGAAAAGCCGCTGCTGCTTCTGGATGCGCATGGCGACGAGGTGGGGGCGCTGGTGCGCGCCATCAAAGCGAACGGCACCATGAGCTTCGTGGAGCTCGGACGCTTTACCAAGGGCACTATGGGCGGTCAGGACGTGTACGTGCGCATGGCTGATGGCGAATGGGTGCGCGGCGTCATGGGGGTCCGACCCCCTCATTTCTCTGCTGTGAACCAAGGAGGGGAATCGGAGGTCCTCCTCGACATCGGCGCGGTTTCGAAGAGCGATGCCATCGAGCGCTTTGGAGCGGGGATCGGCGAGCCGGTGGTGCCAGCGACCCACTATTCGTACGATGAAGGACGCGACATCGCTGTGGGAAAGGCGTTCGACTGCCGCGCCGGCGTATGCGCCCTGCTTATCGCGTTGCGCAGGCTCTCGTGCCTCGAGAACCTGCCGGTGGATGTCGTGGGATGCGTTTCCGCCCAGGAAGAGGTTGGTGAACGCGGCATCGCCGAAGTGGTTCGCCGCGTCAAGCCGGATATCGCGTTCGCGTTCGAGGGCTGTCCCGCCGATGACACGTTCGTGCCGGCAGATGAGGTGCAGACCGCGCTCGGATGCGGACCGATGTTCAGGTATTTCGATGTGAGCATGATCACGAACCCGCGCTACCAACGCTTTGTTTTGGCACTTGCCGGGCGGGAAGGGATAGCCTGTCAGACATCGGTGCGCGCAGGCGGTTCCACGAACGGTGGTCCGCTCCACACGCACGGGGTGCCGTGCGTGGTGGCGGGCGTACCGTGCCGTTACATCCATGCCGGCACGGCTCTTTGCGCGCTGTCCGACATCGAGTCGGCGGCACGGATTGCAGTTGCTACGGCATGTGCGCTCGACGAGAAGCTGGTGCGCTCGTTCTGAGGACCGCTTGCCTCGCTGCGGCGATAACGAGGGCCTGTATGGCGGGCGAGCGCGCCGGCGAGGGTGTAATGCCTTAGAACGCGCGAGTTTGAAGGGGAGGACTTTGAGATGGCGCGACCGCGGGGGAGCGGCTATTCCGTTGATGTGCGCCGTGCGGCGGCTGAGCTGTTTGCCGCCGGCAAAGGCTATCGCGTGGCAGCCCGCACGCTCGCTATTCCAGAGACCGTCGCTCGATCGTGGGCGAGAACCTTCGCAGTAGGGGGCGCGGACGCCCTCCTTGCCAGCCCGCAGCATCGAACGTCATACGAATTGGAGGTCAAGGTTGCGGCAGCGCACGACCACGTGGACCGTGGCAAGAGCCTACGCGAGGTCATGGTGGCTCATGGCATAGCCAGCGAGGCGGCGCTGAGGCTCTGGTGTCGAAAGTACCGCGCGGGCGGGGCGGAGGCCCTCGCGGAACGCCCCCGTGGCCCTAAACCGCGCGGTAACGCATGAACACGAGAGAAACATCTTCTGCAGGGTAGCATTTACACGACAGGCGCACATCGTTCGAGTACTATAGAAACGATGCCGTAGCGCTTTGCGCTGCGGCGCGAACATCGACATCTGAGAGGAATCATCATGCTTAACGCTATAGAGGTTTCGCCTAAGGTTTGGTGGGTTGGCGGCATCGACTGGAACGAGCGGTCGTTCCATGGATACACCACCGAGCGCGGTATCACCTACAATGCCTACCTCATCATGGACGAGACGGTGACGCTCATCGACACCGCCAAGGCCACCTTCACCGATGAGTTCATCCAGCGAATCAGCCAGGTGGTCGATCCGGCCCAGATCGGCTTGGTCGTGACGAATCACGTCGAGATGGACCACTCTGGCAGTTTGCCGAAGATCCATGAGCTCGCGCCCAATGCGCGCATCGTGGCGAGTGCCCCCGCCGGCGTGAACGAGATCCGCGCCCATTTTGGCATCGAGGTCGAGGGCGTGAAGACCGGCGACTCCATCTGCATCGGCGAGCGCACGCTTCATTTCGTGCAGACTCCCATGGTGCACTGGCCGGATAACATGGTCACCTGGTGCCCCGAGGACGGCATCCTCTTCTCCAACGATGCGTTCGGCCAGCACTTCGCCACCACGAAGCGCTTCGATGACGAGAACGATCTGTGCGAGGTCATGAAGCAGGCCAAGAAGTACTATGCCAACATCGTATGGCCCTACGGTGCCCAGGTGCAGAAGGCCATGGCTGCCCTTGCCGGCCTCGATATCAAGCTCATCGCTCCTTCGCATGGCGTGATGTGGCGCAGCCATATCGCCGAGATCCTTGAGCGCTACCAGGCATGGAGCACCTACCAGACGGAGGAGAAGGCCGTCGTGGTCTACGACTCCATGTGGCATTCGACCGAGTCGATGGCGCGCGAGATCTGCGATGCTTTCATCAAGGAGGGCGTTTCCGCTCAGCTTATCGATGTGAAGAACACGCATATCTCGGACATTATGCTGTATCTTGCGGACGCACGCTACGTTGCGTGCGGGTCGCCTACGCTTAACTCCAACATGATGCCTACCATGGCGAGCTTCCTTACCTACATGCGCGGTCTCTCGCCCAAGAACGACCAGCGCATCGGCATCGCGTTCGGCAGCTACGGTTGGGCACCGCTCGGTCCCAAGCAGGTATATGCCGAGATGGAGAACATGAAGTTCAACATGGCCTGCCCCGTCATCGCGCAGCAGTGGATTCCGTCTGCGGAGAACCTTGCCGAGCTTCAGGCTCAGGTAGCTCAGATCGTCGAGGACGCCCGCGCGTAGGACAGGCTTCATCGGAGCGACTTGATAGTGCTGCATATGCGGCGGTCGGGCAAGCGCCCGGCCGCCGTCTCTTGTCTCGGCGAGTTGCGTGGCGTTCAGCTGGACGAAACGCCATCCCCTCTGCAGCCCTTTTGGTAGCGCTCATGATCATCGGGAACCGAGCGCTGCCAATGGAGGGGTGGTATCCCAACCAAAACGAAGCGGCATGCAAACAACAGCAAGAGCTATTGGACTATACTGAATCAATCTGCTGCTTTGTGCGAGAGGGTGCTTATGTCTCTATTGGGAATCTTGATCGCATCTCCCCTACTCGTGGCCGTTGCCCTGCTAGCGTTTCGGACAGACCGCGCGCGCGATGCCATCGTTGTGCTGTCCGCAGCGGTAATAGGCATCGCGAGCGTCTGCGTGGCGGTGGCATTTCTGGCTTAGTTTTTCATTCCAAGTGCAACAACGCCCGATGGGGACGGCCCATGGCGCCCTGATACGATGGTGCTTGCGACGACAACATCATCAGGAGGCAGCCATGGGCCGGTACAGCCATCTTACCATCGAGGAGCGCGAGGACGTCATGTGCCTGCGCAGGCAGGGGAAGGGCGTCTCCGAGATCGCCCGCGAGATCCACAGGGACAAGTCCACCGTGTCCAGGGAGCTCGCGCGCAACTCCTGCGCCGCGTCGACCGCGCGCCCCTGGTACCGGGCCTCGACCGCCCAGCGGCGCTACGAGGCGCGCAGGGAGGCGTGCCGCAGGCCGCGGCTGCTCGACGACCCCGAGAGGCTCGAGCTCGTCAGGGAGCACGTGCTCGAGGGGCGCTGGTCGCCCGAGCAGCTGGAGGGGCGCATCCGCCTCGAGCGCCCCGACCTCGCCGTCAGCGACACGACGATCTACCGCGCGATCGGCTCCGGCTCGCTCGACCGCTGCGTGGGCGGCCGAAGGGCGTCGGCGAGGCTGAGGCGCGGCGGCAGGCGGCGGAAGCGCCGGGACGGCTCCGAGCTGCGCGGGAAGATCAAGGTGTCGCACGAGCTCTCCGAGCGGCCCGCCGAGGCGGGCGCCCGCTCGCGGGTCGGCGACTGGGAGGGCGACACGGTCGCCGGGCGCGCCGGCGGCGCGTGCCTCGTCACCATGGTCGACCGCATGAGCGGCTACCTGGCCGGCCGCAAGTCGCCCTCGAAGAGGAAGGGCGACGTGAGGGGGGCGATGGTCGAGTCGATGCGCGGCCACGCCGTGGAGACCGTCACCCTGGACCGGGGCAAGGAGTTCGCCGAGCACGCCCTGTTCACCGAGGCCGTCGGGGCCGAGTGCTACTTCTGCCCGCCGCACCACCCGTGGGACCGCGGGACCAACGAGAACACCAACGGGCTGCTGAGGCAGTACTTCCCAAAGGGCTGCGACCTGGACGCCGTGAGCGACGAGGAGGTCGAGAGGGTGTACGATGAGCTGAACCGCAGGCCTCGCAAGCGCCTGGGGTATCTGACGCCGTACGAGGTCTACCGATCGGCCTCGTTGCACTTGCTGTGAAAAACTAAGGGGGAATCCCACGACCTTTCCATTCGATCCGGGACTTTCGCTGGTAGGCAACTATATTGCCGTTGCGGTCGACCTGTTCCTATGCGGCTTCGTGTTCGTGCAGGCCATTCGCTGCCGTAACCACATCATGCTGGCGCTCTCTGCCGTCCAGCTCGCCGTTTCCGTTTGGTGCGGTTCGTTTGCCCTGCATCCAGAAGACGCAATGGCCGAGCCTATGTACATCGATACCCTCTCGGTGATCATGGTGCTCATCGTGGGGCTTGTGGGCAGTGCCATCTGCGTATACGCGCTCGGTTATATGAAGGACTTCCAGCACCATGAGGAGGAAGCGGCTCGACGTGGGCATACCGAGGTGAGCGATCGACGCCATCAGTTCATCGCCCTCATGTTCCTCTTCCTCTCCGCGATGTTCATCATCGTGACAGCCGATAACCTCGATTGGCTTGTTGCTGGTTGGGAAATCACCACGGTCTGCTCGTACCTCATGATCGGTTTCACGCGCACGCCCGAGGCGAAGCAGAACGCGATTCTCCAAATCAACCTCAATATGGTCGGCGGCCTCGCGTTCCATGTGGCTCTGGTGATGCTGCACGTTGCAGGCGTACCGCTTGCCATCAACGGGCTTGCAGAGCTCGCTACGGGAAGCCAGGCCGGTCTGCTCGTCCTTCCGCTCCTGCTGCTTTCCATCGCCGGTCTTACGAAGGCGGCGCAGATGCCATTCCATAGCTGGCTTTTGGGCGCCATGGTGGCCCCTACGCCCACCAGCGCCCTGCTGCACTCCTCCACCATGGTCAAGGCGGGCGTGTTCCTGCTGGTGAAGCTGGCGCCGCTGTACATGGTGTTCCCGGTTGCATCCACTATGGTGGTGACCGTCGGCGGCGTGACGTTCGTGCTCTGCAGCTTCTTGGCCATCAGCCAGAGCAACGCCAAGCGCGTGCTTGCCTACTCCACGATTGCCAACCTCGGTCTCATTTCCGCCTGCGCGGGTGTGGGCACTGCCGAGGCGTTGTGGGCCGCGATCTTCCTCATCATCTTCCACACGGTTTCGAAGTCGATTCTGTTCCTGTGCGTTGGTACGGTCGAGCATCGCATCGGCAGCCGCAACATCGAGGACATGGATGGTCTTTTCAGCCGACTGCCGCACCTCACGCGCTTCATGATGCTCGGCATCTTGGGTATGTTCGTGGCACCGTTCGGCATGCTCATCTCCAAGTGGGCGACGCTCGTCTCGTTTGCCGAGACCGGCAACGTGCTCTTCCTCATCTTGCTCGCCTTCGGCTCGGCAGCGACGTTCTTCTTCTGGGCCAAATGGCTTGGCAAGCTCGCTGGAGTGGCCCAGAAGGCCGATAACGTAGAAGGCGGCGTTCATAAGTCCGAGTGGTTCGCGATCGGCTTCATCGCCATGCTGCTGCTCGGCTGCTGCCTCGGGCTTCCGATTATCTCGACGCAAGTGGTCTCGCCTTACCTCGAGTTCGTCTTCAATCGCAACCCGCAGTTCATCGGCGTGGACAACATGGTCATCATGGTGGTCATCGTGGCGTTCATCGCCATCGTGCTGCTCACGCCATGGGGCCGCGCTACCAAGAAGCGGCGCGTTGAGGTTTACCTGGGCGGTACCTGCACCGACCCGGATAGCCGCCGCTTCCATGGCGCCATGGGGCGCACCATGACCTCCACCAAGCGCAACTGGTACATGGAGGATGTTTTCCCGGAGCGCCTTATCACCAATGCAGGGCTGATAATCTGTGGCGCTGTGATGGTCATGGCGTTCGCTGCCTGCTTCATCTTCGACACCTCGGCGCTTGTTGCCGGAACATTCTATGTCGAGCGCATGGTCCGGCTGGTCGGGCCAGAGCTTCCCGGCCTACTTGCGGGAGTCGTGGTGTTTGCCGTCTGCGCTCCCGTTTTGGGTTGTCTGCTTGACGGGCTCGACCGAAAGGTGAGCGCTCGCATGCAGGGCCGTGTGGGCCCGCGCCTCCTGCAGCCGTACTATGATGTGCGCAAGCTGCTCGGCAAGGAAGACGCGAGCGTCAACGCTGTCGACGAGGCGTATGTTACCTGCGCGCTCATCTTCTGCATCCTCGCTGGCGGCATGTTCGTTTCGGGCTCGAATCTGCTCATGTGCATCTTCTTGGTCACGCTGGCGACGCTGTTCGTGATCATCGCCGCCTATTCGGCCCGCAGCCCCTTCGCCGATACCGGCGCCGATCGCGAATGCCTCCAGGTCATGAGCTATGAGCCCATGTTGCTCATCATGTCGGTGGGATTCTTCACGGCGACGCAGTCCTTCGATGTGGCCCAGCTGTTCCATCTCCAGTCGCCTATCATCGTGACGCTCATCCCCATCTTCTGTGGGCTACTCTTCATCCTAACCATCAAGCTGAGGAAGAGTCCATTCGATCTCTCGTACAGCCATCATGCGCACCAGGAGCTCGTGAAGGGCATTACGACCGAGATGAGCGGCCGCACGCTCGCCAAGGTCGAGATCATGCATTGGTGCGAGAGCGTGCTGTTCCTCATGTGGGTGGGCATGTTCTTCGTCTGGGATAATCCGCTATCGCTGGTGCTTGCGCTCGCGGTGATCGCCGTAACGTGGTTCCTCGAGGTTTCCATTGATAACAACTTCGCACGTATGAAGTGGCAGAGCTGCCTCAAGTACGCTTGGCTCGTGGCGCTCGTTGTGGGCGTTGTGAACCTGTTCTACGTGCTCGTCACCCCGTTCATCTAGGAAGTGAGTAACATGGCCTATTCCTCCAAATCGCCGTGGCTCATCCATTACGATGGCTCGAGCTGCAATGGCTGCGACATCGAGGTGCTCGACGCCATGATGCCACTCTACGATATCGAGCGCTTCGGCATCATCAATACGGGCAACCCCAAGCATGCGGACATCTTCCTGGTGACCGGCGGTATCAACCATCAGAACATCAACGTGGTCAAGCACATCTACGACCAGATGCTCGAGCCTAAGGTCGTGGTCGCGTGCGGTATCTGCGCCTGCACCGGTGGCGTGTTCCGTGATTGCTACAACATGATCGGCGGCGTGGACAAGGCGATTCCCGTCGACGTATACGCACCGGGGTGCGCCGTCCGTCCAGAGACCATCATCGATGCCGTGCTCAAGGCTGTTGAGATATTGGATCAGAAGGCGGCCAAGCTCGCCGAGTCCCGAAAGTAGGAGGGCGGATGTACACCACCGAGTTCATCGACATCCCCTTGGGCGAGCTGCTCACGCGCATTCAAACGCTCAAGCACCAGGGAATGCGCTTCATCCAGATGTGCGCCGAGACCACCGCGGCGGGCATCGATCTTATCTACACGTTCTACGATGAGACCTGCGATAACGCTTTGAACTTGTGCGTCTACGGCATAGACAAGACCTCCGAGGTACCTTCCATCCAGGGTCTGTACTTCGCAGCGTTCAGCTATGAGAACGAGACGCACGACCTGTACGGAGTTCGCTTCATCAACATGAAGCTCGACTTTGGTGGGAACTTCTTCAACGTTGCCTGCGAAGAGCCCATGACCGTCATCACGCCCGAGCTCAAGGCTGAGCGCGAGAAGATGGCCAAGCAGAAGGCTGCTGCCGCCGCGAAGGCGCGCAAAGCTGCCGAGGAAGCTCAGGCTGCGGAGGCGGATAGCGCGGTTGGCGCCAAGGCCGCGGCAGCTGCCGAGGGCAAGCAGGCTGGTTCCGTTGCCGACAAGGAGGATCTCGCGGCGAGCGCGCAGGCAGCCAAAGACCGCGCGGCAAAGATGGAAGCCAAGTTGGCCGCCATGGACCCCGAGAAGGCTGCGAAGGTCCGTGCCGCGCTCGCTGCGAAGGCAGCCAAAGCGGCGACGAAGGATGGTGAGTAGCGATGGCGACTCGTTCGGTTATCCCCTTTGGTCCGCAGCATCCGGTGCTGCCGGAACCGATACACCTCGATCTCGTTGTCCAAGACGAGCGCGTTGTGGAAGCAATCCCGCAGATCGGCTTCATTCACCGCGGTCTTGAGAAACTTGTTGAGAAGCGCGATTTCAACCAGTTCGTCTATGTAGCCGAGCGTACCTGCGGCATTTGCAGCGTAGGTCATGGCTGGGGGTATGTGAGCGCAACGGAGAAGCTGCTTGGCCTCGAGATGCCGCGGCGTGTAGAGTATCTTCGCACGATTTTGGAGGAGCTCTCGCGCATTCATTCCCACTTGCTTTGGTTGGGCCTGCTTGCAGACGCCTTTGGCTTCGAAGCGCTCTTCAACCATTGCTGGCGCCTGCGCGAGACCATCCTCGACATCTTTCAGCGCACCTGCG
The DNA here is from genome assembly GCF_900186505.1 of Enorma phocaeensis. Taxonomy (GTDB): domain Bacteria; phylum Actinomycetota; class Coriobacteriia; order Coriobacteriales; family Coriobacteriaceae; genus Enorma; species Enorma phocaeensis. The sequence goes on from NZ_LT891970.1 coordinate 952,661, forward strand.
GCGGTCGCATCATCCTTTCGATCATGATCGTTGGCGGCATGGCACATGACATCGAAGATACCGAGCTCAAAGCCATCTGCGATCAGCTCGAGAGCCTCAAGTGCGATTATCAGCAGATCGTGAACACCATGATGGGGGATTCCTCTGTGAAGGACCGTCTGTGCGGCGTGGGTGTCATCTCATTCGAGGATGCTCACGAGCTCTCGATGGTGGGACCGTTTGCCAAGGGCTCAGGTGTCGAGCATGACATGCGCACGACCGGGTACGGTGCGTACGGCGACCTCGAGCACTTCGAGCCGATCATCTCCAACGAGTGTGACTGCTATGCCCGCTGCAAGGTTCGCTGCGAGGAGGTATACCAAGCCATCGACATCATCGAGGAACTCGTGGCCAAGATGCCGCAGGATGGTATCGGCGGCAAGCCCAAGGCGAAGGTCGTTCCCGAAGGGCAAAGCCATGTGCTCATCGAGCAGCCGCGCGGCGAGGCGTTCTACTACGTGCGCGGCAACGGCACCAAGTACCTCGACCGCTTCCGCCTGCGCACGCCCACATCGCAGAATCTCGGCGGCTTGGTCAAAGCGCTCCAGGGCGTCGACCTGGCTGATGTGCCGATGATCATCCTGACGATCGACCCGTGCATCAGCTGCACGGAAAGGTAGGCGAGCATGGGAACGTTCAAGCTGGGCAAACTGACGCTGGGCTCGCTGTTCAAAAAGCCGGTCACGGTACGCTACCCGTATGAGAAGAGGGATTTCGAGAAGCTCTTCCCAAGGATGCGCGGGCATTTGGTCAACGATATCGACACCTGCATCCTATGCGGTATGTGCCAGCGCGCATGCCCGGTAGGAGCCATCACGGTGGATCGCAAAGGCGGGGACTGGACGGTTGATCCGTACCGCTGCATCCAATGCGCGAGCTGTACGCACGAGTGCCCTAAGAATTGCCTTTCGATGGAGCTGTGGCCAACGGAGCCTACGACCGAGCTCCATGTGATCAGCATGCACAAGGACATGCCGGCGAAGCCTGCTAAGCCCTCGGCGAAGGCGGCCGACGGCGGCTCAGCGCCCGCTGCAAGACCCAAGCGTGAGCTTACTCCGGAGCAACAGGCCCGTGTCGAGGCTGCGCGCAAGGCGGCGGCAGCCAAGAAAGCCGCCAAGAAGACGGACCAGAGCGCTGGGCAGGGTGCCGAGTAGGGCCGGACACAGCGACGGCAACGCGCTGAAGGCGTGATGGATCCTAGGATGCGAGAATCTCGCGGGCGAGCGCGAGGTCGCTTTTCACCCCGGGATACTCGTCGCCTCGATGTTGGCGGGTCTCGTCACCTTTAGCAAGGAGCAGTACCACGCTCTCGCCGTCATGGGCGCGGGCATCCTCGAAGGCGGCTGCGACGGCTTGCTCGCGATCGCAGATGATGCGGTAGGCTACGCCCGCGGGCGTATGAGCGGCCAGCTCGTCGCAGATATCCTCCACGCGCTCATGAGCCGGATCCTCCTCGGTATAGATGATGAGATCGGCGTAGGCTCCCGCAACGCGTGGTAGCGCTTCGCGCCGCTCCTGTGCCTTGCCGCCAGGCGCGCCGAACACCGCGATGATGCGGCGTCCGGGATACTCCTGCTCCACGGAGGAGAAAAGCGCCTGATACGAGAGTTCGTTGTGAGCGTAGTCGATTAAGGCGATGATTCGCCGGTCGGGCGTTGCTACAACCTCCATGCGGCCGGGAACGCGCAGGTGGGCAAGGCCATGCTTGATCGCGTCGTAGCTTACGCCGAGCAGGCGCGCGCATGCGATGGCGGCGAGTGCGTTTTCCACGTTGAAAAGGCCGGGGATGCCGAGTGCGATGTGCTCAGCTACCGGCTCCCCCTTGCGGGAGGGCGAATCCCCAAACGAACCTTGGGCATCAATTTCAGCAAGGTCGATGCACTCCAAAAGATCGAATTCCAAGCCAACCCCCGTCGAGATGACGTGGTCCGCTTGGAAGCAAGCGCGCTCATCGGGTTCAGGAGAGAAGGTCACCAGGGTCCGCGACGCTTGTGCTGCGGCGAGGACCTCGTCCAGGTGGTCGGTTGCAAGGTTAACCAGGGCGATGTCGCTCTGCGCGAAGATCTTGAGCTTGCTTTCGAGATAGTCCTCGAACGTGGGATGCTCCACGCCTGAGATATGGTCTCGACCGATGTTCAAGAAGGAGCCGATGCGCAACGGAACGCCGAGCATGCGATCGTATTTGAGGCCCTGGCTGGAGACCTCCATGACCATGTGGCGTCGGCCGGCTTGCACGGTGTTATGCAGGTGGCGCCAGAGCTCGGGGGCCTCAGGCGTGGTGTTATGGCTTTCGAAGCGCTCGACTCCGTCATCGGTGTCGATGGAACCCATGATCGAAGGCTCGTCGCCGGCGGCAGAAAGAATCGATTTCAGCATATACGCGGCGGTGGATTTGCCCTTGGTCCCTGTGATGCCCACGATATCGAGGTCGCGTTCGGGATGGCCGTAGATGATAGGCGCTGCTTGCGCCATTGCCGCACGAACATCGGAAGCAACAAGACGAGGGAGGTCGGGGGCGGCGCATTCGAGTTCGGCGACGAGCTCGGGATCGTCCTCGCAGAGGTAGGCGGCAGCACCGCCTGCGGCAGCAGAGCTGAGGAACGCGGGCTTGAAGCCCACTCCCTTGCAGACGAAGAGATTACCCGGCACGACCTCGCGTGAATCGACGGTCATTCCCGTAACGGGGACCGTCTCGCTTCCGGCGGGCTCGATGCGGGAAGATAGCCCTGAATCGAGCTCGCTGGCAAGATCGGCGAGCGCGATGGCAGGAAGTGTGGAACGGTGGGAAGGAACCGGTTGAAAAGGCGTCGTCACGAGGTCCTCCTGGGGAGTGTTTTACCGTCGGTTGACAGAGGGCATACGGGTATCTGTGATTATCACAGTATAATAAGCTGTGAGCGAAGTGACGAACAACACGGATGCCGCAGCGCCCTTCGCTATGATAGCGGCTCGGCGCCCGGAGGTGGACGGCGGTGATGGATAAACGTGATGCCGTACAGCCCCGGCGCTTGATGCTCAAGGGAGCGCGCAACGTGCGGGATTTGGGCGGATATCCCTTTGAGGCAAGCGATGGCACACATGGCTTTACGGCATACGGCAGCTATCTGCGAGGCGACTCGCTACGCAGGCTTACCGCGGCAGACATAGCATATCTTCGCGAGCTCGGCCTTGTGCGCGTGATCGACGTGCGAAGCGCCTTCGAGGTGCGCTATAGCCCCGATCCGTTTTCGCATGGGCATCACGATGGCATCGATTACATCCACATCCCCATGCTCGATCAGCTGAACTCAAGCGGCATGCGTTCCCAGGTGCCGGCTTGCATGTTCGATACGTATCGCAAGCTGCTTGATGAGGACGCCGGTGAGATGCGCGCCGTGTTCGAGGCGCTCGACACCTCAGGCTGCGTGCTCTTTCATTGCCGGGCGGGCAAGGATCGCACGGGCGTTATCGCCATGCTGCTGCTCGGTCTTGCGGGCGTTGCCGATGCGGACATCGTTGCCGATTATGCGGCAACCGGCGAGTATATGACGACGAGCATGTGGATTCAACGCTCGCTCGCGACGGCGCTGCTGCGAAAGAAGGTTCCCCGCAGCCTCTTCATTGCCGATCCTCGCGAGATGGAGCGCGCCTGCGCGTATCTGCGGAAGACCTACGGGAGCGCCTACCAGTACCTGCGTGCACGCGCGGGAGTTGATGAACAGGTGATCGAGCGAGTAACCGCGCGCCTGCGCGGGGCGCTCGCCTAGCTCATCCACGATTGCTGGGCCGCCCGCTCTCTTCACAAGAAAGCCGCCCACGAGCCCGTTCTGGAAAAGGGCTCATGGGCGGCTCTGTGCATTGCCGATGCCGTTACTTTATCTGCGTCGTCCCGGGAGCGAGGTTCGGGTCGGTTTCGTTTGCGGCTCCCTGCAAGGTCCTGGTATAGACGCTGTCTCCATGGTCGAAGAGCTTCAGAAACTGCATCATGGCCAGGTCCTGACGAGCTTTGAGCGCAGTGGCGTAGACCTCGGGCGCCGCGGTGGGGTCGTCCGTGGCCGATTCGGTAAGATGCCATGTTCCGCCGGCATCCTGGAATCCAACGGAATTGATTGCTGGCATGTCGACGCGCAGGGCCATCTGAGCCTTTTGGTAGTCGGTCATCGGCGCGCCGATGAGCTCCATGAGGGTTGCACCGAGGTAGTTCGAGGAAAGGTCGACTTCATCGCTCTCCTGCGCGCGGCCTGCCACATCGTAGTTCGCCCAGATGACGTATTCGGTCTGGTACAAGCGCTCGCTATGGGTCGCGGCGTCCTCGTTGGTGAACCACTCATCGTTGTAATCGGACGGGAAGAACGGCTGATGGTCGCCAAAGAAGACGACCACGACGGGCCGATCCAGATCCTCAAGCTCATTGAGGAACTCGCCAAGCGCGCGATCCGACTCTTCGATGAGCGCGAGATACTCGTTAACCTCGGCGTCGTACGTGCCATCGATGAGGTAGTTCGTGCGCATGCTCATGGGGAGGAGCCCCGTGGTATAGCCAGAATGGTTCTGCATCGTGACGTCGAAGATGAACTGCGGGTCATCGCCCGAGTTGAGCAACTCTAGGATCTTGTCGTAGGTCGCCTCGTCGGTCACCATGCCACGCAGCGTGTCAGCACCTTCGAAATCCTCGATGGAAAGGAAGTTGTCGAAGCCAAAGTCGGCATAGACGTTCTCGCGGTTCCAGTTGGTGGCATGGTTGGGATGCATGGCGGTGGTGGCATAGCCCAGGTCGCTGAACTGCTTGGCGAGGTTTTCGGCATGCGTGAGGTTGTAAATGGTGTACGGGTACACGCCGTTGCCGAGGTAGGCCATGGAGTTGCCGGTGAGCACCTCGAACTCGGTGTTGCACGTGCCACCTCCATAGGCGCTTACGTACAGTTGCCCGGTCTGGAGCGCATCGGAGATCGACTGGAAGTTCTCGGGTCCTTCATATCCGGCATGCAGATTCTGGTAGATGGACAGGTCGGAGAACGTCTCGTTCATCACCACGATTACCGAGGGATTTTCACCTTCGAACTGATCGACCGCCTGGGCACGCTCCTCGGAGGCGCCGGCTCCCTCGTCAAAGGAGGCGGCGTACTCCTCGACGAGCTCCTCAGCGTCATCCTTGGTGTAGCCTTCGGGCTTACGGGGCTGGATGGTCTGGGCGCTGGAGATGAAGCTCGGCAGGAAGCCCTGGCGATAGTAGCTTTCAAGCGGCCGCCAGGTGTAAACCTGGATGCGCAGGACGTTGTAATAGTCGATGACCGTGACGTGGCAGACGATGAAGGCGAGGCAGAGCGCACCCACAACGAGGTTTATCAGGCGCGACTTGCGCGTGCGTTGAGAGGGCTCGGGAGCAAGCACCACCGCGTAGGCGAGGGTGAGCCACGAGAGGGCGAGGAACATCATGCCATAGAGGCAGTAGCAACTGAGCGTGAAGGTGTAGCCGCCGCCCACCGCCGCCGCCGTGGCGATGGCGGTAAGGTCACCGGGTTGGATGGGCTGCGACTTGAAGAGGACCACGAAGTACTCGGCGATGCCGATCGCGAAGAACGCGAAGCTGAGGAGCGCTGCAAGGCCAGCGCGGCGCTGCGCGAGGTAGAACATGCCTGCGACGGCGGACGCCACAAGCACGACTTCGAGCAGAAGGCACAGTGGATACATCCACAGAAGGTTATGGTTGCTGGGGATCTCGAGCGCGAGCGTGGCGAAGATGCCGGTGAGCACCGTGGCGAGCGCGCACGCTACCTGCGGATGGGGCCATAAGCCATCGGGACCGGCGATGGCGCGAACCCGTGCGTAGAGCCGCGGGCGCGCGCATGAAAGAAAAGCCGCCCCGGTGATCACGGCGTTTACGATGAGCGCGGATACGATATCGTCTTGAACGAGACCAAGGGCGCTCCAGACGCCGAGGAATACCTGCAGGGCGACCATGAGGACAACCCAGACCATGCTGCTACGCTTGAGCGGCAGGACGCTACCTCCGGAATCATGGGCGTCGCTGCCCAGGGATCGGCGCCTGCACTCCATGATGCAGAGAACGATGCTTGCTGCGGCGGCAATGAAGGATATGACTGAAACGAGCATGATGGCTCCTCAAAATCCGCGGGCGGAAGAGCTTGCAGAACCCTGACGGAAAGTTCATGTACGACTGACGAACACACGAAAACATATGGTACCCCGTGATTGTCGAGATTCTATCGAGTAAGGTTTGGTACCTGCTTGGAATCCCAGTTTCTGCATATGGACTTGCCGCGCTGGCAAGGATGCCGGCACGCATGAAAAAAGCCCGCCCTCAGGCGAGGGCGGGCATGGTATGCGCTGTGGTATAGCACGGCACGCGCAAGGCTAGGCGACGGCCGGCACTCGAACTGCGATTGCCGGTCGTTCGCGAGCCCTATCGCATGCGTTACGGGCGCTCGTCGGGCGCGATGCGCACCATCTTGTTCACACTCTTGAATTTGGTGAACAAGGGCACGTACTCCACGAACACGCTCGAGTTCTCGAGCCCGTACCACTGCGCGGGCGAGCCGGCGAAGCTGCGGATGGCGTACTTGAGGCTGATGGCGGTGCGTTCACGGCTATGCACGTCCGATTCGGGCGCAAGGGTTTTGCGCAGCATGCAGAACTGGAACGAACCGATGGGACCCGGGTGCTTGTAGACCGAGTAGTCGTGCGCCTGCGGAGGGAGCTCGCCGGAGGCGGAGAGGTCCTGCACGATCTGGCGCAAGTAGGCGTTCACGCGCTGATCGACCTTGTAGCCAAGGAAGAGATGCACGCGGAAGACGTAGTCGGTGCCAAAATCCTCAACCGAATATGCAAAGGTGTAAGGATCCTCCATGACCTCGACGTTGATGAACCACCATGCCTTTGCGCGCTTGGGGTGCTTGTCGAGGATCGAGTAGAGGATGTCGCGATCGAGGTAGTCGGTATTGGTCCCGTTTGTGAGGTAGACCAGGTTGTCGCAAACGAGGTCGTAGGTGGTGTCGTTACGCAGCCGATCGAGTTGGTCGAGGTAGCTGCGCAGCGGGAGCAGGGTGGCCTGGCGGCGCTCGACCGAGGTGCCTGCGTACCAGCACAGCATGATGGCCATGATGAGCGCGGCGAGCAGGATGGTGAAATAGCCGCCGTGGAAGAACTTGGTGAGCGAGGAACCAAAGAAGAAGCCTTCGAGCGCGACGAAGAACAACAGGAAGATCCACGGGAAGAAGTTGAGCTTGCGCACGCGATGCAGGTAGAAGAACAACAGCACCGTTGTGCAGAGCATGGTGATGGTGATGGCCAGTCCGTAAGCCGCTTCCATGTGCGCGGATGACTGGAACAGCAGCACGACGACGATGCAGCCGGCCCACATGACCTTGTTGACCAGCGGAATGTAGAGCTGGCCCTTGGTTTCGGCAGGGTAGAACACCTGCAGGCGCGGCATAAGGTCGAGACGGCTCGCCTCGGACACGAGCGAGAACGCGCCGGTGATGAGCGCCTGCGAGGCGATGATGGCCGCCAGCGTCGAGAGGATCACGCCGAAGGGGCGCATCATGTCGGGGAGCATCTGGAAGAAGGGGTTGAGATCAGCGATGCCGACAAGCTCGGTGTTTCCCGCGTTGGAGAGCAGCCAAGCACCCTGTCCGAGGTAGCTCAGGACGAGGCACACCTTAACGAACGGCCACGTAGCGTAGATGTTGCCGCGGCCGACATGGCCCATATCGGAGTAGAGCGCCTCGGCACCGGTGGTGGCAAGGAAGCAGCTACCCAAAATCATGATGCCGGCGTGGTTGTTCGGCGAGAACAGGAACTGTATGCCGTACAGGGGATTGATGGCGAGCAGTACCTGCGGTGCGGCGAACAGCGAGACGAGGCCGACACCGCCCAGGAACAGGAACCAGAAGGTCATAACCGGGCCGAAGGCGCGCCCGATCTTGGAGGTGCCCGCACGTTGGACGGCAAAAAGGGCGCAGACGATGATGAGGGTGATGACCACGACGTTCATCTGGTTTTCGCCGATGAGCGCGTGCATCTCGGGAATGGTGCGCAGACCCTCGACGGCGGTGGTGATGGTCACCGCGGGCGTGAGAACGCCGTCGGCGAGCAGCGCGGAGCCGCCGAGCATGGCGGGGATGATGAGCCACTTGCCAAAGCGGCGAACGATCGAATAGAGCGCGAAGATGCCGCCTTCGCCGTGGTTGTCTGCTTTGAGTGAGATGAGCACGTACTTGATGGTGGTGAGCAGCGTCACCGTCCAGATGACGAGCGAGAGCGCGCCGAGTACGAACTCCTCGGTAACGCTCATGATGCCGCCGTTACCCGCCAGCAGCGCCTTGGTAACGTACATGGGCGAGGTGCCGATATCACCATACACCACGCCGATGGTCACGAGCATCGCCGCGAGGCTCACCGGAATGGAGTGCGCGTCGGGGTGCGCAGCCCCCTTGATGGTCTTAAGGGGACGGACGGGTGAGGAATCATTGGACGTTCCGCGGCCCTTTCGCGCCTTGCGATTCTTGCGCAGCAGGGACTCGCGAGGTTGCGTTGGCGCAGCCACGCCGTCGGTATCCTGCGGCTCGTCTAGTTCAGACGGGCTTTTCGCATCCTGATCTGTCATTGTCGACATTCTCCTTGGGCATCACGTGAGTGCTATCCGCCGAGGCTCTGAACAGCCAGAACGGCAGCTAGCAGGCAGGAGGAACCCACCATGGCACGTCATTATAGCGGTTGCCCATATAAGTTGCATCAGCTCCATGCGCCGTTGAAGAGGGCTCGCTGCCACCTTGACGAGCGCTTGCATCGGCTGCATCGCTACTTGCCTAGCGCGCTCTTCGATAATCGGCTGGGTTGATTGGCAACCTGCGTTCAGATGCTGCTCTGTGGTAAGCTCAAAGCTGGAGCCGATTTGATAAAGCTCCTGCTTGCAACGGGTGAAAGGGATGAGCATGAAGTTCTTCATCGACACCGCGAACCTGGATGAGATCGCCGAGGCGAAGAGCTGGGGATGCCTTGCCGGCGTTACGACGAATCCGAGCCTCTATGCAAAGACCGGTGGCAAGCTCGCCGACTTCGAGGGGCACATGAGCAAGATCGCCGAGCTGTGCGCGGGACTTCCCGTCTCCGCTGAGGCCACGTCCGAAGATGCGGAGGCGATGGTCGCAGAGGGACGCCGCCTTGCCGCGCTCGCCCCCAACATCGTTGTGAAGCTCCCCATCTGCGAGGCGGGTCTCGCTGCGACGCGGACTCTCGCCGACGAAGGGGTGCGTGTCAACATGACGCTCGTCTTCTCCGCTCCTCAAGCCCTGCTCGCCGCTAATGCCGGAGCTCGCTACATCTCGCCGTTCGTCGGTCGTTTCGACGATCTGGGCGAGGATGGCGTGAGCCAGCTCGCTGATGTGATCGCCTGCATCGGTAACTATGATTGGTCGGGCAAGAACGTCGACGACACGGTCGAGATCATCGCGGCTTCCATTCGCACGCCGCACCATGTCACGCAGGCGGCGCTGCTTGGTGCAGACATCGCCACCGTGCCGTTCGCCGCACTCAAGAAGTGCGTGCACCATCCGCTCACAGACCGTGGGCTGGAAGGGTTCAAGGCGGATTGGAACAAGGTCATCGCCGGCGCGTAAGCCGAGGCGGGCGAGAGCCTGGAGCCTGCAAAGTTCGGAGGCATCCGGGTGCTGTCCCAGGTCCGGGCGTCACGCGCTGCCGCGTTTTGCCTAGGATACGGCCAAAGGTCAGATGCGCTCTACCACATAGCAGCGATGGATTCGCTTGTTGCGGGCAAAGTCCTCGGGAATGGTGCGCTCCGTGATGTCGATGAGATTGACGCCGCGTCGGCGCAGCTCTTCGAGGTCCGGCTTGAATCGCCGCAGATTGCACGAGAAGATCGCCCGTCCTTGTGGCGTGAGCAGGTGGGCGAGAGCGCTCACCAATCCGACGTGATCACGTTGAACGTCGAAGGTGCGCCCACCCATCTTGGTCGAGTTGGAGAACGTCGGCGGGTCGCAGAAGATCAGATCCCAGCGCTCGGACCGCCGAAGCTGCCGCTCGATCCACGTGAGAACGTCAGCCCGAATAAAGCGATGCTTTTGGCCGGCGAACCCGTTCAGGCGCATGTTGTCACGCGCCCATTCGAGATAGGTGTTCGAGAGGTCCACCGTGGTGGTTTCTCTCGCGCCGCCATCCGCCGCGTAGCAGGTTGCCGTTCCTGTGTAGGCAAACAAGTTGAGGAAGGTCTTGGCATCGCGCGCATAGGTGCGCACCAGGTCGCGGGTCACGCGGTGATCGAGGAAGATTCCGGTATCAAGGTAGTCATCGAAGTTAACGATGAAGGTGAGGCCGCCCTCGCAGATGCGCGGTAGGCCACGACGGTCGGTCCGGGCGTGCCCGCTTCCTTGTCCCGTAGCCTGGGCGTACTGCGACCCGCCGCGCGAACGCATGCGCGTTTTAGCGTGCACGTGGTCAAGCTCAACATCGAGCACGCGCGGTGCGATGGCCAGGATGTCGAGCATTCTGGCCTGGGACATCCCCGCCTCAACCGAGCGCGGAGCGGCGTATTCCGCCACGACAAGCCATCTTCCCGGTGTGCGCTCGCTGCCTATATAGAGGTCGATTGCCACAGCGTAGTCGGGGAGGTCGGCGTCGTATACACGGTAGCAGCTGACCCCCTCGCGGTCGGCCCAGCGCCGGCGTAGGCGCGCGACCTTGATGAGGCGGCGTGCGAACTGCTCCGATTCAGGCAGGAGGACCGGTACAGGTCGGCCGGATGCAACGTCGACTGAGGGCAGCTCGTGAGCATCATCGGATACTGGGACCTCGTCTAAAACCGTGAGGGTGATCTCGTCCGATCCCATGGGCAAGGTGTGGTTGCTTTGCACGGCTCGCCCAATGGCGAGCGCAGATGAGACATCTGCGCCAACCGTGATGACGCGCACCGCGACCCCTGCGTCGCGGCACGCGGCTTCCGCGAGCAACGCCTGGCCAATCGCCCGGGCAAGCCGAGCGGGTGCGTTGGCCGTAAGATCGCAAACGATGTGGGCCCGTGGCTCCAGGTTTCCGCGGCGCTCCTCCTCTGCCGCGAAGCGACGCACCGCCTTAGCGAGGGCGTCTTGGCGCGGGGATATCGTCTCCACGAAGCGTCGCGCACCGATCGAGTCGAGCATTGCTTGGCGCTCTGGCGTCATGGCGGCGTCTTCACTCAACAGAAGTATGCGCCCCCGTGCCGGACGGTCGGCATCCCCCGCCTTGATCTGAGCCCATGCGGCTGCGTCATAGTTGAGAAGCTCTTGGAAGCCCCAGCGTGCGCGCTCCGAGCCCGGCTTGATTCCCGCGAGTTCGGACGCCGCTTCGAAAACGAGGGAATCTGCGACATCGCCGGCGCAGATAAGCAGCGAGGCTGCGTTCGGCTCTCCTGCTCCTTGACAATGCCTGGTCCACTCACCTTCGGCTAGCACGAGTGCGGCGTAGTCGGATCGAAGACGGCGGGACGCATCATCCATTGCGTGGTGGTGGCGCTTGAACAGGGGCTCGCTGCACAAATCGATGCCAACCGATGCCCGATCGCCGCGTACCGTCACCGCTACATGGACGTCTGCGTCCCGCATCATCGATTCTGGTTTTGCACCGGTTTCGTCGAGCATGCGATCGACCAGGCCATCCTTGGCGCATTGGGCTATGAACCGCGTGTTGCGTAGCGCATCATTGGAGCCCTGGGCGGAGACCAAGACAGTCGAGCTGCGTCTGAGCAGCTGCTCCCAGGCAATCGCGTACATTCCGTCATAGAGGTCGTCCGCGGTTGCGCAATGGAAGCGAGCGACAACCGCGTTGATGCGGCTTGCAAGCCGAGATTCCAAGCATGGACGGTATGCATCGGCGAGGTCGCCTTCAAAGGAGACGCGGCCTGCGAGCGGGCGCACGCGTCGGCATCCCAGCGCTTTGAGTTCGATGGCGAGCGCGCGCTCGAACCCACTGGGGCAGCTTGCGTAGAATTCCATGAAGGCACCTCTTCCTCGCGGTTCGCGTCGCGCGCACCATTATACGTGCGCCTGCGACCGCGGGAAACGCCTGTGGACCATGGCATAATAATCAGCGTTCGAAAAGGAGGGTGGATGTTGGGAGAGAGCATTCAGGCAGGGGAGCCTCTGGCGCACGGCGCGCTTGCGGATGGCGGGCCGGCATACCTGTTCTTTGATATCGACGGGACGCTTATCTGGCATGATCCCGATCTTGAAGTAAGTGAAACCGTTGCCAAAGCGCGGCCCAGCGATGCTGTCTATCAGGCATTCCGTACGCTTGCATTGCGAGGACACCGCACGTTCATCTGCACGGGTCGGCCGCTCTGCATGGTGTCGGATCCGCTTCTGGAACTCAATCCCACCGGCATCATCTGTTCGGGCGGCGCTTGTCTCTACCTTGATGAACGGATCGCCCGCGACGAGGCCATGCCACGTGAGCTGCTCATCCGCTCGGTCGAGCTGATTTCCTCGTGCAACGCCGACGTCATGTTCGAAGGCACGCACAACAGCGTGATGCTTGCAGCCCGTGACAGCGTTGCCGATCCGATATACCCCGCACCGCGCGCTGTCGATGCTGCTGGTATGGAGCGGGTGACCGATATGAGGTTCAACAAGATCTGCATTCCCCAACCGGAGCTTGAAAAGCTCGGTCCGGTGCGAGATGAGCTGGATGCATGCTTCGATCTGTTCGATCTAGGTGGCGGGGCGTTTGAGATGACTCAGCGCGGCGTGGACAAAGGCTACGGCGTGCGGGGAGTTCTCGACCACTACGGCGCAGGCGCGGAGAACGCTTTCGCTTTTGGTGATTCCGGCAACGACCTGCCGATGTCATCTGCAGTCGATACGTTCGTCGCGATGGGCAACGCACTCGAGCCCGTAAAGGAAGTGGCTTCGTTTGTAACCGACAGCGTCCAAAACGACGGTGTCGTCCGCGCTTTGCTCCGACTTGGATTGATCTAAAGCTTAACTTCGTGTAGCGAGCCAACCTACGGTCTCTTAGGAATCGTTGGCGTTTCTCTTTGGGTTGATTCGAGCTTTAGGCAATCCTCTGTGCGCTATTGGCACGTTTACGGACGGCAAAGGACGTTGAAGCGTGCACGAAGCGCACAGAGGTTGCGGTTGTTCCGATGAGCCTGCTGCATCTGATCGATATCGAAACGCATCGGCGGGTCGCCGCCGCTCAATGCGTGGGAGTTGCCGCTTGCCGATTGACTCGTTGCATGCGTGTCTCGCGAGCTGGGTCGTTGGTCTTTTGAAAGAAGCTGGTTGGAGACCTGTTAACACATCATTTGCTAAGGTCGCAGCCATCGTTGCCGGTGTTTACGGGATGTTGCTTCGGCATGGTGCGCAAGGGCGGGTGATGTCGTGGCCAGGAACGTTGATAGACGCGTCGATTCGATGCTCCGTGAAGCGGTGCTGCATGGACGCTATGTTGTGCCGCGCTCGCGAGCGGATAGATTGGCGCTTGAAAGGCGGGTTGAGCGCGGTCTGTTGCTGTCGCCCATCAAAGGCTGCTATGTGGACTCCGCCCGCTATGGAGAGCTTTCCTTGCGTGGCCGTGCGCTTGCTGCGATACGCACGTTGGCCGAATTGCACCCTCAATGGGTGTTCTGCTCATATTCCGCCGCGCTTCTTTTTGGACTGCAGGTCCCTTATGCCTTTCTAGACAAGGTGCATATCGCCGTCGGTAGGCACCAAAGCCGTCGGCGGTGTCCAAATAGCCTGCAGTTCCATGTTGTAGAGGGCGATGGACCGGTGACGGTGCAGGGTATCCTGGCAACAACGCTACAGCGCACGCTGCTCGACTGCGCATGCCAGGCGCCGTTCCGCTATGGACTTGCTATCGTCGATTCGGCGCTGCATTGGGAGCTCGTCTCACGCAGCGAGCTTGAAGCGTATTTCAGACTGCACGGGAAGGGAAGGATGGGGATCAAAACCGCTCGAGAAGTCCTTCGCTGGTGCGATGGAAGAAGCGAGAACGGTGGGGAATCGGTTGCCCGGGCAACGATAATAAAGCTCGGATTCATGGTCCCTGAGCTGCAGGTAGAGGTCACGGACCCGATGAATCCCAACACGACCTCCCGAGTAGATATGTTCTGGCGCCTGCCGGACGGGCGTGTAATCATCGGAGAGCTCGACGGCATGCAAAAGTATCGGCAGGCGGCAGCAGGGCCTGATGACATGGGTGTGATTTCGGCGCTTGCGCGCGAGCGTCGGAGAGAGGCGCGTTTGAATCTAACCGGAGCGACGGTGATACGGTTCTCATACGCCGAGGCAGAAGATCAAAATTACATGTTCAGGCTTCTATCCCGAGCTGGGGTGCCGCTGGTGCGCCGTTCGCGGGTCGATAAGTGAGACATCTAGGACGCCGCTAGAAGGGCTTCGCACCCTAGCCGAAACCCCTGTGCGCTTTATGCACGCTTGTGCTTTAGAAATAGTAGAAAAGTGCGCCAATAGCGCACAAAGGTTTATTGGTATCGCTTGATAACGACAGCCCCGCGGTAAAACGGGGCCCACATGTGAATCCATGCGGGCCCCGTCCAAGCAATTCGATGTGCGTAAGGCTACTCGAGTTCAAACGCTCCGGTGTAGAGCTGGTAGTACACACCGCGCTTCGCGATGAGTTCGTCGTGGCTACCGCGCTCGATGATGCGACCATGGTCAAGCACGATGATCGCATCGGAGTTGCGCACGGTGGAGAGGCGGTGCGCGATGACGAACGTGGTGCGCCCGTTCATGAGCGCATCCATGCCTTTCTGCACGATGGCCTCGGTGCGCGTGTCGATGGAGCTCGTCGCCTCGTCAAGGATCATGACCGGCGGATCTGCCACCGCAGCGCGGCTGATCGACAGCAGCTGGCGCTGGCCCTGGGAGAGGTTCGAGCCGTTGTCGGTGAGCATGGTGTTGTAGCCCTCGGGCAGGCGCTCGATGAACCCGTGCGCGCCAGCGAGCTTTGCGGCGGCGATGCACTCCTCGTCCGTGGCGTCCAGGCGTCCGTAGCGGATGTTGTCCATAACGGTTCCGGTGAACAGGTTCACGTCCTGCAACACCACGCCAAGCGAACGACGCAGATCGTCCTTCTTGATCTTGTTGATGTTGATCCCGTCGTAGCGGATCTTGCCGTCGGCGATGTCGTAGAAGCGGTTGATGAGATTCGTGATCGTGGTCTTGCCGGCACCGGTGGCGCCTACGAAGGCGATCTTCTGGCCAGGCTCAGCCCAGACGCTCACGTCGTGCAGCACCGTATGACCGGGCTCGTAGCCAAAGTCAACATGATTCAGGCGCACGTCGCCCTCAAGCGGCACAAGCTCGACGGTCCCATCATGGTGCGGCCACTTCCAAGCCCAGCGCCCGGTGCGCTTATCGGTTTCAACAAGCTCGCCGTTGTGCATGCGGGTGTTGACGAGCGTAACGTACCCCTCGTCAGCCTCGGGCTCCTCGTCGAGCAACTCGAAGATGCGCTCCGCACCGGCGAGACCCATGACCACCGCGTTGATCTGCTGCGAGATCTGGCCGATCTGACCGGAGAACTGGCGCGTCATGTTGAGGAACGGCACCGTCACCGCAATGGAGAACGCAAGGCCCGAGATGGACAAGTTGGGCACGCCGAGCTCGATGAACACGCCACCCACGAGTGCGACGACCACATACATGAGGTTGCCCAGGTTCATGAGGATGGGGCCGAGCGTGTTGGAATACATGTTCGCCGCGCGCGCCGCCTGGAAGAGGGCTTCGTTGCGCACGTCGAAGTCTTCCTGTGCAGCATCCTCGTGGCAGAAGACCTTCACGACGCGCTGGCCGTTCATGATCTCCTCCACATGGCCCTCGACGATGCCGATCTCGCGCTGCTGGGCCACGAAGTTCTTCGCAGAGCGACCGCCGAGCTGCTTGGTCACATACGTCATGAACAACACGCCCGTCACGACGACGAGGCACATCCAGATGCTGTAGTAGAGCATGATGCATACCACCGAAATGCAGGTCACGGTGGTGAGCACGATGTTCGGCAGCGACTGGCCGATCATCTGGCGCAGGGCATCGATGTCATTGGTGAAATGGCTCATGATGTCGCCGCGCTGGTGCTGATCGAAGAAGCGGATGGGAAGGTCCTGCATGTGGTCGAAGACCTTCTCGCGGAACTTCTCGAGCGAGCCCTGCGTCACGATGGCCATGACGCGGTTCCATGTGAAGCTGAGCGTGAGCGAGACCGCGTAGATGCAGATGAGCGAGACCGTGAGCGATCCGATGGGGCCTGCTGCGCTCGCCCAGTCACCCGACGGCCATATCTCGGTCACGATCTCGAGAGCGCGCTGCATGAATGTGGAGGGCAGCGCAAGAAGGATAGAGTTCGCCACGAGGCAGCATAAGACCAAGGGCAGGAGCTTGGGGTAGAACGAGAACAGGGTGCGAATAAGGCGAGCGAGCGTCTTGCCGCGACCACCTTTGGATTTCGCAGCGGGCTTGGTGCGGCCGGCAACGTTTTGACGATTGGCCTCGTATTGTTCGCGAGCGTCATTAGCGGGCATCGGCGGCACCTCCTTCCTGGGTTGCGGCGTCTGCGGCGGGAGCGACCTTCTCGGCAGCGGGCGTAGCAGCATGCGAGTCGCCGCTCTCGTTGCTGGCGCGATTCTGCTGCTCGTAGGTATCGCGGTAGATATCGCAGGTCTTCATGAGCTCATCATGCGTGCCGAGGCCGACGATATGTCCGTTGTCCAGCACGAGGATGCGGTCGGCGTGCTCTACAGAGCTCGTGCGCTGCGCGATGATGATCTTCGTGGTTTCTGGCAGGTATTGCGCCAAGCCCTCGCGGATGAGCGCGTCCGTCTTGGTGTCCACGGCGCTCGTGGAGTCGTCGAGGATGAGGACCTTCGGGTGCTTGAGCAATGCGCGGGCGATGCACAGGCGCTGCTTCTGACCGCCGGACACGTTGGTGCCGCCCTGCTCGATGTAGGTGTCGTACTTTTTGGAGAAGCCCTGCACGAACTCATCGGCCTGAGCGAGTTCGCAAACCTCCTTGATCTCGTCATCCGTGGCGTCGGCCTTACCCCAGCGCAGGTTCTCCTTGATGGTTCCGCTGAACAGCACGTTCTTCTGCAGTACCACGGCGACGTTGTTGCGCAGGTATTCGAGGTCGTAGTCGCGTACGTCCACGCCGCCAACCTTCACGGATCCCTCGGTCACGTCGTACAGGCGGCTGATGAGGTTCACAAGCGAGGTCTTTGCCGAACCGGTGCCGCCCATGATGCCGAGGGTCTCGCCGCTCTTGATGTGCAAGTCGATCTCGGCGAGCGCGCGGTGCTCGGCTTTCTCAGAGTACTTGAACGTCACGTTGTCGAAGTCGATGGAGCCATCTTTCATCTCGGTAACGGGGTGTTCCGGGTTCTTGATGGTGGGCTCGGTCTCGATGACCTCGACGATGCGCTCGGCGCTCTCCTGCGCCATGGTGATCATGGCGAATACCATGGACACCATCATGAGGGCCATGAGGATCATGAAGCTATAGGTGGTCAGGGCGCTCATCTGGCCGACGTTCATAAGGGTGCCGCGGCTGGAGATGACCAGGTAGCTACCAAACTGGATGACCACGACGAACACCGTGTTCACGGAGAAGTTCATCATGGGGTTGTTGAGGGCGAGGATCTTCTCTGCGCGCGTGAAGTCGCGGCAGACGTCCTGGGCGGCCCGGCCGAACTTCTGCTTCTCGTAATCCTGGCGCACGTAGTTCTTCACGTCGCGCATGCCGGTGACGTTCTCTTCGATGGACTCGTTGAGGGCGTCGTATTTGCGGAACACGGCTCGGAAGATGGGGTGCACGGTGCGCACGACCTTGAAGAGCCCGAAGCCCAGAAGCGGCACGATGATCACGAACACGATTGCCATGGGGCCGGCCATGATGAAGGCCATGATGATGCCGCAGAGGAGCAGCATCGGGCAGCGCACGGCGGTGCGGATGATCATCATGTATGCGAGCTGCACGTTCGTGACGTCCGTGGTGAGGCGCGTAACGAGCGATGAGCTCGAGAATTGGTCGATGTTGGCGAAGCTGAAGCGCTGCACCGCCGCGAAGATGTCGCGGCGCAGGTTCTTGGCGAATCCACAGGATGCCTGGCTGCAGGTGATGCCCGCGCCGATACCGAAGGCCAGCGAGGCGAGGGCCATGGTCACGAGGGCGGTGGCGTAGGGAACGAGTTGCGCGAGCGTCGCCCCTGCCTGGATGGCGTTGATGAGCTGGGCCGTCACAAAGGGGATCGCCACCTCCATGACCACCTCGCCGAGCACGATGATCGGCGTGGCGATAGCTGCCTTGCGGTACTCACGGATGCTCGCCATGAGTGTCCTTATCATGCAAGTTCCTCCCAACGGTTTCGTATCTTGTCGAGGATGCGCCCGAGCTCGAGCCTCTCTTCGATGGTGAGGTTATCGAAGGCGCGCTCTCGGAAGCGAATGCGATTCTCCTGGTCTCGCGCGGCTTCCTCCATGCCCTTCTCCGTGAGGCGAATGGTGAGCTGCCTGCGGTCCTCAGGGTTGCGGGTTCGCTCGATGAGTCCCGAGGTCTCTATTTTGGTGAGCACCTCTGAGAGCGAGCCGGGCTTGAGCTCGAAGTACGAGCCGAGCTCTTGCTGAGACATCTCGCCGCCGTGTTTGGCGATAAGGCAGATGATGGGTGCCTTGCCCGAGCGTCCACCTCCATGGAAATGAAGATAATGCCCGCAGTAACCAAGTCCTGCGAGCAGGCGTTTCGCCAGATCATCGGCAGCGACGGCATCTGAGCCGCACGCTTCCGTCTTCCGTGAAGGGTCCTGCCCCTCCTGCAAGTCCATGAAGTCCTCCTTTCCCTGTATGCGGTTGCGAATCGTGAACATAAGAAGATTACTACGGCTGTCGTTATTGTCAAGGTACCGAATCATTAGGTTGCAACCCATCTGCGGAGCTTCATCGAGCGTCTTGGAGAGCGAACCGTGCGGATGGGTGCGGGCATCCTCTTCACCTGATGGCGCAGCCGAATCAACTATGCGCAAAAGCGTATGCGAAGTTATTCACGAACAGCGTAAAGTCTGATGTGAATGTATCAAAACGGTAAACAGCCTGCGGAGCTATGCAGATTGAGAGTATGATGCAACAGTGCGCGGAACTTTCTCGCATTAAGTTGCAAGGGGGAGGGGAATGGGTCCCCTCCGGTTGCGCGTACGGAAGGGGTTTGAAACAACAAGGAAGGAACAGCCATGGGAACCATTTCGTATGACTCGCAGGACGAGCCTGCGCTATATTCGCGGCGCAGGATACTGAGGCTATCCGGCCTCATGGTAGGTTTGGGAGGCATGGCCGTACTTCCGGGTTGCGGCCCCGCGGCACCCGATGCACGCGTGGGCATGGCCCCGACCGGCTCCGACTCCGCTGGATCGGCGGGGGTGCTCGGCGACGGCATCACGTTGCGCGTGGGTATGGAAGCGGCGTACGCGCCCTTCAACTGGCAGACCACCGAATCCTCGGAATTCACCATCCCTATCGAGAACGTTTCCGGAGCTTATGCCGACGGTTATGACGTCCAGGTCGCTAAGGTCATCGCCGAGGCGCTCGATATGGAGCCCGTGGCGGTCAAGCTCGATTTTTCGGGTTTGATCGACGCCCTCAACAACGGCCAGATCGATATCGTGTGCGCCGGCATGTCGGCTACTCCGGAGCGCGAGCAGTCGGCGGATTTCTCCGATTCGTATCTCGACGACAACATCGTGCTCATCGTTCGCGATGACTCTCCCTATGTGGGGGCGACCACGTTCGCCGATCTCGAGGGTGCGTATATCCTGGGGCAGGTGTCGACGCTCTATGACGACGTGATCGATCAGATTCCCGGGTGCGTGCATATGACGCCGGCGGACACGCTGCCGTTGGTGGTCGAGAATCTCGCAAGTGGTTCGTGCGACGCAATCACCTACTCAGAACTCAGCGTGCCAAAGCTTATCGAGATGTATCCGAATTTCGTCGAGCTACAGCTTACCGGCCAGTTCGACGGATCTCCTATGCCCGCCAATGCGGCCATCGCCAAGGGCCAGGAGGATATTTTGGATCGCATCAACGACGCCATTGCATCCATCTCGGATGATGAGCGCCAGGAGCTGTGGACGGCGTGTACGGATCGCCAGCCCGCCTAAGCCCCGCTGTCTTGTGGTTCGCGATTCCGATCCCTATATATTAGTAAGGTGATTCTATGGACGCACATGCTATCCCCAGGCGAAACCGCTTGGTTGCCTTCGTATTAGACGATCACCGCTACGTGCTTCTGGGTACGAGCGTCGTCGCGTGTTTGGGGATGCTGCTCTCAAGCAGCCCCCGCCCATGGTTTAGTTTCATGTACTACGCCTACCCAGTCGAAGTGGTCATGTACTACCTGCTCTTTGCCTGGGTTTGCGTGAGCGTTGCTGCGCTCATCTCGAAAGCGATGCTGAGGGAGCGCTATGCCCAGGCGTCGCCGTTCACCCGCCCGCCGGTGAAGAGCGCCTTGCGCTGCACCTCCTATCTCATGTGGGCGATCACGGCGGTTCTCATCGTCGACCGCGTGGTGATGGGTCTCGCTTCGGCGTGGGCGGTCGCCACTTCGGTGCAAAGCCGTCCCGAGGATGCGCTCCAAAGCATCCTGTACATGCTCTGGCACGGTCGCGACATGTTCATCACGGGCATCATGACGACGATTGAGCTCGCCGTGCTCGGCACGGTCATCGCGTTCTTCCTCGCGTTGCTGCTCGTGTTCTGCCGCATTCAAACCATCGATCGTCCCGATAACGACCTCGTCCGCTTCCTGAAGGTCGTGGGGGCCTGGTTCGCCAAGGTATACAGCACGGTGATTCGTGGCACCCCGATGATGGTGCAGGCCGGCATCATCTACTACGGTGTGATCGGCATTCTGCGCGGCTCGGGTATGGGAACGACCGAGATCAACGCCCTGTGGTCTGCCTTCACAGCTGGCCTTGTGACCATCTCGATCAATTCGACCGCCTATATGATGGAGGTGCTGCGCGGCGGCATCGAGTCGGTCGACATCGGTCAGACCGAGGCGGCTCGATCGCTCGGCCTTTCTCAGTGGCAGGCGATGCGCAAGGTCGTGTTCCCGCAGGGCATCAAGTTCGCGATACCCGGCCTCTCCAACGAGCTTGTCATCAACATCAAGGACTCCTCGGTGCTCTCGGTCATCGGTACGTTCGACCTCATGTTCGCCACGAATACCGTTGCCGGCATCTACTGGCAGCAGCTGCAGGCCAACATGATCGCCGCGGTGGCGTACCTGATCCTCACCATGGTCGCGACATGGCTGCTCAACAAGTTGTCGCGCCGCTTAGGAGGTCGCGGCGCCGGGGTGACCGGCATGTCTGATTCCACGGTGAACGCCGAGGCCGCCACCGCGGCCGCCGATCAGATGGGGGCATAGACCATGACCGATACGCTTAACGAGCCCATGGTGCGCATCGAGGGCTTGCGCAAATCGTTTGGAAGTCACGAGGTGCTCCGCAACATAGACCTTACGGTCATGCCCGGCCAGGTGGTTACCATCATCGGTGCGAGCGGTTCGGGCAAGTCGACCCTGCTGCGCTGCATCAATCTGCTCGAGACGCCCGATGCCGGGCATGTGTGGTTCCATGGCAAGGACCTCGCGGCCGAGCATGTGGATGTCAACCGCCTGCGAGAGAGCATCGGCATGGTGTTCCAGGGATTCAACCTGTTCAACAACATGAACGTGCTCGATAACTGCACGCTCGCCCCGGTCACCCTCAAGAAGATGAACAAGCAGGAGGCCGAGCGAACCGCGCTTGCGCATCTCGAATCCGTGGGGATGGGAGAGTTCGCGCATGCCCATGTGAGCACGCTCTCGGGCGGGCAGAAGCAGCGCGTCGCCATCGCACGCGCGCTGTGCATGAATCCTGACCTCATGCTGTTCGACGAGCCTACCAGCGCGCTCGATCCCGAAATCGTGGGTGAGGTACTCGAGGTGATGCGCGCGCTGGCGCGTGAAGGGATGACCATGGTCGTGGTGACGCACGAGATGGCGTTCGCGAAGAGCGTTTCGGACGAGGTCGTCTTCATGGACGAGGGGATCATCGCCGAGAAGGGCTCCCCGCAAAAGATATTCACCGCGCCCGAGCATGCGCGCACGCGGGAGTTCCTCGCACGGTATCTGGACGATTAGAGGTCGGCGCCGCCGGCAGG
Organism: Enorma phocaeensis; assembly: GCF_900186505.1. GTDB lineage: Bacteria > Actinomycetota > Coriobacteriia > Coriobacteriales > Coriobacteriaceae > Enorma > Enorma phocaeensis. Next base: position 974,902 of record NZ_LT891970.1, read on the forward strand.
GCGATCTGCTATCCGTTCTGCTGGCGGCTCCGGTCACCGAGCTTTAGCACGGCATCGAGACGTGGAGGGGTACGATGGAACAAGCGGGCGCGCAGCCCGCTCTCGCCACGCGTTCTAAGGAGTCCGCATGCCTAACACGACCATTTCCACCGAGGGCCTCGTTGCCGTCATCGATCATTTCGGCGCCCAGCTCACGAGCCTTAAGAAGGATGGAAACGAGTATCTTTGGCAGGCGGATCCGCGCTGGTGGGCAAAGCACGCCCCGATTCTCTTCCCGATCGTCGGATCCCTGCGTGATGGCAAGGCGATGTCCTCCCAAGGACCGATCACGCTCGGGCGTCACGGCCTCGCCCGTGATTACGAGCACGCGGTGGTCGAGCATACAGACAGCAAAGTCGTCTTCGAGCTCGTCGACTCGGAGGCGACCCGAGCCGCCTACCCGTACGCGTTCAAGCTCAACATGACCTATGAGCTCACAGGCCCTGCGAGCCTTACGCAGACGTTCAGGGTGGAGAATACCGGCGACGTGGTGCTGCCGTTTTCCGTGGGCGGGCATCCTGCGTTCAACGTTCCGGCACCAGGGACTGAGCACGAGCGCTTCTCCGACTACGAGCTTGCTTTCACGCGCCGTTGGACCTGCGACACGCCGGTCATCGCCCCGGGCGGGCTCAATACGTACTCCACGGTGAAGCGCATCGTGGACGATGCGGATACCATGGCGCTCACCCACGAGTTCTTCGATGAGGACTCCGTCATGCTCACCGATGTCCCCGATGGCACGCTCACGCTGCGCAGCCGCGTCTCCGGCCACGGCGTGAAGATCGATTTCGCCGACTTCCGCTACATCGGCATCTGGTCGGCTCTTGGCGACGCGCAGTTCGTGGCGCTCGAGCCGTGGACGGGCTTCTCGACCCTCGACACCGAGGACGACGTTTTCGAGCACAAGTGCGACATCACGCTGCTCGATCCCGGTGCGGTGGACGAGCGCTCCTTCACGGTGACGCTACTGTAGGGCTGCTGGCTTCGGGTCTGATTCCCGGGCGCTGCCCGCCGGGGCGCTCAGCGCGGCGCCGGTCGATCGAATGACGCCGGTGCCGGCCGCGTGCGGTTACGCCAGCTGCTCGAGTAGCGCCTCGCACCCGGCAAGCACATCGCGGTAGGTGGCGGTGAAGTCTCCCGTGTACCACGGGTCGGCAACGTCGCGCACGCGACCGGCGCGGTCCCGCGGCGCTGGGCTCGCATCGCCATCCGCCACGAACGAGAGAAGCTTTTGCACACGGGCGCCGCCATCAAGGTGCCACGCGGGACTGCGGCTCAAGATCCGCTCAAGGTCTTCCATGTTCTCATCGTCCATGCCGACGATCAGATCCCAATCCCCATACTCTGCCGCCGTGATCTGTCTCGCACGATGGGGTGCAATTGGGACGCCGCGCCGCTTGAGCTCAGTGACGGTACCGTGGTGGGGCGTGCAGCCGAGCGCCTCGCGCGTGGTGGCCGCCGAGTCGATTATGAAATCGGCATCGCGCCCGGCGCGGCGGACGAGCTCGGTCATGAGGGACTGCGCCATCGTGGAGCGGCAGATGTTGCCGTGGCAGACGAAGAGGATGCGGAACATACTATCCAATTCTCTCGATATGCATGGTGCTTCTGGTGCGTGGCAGGGCTCTATCTTACTCGTCTTCGTTCGGTTTTGCCCAAATCGTGTCCGCGCTGCCACACGCCCTGGCCGTCCGTCCCGTCCGTTCGCTGGGGTACCTGGAGAATCTGCGGGGAACGTGTGGGGACAAGCCTCGGGGCGCTCCCAGCGCTTGCCTCGCGACGGCTCGTGGGTATTATGAATGGTCGAGAGAAAGGACGCGCATGTATACTAGGTTCGATATGCTCTAGCTGGGCTTCACCCCGCCTACCGGCTTGACGCCCAAGCGTCGCCGGCCATCTCCGTGTCGAACCGGGCCCCGTGCCCAAACCTAGAAGGATTGAACATGCGCGATAAGCTTGAGAAACTCATTGCTGCCTACGAGGAGCTCGAGAAGAAGCTCTCCGACCCGTCCGTGGCCTCCGATATCAAGGAGTTCACGCGTCTCAATAAGGAATACGCCCACCAGTCCGAGCTCATCGCGAAGGCTCGCGAGTACCTCGGCGCCCTCGATGACATCGAGGCCGCCAAGGAGATGCTGCGCGAGACCTCCGATGCGGACGAGAAGGAGCTGCTGCAGGCCGATATCTCCGAGAACGAGGATAAGCTCCCCGCTCTCGAGGAGGAGATCAAGTTCCTGCTCATCCCCGGCGATCCCATGGACGAGAAGAACACCATCGTCGAGATCCGCTCCGCGGCGGGCGGCGACGAGGCAGCGATCTTCGCGGGCGACCTTTTCAAGATGTACCAGCGCTTCATCGAGTCCAAGGGCTGGAAGATGGAGGTCCTCGACTCCAGCCCGAGCGACGCCGGCGGGTTCAAGTCCATCGAGTTCAAGGTCTCGGGCGATAAGGTCTACTCCGTCATGAAGTACGAGAGCGGCGTGCACCGCGTGCAGCGCGTTCCCAAGACCGAGAGCCAGGGCCGCATCCAGACCTCGACGGCCACCGTGGCGGTGCTCCCCGAGGCCGACGAGATCGATATCCACATCGAGCAGTCCGACCTGCGCATCGACACCTACTGCGCGTCCGGCCCCGGCGGCCAGTGCGTGAACACCACGTACTCCGCCGTGCGCATCACGCACCTGCCCACGAACACCGTGGTGCAGTCGCAGGAGCAGCGCTCCCAGATCCAGAACCGCGAGGTCTGCATGCAGATGCTCCGCGCCCGTCTGTACGAGATGGAGCTCGAGAAGCAGCAGGCCGAGCTGGGCGCCGAGCGCCAGAGCCAGATCGGTCACGGCAACCGTTCGGAGAAGATCCGAACCTACAACCAGCCGCAGGACCGCGTGACCGACCACCGCATCGGGTTCAACTCCACCTACAACGGCGTCCTGCTGGGCGATCAGCTCGCCACGGTCATCGATGCGCTTGCCGCCGCCGACCGTGCGGAGAAGCTCGCCCAAGCGGTGTAAGCCACCGGCTAAAGCCGCCGACTATACGGGTTGCCGCTCGTTTGCGGGCGCAGCTGGAATCGCCCTTGATCAACGTCCGGCTTGCCGGAAAGTGTGCGGTTTTTCCGTTGGCGGGAGAGCCGCGGCTGCTTGCGTGCGCACCGTGCGCGCGCATCCGGAAGCCGGAAGCTGCGCCGGCATGTTTGCTGGAAGAGCTTCGTTGGACGGCTGTGAGATTCCGGTCAGCTCGCGCGCGCGAACTGTTGGACGGCCATGAGACCATGGGGGCACGGTAAGCATGCCCTTATGCGGGCTTGGCCAAGAAGGGGACGGACATGGCTGACGAGACTTGGACAATCAGGCGATGCGTCGATTGGACCGTCGAGTATCTGGCAGGTAGGGGGATGGAGCACCCTCGCGTATCGGCGGAATGGCTTATGGGCGCCGCAACCGGGTACGACCGCGTGGATATCTACTCAAACTACGACCAGCCGCTTTCTCCTGAAGAGCTCGCGTTCATGCACGACGCCGTCGTACGCCGCGCGAAAGGAGAGCCGCTGCAGTACATCGTCGGCGAGGCTCCGTTCAGGTCGCTCACCGTCGCGTGCGAGCCGGGCGTGCTCATACCGCGCCCCGAGACCGAGATGCTGGTGGAGTTGGTGCTGGATCGGTTGGGCAAGACGATTCCGGGTATGGAGAAGCCAGAGCGCAAGCGCGTCGAGCTGCCCTGGAACGCCGAGGTCCAGCGCATTGCCGATGCCGAACGGGCGGCAGCGGAAGCCGAGCGCTCCGCTCGCGCGACGTCGGAAGGCGGCGATCCTATCGAAGCGGCTGCGTCGGAATCTTGTCCAAGTGAGACTGCCTCTACGGTAGGCGCTTCTGCTGAGGAAGGCCGCGTCGAGTCCGGGGTGCCAACGGAGGACCCCGCTACCACCGTCTCGTTGCCGGCTGTGCGAATCCTAGAGGTCGGATGCGGCACCGGGTGCATCTCGCTCTCGCTTGCCACCGAGCGCCCGGGGCGTGTCCGCTGCGTCGCTACCGATATCAGCGAGCGCGCGGTTTCCCTTGCCGAGCGAAACCGCGCCGCATGCGGTGTCGATGCCGCGACGGTCGACATCAGGCTCGGCGATCTGGTTTCGCCGGTGAGTCCGGATGAAGAGGGCTCCTTCGACGCGCTGGTATCGAACCCGCCCTATATCCCTTCGGCGGTGATGGCAACGCTGCCCGCAGAGGTGGGCATGCACGAGCCGCATCTGGCCCTCGATGGCGGCGAGGACGGGCTCGACGTGTTCAGGCGGCTGCTCGACGTCGCTCCAAGGATGCTCAAGCCGGGCGGTCTGTTCGCCTGCGAGTTGTTCGAGGACGCCCTCAACGCGGCGGCATCGCTCTGCCGACATGCTGGTATGGACCATATTGAGATCATGCCCGATCTGACGGGCCGCTCTCGCTTCGTGCTCGCTCGCATCCCGCAGCACCTCTAGCCTGCCATCACGTTTCCGTCACACAACCTTCCTTCCACCGGGGACATTTCCCCGTCTGCGACGTCGCAGCATGGTGTGGAGGGAATTTCGCGCGCAGCGTGAGAGAATACTTCGGACGTTTAGATGAAGGGGAATCGCGGAAGGGGCAAGCGGCGCGCAATGCAGACGGTTTATCGCATAGGGGAGGGCGATCCCCACGGACTTGCCGTGCGCGAAGTCGCACGCGAGCTATCCGCAGGAGGCCTTGCTCTCATCCCTACCGAGACCGTCTATGGGCTCGCGGTAGCCGTTGCTCCTCTGCTTGACGGGTCTCTCCCGATCGATTCAGCGCCGGATGCCCCGCTCGTCAACGGTGCCGAGGTTCCCGTTTCGGATACGGGCTACCGGCGCATATTCAAGGTCAAGCAACGAGACCTTACCCAGACCGTGCCGTGGCTCGTCGCCGACGCCGCCGCGCTCGACGCCTACGGACATGATATCGATCCTGCGACTCGCGCGCTCGCCGAGGCGTTCTGGCCCGGTGCGCTCACCCTGATCGTGCGCGCTCGGTCCACGGTTCCCGCATATTTGCAAGCGCCGGACGGCACCGTTGCGCTCAGGGCGTCGGCTTCCCCGGTGGTGCAGGCCCTGGTGCGGCAGCTAGGCTGCCCGCTTGCCTGCACGAGCGCGAACACCCATGGCTTTCCAGCGCCCGCGTCTTTCGCCGACGTCGAGCAGACCGTCCTCGACGGCGTCGACATCTCCATCGACGGGGGCATGACGCCGTGCCGCGATGCGTCGACGATCGTCTCATGTGTAGACGGCGCCTTCACGGTCATCCGCTGCGGGGCACTACCGATTGAAGACCTGGAGCGCGTCGCGCTCGCCGCCGGTGCATGCCGCGCGGACGCGACGGACCCGGGAGCAAGATAGAAAGCGGGAAACGATGGCGCTCTCCTTGAAGGACCTCAACCTGGTCGATAACGTCTACTCGTTCGGGGGCGCATACATCATGGCGCTCGATAGCGGCACCACTTCGGTGCGTGCCGTTATCGTCGACGAGTACGGCTGCATCGTCGCGCAGTCCTCGCGCTCGCTCAAATGCTCCTATCCCCGCCCCGGCTGGGTCGAGCAGGACCCGATGGAGATCCTTGCCTCGCAGATCGCGATCATGATGGAAGTCCAGTTCAAGAGCGGGATCCATTCCGACAGCATCGCAGCCGTGGGCATCTCGAACCAGCGCGAGACCACCGTGGTGTGGGATCGCGACAGCGGGCAGCCCATCTACAACGCCATCGGCTGGCAGTGCCGGCGCACCGCGCCTCTGGCCCAGCGATTGGTCGACGAGGGATACACCGACCTCATCCGCTCCAAGACGGGCCTCACACCGGACGCCTATTTCTCGGCTACGAAGCTCGCGTGGATCTTGGACAACGTGAGCGGCGCGCGCGAGCTCGCGGAGGCTGGCCGCCTCATGTTCGGCACGATCGACACATGGCTGGTCTTCAACCTGACGGGCGGTACGGTCTTCGCAACCGATTACACCAACGCGAGCCGCACGATGCTGTTCAACATCCATACGCTCGAATGGGATGACGAGCTGCTCGAGATCCTCAACATCCCGCGCTGCATGCTGCCCGAGGTGCAGAGCAGCTCGAGCGAGTTCGGCCGGATCTCGCATGAGGTTATGACCCATGCGCCCGTCATCGCGGGCGTCGCGGGCGATCAGCAGGCTTCGCTCTTCGGGCACTGCTGCTTCGAGCCGGGCCAGGCCAAGAACACCTACGGTACCGGTTGCTTCTTGCTTATGAACACGGGCAACGCGGTGGTGGAGTCTAGCAACGGCCTGGTGGCGACCATCGGTATCGCCGAGGGCGGTACGGTGAGCTACGCACTCGAGGGGTCGATCTTCCACGCGGGATCGGTGATCCAGTGGCTTCGCGACAAGCTGGGAATCATCTCCAAGGCGTCCGAGACCTCGGATATCGCGCTTTCACGCGAGGATAACGGTGGCTGCTACCTGGTACCCGCGTTCAGCGGCCTCGGTGCACCATGGTGGGATCCCGCCGCTCAGGGCATCATTTGCGGGCTCACCGGAGCATCGGACCGGGCGAGCATCGTGCGCGCGGCATGCGAGTCCATGGCATACCAGAGCTTCGATGTGCTTCGCGCTATGGAAGCGGACGCAGGTGTGCGTTTGGGCGAGCTCAGTGTGGACGGTGGCGCCTCGCGCAATGAGTTCATCATGCAGTTCCAGGCAGATCTCTTGGGGATACCCGTGGTTCAATCCGCGTCGGTCGAGACGACGGCGCTTGGAGCGGCGTACCTTGCCGGTCTCGCCGTAGGATTCTGGGAGGACCGCGAAGAGGTGAAGCAGAACCGCGATGTGGCGAAGCGCTTCGAGCCTACCATGGCAGACGAGCGCCGCGCGACGAACCTCGCCGGGTGGCATGCCGCCGTCGATCGCGCCCGAAGCGCGCGGTAGGTGGTACAGTGGTGGTAAGCGCGGGTACCCGCGCGAAGCCACGCATAAAGGAGTAGCTATGCGCATCGCTATCGCGTCCGACCACGGTGGGTTCGATCAGAAAGGCCCGCTTGCCTCCTACATCGCCGACGAGCTTGGTCATGAGGTTGTGGACTTAGGCCCTGATACGGCCGACTCCGTTGATTACCCCGATTATGCCGAGAAGGTCGCTCGCGCCGTTTCATCCGGCGACGCCGACTTCGGCGTGCTCATCTGCGGGACCGGTATAGGGATGTCCATCGCTGCCAACAAGGTTGCCGGGGTTCGCGCCTCGTCGATCACCTCGCCTGCGTTCGCTGAGCTGTTCCGCCAGCACAACAACGGAAACGTGCTGTGCCTCTCGGGCCGTTTCGTCGAGCTCGACGCCAACAAGCAGATCGTGAAGACCTTCCTCGAGACGCCGTTCGAGGGCGGGCGCCACGATCGCCGCGTCGCGAAGATCGCCGCTCTCGAAGCGACAGAGGCGTAAGCGATGGCGGCTATATACGATCCGGAGCGCGTGACCCTCATCGATCACCCGCTCGTCCAGCACAAGCTTTCCATCCTGCGCGATCGAGCCACCGGAACCAAGCAGTTCCGCGACCTGGTGGGCGAGCTCGCCCTCTTCGAGGGCTATGAGGCCACGCGCGACCTGCCACTTGAGAACGTTGAGATCGAAACCCCCGTCCGTCGGGCTTCCTGTCGCCAGCTTTCGGGCAAGAAGCTCGCGATCGTACCGATCCTGCGTGCGGGACTTGGCATGGTCGACGGCCTGCTCGAGCTCGTCCCCTCTGCCCGCGTGGGCCACATCGGCATGTCGCGCGACGAGGTGACGCACCGCCCGCATGAGTATTACTGCAAGCTGCCCGGCGATATCGCCGAGCGCGTGTGCCTGGTCGTTGACCCGATGCTCGCAACGGGTGGTTCCGCCGTGGCTGCTTTGGAGTATTTGCGGCGCCAGGGCGCTCGAGACGTCCGCTTTCTCTGCATCGTTGCGGCGCCCGAGGGCCTGCGCGCTCTCCAGGCTGCCGACTCCGCGGTGCGCATCTTTGCCTGCGCCATCGACGAGGGGCTCAATGAGAACGCCTACATCGTCCCAGGCCTGGGTGATGCGGGGGATCGCATCTTCGGCACGCTCTAGCGCATACCGCCGCGGGGGTCCATGTCATGAATAGAGCACGTCAGCGGGGTGAAATTAGCCAGGGTTCCAAACTCTGTTCAACCCGGTCACGATTGAAACACATTTCTCTTGAATTTCTGTCGCGGGTTTCTACAATAGGGTCTCAGCCTGAGCGGCCCGCGTGCGCGGAGGCGCCCGGGCGGAGGTGCGATCGCTGATGTCCGGCTTCGATCTTGTTGAGCATCTGCCGGCAATGGCGATCGGTGCCGTCATCGGTCTCATCGCCTTCGCTCCGCTGTTCGCTGCGCTCATGCCCGTGCTCAGGCGCAAACGGGACGCCGATATGGGGGTCGGCCTCATAGGGGTGATCGTCTCGTTTGCGATCTTGCTCGTGGGCGTGGTCGCGGTGGCCCTCATCGCGCGCGCCGCGCTCGTGGCCTTTACGGTCGGCGAGCTCGCGGGCTTTTTCGTGGGCTGGGTCGCCGTGGCCTGCATGGTGATCTGGGACCACGGTAGATAAGGGCGCCTGCTGGCGCCGCTGGATAGGAAGGTGACGTTCTTGGACGCGTTTTCCAGGCTGCCTGAGGCGATCAACGAGCTCGTCTCCGAGTTCTCCTCGGCACCGGTGGTGGGTGACCTTAATGCCGGCCTCACGCAGTACTCGTTCTGGCTTTTGGTTTCGGCGCTGCTGCTCGCCATCATCGTCTTCGCATTCGTGCGCAAGCAAGCGCTCGTCCCCAAGGGCGTGTTCGTCAATGGTGTCGAGTACCTCGTCGAGTATGTGGAGAACGACGTGGCCAAGGGGGTCGTTGGCACCGATTGGCGTCGTCACTTCCCGTTCCTTGCCACGATTTTCTTCTTCATCCTCATCAACAACTTCGTTGGTCTCGTGCCAGGCATGAAGCCCGGTACGGGCGCCATCGGCTGCACCGCGGCGCTCGCGCTGGTGACCTTCATCTACTTTGTCTACTTCGGGTGCAAGAAGCACGGCGTCATCGGCTACATCAAGAGCCTCGCGCCGGCGGGCGTCATGTTCCCCATGAACGTGTTCGTGTGGGTCATCGAGGTTTTCTCGCTGCTCCTGCGTCCCATCACGCTTGCCATCCGTCTGTTCTGCAACATGTTCGCCGGCCACATCGTCATGGGGTCGTTCTCCATCATGGCGGCGCTCTTTGCCCAGCCTCTGCTCGAGCACGTGAGCGCCATGAACGCGCTGGGGGCTCTGCCGAGCGTCGCATGGCTCGCCATCCTGCTCATCATCTACGCGGTCGAGCTTATCGTTGCCTTTGTGCAGGCATATGTCTTCACGGTGCTCGCCGCCGTCTACATCCAGATCGCCGAGGCTGAGGGCCACTAGCGATCGCAACTGCTGACACGGGGTGCCCGGCACCCCCGTCGATAATGGGTATCCTGCGCTCAGGCGCACGACAAAGGAGGAAACAGTGGGAGTTATCGGTTACGGTCTCGGTGTCATCGGTGCCGGTTTGGCAATCGGCCTTGCCGCCTTCGGCGCAACGAGCGCTATGGCGCGCCAGCCCGAGATTCAGGGTCGAGCGTTCACCGTGTTCATTCTGGCATCGGCCTTCACCGAGGCACTCGGCCTCATCGGCTTCGTCGTTACGCTGATCTCCTAGGGAGCCCTGCGCATCGTGTCGTGTAAGGAGCAGACCATGAAGATCATCAACCGCGCGGCTTTCATTGCTGCGCCCTGGGCGCTTGCGGCCCTCGCGGTGCCTGCGCCTGCGTTTGCAGAGGGCGAGGGTGGCGCATCCATCCTCATCCCTAAGATGGCGGAGTTCGTGCCGGCGCTCATCGCGTTTCTCATCATCTGGATCGTGCTGGCCAAGATCGCTTGGCCTAAGGTCCTGGGGATGATGGACGAGCGCTCCCGCCGCATCCAGGAGAGCCTGGACGAGGCCGAGCGCACCAAGAAGAAGGCTATCGAGGACCGCGCCGCTTCCGACGAGCTCATGACCGATGCTCGCCGCCAGGCCGCCGACATCGTGCTTGCCGCCCGTCAGGACGCCGAGGCCGAGCGCGCCCGCATCATCGCCGCCGCTCGCACCGAGGCGGAGCACATCATCGCCAAGGCGCATGCCACGGCAGAGGACGAGCGCCACGCGCTCTATGCCGAGGCTGCTGCGTCCATCGCCGATCTTTCGGTGTCGGTCGCCTCTAAGATCGTCGAGAAGACCCTCGACGAGGACGGCGAGCAGCGCCGCCTCATCGAGCGCTATATCGAGGAAGCAGGTAGCCTGAATGCCAGCAACTAGCCGCAGGGAGGGCAGGGTCCTCGAGACCTACGCCCGCTCGCTTTTGGAGGCGGGCAAGGCCGAGGGGCGGGTATTCGAGAACCGCCGCGACCTCGAGGTGCTTGCCTCTGCCTCGCCGGAGCTGCTGGCGGTGCTCACCGAGCTCGTCCAGCGCGGCCAGCTCGAGCTGCTGCCCGATATCGCCGACGCCTACCACACCATGACCGAGGAGGACGCGGATGTGGTGGGTGTGACGGTCACGACGGCCGTTCCGCTCGACGACGCCCTGCGCGCCTCGCTCGCTGAGCGTTGCGAGCGCGAGCTGGGTAGCAAGGTGTTCCTCATCGAGCACGTCGATCCTTCCATCATCGGCGGCATCGTGCTCGAGGCCCGCGGCCAGCGCCGCGACATTTCGGTGAAGACCAGGTTGCGCATGATGCGCGACAACCTAGCTTCCAACCACCCGCAAGAAGGAGGTGCAGTCGCTCATGGCTAAGACGATCGATGCGCAGACCATCGCGCGCGCCCTTGCGGAGCGGCTCGATACCATCGCCGCCACGGTCGACACCCAGGAGATGTCGCTCGTCGACGAGGTGGGCGACGGCATCGCCCGCGTCAGCGGCCTGCGCAACGCCATGGCAGGCGAGCTGCTCGAGTTCAAGAGCTCAGAGACCGGCGAGACGGTCTACGGCCTGGCCCAGAACCTCGATGCCGACGAGGTCGGCGCCGTGCTCTTCGGTGACGTGTCCGTCATCAAGGAGGGCGATGAGTGCCGCACGACCGGGCGCATCATGGACATCCCCGTGGGCCGCGGCATGCTCGGCCGCGTGGTGAACCCGCTGGGCCAGCCTATCGACGGCCTTGGCGATATCCGCACGAGCCATCGCCGCCCCATCGAGTTCAAGGCCCCCGGCGTCATCGAGCGCACGCCGGTGTGCGAGCCGGTGCAGACCGGCCTTCTGGCCATCGACGCCATGATTCCCATCGGGCGCGGCCAGCGCGAGCTCATCATCGGCGACCGCAAGACGGGAAAGACCGCCATCGCGATCGACACGATCATCAACCAGCGCGGCAAGGGCATGATCTGCATCTACGTCGCCATCGGCCAGAAGGCCTCGACGGTCGCGAACATCCGTGAGACGCTTTCGCGTCATAACGCGCTCGACTACACGGTCATCGTCTCGGCGACGGCGGCGGAGTCTGCGCCCATGCAGTACATCGCCCCCATGGCGGGCGCTGCGATCGGCGAGTACTTCATGTACAACGGTCGCGACGGCAAGCCCGCCAACGCGGCCAACCCGGGCGGCCATGTGCTCATCATCTACGATGACCTCTCCAAACAGGCCGTCGCATACCGTCAGATGTCGCTTACGCTGCGCCGTCCGCCCGGACGCGAGGCGTACCCCGGTGACATTTTCTACCTGCATTCGCGCCTGCTCGAGCGCGCCTGCAAGCTTTCCGAGGAGCTGGGTTCCGGCTCGCTCACGGCGCTTCCGCTCATCGAGACGCAGGACGGCGACGTGTCCGCCTACATCCCCACCAACGTGATCTCGATCACGGACGGCCAGATCTACCTGCAGAGCGACCTGTTCTTCCAGGGACAGCGCCCCGCGGTCGATGTGGGCATCTCGGTGTCGCGCGTAGGCGGCGCTGCTCAGACCAAGGCCATGAAGCAGGTGGCGGGTAACCTCCGCCTGGACCTTGCAGCCTATCAAGAGCTCGTTGGCTTCGCGCAGTTCGGCTCGGACCTGGATGTGACCACACAGAAGCAGCTCACGCACGGCTCGCGCATGACCGAGCTCTTGAAGCAGCCCCGTTTCAAGCCGTTCGACGTGACAAACCAGATCGTGGCGCTGTTTGCAGGCAACAAGGGATATCTCGATGATCTTCCGCTCTCGCAGGTGCTGACCTTCCGCGACGAGCTTCTGGAGTACATGAACAACTCCTTCGGGCCCCTGCTCAACAGGCTTAGGTCCGAGAAGATCGAAGGGGACCTCGACACCAAGCTCACGCAGGCGATCGAGGACTTCAAGAATCAGTACCTGACCCGCCATGCGGGCGAGGACGAAGACGACGAACCTGCGGTAGAGGAGCAGTAGCCCTATGGCGAACCTTCGCGACATACGCAAGCGCATCTCGTCGGTGGAGAGCACCAAGCAGATCACGCGCACGATGGAGATGGTCTCGACCGCCAAGATCCGCCGTGCGCTCGATCGCGCGATCCAGGCGGAGCCCTACAAGACCGCCATCACCGACGTGATGCTCACGGTGGCGCAGGATACCGAGGCTGCGGGCGGCGAGCCCATGCTCAAGCGGCATGAGGCCATCAAGTCCGGCCTTGTGATCGCCGTGGCGTCTGACCGCGGCCTTGCCGGCGGCTTCAACGTTGGCGTGGCGCGCGAGGCCGAGCGCATCATCGCGCGGTGGCAGAAGGCGGGCGCTACCGGCAAGATCATTGCCTGCGGACGCAAGCCCAGCGAGTACTTCAGGAACCGCGACGAGCTCGTGATGCACTTCGAGGGCAGCTCCGCCGACCCGTCATTCGAGCAGGCTCGCATGATCGCCAGCTACGTGTGCCATGCCTATGCGGACGGCGAGCTCGACTGCGTGGAGCTTGTGTACCACCATGCCAAGAACCGCGTCGACCAGGAGCTGCGCGTGGAGCATCTGCTTCCGCTCGACGCCGAAGCACTGGCCATGGCGCACGGTCCTCGCAAGAATCTCGATGAGGGCCCCAAGCGCATCTCGTCGTCTTTCAAGTTCGTCCCTTCCGCCGAGCAGGTCCTCTCCGAGCTCGCGCCGAGCTATGTCCTCACGGTCATCCATCAGGCGCTCATCGACTCGGCGGCAGCCGAGCAGAGCGCGCGCCGCAAGGCCATGCACTCGGCGACGGAGAACGCCACGGCCATCATCGCCACCTTGACCCGCACGTATAATCGCGTGCGCCAGGCATCCATCACCACCGAGATCAATGAGATCGTGGGCGGAGCCTCAGCATTGGAGGATCAGCAATGACAGATACCAGCGTGAAGTCGGTCATCGACCAAGCGGGTCGCGTCCACTCCGTGGGCGAAGGCCGCATCGTGCGCATCATCGGCGCCGTCGTGGACGTGCGCTTCCCTTCCCAGGTGCCGGGCATCTATAACGCGCTTACCGTCGACGCCGACACCCCCATGGGCCATGTGAGCACCATCCTCGAGGTTGAGAGCCAGCTGCCTGGTGGCGTGGTGCGCTGCGTCGCGATGACCTCTACGGACGGCCTGCAGCGCGGGCTCGTGGCGGTCGATACCGGTGAGTCCATGAAGATGCCGGTCGGTCCCGGGACCCTCGGTCGCATCTGGAACGTGCTGGGCAAGCCCGTAGACGGCAAGCCCATGCCGGAGATCGAAGAGTACTATCCCATCCACCATCCTGCACCTCACTTCGATGAGCTCACAACCCAGACCGAGATCTTCGAGACGGGCATCAAGGCCGTCGACCTTCTGGAGCCCTATATCCGCGGCGGCAAGACCGGTCTGTTCGGCGGCGCCGGCGTGGGCAAGACGGTGCTCATCCAGGAGCTCATCAACAACCTCGCACAGGAGCACAACGGCACATCCGTGTTCACCGGCGTGGGCGAGCGCACTCGTGAGGGCACCGACCTCTACCTCGAGATGACCGAGTCGGGCGTCATCGATAAGACCTGCTTGGTCTACGGTCAGATGAACGAGCCTCCCGGAGCGCGTCTGCGTGTGGGCCTCGCCGGCCTTACCACGGCCGAGTACTTCCGCGATCGCGGCCAGGACGTGCTGCTGTTCATCGATAACATCTTCCGCTTCTCGCAGGCTGGCTCCGAGGTATCGGCGCTTCTTGGCCGTATGCCTTCCGCCGTGGGCTACCAGCCTACGCTTGCGACCGAGATGGGCGATCTCCAGGAGCGCATCACCTCCACAAAGACCGGCTCGATCACCTCGGTGCAGGCTGTCTACGTCCCCGCAGACGACCTTACCGACCCTGCGCCCGCTACGACCTTCACGCACCTCGACGCGCAGACGGTGCTCTCGCGCTCCATCGCCGCGCTGGGACTCTATCCGGCCATCGACCCGCTCGCGTCATCGTCCGACGCCCTCGATCCCACCATCGTGGGCGAGGAGCACTATCGCGTTGCCGTGAAGGTCCAGGAGATTCTCCAGGAGTACTCCGACCTCCAGGACATCATCGCCATCCTGGGTATGGACGAGCTCTCGGAGGAGCAGCGCCTCACCGTCGACCGCGCTCGCAAGCTGCAGCAGTTCCTCTCGCAGTCGTTCCACGTGGCAGAGAAGTTCACGGGCAACCCCGGTGTCTACATCCATGTCGAGGATACGGTGCGCTCGTTCGCCGCGATCGTGGATGGCGAGTGCGACGACATTCCCGAGCAGGCATTCCGCTACGCCGGAACGATCGACGACGTGCGTGAGCGCGCGGCTAAGATGGAAGCGGGGGCGTAGCGCCCATGGGAGCCATGCACATCCGCATCGTCTGTCCTGAGCACAACGCCTACGAGGCTGAGGCGGCGTTCGTCTCGGTGCCTGCGAGCGATGGCGAGCTGGGCGTGCTGCCTCGGCATGCGTGCGAGATCGCCACGATCGTGCCCGGCTATGTGCGCGTGGCGGACCAGGCGATGGGCGAGAGCGACCATGTGTTTGCCGTGACGAGCGGCTATGTGCAGATTGCAGACGACGAGGTGGTCGTCCTTGCCGCACGGGCAGAGGATCTGGCGGACGTCAACGCCGACGAGGTTCGAGAAAAACTCGCAGGTTTTGAAGAACAGCTGGGTAATTTGTCTGAAGATGATGCACGCCGCGCCTACCTCTATAATGAGATTGCATGGTGCAGGCTCTTGCTTGCCGAATAGACGTGGGGCGCAGACGCCCTCAGAACGAAAGATTCGCCGCATCATGCCCGGGGGATTCCTCCGGGCATGATGCTGCTTATAGGGGAGACCCTGTTATAGCTGGGTGAAAGGATGGCGCGTGGATATCATCCGTGTTGAGGGCGGACATGCCATCGAGGGTTGCGTGACGGTTGCCGGAGCAAAGAACTCCGCTCTTAAGCTCATGGCTGCGACGCTGCTCGCCCCGGGCCTGACTACGCTCACAAACGTCCCCAATATCTCCGACGTGCATGTTATGGGCAAGGTTCTGAAGGGCCTGGGTGCCACGATCGAGGTTCTCGACGAGCACACGCTTGCCATCGACACCTCGGCAGTTGATTCCTGGGAGGCTCCCTACGAGCTCGTTGCCAAGATGCGCGCTTCGACGGCGGTGATGGGACCGCTGCTTGGCCGGTTCCACAAGGCCAAGATCGCTATGCCCGGCGGTTGCAACTTGGGCGCCCGTAAAATCGACATGCACATCCTGGGGCTCGAGGCCCTGGGCGTCAACTTCGACACCGATCACGGCTACATTTACGCTGATGCGCCCGATGGGCTTGTTGGTACGGCGGTTACCTTGGAATTCGCAAGCGTTGGGGCCACCGAGAACCTGATCATGGCGGCGGTTCGGGCCAAGGGGACGACGATCATCGATAACGCCGCGCGCGAGCCCGAGATCATCGACCTTGCAAACATGCTCAACGAGATGGGAGCCAAGATCTCCGGTGCCGGCACCCCGGTCGTCGAGGTCGAGGGCGTCGAGCACCTGCATCCGGTCGAGCACCGCGTGGTGGGTGATCGCATCGAGGCGGGTACCTTCATCGTTGCCGGCGCGCTTACCGCAGGCGCCGCCGGGGTGGAGGTCGCCGGCTTCAATCCGCAGCATCTCGGCATGGTGCTCAAGAAGCTCGAGCTCATGGGCGTTCCCTTCGAACGAGGCGTTGACAACGTTCGCGTCATGCGGGCCGAGCACCTGCGCCCCGAGGACATCCAGACCCTGCCGTTCCCCGGCTTCCCAACCGATATGCAGGCTCAGGTGATGGTGCTGTCCGCGCTTGCCGACGGCAGCTCCGTAATCACCGAGAACATCTTCGAAAACCGCTTCATGTTCGCATCCGAGCTGGTGCGCATGGGTGCCAATATTCGCATCGAGAGCCATCACGCCATCATCCATGGCGTCGACGCGCTCTCGGGAGCCCAGGTCGTTTCGCCCGACCTGCGCGGCGGCGCCGCCCTGGTGCTTGCCGGCTTGATTGCCGACGGTACGACCGAGGTGTCTGCCATCCATCATATCCGGCGCGGGTACGAGCGGTTCGTTGAAAAGTTGAGCGGATTGGGGGCGCAGGTTGCCTGCGTGACGGTGCCCGATCCGATGGATGACTAGGTAGGTAACGCATGGGTTTGCGTCGAAAGAAGGCCGTCCAGCAGTCGAGGCGCACGTCATCGAGTACGGCAAGCAGGATATACAGCCGCGATAACGTGGCTCGTTACGCAGAGCGCTCACGCCAGCGCCGGCGCGGCAGAATCATCCGTCGCACGGTGCTCGGCGTGTTGCTCGCCTTCTTGGTGACTGCGGGCACCGCCACTGCCATGTGGTTCAACAGCATCGTCGCCCGCCTCTCCGATGCGGGTATCATCACGCCCGAGCTCCAGGCTGTGCTCGTTGACTCCGACGTCGCGCGCGAGCCGTTCTATATGCTCCTCTTGGGTACCGACGGCCGTCCCGGAGAGACCTCGTACCGTGCCGATACGATCATCCTCGCGCGCATCGATCCCACGGAGCAGCAGGTGACACTCATCTCGATTCCGCGTGACACCCGCATCACCTACAAGGGCGAGACCATGAAGATCAACGCCGCCCACACCGAGGAGGGCGCCGCCGGTATGGTCGAGGCGGTGAACGAGCTCTGCGGCATCGAGATCTCGCATTACGCCGAGATCAGCTTCGATGGGCTCGTGCAGCTCGTCGATGCACTTGGCGGGGTCGAGGTCAACGTCCCCGACGAGATCGACGATCCCAAGGCTGCCGACTTTACCATCGAGCCCGGGCTGCAGACGCTCAACGGCGAGCAGGCGCTCGCGTTCTGCCGCTCGCGCGCCTTCGCCGACGGCGATTACACCCGCATGCGCCACCAACGCATCTTCGTTGCCGCCCTCGCGAACACGATCCTCAACAAGACCGACGCCACCCAGCTGCCGGGTATCATCGATGCCATGGCCGATATGGTGGCCACCGACCTCTCGC
Source organism: Enorma phocaeensis (assembly GCF_900186505.1). GTDB lineage: Bacteria > Actinomycetota > Coriobacteriia > Coriobacteriales > Coriobacteriaceae > Enorma > Enorma phocaeensis. Next base: position 992,405 of record NZ_LT891970.1, read on the forward strand.
TTCCGGATATCCTCTCTCTCGCCAACGCGATGCGGGGTATGGATACGGACTCCATGTGGACCGCAAACATCCCCTCGCATGCTGGCGGCGATACGTACATCAACGGCGTGAGCTACGTTTTCGTGCATGAGGAAGAGCTCGAGGAAATGATGGCCCGCGTCGATGCCGGCGAGGATCCCGAGGGACCGCAGTCCGGCTTGTCGCTCGATAGCGGTAGCTCGACGACGATCGGCGACCTTTCCAACAACGAGGCAAACGACTGGGCGAACGGTACGGCAACCACCAGCGGTTCGAGTTCTGAAGACGAGTCTGCCGAATCAGGGGAGTAGCAGCTGCGGTGGCCGCGCTGCCACCGCCGCCTTCCCGACCGGGGGTATCTCCAGCTTGTGCAGGCGCTCTGTGACCGCCGTCGTTCCTGCATGACAACGGCGCGCCCATGCAATCAGCCCCTGGATCCGCAACCACGCTCCTGTAACCAGTGCCCGGATCGGGCCGCGTTGTCGTGCTCCCGGATCATCCGAAGATGCAAAAGTGTCCATATACACGCATCTCAGCTTGGTTCTCACGGGAGCGATTTCATCGAGATGCTGCTAGATAGACGGAACAGGCCGAATTATCGCCGAATCTGACTATCTGGCAGCATCTCGATGTTCACGGGGCACATCGAGATGCGTCAACATGGACAGTTATGCGAAGCGTGCGACGAGCTCGGTGAGAACGTCGACCATGCGCTCGAGCGAGCGTACCGGGATGAACTCGTTGACGCTGTGGCACGCGTAGCCGCCGGTAGAGAGGTTGGGGCAGGGTAGCCCGCGGAAAGAGAGCTGGGCGCCGTCAGTGCCGCCGCGGATGGGAATCACGCGGGGCTCGATGCCCGTGGCGAGAAAAGCCTCCTTGGCTGCGTCGATGAGCTCCGGATGGTTGGCGACAACTTCAGCCATGTTGCGGTACTCCTCCTCGATAACGAGATGGACCCGCTCGCATCCGAGCTCGGCGTTGAGGAAGCCGGCGGCGGCGCGCATGAGCGCGACATGCGATTCAAAGGCTGTCCGATCGTGATCGCGCACGATGTAGCGGGCGGTGGCGTGCTCGCAGGTGGCCGAAACGCCCAGAAGGTGAATGAACCCCTCGTAGCCCTCAGTATGCTCGGGGCGCAGGTGCTCAGGCAGCAGGCCGTGGAAGCGGCAGAACAGGTTGCCGGCATTGACCATGGCGCCCTTAGCGTCGCCGGGATGCGTAGAATGCCCGTCGAAGCACGCGGTCACGCTGCATGCGTTGAAGCACTCCCATTCGAGTTCGCCGATGGGGCCGCCGTCGACCGTATACGCGTATGCGCAGCCGAAGCGCTCGAGATCGAGCAGGGCGGCGCCGTGGCCGATCTCCTCGTCTGGGCAGAAGCAGATTCCCAAAGAGGGGTGCGGAAGCTCGGGATGGGTAACGAGTCGCGCAACGAGGGCCATGATCTCGGCGATGCCGGCTTTGTCGTCGGCTCCCAGCAACGTGCTACCGTCTGAGACGACCAGATCCTCCCCAACAAGCTCGGTGAGCTGGGGGTATTGCTCGGGCTCAAGTTGGACGGGCCCGTTCATACCGGTGCCGCTCACCAACGCCCCGCCCTCGTAATGAACGATGTGCGGCGCGACGCCTTCGCCTGAGACGACGTCGGTCGTATCGAGGTGGGCGATCAGGCCGAGAGCTGGCCGCTCGTCCGCGCCGGCGCTTGCGGGGAGATGGCCCACGACGTAGCCGTGTTCGGTAACCTCCACATCTGCGATACCGAGCTCAGAGAGCTCCTTGGCAAGGAGCCGGGCGAGCACGAGCTGCTCGGGTGTAGAGGGCGCCTGATCCGCATGGGAGTCGCTTGACGCGGTTGGTACCTGTACATATCGGAGAAAGCGATCGAGCACGTCGGTCGCATCATATATATGTGACATAGTCGCCTCTCATGGTTCTGTCGTGTGAATCCTACTCTAGCACGCCTCAATGCGTAGAATGTGCCGTATGGCGAAGGTGCCAGACCAGATGCTGTGCTTCGAGGAGGTGGTGCGATGTCCCCGCGGGTAAAGATGTCGCAGCATTCCCCCTCCCGCGCTTCCTCGCGCCCTCGCAACTATCGCGTCGAGGCGCTGCGGTTTGTGGCGATAGCGGGCATCGCGGTCTTTCACACGTTCCAAGAGCTTTTCGCCCATGCGGTCGAAGCTTCGACTTGGCTGGGGCCTGTTGGACCGGCTGCATTGGCCGATGCCGCGGCGAGCGGCGGCGTTGCTTCCGCTGCTGCGGCATTTCCGGCCGCGCTCGCCCTGCTCGGCTTCATCAATCTGCTTGGGACCTTCGGCAACCATGTGTTCTTCTCCATATCAGGGCGTTTTCTTATCCCCAGCATGGCTGCTCGAGCTGGTGAGGACGGCTATTGGCGCGATGCCTATCTCAGGACGGCGCGCCGTGGCGCGGTCGTTCTCTTTTCGGTGGCGTGGTACGCGGTGTTCGCGCTCATAATCGATGCCTGGATTTTCCCGCTTCCCGGGATTGGTTTCGACCAGAGCGCATGGATCGTGGGAGGTCTCCAGTTCATCTGGGTGTACCTTGCGCTCATCGTGCTCGCACCGGTGCTCTCGTGGATATGGTGGCGGCTCGGCTCGCGTCGGATGCCGGTTGTGGCGATCTTCGTGCTCGCGGTGTTTGCGGTGAACGCCTACATAGCGTTCGTGTCGCCGGGGGAGGTCGAGCGAGACCTTCTTGAATGGCGCAAGATCATGAGCGCGGTGAGTTACGCGGCGAGCTTCATCTCCGGTGCCGTCGTGGGCGAGCTTGCCAACCGGTCAGGCGCCGGAACGTGGAGGCGGCGCTCGCTCGTATCGCTCGCGGCGGTGCTCATCCTTTGCGCTGTGGTCGAGGTCGCTTGCGCATACGCCGGTCGGGCGGATCTGCTGCAGGCGCTCTCGTTCAAATCGACCTCCCTGCTTTCGTTCGCCTTGGCTCTTGCGGCGCTTGCCGTGGCGCTTGGCACTCCTGCGCGGCAATCCTCGAGCGCCTCGCGTGCTAGCGCTGTGGTCGCGCGCGCGGCCTCGGCGATACTTGGCTTCTACATCCTCCAGTCGTTCACGTATCTGGTTTGGCGCCCCTATGCCGACGCGCTCCTGGCGGATACATTCTTTGCCGTGATGGCCGCGGGAGACCCAACGCTTCCCCTCGTTGCGGCTGCGCTGGGGGTCGCGGTTGTCGCGGGGATCCTTTTCGCTTTTGCGTTCCTTATCTGCTCCATCGCTGTCGATTTGCTCGGACGCGTATCCGCGATCAAGGCGATCGGTCTCCGATAGGCGTCGTCGAGGGTGGCAACTGTCCGAAGGCCGCTCGTCGCAACGGCCCGGCTAGCCATTTCCGCTAAGACGATGGGGTACAATGGCGAGCGAAAGACAAAGATTGGAGCCCTATGGACACCACCGAGCGCTCGCGCGAATTACATCTCACCGTGGCCAACGAGGACTATCTTGAGTGCATGGTGCGAATCGAGCAGGAAGACGGCGCAGAAGCGGGCGTTCGCTCGGTCGATATCGCCACGATGCTGGGCGTCTCCAAGGCATCGGTCAACAAAGCCGTCACGGCGCTCAAAGCTCAAGGGCTCGTGGAGCAATCGCATTACGGCAAGGTCATGCTTACCCCGCAGGGGCGTGAGATCGGCTCCGCCGTGTGGTATCGGCATCGCCTCATTCGGACGTTCTTGGTGCAAGAGCTCGGGGTCGAATTTGACCGTGCGGATGCCGAGGCCTGCATGATGGAGCATGCGCTCTCCGAAGACACCATGGCCCGGTGGCTCTCGTACCTTGAACAGCAAGGTATCACCGTCGAGCGATAGATGCGCTAGGAGCAGGGCTTGCGGAAAGGCGGCGATAGCTCGATGAGTGCCAGTCCATCGCAAGATGAAGCGAGCGCGGCTGCGCGGTATCGTGGCGAGTACTACAACCGTTCGGGCGCAGACGAGCTTATGCGGCGCCTTGGTGGCGATACCTTGCTTATGCAGGGCCCCATGGGGAGCATGTTGCTAAGCGAGGCTGGCGCCGCTGACGTGCCGCCGGCGTTCTGGAATCTCGCCGAACCACAGACCGTCTCTCAGATCCACCGCCTATATGAAGCGGCGGGTGCGCAGGTGCTCCTCACGAACACCTTCCAAGCGAGCGAGCCTGCGTTGCGGCGCGACGGCATCTTCGCGCCTATGCGCGAGGTCAATCGTGCTGCGGTAGACGCTGCGCGCGCCGCGCACCCGCAGCTGCTTGCAGGGTCTATAGGACCTTGCGGCCTCAGCTGGCTGAAGAAGGATTCCGCCGAATACCGAGCCTGCCGCGCCGCCTATCGCGACCAAGGGCATGCTCTGCTCGACGCGGGGGTGGACGCGCTCTTGCTCGAAACGTTCTGCAGCATCCGCGACCTTGAGCCAGCGCTCGATGGCGTGTTCGACTGCGCCCGCGGCATGCCGGTTATGGTGAGCTTCGCGATTGACGACGAGGGGAATCTGCTGGGTGATGGGCTCACCATCGAGGGTGCCGTAGTGTACGCCGAGCGCCGCGGAGTCGCTGCGGTCGGCGTGAACTGCTGCTCGATTGGTGCGGCGACGCGCGCCGTGCCCCGTTTGGTCGCAGCGGCTCGCACTCCGGTCATGGTCAGGCCGAACGCAGGGGACGCGGAGCGGACGGAGGACGATGCGCTCGTCTGGCGTGAGGACGCAGACGCCTTTGCTCGAGCCTGCCGTTCCTGGAAAGCGGATGGCGCCCGTCTTATGGGAGCCTGTTGCGGAGCCACTCCATGTTCGATAGCGGCTATGGCCGATGTGCTCGAGCGGTGATAAGCGCAACCCGATAGCGTTCATGAAGACGGCTTGGGTATAAAGAGGATTCTGAGCAAGCTTGCGAGTCAAGGAGTGTTGCGCGATGTGCGCGATGATCCATTTTGGAACCGATGGCTGGTTCGCACGGCGCGACGGTGATTTCACCGAGGAGAGCGTCGCGCGTATCGCCGATGCGGCAGCGGAGTTCTGGGGACGCACGCGGCCGGGCGATATCGTCTACGTCGCATACGACGCGCGCCAAGACGCCGAGTCGTTCGCCGTTCTGGCGGGTAGGGTTCTCGCCGCTCGCGGATTGGTGGCCATGGTCTCGAACACCGTCGCCCCGACTCCGGCGCTTGCTTGGACGATCTCGCGAGATCAGCGCGCTTGCGGCGGCATTATGGTTACCGGTTCGCATAACCCCCAGGACTACCTCGGTATCAAGCTGTTTCGCGCGGACGGTGCGATGTTGTCTTCAGATGAGGCTGACGAGGTCGAAAACGCGCTTCCCTCCGATGCGCCCGAGGAACGCGGCGCGATCAAGCGTATCGATCTGGTGACGTCTTATCTTGACGCGCTCTATGCAAGCGTTGACGGAGATCTTATCGCGGGGGCGCATCTCAAAGTCATCTACGACTCGCTTTATGGTGCCGGGGCAGGGTGGCTGCCGGCGGTGCTGGGTGCTTTGGGAGTCGAGATCATCGAGATCCACGACGCCCAAGGTGCGGAATGCGACGATGTTCGTCCGGATCCCGTCGAACCGTGGGTCGATGATTGCGAGCGGGCGGTTCAGGATCTGGGGGCCGTTGCGGGCTTTGTGACCGATGGCGACGCCGATCGCGCGGGCATAGTAGATGAGAACGGCAGGTTCGTGGGCCCGGATAAGATGTGCGCTCTCGTGCTCGAGCATCTCGTTGTAAACCGGGGATATAGCGGTCGCGTGGTTTTGGGGCTGTCTGCATCAGCGCTTCTGCGGCGCGTCGCCGCATCGTTGGGGTGCAGGATAACCACCAAGCCGGTTGGTTACGAGTACCTATATAAAGAGATGCTGAAAGGCGATGCCCTCGTTGCCTTTGATGAGAATGGCGCAATGGGGCTGCCCGATTGGATGCCAGAGCGTGACGGGTTCGCGGTTTGCTTGCTGATCTGCGAGCTCATGGCGAAGAGCGGAAAGACGCTGTCGCAATTGGTGGATGGACTCGATGAACGGTTTGGATCGATGTATCGAGCCAAACGCAACCTCAAAGTCGAGAATGAGGTGGTCGAGATGTTCCGCACGATGCTGCCAGGCCTCAACCCGCGCACCGTTGCGGGGCGCGAGCCGGTTGCCGTGAGCCACATGGATGGGCTCAGGATGGAATTCGAAGACGAGTCATGGTTGCTTATGCGGCCGAGCAGAACGAAGCCGATCGTGCGCGTGTATGCAGAGGCCCCCACTATTGCTGCGCGTGACGAACTCCTTGAGGCGGGGTGCGACATCGCCCGCGGGGAGGACGAAGATAGCGGATTCTCAGTCCTATAAGCATGAGGTTCGGCCAACGGTAGCTACTAGTAGATAAGCGTTGTGGAAACACTATATATAGTAGGAAAAGCGGCCTGAATCGGGTTGATTGTGTAGGAAATATGGAGCCGATGATTCCCGCTTACATGCTCCTGAGGTTCTGGCAATATATCTCCTTGCCGCGCGGCACGGGCCGCGCAGGCGGGTACCTTGGGAACCGGATACCGCGAGGCGGGAGAGGGAGAATGCGCGGGAGCGCGCCCTCCTCGCCAGGGAGAGACGATTGATAACCATTTGTGATTTCGAGCGGAACTCACCTATACGTGAGTGAGAGACCACGGCCCCCCTCGGGGGGCGAGTCGATTCACCTTTCC